>NZXG01000009.1 GCA_002701845.1 Pseudomonadales bacterium
TGAGGCATATGGCTTGGTTTTCGTGCACTATTGTAACCCTCGAAGCTCATATTTCATATTACAAACAGTGACTTAGATTATTTGAGCAGGCTCTATTTATCGGCGCTGGCCCTCAGTTTTGCTCTGGTGGCCGGGGTCCTGTTGTGGGCGCCAGGGCAGACGCCGGTGCCGGGTATCAATTATGTGGCGGTGATGAAAAACGACGCGGAACAGCCCACCATGGTGGTGACGCTCACCCAGTCCGGGCGGGTGATGCGGGTGGACATGCTGGCCAAGCCGCAACTGGACGATGGGCAGGATCTGCAATTATGGGCGGTGTCCAAAACCGATGGCCGCATTGAAAGCCTCGGGGTGATCCCAGTGGAGAAACAGGTGGAAACCGCATTAACCAAGTCCCAGTGGGGCCTGATCAAGGATGCCGAATATCTGTTGGTGTCCGCGGTCAATCCCGGGGGGCAGGCAGCCCCCGGTGAGCGGGTGCTGGCCAAAGGCTTGTGCGTTAAAGTGGAAGGCTGGCAGAGCTGATTCTGTAAGAATCCAAGCGGTGTCAGTCCGTCACTACTGTGGTAGCGGCTTGGTCGCTGGCGCGTCCGGTCCAGGCCAGCCAGGCGGGAATTGCCAGCAGATCAAAGATCAATGCCAGCAGAATGATCAACCCGGTGGCGGTGCCCAGGTCACTGTTCAGTTTGAAGCTGGAGGTGCCCAGCAACAGAAAGCCCGCCGC
Organism: Pseudomonadales bacterium; assembly: GCA_002701845.1. GTDB lineage: Bacteria > Pseudomonadota > Gammaproteobacteria > Pseudomonadales > Ketobacteraceae > Ketobacter. The sequence continues at coordinate 725 of NZXG01000009.1, forward strand.
CAGCAAAATACTGGTAATGATAATGGGGGCCCCGGAATGGGCCAGTACCCGCTGCAGCGCCATTGCGCCTTCATGGCCCCGGGACCGCTCCCGTTGCCAGCGGCTTAGCAGGTGAACGGTATCATCCACCACCACCCCCAGGCACATGCCGCCCACAAGGGCCATGGACAGCCCCAGTTCCCCCACCATCAGGCCCCACAGACCGAACACCGCCACCACCGGTACCAGATTCGGCAGCAGGCTCAACAGCCCCAGCCGCAGAGAACGCAGGGCCAGCGCCAGGGCCAGGGAAATCAGACCCAACGCCGTGAGCACCCCCGCCAGCATGCTCTTGATATTTTTTTGGCCGATATGGGCGAACATCAACATGGGACTGGAGCTGATGGCGTTCCAGTGCGGGTACAGGGTATTTACGTGTTGCAGCACGCGACCTTCCAGCTCCAGCATTTCCTGGGAGGAGATATTATGCAGAGTGATCACCAGCCGGGTGGCGCTGCGATCCATGCTCAGGCGGTCGGAAAGATCCAGCCCGAACGGCAGGGACAACTCATACAACAACAGATACTGGGAGGCCAGCTCCCGGCTGGCGGGCAGACGATAATAAGCGGGGTCACCGCCGTGCATATTCTGATTGATCTGTTTGAAGGTGTCACTGATGCTGGCTACGTGTCGAATCTCCGGCTGTTGTAACAGCCAGCCGCGAAAGCTGTCCAACTCTGACAACAATGCCGGGTCCACTGCAACTTCCACATCCGGGCGGCCGATGGCGAACTCCATGGTGTAAATCCCGGTGAGATTACGGTCGGTGTAATCCGTGGCCTGACGGAACTCAGTGCTGTCATCAAAGTAGGCCACGAACTCGTCGTTGAGTTGGTTGTGGCCCAAAAAAAGCGTCAGCGACAGCGCGCCCAGGCCCACCACCAGCAGTACCGCCAGGCGATGGCGTAAAATCAGCTTTAATAACGGCGGCAGCAAAAACCGGTTCACCACCAACTCGCCGCTGGGTCGGGCGCCGCTTAACTGCAACAGCGCCGGCAGCAGGGTCAGTGACAGCAGGGTGGCCAGGGTAACGCCCACCGCCACAATATTGCCCAGATCGTGGTAAGGGGGCACATCACTGAAATTCATGGTCACAAAGCCCACCAGGGTGGTGACACCGGCCACCAACATGGGCCGCAGATTCTCCGCCACCGCCCGATCGGCGTTGTGTGGTCTCGCATCGCGCAGCTGTAGCCGCAGGAAGGTGTTGGTGATGTGCACTGAATGGGCCACGGCAATGGTGAGGATAATGATCGGCGCCACGGCAGAAGGTGAGGACAATTGAATGCCCATCCAGCCGCCGGCGCCCATGCCACCCACCGCCGCCAGTACAATCACCAGCAGCGTTCCCGTCGTGGCCTTCCAACTGCGCAGAAAAATTCGTAGTCCCAGGGTGATAATCACCAGCATCAGCGGCAACAGCGTGCGCATGTCCCCGCGGGCGCTTTCAGAGAAGGTGTTGGACATCATAATCATACCCGTCAGATCCACGCGGGCATCCGGGTCCATCTCCCGGATCATTGCCGCCACCTGCTGGCCATGGGCGACGATGGTGGCGGCCTCCCGGGGTGAGTTCCCCGGTTTGTCGATGGTCACCACCAGCCCGGTAACCCGCGCCTTCGGATCGATCAGGCGGTCCGCCAGTAACGGTTCGTTCAGCGCGTACTGTTTTATGTCCCGGCGTTGCTCCGGGGTCAGCGTCCGGTCCGCGGGCACCAGGTTTTCCACCTCCAGTTCGTCACCGTAAGCGCGGGTACGCTGGAAGTTGATGATAGAGTCCACCCGGGTGGAATAGGGTGTTTTCCAGAGTTCATCGGTGGCGGCACGGGCGGTACGAAGGGACCGCTCAGAGAAAACCTCACCGTCTCCCGGGCTGTAAACTAACAGTAGTTTTTCCGAGGCACTGAAGTTGGCCTGGATGTGGTTAAAGGCCTGCAGTTGCGGATTGTCCTCGGCAAAGAATACCCGGTAATCCACATTGAAACTCAACTGAGGCAGGCCGCTGGCACAGAGGCCGACAATGACCAAGGGCAGCAGGATAAACAGTCTGGGAAATCGGGCAATGGTGAAGCGCCACGTCCTTGTACCGGTCAACAACGTTACTCCTACAGCGGAAGCAGATTATTATAGAGGCGAATCCTGGCTGCCCCTTCGTTAACGCTGCATTCCCTGCAGGCTGTCCTCAATCCCTGAAGCGCCAGACGCCACACCCAATTCGGTAAGCCGCCGGGATTGGCGGCCGGACGCTGCGGCGCCCCTGGCAGTACTAACGGGTCGAAACCAACCCCGGGTTTCGATATGCCTGCAAATATAGCTGCATAACCCGGAATCTCGCAACTTCTGTGTGGCAATAATTTGCGCTATGACCGTTAATAGGGTTTATTCCCGGCGGCTGGGAGGCGCAGCAACCTGGACGCCGGTGAGACCGGGCGTTGCTGTCATTGACCGGGCCCGGACGATGCGCTAGCTTGCTGGCAACCTAAACCTTTGCCCTGTTGCCGGGAGGCCCCGTGACCGACTTATCCCGCCTGAAGCAACCCCTAACCCTGCGCTGTGGCGCCACTATCAGCAATCGTATCGGTAAGTCCGCCATGAGTGAGGGCCTGGGTACCGCTGACAACCGGCCCACGGACAAACTGGTAAAGCTATATCGTACCTGGGCCGAAGGTGGTACCGGGCTGGTGATTACCGGCAATATCATGGTGGATCGTTTGGCTTTGGGGGAACCGGGGAATGTTGCCATAGAGGATGAGCGCGACCTTGAATTATTACGGCGGTGGGCCGCAGCCGGGCAACGGCATCAGTCGCAACTCTGGGTGCAGCTGAATCACCCCGGCAAGCAATCCCCGAAAATGCTTTCCAGCGAGCCGGTGGCGCCATCGGCCATTCCCCTGGATCCGCGCCTGCAGCGGTTTTTTCAAACCCCCCGGGCGCTGACCGAGGCGGAAATCGAGGGCTTGATTGAGCGTTTTGCCAAGGCGGCGGCGGTGGTGGAAAAAGCCGGCTTTGCCGGGGTTCAGATTCACGGTGCTCACGGCTATCTGGTGAGCCAGTTTCTGTCCCCGCTCCATAATCAGCGTCAGGACCGCTGGGGTGGCAGCCTGGAAAACCGGGCCCGGTTTGTGCTGGAAATCTACCGGGCCATCCGGCAACGGGTTTCGCCCGGGTTTCCGGTGAGTATCAAGCTAAACTCGGCGGATTTTCAACGCGGCGGGTTCACCGCGGAGGAGTCCATGGCGGTGGCGGAAATGCTGGATACTGCCGGTATGGATTTGATCGAGATTTCCGGCGGCAATTACGAATCACCCAATATGACCGGGCGCCGGCAGGCCGCCTCCACACAGGCGCGGGAGGCTTATTTTCTGGAGTACGCGGAACAGATCCGGGACCGGGTCAGTACCGCGTTGATGGTGACCGGCGGGTTCCGCACCGCCGCCGGTATGGCGGCGGCCGTGGCCGACGGCGCCACCGATATGGTGGGTCTGGCGCGGCCCCTGGCGGTGTGCCCGGATTTCAGTGCCCGGGTGCTCAGCGGTTCTGACAGCGAAATTACCATCAAGCCCCGCATCACCGGCATCGCCATGATCGACGACATGGCGATGATGGAGACGGTGTGGTACGCCAGACAACTGGAGCGGATCGCCGAAGGCCGCAGACCCAAGCCCAACGAGAGCCCCCTGCGGGTGTTCCTGCGGCAGGTGCTGCGCACCGGCGTCAACAGTGTGCGCACGCTGCGGGCCCGGCCCGGCTGATCAGAAGTTGTAGACCAGCGAGGTGTGATATTCGGTGTTGGTATCCCGGTTGTTAATGGGGGGATCGGCCTCCAGGTTTTGGGCCGGATCGCTGTCCTGAGTGACCTTGTAATGTACCTTCAGGCTCAGGGTGTCCGTCAGTTCCACCGACAGTGCGGCATCCAGCAGCGCCCGGTAGTCGCTGACCCGGTCGATATTGGGCTGATAGTACAGGGTGCTGGAGACAATGATCTGTGGATTCAGGCGGTGCTGGTACACCACGAAACTGTTGACCCGGGTGGTGTAGGTTTCGTCTGTGTAGGTCTGCAGATCCTGAACCTCCCGCTCCCGGAATGCCCCCAGGCCCACCGCCACGGAAAATACGTCCTCAATCTCCGCCACCTGATAGCGGCCGCCGCCTCCCACCAGGGAGCGGGATTCCAGATTATCGAACTCGTCCTGTTCCCACTGCACGAAGCCTTCCACTGCCCAGCGCTCGGTCAATAAATGAATCCAGCGGCCATGGACAAAGCTGCTGTCGGTGTCTTTCACCCCCCGGGTACTGCCATAGGCCCGTTCCGCAATGGCCAGCTGGATATCCTGCCCCTGGCGGTGGGTGACCTTGGCGGCACCGGTGTAGGTCTTTTCCCGTTGGTTGCCGGTTTTGCCATCCAGCCCCACTTCCACGTGACCACTCCAGCCCTCCCGGGGCAGGCCGGGGCGTTCACTTTCGATATTGGAGATGGCCGCTGCCTGGCTGGCCCAGAGTAACAGCACCGTGGTGAATGCGATCTTCAGCATGACTAGCTCCCATGGGTGAGTCAGTGGATTGGTAGGAATCTGTAAAAGGGCGGCAGTATAAGAGCTTGGCCCGGTATTGAACAGCGCCCGGGTTCCGATTGACCCGCTGCATGGGGATTGGTAGCTTATCCCGCCTGACCCGAAACTGAGGCAAAGTCATGCAGGGCACCCTGGCGAAAATGAAAACCCATCTGGCGGCACCGGTGCAATATCAGTTACCGGTGGGTGAACAGCAGGTGGCCCTCAATGAATTATTGGGGCGCAAAATCTCGCTGCAGTATCAGGGCCGGATTTTTTGCATTCACTGCGGCCGCAAAACCAGTAAGAGTTTCAGTCAGGGATACTGTTTCCCCTGTTTTCGCGGCCTGGCCCAGTGCGATACCTGTATCGTCAAGCCGGAAACCTGTCACTTTCATGAGGGCACCTGCCGGGAACCGGATTGGGCGCAGCAATTCTGTTTTCAGGATCATACGGTGTATCTGTCCAATTCTTCCGGCATTAAAGTGGGGATCACCCGGAATAATCAAGTACCCACCCGCTGGATCGATCAGGGTGCCATTCAGGCGCTGCCGGTGTTTCAGGTGGGCAGTCGTTACCACTCCGGGTTGGTGGAAGTGGTGCTGGGGAAATACGTGGCTGATAAAACCCGTTGGCAGGCCATGCTGAAAAACCAGGTGGAACCCCTGGACATGCGGGCGCAACGGGATGCCCTGCTGGATCAGTGCCGAACCGAGATCGGACAATTGCGGCAGCAGCTGGGGGCCGATGCCATCCGTGAGCTGCCGGAGGCCGAACCGGTCACCATCGAATATCCGGTGCTGGAATACCCCACCAAGGTGGTCAGCCACAACCTGGATAAGAATCCCACCATGGAGGGAACGCTGCTGGGTATCAAAGGCCAGTATCTGTTGCTGGACACCGGCGTCATCAATATCCGCAAGTTTGGCGGCTACGAGGTGGCAGTGAACCACTGAGCGCCAGCGCTTCAGCGCCGTGACTATTCCACCTCCTGCTCCACTTCCTGGGCCTGAATCGCCGTCAGGGCGATGGTATAGACAATATCTTCGACACCGGCACCCCGGGAAAGATCGTTCACCGGTTTTTTCAGCCCCTGCAGCATGGGACCGATGCTGACCACGTCCGCGCTACGCTGAACCGCTTTGTAGGTGGTGTTGCCGGTATTCAGATCGGGGAAAATCAGCACATTGGCCTGGCCCGCCACCGGGCTGTCCGGCGCCTTGTCTCTGGCCACGCTCTTGATGATGGCGGCATCGTATTGCAGTGGGCCGTCCACCCGCAGATCCGGACAGCGTTGGCGTACAATATCCGTGGCCTGCTTTACCTTGTCCACATCGGCCCCGGTACCGGATGCTCCGGTGCTGTAACTGATCATGGCCACTTTGGGTTCGATACCGAAGGCGCGGGCAGAGTGCGCGCTTTCCAGGGCGATGTCCGCCAGTTGTTCGGCATCCGGGTCGGGATTGATGGCGCAGTCACCAAAGATCATTACCTGATCCGGCAGGCACATGAAGAAAATGGAGGACACGATGTTGACGTCGGGCTTGGTGCGAATCAGCTGCAGGGCCGGGCGGATGGTGTTGGCGGTGGTGTGGACGGCACCGGACACCAGGCCATCCACCTGACCGCTGTACAGCATCATGGTGCCCAGCACCACATTATCCTCCAGTTCCTGCACCGCGCGCTCTTCCGTGAGGCCCTTGTGGCGGCGCAATTCCAGCAGTTTTTCCACAAATGTCCCGCGCAACGGGGCCGGATCGACGATTTCCAGCTCATCGGGCAGTGCCAGGCCGTTGGCATGGGCACTGTGTTCGATCTCTTCTTTACTGCCCAGCAGAATGCAGTGGGCAATGCCCCGGTGTTGGCAGGTAATGGCAGCGTTAATGGTGCGCGGCTCACTGCCCTCCGGCAATACGATGCGCTGCTGTTGCTGCCGGGCCCGGCGCACCAGGCTGTAACGGAACGCCGCCGGCGACAGGCGCGGCGCCCGCTCACTGGCCACCAGCTGTTGCAACCAGGGCTTGTCCAGATTCTGGGCCACGGTTTCCTTCAGTTGATGCACCCGGCTACTGTCATCCACCGGTAGCCGGTTGTCGAACCCCGGCAGCAGATTCACCACCTGGTAGGCGTCCTGGTCACTGTGGTAGACCGGCAGACCCCGATCCAGGGCCCGCTGACAGAACTGCAGTGTTTGGTCGTGATCCACCAGGGGCTGGGTCAGCAACAGCCCCGCCAGCGCCATGCCGTGTTCCTGCGCCAGGGCGGCAGCCACCAGGATATCACTGCGATCGGCGGAGGTGATCACCAGGGTGCCCGGCTGCAGGTGGTGAATAAACTCCTGGATCTGCTGGGTGGCCACCACCACCTGCATCACCCGCCGTTGCCGGCACTCACCGGCGCTTACCGGACTGGCCTCCAGATATTCCATCACATCCAGAGTGCGGGGCGCGGTGAGATCGCGATGCCAGGGGACAGCCCCCAGCAGGTGAAAGTCCTGCCGCTGCAATACCGGTAACTGCTGGCGCAATGTATCGTGGCCGAAGGCGGTGTTATAGGAGGGACTGGTGATGTCCGGACGGATATGGCCCTGACGGTCCAGGGGGGCATTCAGCATGTTGATGATGCAACCCAGTACCCGGGTATCGTTGACTCCGCCGAACTGGCTGGCGGTGTTTTCCAGGCGGCTGTTGAGCTCATGCACGGTGTTGGCCTGGGGTGTGGTCAATAAAATCACCTGCGCGTCCAGGGCCCGGGCCAGTTGAATATTAAAGCGGGCAAACAGCGAATCCTGTTCGGTGATATTTATCCCTTCCACCAGCAGCACATCCAGCTTTTCCTGCTGGTAATGTTCGAGGATATTCTGGCGCCGGCTGATAATCTCCTCCAGCAGCAGTTCCGCCTGCCCTGCGGCAATCAGATCATGGGCCCGCTGATAATTGATGGGTTCCGGTGGTTGCAGCCTTAGATGCTCCCTGACCAGTTGAGTGGAACGATCCTCCTGTTGACGGTGGTGGGCGATGGGCTTGAAGAACTCCACCCGCAAACCCATTTGATCCAGGGCGTGGATCATGCCCAGACACACTGAAGTCAGGCCGACACCGGGCCCGGTGGGAGAAAGTAACAGCGTTTTCACGTCGGCTTCTCCTGATCCTGGGTTGCGTTCAGTAACTCAAAGCACTGGCGGGCAATCATCCACTCTTCATTGGCCGGCACCACATACACGGGGATGGAATCCGGCGCAGAAATGCATGCGGGAGTCGCCCCGGGTTGGTGATTACGCCGCGGATCCAGACACAAACCCAAAGGCGCCAGCCACCGCAGTGTGCGTTCCCGGATGGCGGAGGCATGTTCGCCGATGCCCCCGGTGAACACCAGTGCGTCCAGCCCACCCAGGGGCACGAAATAAGCGGCGATGTACTTGGCCAGTCGATAGCAGAACAGCTCGATGGCCAGGGTGGCATCCTCGTCGCCCTGATCGCTGGCCCGCAGCAGAGCCTGCATATCACTGCTGTGTCCGCTGATCCCCTGCAGGCCGGCATTGTGATTAAGCTGGTCCGTGAGCCCGGTAATATCCAGATTCAGTTTCTGACACAGGTACTCCATCAGTCCGGGGTCCAGGTCACCACAGCGGGTGCCCATCACCAGTCCCTCCAGGGGGGTAAAGCCCATACTGGTGTCCAGGCTGCGGCCGCCTTTTATTGCGCAGACACTGCAGCCGTTGCCAAGATGGGCCGAGATCACCCGTTGTTGTTTCCCGGGCTGCTCGAGCACTGTTGCCATCCGCTGCGCAATATAATGATGGTTGATGCCGTGGAAGCCATAGCGTTGTACTCCCCAGTCCTTCCGCCATTGTTTGGGAACGGCGTAGTAGCGGGCCACCGCCGGCAGCTGGCTGTGGAATGCCGTATCGAACACCGCCACCTGGGGCAGGTGGGGGAACTGCCGGGCCACGGCATCAATGCCGGCAAGATTGACCGGATTATGCAATGGTGCATAGTCCGTGCAGTCCTCAATCAATGCCCTGACGTCAGTATCAATCAATAGGGCGTCCTGTGCCCCGGCGCCGCCGTGAACCACCCGATGACCAACAGCGATGACCTCAGGCAGCAGGTGGGTTTGCTCCAGCCGTTGCAGAATCTGTTCTACAGCACCGCGGTGATGGTTCTGTTGCAGGGGGCGGGATTCGGTGTCGCCATTGTGGGTCAGGGTGAGCTGTCCTTTCCCTGATGGTACTTCAGAGGCCTGACCGTGGCACAGGGGCGTTTGCTGCTGTTGATTGAAGATTGCGAACTTTACCGAAGAACTGCCGCAATTGAACACCAATAGGGTAGAGGGGGACATAGGTTGTACCATGCTGCGTCACACTGGTTGACCCTCATGATAACAATGAACGCAAGAAGATATGAAGGGTGAACCGTAGCGACCTACTCGGGGGCGGCGGACAATCACTACCCATCGCGAGCGGTCGCTAAAGTGTCACTCAGGCTTGCCGGGAGGATGCTTCTTTTTCTGGGCATCCTGATAGATGAAAATCCCCACCGCCAGCATAAAGACCAGCGTTCCCCCCACCACTAACAGGCCGGCAATCACCACATCATCCACAAACATACCCTATCCTCCCTTTGCATGTTTATTAACTATAGCAATGAATTAAGTGGGGGAATTGATGCATATCAACGGCTCAGGGCTCCGGTACCAGCTGCACGGCGTCGGCCACCACTGTACCGTTGGCAAAAAGGTTCGTTAATTCAATTGCCTGGGTGCCGTTGTCAAACCAGTAAACCCCCAGGTCAATCCAGGTATCACCCTGGGAGGTCTGGTCCACCTGGACCTCCTGGGTCAACGCCGTGGCGTTCACCGGGTCCTGGTGATGGATGCGGTAGGTGGCATTGGTGGCAAAATTGGGGCCCGCTGGCCAGCGGGCATAGACCCGATAATAACCGGCATCATTCACACTGGGAGACCAGGTAAAGCGTTTTTCCGGATCGTTCACCGTTGCGTAGCGGTAGTTGTAACCGTAGAAGCCGGGCCGGTAGATGGATGCCCACCAGCTGCCCACCCAGTCGGTATTGTCGGTGTTGTCTTCCACAATGGCCGCCTGAATCTGTAGCTGATCCGTGGTTTCTGTCACGGTATCGAAGCCGCCACTTAACGTGTATTCGAAGGCGCCGTGGGGAACGGTCCAGCTGCCGGAATAAATGCCATCATTGGCAATGGTATCCACCCCGGTACCATTGTCCACCAGCGTGAAACTGGTGCCGCCGGGGCTGACCTGAACACTGATGGGCGGCGTGCCTGCCGGATTCGCGCAATTGAAGCTTTGGAATTCCACGATGACAGTTTCGCCCGGCAGCGCGATCATGCGGTCCGCCTTGGGTTTCTGACGCCGGCTGAACCACTGGTTCTGACAGGTAAGCGCACCTTTGCCGTTGCTGTCGGCCAGCCGCACCAGTGCCGCGGATGCTGTCTTATCAACACCTGCGCTCAACTTTTTGCCGCTGCTCATCAGCAGACGTTTGACTGAAAACGCATCCAGGTGTTGGGTACCCTGGTTGGCCTTGAGCATGGCCACAATCCCGCTGACATAAGCCGTGGCCTGGGAGGTGCCATCGGTCACCACGAAATCCGCGCTTTCCTGGGGGAAGATGGGATAGCCCGGCACTGTACTGAGAATGCTCTCGCCCGGTGCCAGCACATCCACGGACCAGCGGCCGTAGCTGCTGCCACTCCACAGCTCGCCCTGGTTGTTGTTGGCCGCCACCGCAATAATGTTGTTATTTTCAAAGGCGGCGGGGAAATAGGCCCGTTCCTCGATGGTTTGATCGATGCTCCAGCTGTTGTTGCCTGCGGCCGCCACCACGGGAATATCGGCAGCCTCCAGCAAATCCGCCAGCAGGAACATTTCCGGCGTATTCAGCAAATAGTCATCCGCCACCAGTGGGTACATAAAGCCAAACAGGTTGATGTGCTTGGACATGCCGCCAGAGGCATTGATCACCGCGATATTCACGCCGGCCTGTTTCAGATTGTAGAAATACCACAGGCACTGGCGGATGGCGGACTCCCTGGCCGCCGGTACACCAACCCCGGGAATCAGCGGAAACACATCGGTTTCAATGTTGGCGGAAGCGCAGGTGGCGATGCGGATATTGGCGGCCAGTCCGGCAACGCCCACGGTGCCACCGTGATAAGTGGCGCTGGCGTTATTGCCTTCCGCCGCCATTACCCCGGCCATGTTGGTGCCATGGCCGGCTGCATTATCCAGCGGGTCGCCGGCGGCGGCGTTCAGGCTGCCATCCGGATGTTGGCGGGGAACCAGAGTGTTGATGCCGTGACAATCGTTGAGATAGCCATTGTTGTCACCGTCCACCTGGTCTTCACAGCCATCGTCCACGCCATTGCCATTGCTATCCTGACCGGTAACTTCGCCGGGATTGAGCCAGACCTTGTTGCGCAGATCCGGATGCCGGTAATCAATACCGGTATCGATTAGCGCGATCACCACCTGATCCTGGAGTAAATTGGCGGCGGGTAAAAACGCCTGCCAGCCCTCCACGGCATTGATATCCATATCCTCGGTGCCTGGCGCAATGTAACTGTCGCAGGTATATTCGTCACCGTTGATTTCGGGTCTGACTGCGCAGGTGCCTGAGATCTCCCCGGTGCCGGATCCCGATGTGCCGGCTGCCTGCGTGGTGGGGGAATTGGATAATGCCCACAGTTCCGGGGACAAAAGATCGTTGGTTGCGACAGTGGCGTGAAGGGGTGGTACGAAACACCAGGAAGCCACCGCTGTTATAACAGCGGCACGGTACAGCTTACTGCTCATGGTCTACTCCGTTGGGATAACTGCTTAATATCGCCAGACGGCTCAGGCGCGAGCCGCCTTTTCTAATCAGAGTAGACGATTTTTTTTAGTTGCAAGGGGCAGCGGGATGTTTTCCGCAAAAAATCAGTTGCGAACAAAATTTTATTTTCTCTGCACACCAAAATTGGGTGCCGCCGCGGAGCTGTTGGGATCTTCCGCCTCCTCGTCAATGGGCTCCAGTGAAAGTTCCGGTAAATCGGGGCGGGCGGGTGGCGGTTGAGTTTTGGCCGCGGGTGGCGGTGTGCTGGTGCTGCCGGTGGGGTTGGTGCCAGCCGGTTTTTGGTGCTGGGCCGCGGAGGCTTTAGCCGGGGCTGCCTTGGCCTGGCCCGAGGGATTTTCTTCAAGGGTGATCCGCAAGCGCAAATTGTTTTTGGAGTCGGCATTGCGCAGGGCTTCATCCAGGGAAATCTTGCCCTGTTTGTAGAGCTTGTACAGGGCCGTATCAAACGTCTGCATGCCCTGAGCTTCGGACTTCAACATCACCTCTTTGATCTCGTCGACCTTGCCCTGCTTGATCAGATCGCACACCCGGGGCGAGCCCAGCAGAATTTCGATGGCCGCCGCCCGCTTGCCGTCCACGGTGGGAATCAGGCGCTGGGATACAATGCCCTGCATATTCAGTGACAAATCCAGGAACAATTGTTTGTGGCGTTCTTCCGGAAAGAAATTGATGATCCGATCCAGAGCCTGGTTGGCATTATTGGCGTGTAGAGTGGAGATACAGAGGTGGCCGGTTTCGGCAAAGGCAATGGCCTGCTCCATTTGCTCCGCGGTGCGGATCTCGCCGATCAGAATCACATCGGGGGCCTGACGCAGCGTGTTTTCCAGTGCATCGTCGTAACAGTTGGTGTCCATGCCCACTTCGCGCTGGTTGACGATGGACATTTTGTGCTGGTGCACGAATTCCACCGGGTCCTCGATGGTGATGATATGGCCAGCACTGTTACTGTTGCGGTAGTCAATCAGCGCCGCCAGGGACGTGGACTTGCCGGATCCGGTGCCACCCACAAACAACACCAGCCCCCGTTTCTGCATGATCAGTTTGGGCAGGATCTCCGGTAATCCGAGATCCTTGTAATTGGGGATCACGGTTTTGATGGCGCGGATGACCATGGAATACTGGTTGCGCTGTTTGAAGATATTAACCCGGAACCGGCCCACACCCGGTTCGGAGATGGCCAGATTCATTTCCGGCTTGTGCTCGAATTCCGCCCGTTGTTCCTCAGTCATGATGCTGTCGGCGATTTCCCGCACCCGGCCCGGGGGCAGGGGGTCCTTGGCAATGGGTGTCAACTTGCCATAGAACTTGGCGCTGGGGGGCGCACCGGTGGTGAGGTACAAATCGGAGCCATCACGCTCGGTGAAATATTTCAGATAGTCGATAAATTCCATGGGACCTGCTCGTATACCCTTCAAAGTGCACGGTTGTTGAATGAGTATAGACAAGTCCGGGAGCTGACCCCCGGCCGGCGTGGAGAATCGGTGAAAATTCGATGGCAATCACAAATCAGCGGCGCTCGCCCCGCAGCCCCGCCACCCGCTGCTGCAGCCCGGCCGCGGTGACTTGATCCGGGGCCATTGGATCCCCCGCCACCAGCTCAACCCGCGACCAGAAGCGCCGGGGCCATTTGGTCAAAGCCTTACTGTCCTTGTGGCTGAAAAAACTGCCCCACAGGCCCCGCAGGGCCAAGGGCACCACCGGCACCGGATCCCGGCTGAGGATTTTTTCGATGCCGGCCTTGAACTCCGCCAGTTCCCCATCCTCGGTCAGCTTACCCTCGGGAAAGATGCAGACCACCTCGCCGGCGCGCAGCTCTTCGGATATGCGCTCGAAGGCCTGCTCGTAGGTTCGGGGGTCGGCGCTGCGGGAATGAATGGGGATGGTCTTGCCGGTACGGAAAATAAAATTCAGCACTGGCAGATCATAGATGGGTTTAAACATCACAAACCGCACCGGGCGACGGCAGGCGCCAGCGATAATCAGGGCGTCCATGTAGGAGACGTGATTACAGGCCAGCACACAGGGACCCTGGTCAGGAATCTTATCCAGATCCGTGTGACGCACGCGATACATGGTATGGGTAATAATCCAGATCAGGAACCGCATGGCGAATTCCGGGATCACACTGTAGATGTACCAGGCCACCAGGGCATTCATGACCGCCAGCACCAGGAAGAAACCGGGAATATCCAGATCCAGCACCCCCAGCAGGAGCACGCCGGTGGCCGCCGACGCCACCATAAACAGCGCGTTCATAATGTTGATGGCGGCGATAATTCGGGAGCGGTGGGCCTCCTCCGAGCGCTCCTGCACCATGGCGTACAGGGGTACAATGTAGAGCCCGCCGGAAAGGCCGATCAGGGTAAAGTCCAGCAGCACCCGGTAACTGGCCCCCTGGCTGAGAAACTCGCCAATGCCCAGCAGCGGCCCCCCCGACGCCTCGGGCGCATGGAAAAACAGATCCAGCCCGAACAGAGTCAGGCCAATGGACCCCAGCGGCACCAGGCCCAGCTCCACCTTGTGCCCGGACAGGCGCTCACAGAGCAGCGAGCCCAGGGCGATGCCGATGGAGAAAGCCGATAACAAGGTCATCACCACACTGGGCGCGCCTCCCAGATTCACCTTGGTGTATTCATAAATCTGAGTCAGATAAGCCGCCCCCAGAAACCAGAACCAGGAGATGCCCAGAATCGCCAGGAACACGGAGCGGGTCTGACGGCTGAACTGAAGGGTATGCCAGGTTTCGGTGATCGGATTAAAGCGGATTTGCAGGGTTGGACTGGGGGCCGGCGCCCGAGGGATTCGAAAACTGGCGATAAATCCCAGGATGGCCACGAGCACCACCACCACCGCCACCACCATGGGTCCCTGTTGCCAGTCACTGAGCAGATTGGCGGCGATGGTGCCCAGCAGAATGGCGATAAAGGTACCGGTTTCCACCAGGGCGTTGCCCCCCACCAGTTCACCGGGTCGTAAGTGCTGGGGAATGATGCTGTATTTCACCGGGCCGAAGAAGGTGGACTGGGTGCCCATCAGAAACAACAGCAGCATTAACCCCCAGGTTTCCAGATACACAAAACACAGAGCGCCGAGCCCCATGATCACAATCTCTAATCCTTTTATGTAACGGATCAGCCGTGACTTCTCGAACTTATCCGCCAGTTGGCCCGCCAAAGCGGAAAACAGAAAGAAAGGCAGAATAAAAAGCAGCTGCCCCAGATTGTTCATGGCCGACAGTTCCAGGCTGGCCTGCAGGGTGCCAAAGGTGAGAAACGCCATCATGGCGTTCTTAAACACATTGTCGTTGAAAGCGCCGAAAAACTGCGTCCAGAAAAACGGGGCGAACCGTTGTTTGGTCAGCAGTGAAAACTGGGATTGGGCGGGTTTTTCGCTGCCACTGCCGCTCATGCCTGACTGCCCTCTGCAGTCCAGGCGCTGAGGTAGTTGTGGATCAGCGACTGCAACAGTGTGTGCGGAGTGGCGATTTGATCGGAGTAAAGCTTGTCGCCGATGTTCAGCATGCAGATACCATGAACACTGCTCCACAAAGTGCGGGAAGCCAGTTGAATCTGTTGTTTCTGCCGCCTGGGAGCCAGCTCCCGCACCGCGTTTTCAATCACCGCGAACAGGGCGTCGATACGGGCCTGATACCAGTCCGGCATCTGGAAATCCCGGGGCAGGGTGTGGCGGAAGATGGCGGACCACTGCTTTTCATGCTGCTGACCAAAGCGTAGATAAGTTTCCGCAATACGGACGACCCGTTCCCGCGGCCGGGGTTCGCTGCGGTAGGCGGCTTCCAGTTCCCGCAACAGCTGGGTCAGACTGAAGGCGTTGGCATGCAGGATCAGTTCGTGGATGTTGTCGAAGTTCTGATACAGGGTGCCCACCGTGTAGCCGATCTGCTGGGCGATCTTGCGGGCGCTGACGCCTTCCAGGCCCTGGCTGCTGATCAATGTGCGGGTGACGTCAATCGCCATGCCCTGTATCTCTTCCCTGGAGTGATCGTTGCGGCGCGCCATAGGCCATCCCAATTTGAGGCTCCGGGCCGCTGGAGACAACCGGAGGTTTCTGTTATGGTTTTTTCAGCATAATTGAACATTGTTTAGCATTCAAGGGATGCCCATGACCACGCCAACGGTGGTGCTGCTCCACGGCCTGGGCCGGACCGCACTGGCCATGAAGGGCCTGGAACGGTTTTTGAACCGTCAGGGGTACCGGGTGATCAATCAGGGATACCGCTCGCGGCAGGGCAACATCGCTCAGCTCAGTGAGCGGCTGTTCGCCGGATTGCAATCGCGGTTACCGGCCACCGGCCCCATTGATTTTGTCACCCACTCCCTGGGGGGCATCCTGTTGCGTTATGGTTTGCAGCACGAGTTATTGCTCTCACAGCGGCTGGGGCGGGCAGTGATGCTGGCGCCGCCCAGCCAGGGCAGCGAACTGGTGGATACCCTGCGCCAGTGGCCCCTGCTGCCCCGGATCATGGGGCCGGCTTTTCTGGAGTTGGGTACCGACACCGGTAGTGTGCCGCTGGCATTGTTGCAGCGGGAACAGCGAGCCTTGCCGTTACCGCTGGGCATCATTGCCGGGCGTAAAAGCCACGAGCCGTGGTTTGCCCCGTTGTTTGACGGTGACAATGACGGCAAGGTGGCGGTGACCCGGGCCCGGCATCCGGCCATGACAGATTTTCGCGTGCTGGATGTAGGGCACACCTTAATCATGAACGACCGGCAGGTGCGGCAGCAGATTCTGCACTTTCTGCAGTGCGGTTATTTCCGTTAACCGACACCAAGCCCCGGGAGGCAACCATGGCACTGGAGGTAGAACGCAAATTCCTGGTACGGGATGACAGCTGGCGCACCCTGCCCGACGGTACCGAGGTAGAGGGGGTACCGTTTCGCCAGGGTTATCTGCCCACCGCCGATCTGACCACTGTGCGGGTCAGGCTGGAAGGGACGCGGGCCAGGCTCACCATCAAAAGCAAAAACCAGGGCCTGACCCGACAGGAGTACGAGTACGCTATACCGCAACAGGATGCCAACGAGATGCTGGACACGTTGTGCCGTCAGCCACAGATCGAAAAGACCCGGTATTATCGCCGGGAAAACGGTTTACTGTGGGAAATTGATGTGTTCGCTGGCCCGAATGCCGGACTGGTGCTGGCGGAAGTGGAACTGGAGCATCCGGATCAGGAGGTGCGCCTCCCACCCTGGGTAGGGCGGGAAGTATCCGACGATTCCCGCTATTTCAATGTGAACCTGGCCAGGCACCCCTATTCTGAATGGAGCCTGTCCTGAACAGCGCCGGCTTTTTGCTGACGGTGGTGTCGGGCGGGTCACCGGCCCCGGTTAACGCACGTCGATATCCGGCAAATCCATTTCCGCCAGCACATTAATGCCCCGCAGACCGTCTTCATTGTTGGCGAACAATCGCACCTTGCCGGGCGCGATCAACAGGGCTTTGCCATCACACAACCCCACATAACCACCACTGTAGGTTGTCACACAGCGTTGTTCCTGAAACTGAATCGAATGCTGCTCCGCCAGCTGACAAAACGCCAGCAGCCCATTGCCCAGGGGATCCTGCACCGCCTCGCAACTGCGATAACAGCCCAGGGCCCGGGGCGAGAGAGCGATCACCAGGCCGTTGTGCAGGCACAGCAGTTCGCAGGGCTCCTCCCGCACAGACTCTGATATAATGTCGGCTATGACACTGTTGGACATACGGGCACCATAAGGGCAGTAAAGATGGCGGAATTGTCCCCCAATTTGCGATCAGGATAAAGTGACTCCGGAAGCAATGACTAGCGCACGGCTGCATATCGCGGTGGAACTGATAGAAGCCATCGGCGAGTATCTGACCGCCGGCGGCTATGACGCCGGTTTATTTTATCAGAGCCAGGGGTTGGACCCCGAAACGGCGGCGGGCAATGGTTACGTGGATTTCAAATGGTTCTCGCAACTGTTGGATGCCGCGGCGGCGCTGACCGGAGATCACTACATTGGTTTGAAAGTGGGGGAGAATTTCCTGGCCCGTCACTGGGGGTGACTGGGTTATCTGATAATGGCCGGTGACAACGGCATGGAGGGTGTGCAGTATCTGCAACGGTTTGCCTCCATTGTTACCAATGCCCTGGAAATGCGCTGGCATTCCGACGCCACCACCCTGACCTGTGAATTCCGTCTGCTGGATGCCGCCGCCAGTCGCTATGTGGTGGATTATTTTGTTTCCAGCAGTCTGTCTCTGTCCCGGGTCAATGCCGACGCCACCATGCACTATCACGAGGTGGCGTTTCAGCATGGGGGCGGCCCCGATCCCCATTTCTATCAGAGCTTTCTCCAGACCCGTTGCCGGTTCCAGCAACCCGCCAATGCGGTAACGGTGGAACTGGCGGGGCTGGATAAAGCCTCCAACTTTCGCGATCCGCGACTGAAGAAAATTCTCGAGGAGCATGCTGCCCAAGCGCTGTCTGAGCTGGCGGCGTCCGATCAACTCCTGGAACAGGTCCAACGTACCATTCTGGAACAGTTACCCCAGGGCGCGCCCACCCTGGGACAGGTGGCGGCCCGGTTGCAACAGCCGGAACGGACGCTGCAACGGCGCCTGGCCGGTCACAGTGTCAACTTTCAGGAACTGGTGGATGAAGTGCGGCGGCGGCTGGCGCTGGAATATATGCGCAACGATTACAATCTGCTGGATATCGCCATGATGCTGGGTTATTCGGAACAGAGCGCGTTTCATCGCGCCTTCAAACGCTGGACCGGCAGCACTCCTTCCCGTTACCGCCGGGATCAGGCCGCCGGGATCAGGCCGCCGGGTCTCCGGGTGACCACGCCGGGGGCACCTGAGTGGCCAACCGTGCAGTGATCCCCGCTGCTATGGGCCTGGAGCGGAGCCTGAAGCCGCCCGGCTTACAGCCGTTCGATCACGCAGGGAAACCCATCTTTGGGTACCGCTAAGGGTACCACCAGGGTGGGCATGACATAGTCCGGATCGATCCGCACCCGGTAGTGGCGCAGCAGATGAAACAGGAACACCTTGGACTGGATTTCAGCGAAGTTCAGCCCCAGGCACTTGTGCTGGCCCCCACCGAACGGCGCCCACTGGAAAAAGTGCCGTTTGTGTTCGGCCCGCTCCGGGCTGAAACGCTCGGGATCAAATTCATGGGGATTGCTCCAGTACTCTGGCATGTAGTGAGTATGGATGGGCACCACGCTGACCGCCGCATTGCGGGGAATGCGAAAGCCCTGGAATTCACATTCGCGAATGGCACGGCGGGGGATGGTTGGCAATGGGGGATGCATGCGTAGGGTTTCGCGAAACACCAGGCCGGTTTGCTCCATTGCCTCCAGATCATCGTAGCTGACTTCGGCTTTACCCAGCCCCTGGATTTCCCGGCGCAGGGTTTCCTGCCAGTGGGGATGTTTCGCCAACCGGTAAACCAGGGAGCACAGCGTGCTGGTGGTGGTATCATGGGCTGCAAACAGCAGAAAGATCATATGATCCACCACTTCCTGATCGGTCAGGGCTTCGTTGTTTTCACCCCGGGCGTGACAGATCTGACTGAAAAAATCGTCGCCGCCGGCGCGCCGCTTTTCCGCCACCAGACCACCCATAAAGCGTTCCAGATAGCGGCGTCCCTGCAAACCCCGCCACCAGGAAGTGCCTGGTATCGGCAGGCGCACCACCGCCAGTGAGGCATCCACCGCAGCGATAAAGGCCCGGTTGACCCGGTCCGCTTCTTGGCCCATTTTTATTCCCAGAAACAACTCCGCGCCCGCATTCAGCAGCAGGGCCTTTATGTGTTCAAAAAACTATAGCTCCCGACCTTTGGGCCAGCGGGCGATGCTTTCGGCAAAGCGCGGGTTCATGGTGTCTACATAGGCCTGCATTACCGGTTTTTTGAACGCGCCCTGAAGAATCTTGCGATGCACTTTATGACTCTCGAAATCCCGTAACATCAGCCCATTGGGGAACAGTTCCTCCAGAATCACATCCCAGGCTTTTTTGGAGGAGAAATACCGGTCCACATCCTTGAGTAGAAATTCATTGGCATCGGGGCCGGTGATGGTAATGACATCCTGCATCAGGGCGCGGTAGCGAAATACCGGTCCATGTTTTGCCACCATACGGTCGATCAGGCCGGGAAAGTCCCGCAAAAACTCGAACGTGAAGCCCACCACGGGCCGCCCGTTTTCCCCGGGAATATGACTGACAGCGGGGTTGGGTTTACGGGGCAACGTGGCGGCGGTTTTTGCAAGACTGGACACGGGGCTGGACATTGACACGATCCTCTTTGGTTGATCACTTCTGCTCACATAAAGTGACAATTCTTGGTTTCCTTGTTATCGAAAGCCCAAACAGGGTAAATTCACTTGATTATAATAATGCTGCGGTCAGACGCTTGTTTTGACAATGCGGGCCGGGGCCCTTGCAGCCGATGTCAAAATCCGCGGTGACCGGAAACCCGGTTGCCCTCGACTCTTTGAACAGCGACGGGGCGGGTAGGCTCTTAAGCTAAACGGGTTTGGTTGGATAAAGCATAATAACAGAGGTGGGGATCACGATGCGGTTGAAAATTCTGCTGCTCTTGGCGCTGGCGGTGGTATGGCAGCCTGCGCAGGGCGCGAAACCACAGGTCGCTTTTGACCGGTTTATCATCAAGTTTCGGGCGCCGGTGGCTGCCGACCGGGCGTCTCCGGTGGCATTGCAGCGTCTGCCGGGCACCCTGGGGGTGAGCGCCAGGGTACAGCGACCCCTGGCCAACGGGGCCTTTGTGGTGCGCATGTCCCAATCCCGGCGTTACGGGCAGTGGCTGGGGGTGATGGCGCAGCTGGTCCGGGAGCCTGAGATCGCTTATGTGGAGCCGGATGTACCGGTGGAGCCCACCAGCGACCCCCTGTCCCCCGACCAGTGGTATCTCAACCACCCCCTCAGCGGCATCAACGCCCCGGGTGCTTGGGCGTACAGCACCGGCGTGGGGGCGGTGATCGCCATCCTCGATTCCGGCCTTCGTCCCCACGCTGATCTGCTGGACAATACCCTGCCGGGTTTTGACTTCATCAGCGACCCGTTCGTGGCCAATGACGGTGACGGCCGTGATGCCGATGCCAGCGATCCCGGCGACGGTGTCAGCGCCGGTGCCTGTGGCGGAGGGCTGCCGCAAGAGGATCGCTACAGCAGCTGGCATGGGACTCACGTGGCCGGCATCGCCGCTGCCAGCGCCAACGGCTACGGGATCCTGGGGGTGGCCCACGGGGCCGGGCTGTTACCGGTGCGGGTACTGGGGCGGTGTGGTGGGTTCACGTCCGATATCGTGGACGCCATCTATTGGGCCGCCGGGCTGACGGTGCCCGGTGTGCCTGATAACCCCACGCCGGCGGACGTGATCAATATGAGCCTCAGTGCCACGGTGACCGGCAGCTGCGGTCAGGCCTATGCGGACGCCGTGGCTGCGGCCCGGGCCGCGGGCGTGGCGGTGGTGACTTCCGCCGGTAACCGGGCTGCGGATGCGACGGACTATGCGCCGGGCAATTGCCCTGGGGTGATCAACGTGGCGGCGGTGGACCGCAATGGCGGGCGGGCCTATTATTCCAACTACGGTGCTCCGGTGGCTATCGCCGCCCCGGGTGGTGATACCATCCTGGATCCCGGGCAGAACGGCATCCTATCCACTCTGGACAGCGGCCTGTGGTGGCCGGAGGGGGATACCTTCGGGGTGTATCAGGGCACCAGCATGGCTGCCCCCCAGGTTTCCGCGGCACTGGCACTGATGCGGGGGGCCCGTCCCCTGGCGTCGGTGGCGGAACTGGAGCAGACGCTTATCGCCACGGCACGGGATTTTGCCGCCGATTGTATCGGCTGCGGCGCCGGGTTGTTGGACGCCGAGGAGAGCCTGAAGCGTATCCTGGGGTTGACCGTGGCCGCCTCCGTGGCGGATCTGCAACTAAGGCTGTTGGGTAACAGTGGCCGGTATCTGGACGCCGGCGACGGCACCGGTACTATCGGTTACCTGGTTGTGGTGGAAAACGCGGGGCCGGATCCGGCCCGGGAGTTGCGGCTGGCGTTGCAACTGCCGGCACAGACGGTACTGGAAAGTCTGTCGGTAGCGGCGGGTAGTCAATGTGACTTCGTGACATTGCGCTGTGAATGGCCACAACAGGCACCGGACACCACCCTGACCTTTGGCCTGGTGGTGCGTACCGGCAATCCGGATAAAATGGATTTCAGCGCCCAGATCAGCGCTCTGGAGCAGGATCCGGACGTTTCCAACAATTACGCCAGCGCCCGCTTTGGTGGGGCTATTGGCTGGGGCTGGATTGTGCTGCTGGGGCTGATGTGTGTGCTGCGTTGGCGCGGGTGCCGGGCAGCAGCCAGCGATCCAGCAACTGCAGTAAATGGGGCAGCATAATCAGGTCGTAGAGTAATGCCACGGCGATGATGCTCGCCATCAGAATGGCGGTGGTCTGATTGGGGCCGAAGATGGACAGCATCAGGATTCCCATGCCCAGGGTCAGCACCAGGGTGGTTAGCATCAGGGCGGCGCCCACCTGTTCAAAGGTGCGTTCAATGGCCAGCGCGGGCGCCAGCCCGGTTTTGCGAAACCCCAGATAACGCTTCAGGATATGAATGGAATCATCCACCACAATGCCCAGGCTGATACTGAGCGTACCGCTGCGGCGATGTCGATGACACCCACGGTGAGGCCCCAGATACCGTACACAATACCCGCCGGAAACAGGTTGGGAATGAGGCTGCGCAGGCCCAGCCGGAGATTCCCCAGGAACAAACCAATCAGCAGGGAAATGATCATCGCTGACACCAGCCCGCCGATAAACATATTCCGGGTTAGCACCTTGCCGATATCGGCGAACAGTATCGCATGGCCACGGAAATGTCCGGGGCCTGCTGCTGAAACCAGGCCTGAATATTGTCCTGCAGTTGCAACAAGTCCGGGCTGTTCAGACGTATCACGCCAAGGTTCAGCAAAGCCGAACTGAAATCGTCGTTCAGGCCCAGGCTTTTGGGATTGTTGCCTGGGGCCGACATCTCGTACACATTCCACAGATCCGCCACTTCGGAGCTTTGGGTGGGGGCCGCGCTCCACTTCGGGTTGTTGCCATGGAGGTGGCGTTTAAACTGCGTCAGCACCGAACTGAAGCTCAAGTGGTGGGATACCTCCGGCTGCGCACTCAGCTAGGTTTCGAAACCGTTAACCGTAGTCAGGAACTCCGGATCGAAGATGCCATCCTCCTGGCGGGTGTCCAGTTGCCCCACCAGTGGATGATGAATTCCCCGCGCCTGCTCGGATAACCGGGTGGCCGCCGCGATGGGGGTGTCAGGGGCGAAATAATCCAGCGGATCGTTGTGGTAATGGTTCAGCAAAGCGCAGGCGGACAGTCCCATACTCAATAGGTAAAACAGTACATAGTGCCCCGGCCGCAGTCGGTGGCGGAAGTGATTCAACACCTGATTCAGGCGCTCGAACAGATCCGGATGCTGTTGCCGGGCCCGGGTGGGCCGCAACACCGCCAACACCGGGGTAATGCTGATGGCGCAGACAAAGGCGCAGGCCACACCGATGGCGGCGATATTGCCAAAGGTGGCAAACACCGGCGAACTGCTGCATTGAGACTGAGAAAACCGATGCCGGTGGTCAGGCTGGTCAGGAACAACGCCATCAAATTACTGCGCAAGGCCTGCAGCATGGCCTGTTGCCGCGACAGGGCCGGGTCCTGATGGGTAAAACTCATTTGCAGGTGAATCACGTCCGCCAGGGAAATGATAAAGGCGATACAGAATGCCAGGGCTGAGGTCTGATTGATCACCATCCCCAGTCGCCCGACGATGCCGGCGGTTAACCACAGGGCCACGATAATGGAGCAACTGCCCGCCAGTACCAGCCACCAGGAACGCAGGAAGTACCACACCACCAGCATGCCCGCCACCAGTACCAGGGGCATCAGATAGAACGCATCGTGCAACAACGCCTGATGCAGGGCATGCTTGATTTCCACCGGCCCCAACAGTCTGGCCTCCGCCCCGGGTTGGCGCCAGGGTTCCAGGAGTGCATTAATGTGGGGATAAAGCCGGTCGATGGCCTCGGGATTCGTAAAATAGAGCCTGCTCAAATAATCTAAGTCACTGTTTGTAATATGAAATATGAGCTTCGAGGGTTACAATAGTGCACGAA
>NZXG01000010.1 GCA_002701845.1 Pseudomonadales bacterium
GATCAGTAAGGTTGCTAATATCCGACCCAATGCATTACGTGGTTGAGGTGATCAAATACTTCCAGAATGACTGATCAAGTTCGCCGGAATATGCATGTGATACACAGCAGGAGTACTACTGCTGCTAACGAGCATGATGTTACCCAGGCGAAGCACTTACAGCATGGTGATGAATCACGCTTCTGGGGGGATGCTGGTTATCAGGGCATTCATAAACGGCCGGAATTTGAAGGGCATGACTTGAGCTGGAACATTGCAGCGCGTCCGGGCCAGCGCAGAAAGCTTGGAGAGTTGTTCGATTTGCTGGAGAGGCGCAAGGCTCAGGTTCGCGCCAAGGTAGAACATCCATTCCTCCGCATCAAGCAGCAGTTTGGTTATAGAAAAGTCCGCTATAAGGGGTTGGGAAAGAACACCAATCGTCTTTATTTACTCGCGGCCTTTACCAACCTTTTAACCTGCAAAAAATATTTGATGACGTAGGATAGGTGCGCCCAATTAGCGTCGTTTGGCGCCAATTGGGCCATCAAATAGCCAAGAATAAGGGGATGCTTGGCTTGTTTTCTTGAGATTGGTGCCAGTTGATATTTTTCAGGCCAAATACAAGGTTATTCAGAGGTTCCCTAGTTCAAAGCCACCAAGGTAGAGGATGTCGAGGCTTTGAAGTAGCTGGGCAGCAGTGGCCTGCTCCAGAGCATTACCGATCACGCCGCCGGCAATTTGCTGCAACGTAGGTCTCACTGCCTGTACCGCCTCCACCGTTTTCTCGTTATCCTCCATATCTTCTTCAGCATAGGTGAAATGGAAGGTAAATTGGTTATGGCGGATGCCGCCGCTCAGGTACCAGGCACTATTGTCTACCGAAAAGGGGGCATCCTCCACTTGGGCCCGCTTGTATTCGGCGATAGCGAAAAACCGCCCCCAGTCACCGGTTAGGCCAAGCGAATCAAAATTGGTGCGCTTGCCCTCCGCTGAAAGATTTTTGTATTGCTCGGCAGTGAGGCCCGGTCCATTGATACTGATGATACGATCAATATTGTCTGCAAAATCAGTATAGAAATCCAAACTAACGTCGGTCTGACTGTGGCCCAAGCGTAAGGTGAACCAGTCATAGTTCAAACTCCAGGCGAACACTATGAACTCCTGGGTTTTGATCTCGCTTGAGGTAGTACCGATGTCAACAATGGTGGTGGTGGAACCGCCCGAAAGGCTTAGGCGCGAAGTCCAGTTTCTGATTTCAGTGAGGTACTCAAAGCTGATGCCATCGAAGTTATCGAATTGGCCGATTGCATAGACTTCCGTGGGTGGACTGATCCAATGATAGGCATAGCCCACGTCCAGAAAGTCAGAATACATGTAATATGGCAACCGTTGGCGCCCGGCTTTGATGCTGAATTCTTCGTTGAACTGGTAAGTGAGGTATGCCCAGGTGACGGTGGCATCATAATTTTCATAGCCGCGGCCGGTGATTTGACCAGTGGCGGAGAGACCATCTTCAAGTTCCGCCCGAAACTGAATACCATAGAGCGAGTCTTGCTGCCAGTTACCAGTGTCGTCGTAGCCTTGGAAATTGCCAGCTGCGGAAGTTGGGATCTCTTCATCATCCAAAACCTGGCCGAATATCACAGACGAGAAGCCGTCTCTGCTGCCAGGGTTGGAGCGCTTCCTAGCGCTGTCAGCAATGCGAGGCACGGAGCCACGCGGCTGAAATTCTTCATTGTCTAATCTCCTGGGGATTTGGCTTGCTTCCTGTCACCTCCTATAAGTATTAGCTCAAATTTTTCAGAGTGCACAAAAAAACGCCAGCATTTACAGGGAAATGCCGGCGTTTCAAATGACTGAACAGACTGTGAACTTACTTGCTGAAATTCTCGTTGGCAAAGTCCCAGTTCACCAGGTTCCAGTAGCCTTCCAGGTATTTGGGACGGGAGTTGCGGTAGTCGATATAGTAGGCGTGCTCCCACAGATCCACTGTCAACAGCGGGGTGACGCCGTCTTCGGTGATGGGGGTCCCGGCGTTGCTGGTGTTGACGATATCCAGGGAGCCGTCACTTTTCTTCACCAGCCAGGTCCAACTGGAGCCGAAGTTGCCGGCAGCCATCTCATTGAACTTCTTCTTGAAGTCATCGAATGAACCGAAGCTGGATTTGATGGCGTCTGCCACTGCACCCGTGGGCTCGCCACCGCCGTTGGGGCTCAGGCTGTGCCAGTAGAAGGTATGGTTCCAGATCTGGGCGGCGTTGTTGAACACCCCACCGGAAGAGCTCTTGATAATGTCTTCCAGGCTTTTGCCCTCGTATTCGGTGCCGGGCACCAGACCGTTCAGCTTGTCGACGTAGGTCTGGTGGTGCTTACCATAGTGATATTCCAGGGTTTCCTCGGAAATGTGCGGCGCCAGTGCATCTTTGGCGAACGGTAATTCTGGCAGTGTGAAAGCCATAGATTTATCCCCTCGTTTGGTGAATGTTGGTCTCAACTCTCGATCCAGAGCCGCTACTCTAGCAAATTCCCGCCGGATTTGTCAGAGGTGTCCACGGGTTACCAAGTTGATTTTCCTATCAAAACCATAGTTTTTGTCTATTTCAGCCAGAGAGCGCTCAGGCATAGTACAGGGTGGCCAGGCCCAGGAAGGAACAGAACCCCACCACATCGGTGACCGTGGTTAAAATAACGCCCCCCGATAGGGCCGGGTCAATGCCCAGCCGGTCCAGCAGCAGGGGCAGGGTGGCCCCCGCCAGGGCCGCCATCAGCAGATTGATCACCATGGCCGCCGCCAGCACGCCCCCCAGCAGGGTATCGGAGAACCAGAAAGCGGCGATAGCCCCCACCACCACCGACCACATCATGCCATTGAGGAAGCCCACCGCCAGCTCCTTGCTCAACAGCCAGCGGGCGTTGGCGGAGCCCACGTGCCCCAGGGCCATGCCCCGGATCACCAGGGTCAGGGTCTGGCTGCCGGCAATACCCCCCATACTGGCGACGATGGGCATCAGTACCGCCAGGGCCACTACCTTTTCCAGGGTGCCTTCAAACAGACCGATCACGTAGGAGGCCAGAAACGCGGTAATAAGATTGATGCCCAGCCACAGCGCCCGGCGCCGGGTGGTTTTCCATACCGGGGCGAAAGTGTCTTCGTCCTCATCCATCCCCGCCATGCTCATCAGGGAGTGGTCGGCCCCCTCCAGAATCACATCCACCACGTCGTCGATGGTGATCCGGCCCAACAACACGCCGTTGTCATCCACCACCGGCGCGGTCACCAGGTCCTCCCGTTCGAACATCTGCGCCACCTCCCGGGCCGGGGTGGTGGCGGGGATGGCTTTGGCCCCGGTGTTCATGGCCTCCCGCACGCTGATGCCCGGGTCTTTGAGCAGTAATTTGGTAAGAGGCAGTATGCCTACAAAGCGACCGGCGCGATTCACCACGTGCAGGTTGTCAGTGGTGTCGGGCAGGGACTCGTGGCGGCGCAGATAGCGCAGAACCGTGTCCAGGGAAATATCCGGGCGGATACTGATAATGTCGGTGTCCATCAGGCCGCCGGCGGTATCCTCCGGATAGGACAGAATGGTCTCGATCCGGTAGCGGTTCTGGTCGTCCAGGGAGTCCAGCACCTGCCGCATCACATGCTGGGGCAGCTCCTGCAGCAGGTCGGCGAAGTCATCGGCATCGAACCCCTGCACCAGGCTGAGGATATCCTCGGTATTGCGGTGGCGCAGAAAATGGGCCGCCAGCTCTTCGTTGACGTATTGCAGCACCTCGCCCTGCTGATCCTGGTCGATCAGTTGCCAGAGCAGGTCCCGGGCCCGTTGCGGGGTGGACTCAATCAGGCGTGCGGTTTCCGCGGCGGACATGCCCCGCAGCATGCGACGGATGTCATCAAAGGCGCCGCTGTCCAGCGCCGCCAGAAGCGCGTGCAGCTGATCCTGGGTCTCCTGACTGGACTGGGATTTGGCCACGGCTTACCTCCTGCATCTAACCGCCCGCGGTTGGCGGGGCCATTCTAGCGGTAAGTCCGGGTCATGGCCAGCGGGTAGGTGGCTGCCTATTCCTCCTCGTCAAAGCGGTTGTTGATCAGGATTTGCAGTTGATCCCAGGCCTCTTCGGCGTCATTGCCTTCGACAACGACCTGCAGTTCAGTGCCCTGGCTGGCGGCCAGCATCAGCACCGACATAATGCTTTTGGCATCCGCCTCCTGGCCATTGCGGTTAATCAGAATACGGCTTTCAAAGCGGGAGGCGGTGGTCACCAGCTTGGAGGCGGCGCGGGCGTGCAACCCCAGCTTGTTAATGATGGTGATGGACTTTTCCAGTTTCATATCCAGCTCATAAAATGCGGGCAGCCCTGATTAAACCGGTTACAGGTCCCGGTGTCTAGCCTGCACATTGTTGAAGCGATCGCTGAAGTGCCGGTTCAGTCGCTCGGTGATATAGACGGAACGATGCTGGCCCCCGGTACAGCCGATAGCGACGGTCATATAGCTGCGGTTGTTGGCGGCAAAACGGGGCAGCCAGGTTTCCAGGAATTGGGCCAGGTGCTGTACCATTTCCTCCACTGTTGGATGGGACTGAAGGAATTCGATGACCCCCTGATCCAGACCGGTGAGATGACGCAGTTGACTGATCCAGTGGGGGTTGGGCAGACAGCGGACGTCGAAAACCAGATCCGCGTCGCTGGGCACCCCGTTTTTGAAGCCGAAGGACTGAAACAACAGCGCCATGCCGTCCTGACTGTCCGCCACCCGCAGTTTGATCTGGTCCCGCAGTTCATGCAGGGTCAGGTTGCTGGTGTCGATGATCAGGCTGGCGGCGGCGGCCACCGGGTTCAGCATGTCCCGTTCCCGTTCGATAGCTTCTTTCAGGGTGTTACTGTCGTTACTGATGGGATGGCGGCGGCGGGTTTCACTGAAGCGTTTCACCAGTGTATTGTCGGCGGCGTCCAGGTAGATTACCTGGCTTTCGATGCCGTCGGCGGTGAGTTCCCTTAGCACGTTGGGCAATTTTTCCAATTGCTGCACGCTGTTGCGGGCATCGATACCGATGGCCACTTCGCCGATTTTGGGTTCGGCCCGGGTGGCCAGCTCCCGCATCAGATCCCGCAGTAGCGTCACCGGCAGGTTATCGACACAATAAAAGCCGATGTCCTCGAGCACATGTAATGCAGTGGTTTTTCCAGAACCGGAGCGGCCACTGATGACCACCAGTCTCATAGCGGGGTTACCAGGGCGTCGTAAATACTTGCGGTGGAATGGGCGTTGCGGAGGGTGTCGCGCCGGTCTTCGTCATTGAACATGGCCGCGATCCGGGACAGGATATTGAGATGTTCTTCATGAGCGTCCTGAGGCACCAGCAGGACGAACAACATATCCACCGGCTGCTGATCCACGGAATCGAAATCCACCGGAGTTTCCAGCTTGATGAAAGCGCCGATGGCCTGGTTGCAGTGACTGGCGCGGCAGTGGGGGATGGCAATGCCCTTGCCCAGGCCGGTGCTGCCCAGCTTCTCCCGGGAGATCAGGTTATCGAACAGCTCGTTGGCGTCCAGTTCCGGGCACTGCTGGGCCAGAAGCCCAGCAGCGGTTTCCAGAACTTTCTTTTTACTGCCGCCGGGGATGTCCTCAAACACCCGCTGCGGGTTGATGATTTCAGCAAGTTCCATACGGTTTCCAATTACCCCGGCTACCAGCTTTTCATCTTTTCTTTGTGTTTGAGGACCTGTCGGTCCAGTTTATCCGTCATCATGTCAATGGCGGCATACATGTCCTCGGATTCGGCGTTGGCGAACAGGTCGGCGCCTTTCACGTGAATCTTGGCTTCGGCTTTCTGGCGGTTCTTTTCCACACTGAGAATGGCCTGAATACTGGTGATATCGTCGGTATGGCGCTCCAGCTTCTGCATCTTATCGGCCACGTAGTCTTTGAGCGCGTCGGTGACGTCCACGTGATGTCCACTTATATTGATTTGCATAGGCCACTCCTTAATCGTGGTTTTTTTATCACTGCGACCCCGGGCAATGCTGCGGGATCCGGGAGCGCGCCGGTGCCTGTTCACACCGGGCGCCGGTAACCTTGTATTACCTTATGACCGGCACCTAAACCAAACGTTTCCTTTCATTGGAGGGCGGGATCATCATGGCCTCCCGGTACTTGGCAATGGTACGCCGGGCCACCTTGATGTCCTGCTCTTCCAGTATGTTGGCAATTTTGCTGTCGCTCAACGGTTTTTTCGGATTTTCTCCGGCGATCAGCTTCTTGATAATGGCCCGGATCGCGGTGGAGGAACATTCCCCGCCGGAACCGGTGCTGACGTGGCTGGAGAAGAAATATTTCAGTTCGAAGATGCCCCGGGGGGTATGCATGTACTTCTGGGTGGTGACCCGGGAGATGGTGGATTCATGCATGCTCACCGCCTCGGCGATGTCATGCAGCACCAGGGGTTTCATGGCTTCCTCGCCATGCTCAAGGAATTCGATCTGGTACTCGACGATTTTGGTGGCCACCTTGAGCAGGGTTTCGTTGCGGCTTTGCAGGCTTTTGATAAACCAGCGGGCCTCCTGCAGATTGTTTTTCAGAAAGGTGTTGTCGCTGCTGTTGTCCGCCCGTTGAATCAGCGAGGCGTAGTTACTGTTGACCCGCAGGCGGGGGGTGGCCTCGGGATTAAGCTCCACTTTCCAGCGGCCCTTGTCCTTGCTGACAATCACATCCGGCACCACGTACTGGGTGTCGTCCACGTCGACGCT
The DNA here is from genome assembly GCA_002701845.1 of Pseudomonadales bacterium. Taxonomy (GTDB): domain Bacteria; phylum Pseudomonadota; class Gammaproteobacteria; order Pseudomonadales; family Ketobacteraceae; genus Ketobacter. The sequence goes on from NZXG01000010.1 coordinate 6,733, forward strand.
GCTGCCGGGGTAGGGGTTAAGAGTCTGGATCAGGGCAATGGCGCTTTTAAGCCGTGTTTCCGAGAGCTTTGCCTTGCGCATGATACTGGCAAAATCCCGGGCCCCCAGGGTATCCAGATATTGATCCACCACCAGAATGGCATCGTTGCGGGCCGGTTCCCCGGGGGGGAGCTGTTGCAGTTGTATTAACAGGCATTCCCGCAGATCCCGGGCCGCCACCCCGGGGGGATCGAACTGCTGCACCCGGTGCAGTACCGCCAGTACCTCATCCAGGCCCACCGGACTGCCGTCGTCATCCTCGTCCGGTTGCAGCTGAATATCCAGGGCAGCCAACTCTTCCTGCTGCAGCCGTATCAGGTCCCCCACCACGTCGTGCTGGGCCAGAATACCGTCACGGATTTCCTCCACCGACTGGGTCAGATAACCCTTCTGGTTTACCCCTTCGATGATGGCCATGGCAATCATCCGGTCCAGGTCCGACATGTGGGTCAGGTTGAGCTGCCACATCAGGGTGTCGTAGATGGATTCCGGGGCACTGTTGCGGCTTTCGAAATCAAAGTCGTCATCCTCACCGCCGCCACCGCCAGTCATGGGTCCGGCGGAACCGTCGAACATGGTGTCCCAGTCACTGTCCACCGGCAGCTCGTTGGGCATGTCCTTGCCTTCCAGATCCACGGCGGCATCATCGGCGCCATTGGCGGGAGTATCGGGGGTATCGGACTTGGTGAAATCCAGGTTGGCGTCGCTGCCGGCTTCAGCGGAACTTTCTTTTTCCTTGGCGGCGGGCGGGTTCTCTCCGTCGGCCTCGGATTCCTCCACATCCAGTAATGGATTGGATTCCAGCGCCTCCTGGATTTCAGTTTGCAGGTCCAGGGTGGACAATTGCAACAGGCGGATGGCCTGCTGCAACTGCGGCGTCATGGTCAGGTGCTGGCCGATTTTGAGCTGTAAGGTTGGTTTCATCGATACCTAATTCAACTTCTCAGAGGACCGGACACATCAGGTGGCCAGAGTTAACCATAAACCGGATCAAAGGGAATAACCACCGGATATCAATGGGTTAACCCGGCCCTATCGATTATGCTTACACTCAATTGTAAGAGGAGTAGCGGCGCAAAGCAATTTGCATGCCTGCCAAAGCTTAGAATTTTTACATCTGGAACTGGTTGCCCAGGTAAACATCCCGCACTTTCTGGTTTTGCAGAATCAGGGCCGGTTCGCCCTCGGCGATAATATGGCCTTCACTGACGATAAATGCCTTCTCGCAGATGTCCAGAGTGTCACGCACATTGTGATCGGTAATCAGTACCCCCAGGCCCCGGTCCCGCAGATGGCTGATGATTTGCTTGATGTCCGCCACCGAAATCGGGTCAACACCGGCGAAGGGCTCGTCCAGCAGAATAAAGGCCGGGTCGGTGGCCAGAGCCCGGGCGATTTCCACCCGTCGGCGTTCGCCGCCGGAAAGAGCCATGCCCAGGGATTCGGCGATATGACCGATATGGAATTCCGCCAGCAGTTCCTCCTGCTTCTGTTGCCGTTGCTTGCGGTTCAGATCCTTGCGGGTTTCCAGGATGGCCATGATGTTGTCCTTAACCTTGAGCCGGCGAAAGATGGAGGCTTCCTGGGGCAGATAGCCAATACCCTTGGCGGCGCGGCCGTGCATGGGCAGGTGGGTGATTTCGGTCTCGTCAATCACAATCCGCCCCTTATCCTGGGGTACGATGCCGATGATCATGTAAAAGCAGGTGGTTTTGCCGGCGCCGTTGGGCCCCAGCAGCCCCACGATCTGCCCGCTTTCGATGGTGATGGAAACATCCTCCACCACGGCGCGGCCCTTGTAACTTTTGGCCAGGTTGCTGGCGGTGAGGCGGCTCATGAATCCGGCTCCCCGCCGGTGCTGGCTGGTGGCTGCGAGGGGGTGTCGGGTGCTCTATTGGCCGGCAGTTCAGGCTCAATCTCTCCGGCGGCCGGCAGAATCATCTCCACCCGCCCCTTAATGTCTCCCGGTCGCGGATCCGCGGCCTGGCCGGAGGCCTGCAAGCGCTGGCTCTGAATTTCGTACATGATTTCTTCGCCGCGAAAGATGTTCTCCCCCTGCACGATAGAGGCTTCCCGTTTCAGTAGCAGCTTTTGTTCCCGCACCATGTAATCGATGTTCAGGGCTTTGGCGATCACCTCCGCCTGACCCGGTTCCGGCACCTGGGAGAAAAGGGCGGGGTCACCGGCGGCCATCACCACGTCCACTTTGTTCTGCTGGGTGGTGATTTGCAGCGAGTCGGCGGCGATGCGCAGGGTGCCCTGGGTCAGTACCACATTGCCGGTGTAGGTGGCGGTGCCGTCCTGCTCGTCGATGACGGCAGTGTCCGCCACGATTTTCAGGGGCTTCTGGCGATCACTGTCCAGGGCCATGCCGGTGCTGGCCAGCGCCAGCCCCAACAGCAGCAATAACGGATTACGACTTTTCCGGATCATAAATACTGGTAACGTTGGTTTTGAGAGTGATTCGGTTGTTGGTGAGATCGGCGTCCAGGCCGGTGGCTTCAATGTAGACGCCGGTCTGGCGGATAACCACCCGATCATCGGTGGTGGCGTAGGAACGTCGGGGATAGAGTGCCAGGGTCTGGGTCTCCATCACCGCCGCCTCCGATACCCCCTGTTGCTCGATGCTGACATTGCCGGTGAGATCCAGGCGGTTGACTTTGGTGTCCGACACGGCCGTGTCGGCGCGGGTACGCCAGGAGGGTTGTTGTTGTTCAAAAAACGTAATGATGGGGCGAGCCATGACGTTGCGGTCCCGGCTGATGAACTGTTCCATGGACTCCGCCTGCAGGCGATAGGACTTGGCGCCCTGATCGTCAAACCGTTGCTGGACCAGGTTTTTGGCCACCATGTCCGGCTGGTCGTTCTGGGCCGTGATGTTGGCGCGCGGCTGAAACCATTGATCCCACATGACATAGGCATACAGCCCCACTACCATCAGGCCCAAAAGCAAACTGGTGAGTATGAGCTGGGTTTTGGGTTTCATGGGTTCAGGTAAGGCTCCAGCACCGTGGTGAGTTTGTCCTGGGCGGTCAGCAGCCAGTCACAGAATTCCCGTACCGCGCCCTCGCCACCGCGGGCCTTGGTGGTCAGGTCAGCGTACTGTTGCACCAGGGGCAGGGCGTCCGCCACGGTCACCCCCAGCCCGGCCCAGCGGATCGCCGCCAGATCCGGCAGGTCGTCCCCCATATAGGCCACCTGTTCCGATTGCAGGTGCTCCTGCTGTAACAATTCCCGCAGGGCGCTGACCTTGTCTTCCCGTCCCTGCACCAGGCGTGTGATACCCAGGTCCCGGGCCCGTCGCTGCACCAGATCCGAGGTGCGTCCGGTAATGATAGCAACCTCGATGCCCGCCTCCCGCAACAGTTTCAGGCCCAGCCCGTCTTTGACATTGAAGGCTTTGATCTCGTCCCCCAGGCTGGTGAAATACAGGCGGCCGTCGGTCATCACGCCATCCACGTCAAACACCGCCAGGCTGATGGGGCCCGCCTTTTGTCGCAACGTCTTGCTGATCATGGTTACATGACTCCGGCACGCAGCAGGTCGTGCATATTGAGCGCGCCCACCGGCCGCCGGTTGTGGTCCACCACCATCAGGGCAGTGATTTTGCTTTTGTCCATCAGGTTCAGCGCCTCCACCGCCAGGGTGTGGGGGTGGATGGTTTTGGGGTTTCTCGACATCACATCTTCGATGCGGGTGGCTTGGATATCCATGCCCTGGTCCAGCATCCGGCGCAGGTCGCCATCGGTAAAGATCCCCACCAGCTCCCCGTTGTCACCAGTGATGCCGGTCATGCCCAGCCCCTTGCTGCTCATTTCCAGCAGCGCCCGGCTGATGGTGATGCCCTGACCAATCAGGGGCACTTTGTCCCCCACGTGCATAATGTCCTCCACCAGTAACAGCAGGCGCCGGCCCAGGCTGCCGCCGGGGTGGGACAGGGCGAAGTCGTCGGCGGTGAAGCCCCGGGCCTCCAGCAGCGCCACGGCCAGGGCGTCACCCATTACCAGGCTGGCGGTGGTGCTGGCGGTGGGTGCCAGGCCCAGGGGGCAGGCTTCCTCTTTGACGCTGATGTCCAGATGGGTATCGGCCCGGGTGGCCAGAGGCGAGCCGGCGTCGCCGGTCATACTGATCAGGGGCGCACCCTTGCGCCGGATCACCGGCAGGATACTGAGGACTTCCTCGGTCTTGCCGGAGTTGGAGATCCCGATCACCACGTCCTCGCCGGTGATCATGCCCAGATCGCCGTGGCTGGCTTCGCCGGGATGGACGAAAAACGCCGGGGTGCCGGTGCTGGCCAGGGTGGCGGCAATCTTATTGCCAATGTGGCCGGACTTGCCCATGCCGGTGACGATGACCCGGCCACGGCATTGCAATATCAGGTCACAGGCCCGCAGGAACTGCTCGTTGATGCGATCCTTCAGGGCCAGGGTGGCATTGGCTTCAATGTCGATGACCCGCCGGGCCGAGGCAATAAAATCAAAGTCTTGATAATCTGCGTTCATGGTTATTCCAACCGGTGTTGCGGGTTACGCCTGGGCCACAGTGTAAACCATCTGTCTCTCAGGCCGTAACGGTTTGCTGATACAGAAAGCCCAGGTAAGCCAGATAGCCCGTCAGCAGTATGGCTCCCTCGGGTTTGGACAGTTGTCGCTGGCGCCGGGGCCACCAGATAAACGCCGCCAGCAGCAGCGTCAGCAATACCATGGCACCGTAGTCTCGCAGCAGGGTGTCGCGGGTGACCTCAATGGGATGGATCACCGCGCCGGCGGACAGCACCGCCAACAGGTTCAGAATATTGGAGCCGACGATATTGCCCAGGGCAATGTCGTGATGCCGGCGCAGGGCGCTGGCGATGGAGGCCGCCAGCTCCGGCAGGCTGGTGCCAATGGCAACAATGGTCAGGCCAATCACCACTTCGCTCACCTGCAGGGCGGTGGCCACTTCGATAGCGCCCCACACCAACAGGCGGGAGGAGCCGATCAGCACCAGGGTTCCCAGCACAAACCAGAACACCGCCGACCCGGTACTGACATCGGGCACTTCGGCTTCCACCCCGGCCCCGGCCTCGTACGGGTGCTCCTTCTTGTAGCGGAACATCAGATACATCAGCAGCGCCAGCATGGCCAGCAGGGCGAACCCATCCTGCCGTGAGAGTATATAGTCGCTGCACAGAAATCCGGTGACCGCGGTCACCGCCAGCAACGCTGGCAGATCCTGCCGCAGCAGTCCGGATTTCACCGGCAGGGCGGCAATCAGGGCAGTGGCCCCCAGTACCAGGCCGGTGTTGGCGATATTGGAGCCCACGGCATTACCCAGGGCCAGCTCCGGGGACTTGGCCAGGGCGGACATGATGGAGACCACGATTTCCGGCGCCGAGGTGCCCAGGGCCACAATGGTGAGCCCGATCATGGCCTTGGACATCCCCAGCCCCTCCGCCAGCCCCACGGCGCCATCCACAAACTTATCGGAGCTCCATACCAGCAGCACCAGACCGGCAACAATGGCAATTATGGCAAGCAGCATGACGGAATACCCCTGGCTCGAGACCGGATGCAATGTAATGAGATTGGCTACACCATGCAAGCGTGAACAGTTGTTTTTCCTTTATGGGACATAGTGATATAGTTCAGCCCCTTAGACGGAGGGCCGCGGGCTCAATAACACTCAGAACAACAGGTTCTCAATGGCTTCCCAACCCCAGTCCGATAATCCAGTGGCAGGCAACGATTACGTGCGCATCACCGACATGACCTTCATGCGCGGTGAACGGCCTATCTTTAAGGATGTGACCATCCGCATACCCAGGGGAAAGGTTACCGCCATCATGGGTCCCAGTGGCACCGGCAAGACTACTTTGCTGCGATTGATTGGCGGCCAGTTGCGGCCGGATCGGGGGGAAATACTGGTGGATGGCCATAATATTCCCCGGCTGGGGCGTCAGGAGTTGTTTCGGGTGCGCAGCAAAATGGGGATGCTGTTCCAGAGTGGTGCTTTGTTCACGGATCTGCCGGTGTATGAAAACGTCGCCTTTCCCTTGCGGGTGCATACCGATCTGCCGGAGGACATGATACGCGACATCGTGTTAATGAAACTGCAGGCGGTGGGGCTGCGGGGTGCCAGCCACCTGATGCCCAGTGAGCTGTCCGGCGGCATGGCGCGGCGGGCGGCCCTGGCCCGGGCCATTGCCCTGGACCCGGATCTGGTGATGTACGATGAGCCCTTCGCCGGCCAGGATCCCATGTCCATGGGCGTGGTGGTGCAGCTGATCCGCTTGCTGAACGATGCCCTGGGCCATACCAGCATCGTGGTGTCTCACGATGTGCAGGAGACCGCCAGTATCGCCGACTATATCTATGTGGTGTCCGGCGGCGAGGTCATCGGCGAGGGCAGTCCCGACGAGGTCCTGAATTCCGACCTGCCCCGGGTGCGCCAGTTTATGCAGGGGTTGCCGGACGGGCCGGTGCCGTTTCACTACCCGGCCCCCAGTGTGGAGCAGGACTTTCTGGGGGGCGAGCAATCGTGATCGATCGAATTGCGGCACTGGGCAGCAAAGGGCTGGAAACGCTGCAGGCCCTGGGGCGCTCGGGGATGTTCCTGTTTCACGCTTTGTGGGCGCTGCCCAATGTCCGGGTCAACGGGCCCCTGCTGGTGCGGCAGATTTTCTCCGTGGGGGTGTTGTCGCTCATTATTATTCTGGTGTCCGGGGTCTTTATCGGCATGGTGCTGGCCCTGCAGGGCTATAACATTCTCACCCGCTACGGCAGTGAACAGGCCCTGGGGCAAATGGTGGCCCTGACCCTGTTGCGGGAGCTGGGGCCGGTGGTCACCGCCCTGCTGTTCGCCGGCCGCGCCGGTTCCGCCCTCACTGCCGAAATCGGGCTGATGAAAGCCACCGAACAACTGGCCAGCATGGAAATGATCGGGGTGGACCCCCTGCGCCGGATCATTTCCCCCCGTTTCTGGGCCGGGTTTTACTGTCTGCCCACCCTGGCGGTAATCTTCTCCGCCGTGGGGGTGCTGGGGGCCTACGCCGTGGGCGTGGTCTGGCTGGGGGTGGACGGTGGCTCCTTCTGGTCCAATATGCAGAACAGCGTGGAGTGGGGCGAGGACGTCATGAACGGCGTGATCAAGAGCCTGGTGTTCGGTATTGTGGTCACCTGGATCGCCGTGTTTCAGGGCTACGACACCGTCCCCACCTCGGAGGGCATCAGCCGGGCCACCACCCGCACCGTGGTCTATGCCTCGCTGGCGGTGTTGGGGCTGGACTTTATCTTAACCGCAGTCATGTTTGGAGAACTGTAAGATGCGCACGCGTACAGTGGAATTGGCGGTTGGCGCCTTTATGCTGATCGGTCTGGTGGCCATCATTTTTCTGGCCCTTCGGGTGAGCGGGTTGTCCATGCAGTCACCGGATGAGACCTACCGGGTGTATGGCAAATTCGAGAACATCGGCGGTCTCACCGTGCGTGCCAAGGTGACCATGGCAGGGGTGACCATTGGCCGGGTCAGTGATATCTACCTGGACAAAGAGGATTTTGTGGGAGTGGTGGAGATGGATATCTACGACTCAGTGAGCAATCTGTCCACCGATACCAGCGCCGCCATCCTTACCGCCGGCCTGCTGGGGGAAAAGTACATCGGCCTCACCCAGGGCGCCGAGCTGGATAATCTGACCGATGGCAGCGAGATCTACAATACCCAGTCCGCCATGGTGCTGGAAGATCTGATCGCCAAATTTCTGGTGGGGCAGGTATCCTCCGATGACCCTTGATAACAGCGAGGCAATAGCCCGTAAGGGTGTGAGTCTGGTGCGGGTCAGTGACACCGAGATGGCCATCAGCGGCGATATGGTGTTCGCCTCCGCCACCCGTCTGCGGGGGGAGGGCGAGCGCCTGTTGCCGGATATGGGGCAGCGGGTAACCGTGGACCTGGCCCAGGTGGGCCGGGTGGGCAGCGTGGGAATCTCGGTGTTGCTGTGCTGGCAGCGAATGGCCCAGGTGCTGAACAAAGAACTGGTTTTTGTCAATGCGCCTGATGATATGCTGGATGTGAGCCGGGTCAGCGGTCTGGACACCATCATGCCGTTTTCCCCCTGATTTTAGTGGCCGTTTTGTTTACAATGGCGCCCTTCTAGATTTTCTCAATTTCCCAGGTGAGGATTCATGGTCACAGCGGAAGATATCCAACAACGTATCACTGCCGGTATTGAGGCAGCGCAGGTCAAAGTGCTGCTGGATGGCAACAAATGCCTGGTGGCGGTGGGCTCCCCGGCGTTCGAGGGCAAGCGTCCGGTACAGAAACAACAGATGATCTACGCCTGCCTGAATGAACTCATTGCCAGCGGCGACCTGCATGCCGTGTCTATGCAAACCTATACCCCTTCCCAGTGGCAATCCCAGGAAAAGCTGGGCTTTCCCGGATTCTGACCTCCGCGAGGCTGTTTAATGGATAAACTGGTGATCACCGGGGGCGGCAGTCTCAACGGTGAAGTCCGCATTTCCGGGGCCAAGAACTCGGCTCTGCCGGTGCTGGCAGCCACGTTGCTCTGCGACGAGACCATGAAGGTCTGCAACCTGCCGCATCTGCAGGACATTACCACCATGATCGAGCTGCTGGGTCAGATGGGGGTGGAGCTGATCATCGACGACAAGCTCAACGTGGAGGTGGAAGCCAACACCATCAAAAAACTGGATGCCCCTTATGCTCTGGTGAAAACCATGCGCGCCTCCATACTGGTGCTGGGTCCCATGCTGGCGCACTTTGGCGAGGCCCATGTGTCCCTGCCCGGCGGCTGCGCCATTGGCAGCCGGCCGGTGGATCTGCATATTCAGGGGCTGGAAGCCATGGGCGCGGACATCACCGTGGAGGGTGGCTACATCCACGCCTACAGCCGGGGCCGCCTGCGGGGTGCGCGCATTGTGCTGGAGACCGTCACCGTCACCGGTACCGAAAATCTGATGATGGCGGCGGCGCTGGCGGACGGCCGGACCGTGCTGGAAAACGCCGCCCGGGAGCCGGAAGTGGTGGACCTGGCGGAGTGTCTGACCGCCATGGGTGCGGATATTCGCGGTGCCGGCACTGACACCATCATTATTAACGGCGTGCCGCGCCTGCATGGCTGTGACTATCGGGTGATTCCGGATCGGATTGAAACCGGCACCTATCTGGTGGCCGGCGCCATCAGCCATGGCCGGGTGCGGGTCAAGCAGACCCGGGCGGACATTCTGGACGCGGTGCTGCTGAAACTGGAGGAGGCCGGTGCCCACATCAGTGCCGGTGACGACTGGATTGAGCTGGATATGAAGGGCAACCGGCCGCGGGCGGTAAATCTGCGCACGGCACCCTATCCGGCTTTTCCCACGGATATGCAGGCCCAGTTCACTGCCCTCAATGCCGTGGCGGAAGGCACCGGCACCATCACCGAGACGGTGTTCGAAAACCGCTTCATGCACGTGTCGGAACTGAACCGGATGGGGGCCAATATCAGCCTGGAGGGCAACACCGCCATCATCAAGGGGGTGGACCGGCTTACCGGCGCCCCGGTGATGGCCACGGACCTGCGGGCCTCCGCCGGTCTGGTGCTGGCGGGCCTGGTGGCGCAAGGGGATACCCTGGTGGATCGCATTTATCACATCGACCGGGGTTACGAATGTATCGAGGAAAAACTGCAGTTATTGGGGGCGACCATCCATCGCCTCCCTGCCTGATTATGAGACTGTGATGAGCGCTAGAATTCGCATTGCCCTGTCCAAAGGGCGGATACTGGATGAGACCCTGCCATTGTTGCAGGCGGCGGGCATCGAGTTGCTGGAGCAGACCGCCGGCAGCCGCAAGCTGATTTTTCCCACCAGTCACCCCCAGGTGGACATTATTATTATCCGCGCCACCGACGTACCCACCTTTGTGGAGCACGGAGCAGCGGATATCGGGGTGGCGGGTAAGGACGTGCTGATGGAGCACGGTGCCCGGGGCGTCTACGAGCCTCTGGATCTGAATATTTCCCGCTGCAAATTGATGGTGGCGGCGGTGCAGGGGGCCCCGGAGCCCGCCGGGCGCCTGCGGGTGGCCACCAAGTTCGTCAATCTCACCCGCCAGTACTACGCCGAAAAAGGTGAGCAGGTGGAAGTGATCAAGCTTTACGGTTCCATGGAACTGGCCCCCCTGGTGGGGCTGGCGGATAAAATCGTGGATATCGTGGATACCGGCAATACCCTGCGGGCCAACGGGCTGGAGCCCACGGAGCTGATTGCCACCATCAGCTCCCGGTTGATCGTCAACAAAGCCGCCATGAAGATGAAGCATGCCCTTATCCAGGGCCTGATTGATCAATTGGCGGTGGCGGTGGAGAATAATCGTCAGCCACAGAACCCGGATTGAGGTGCCCCATGACCCTGGAAATAGCACGCCTGGATACAGCATTACCGGATTTTAACCAGCGGCTGGACGACCTGCTGGCCTGGGAGACCGTATCCGACCACGGGGTGCAGAGTGCCGTGGCGGACATCGTGCAGGCGGTGCGCCAGCGGGGTGACGCGGCCGTGCTGGAATACACCAATCGCTTCGATCGCCGCGACGTGGCCGCCATGGCTGAGTTGGTAATGCCCCAGAGTCGGCTGCAGGCCGCCCTCAACGCCATTCCCGCGGCTCAGCGTCAGGCGCTGGAAGCCGCGGCGGACCGGGTCCGCCGTTATCACGAGCATCAGAAGCAGGATTCCTGGCAGTACACCGAGGCTGACGGCACCCTGCTGGGACAGAAAGTGACGCCGCTGGATCGTGCCGGACTCTACGTGCCCGGTGGCAAAGCCAGCTATCCCTCGTCGGTGCTGATGAATGCGATTCCCGCCAAAGTGGCCGGGGTGGCGGAGGTGGTGATGGTGGTGCCGGCCCCCGCCGGGGAATTGAATGACATGGTACTGGCGGCGGCGGTGATCGCCGGGGTGGACAAGGTGATCACCGTGGGGGGTGCCCAGGCAGTGGCGGCCCTGGCCTATGGCACGGAAACCGTGCCCGCCGTGGACAAAATCGTCGGCCCCGGCAATATCTACGTGGCCACCGCCAAGCGCATGGTGTTCGGTCAGGTGGGCATCGATATGATCGCCGGCCCCTCGGAAATTCTGGTGGTTTGTGATGGCGCCACCGACGCCCACTGGGTGGCCATGGACCTGCTGTCCCAGGCGGAGCACGATGAGGACGCCCAGTCCATTCTGGTGACCCCGGACGCCGGTTTTCTGAACCAGGTGGCCGCGGCTCTGGAACAGTTGCTGCCGGGGCTGGAGCGGGCGGACATTGCCCGCCAGTCCCTCAAGCAGCGGGGAGCCCTGATCAAGGTGGCGGATCTGGAGCAGGCTCTGGAGCTGATCAACCGGATCGCGCCCGAGCATCTGGAACTGTCCGTGGCGGAACCGGAAACCCTGGCGGCCCGGGTTCGTCACGCCGGCGCCATTTTTATGGGTCGCTACACCGCCGAGGCCCTGGGGGATTATTGCGCCGGTCCCAACCACGTGCTGCCCACCTCCGGCACCGCCCGCTATTCATCGCCCCTGGGGGTGTATGACTTCCAGAAGCGCAGCTCGCTGATCATGTGCAGCCCGCAGCGCGCCTCGGAGCTGGGGCAGGTGGCCTCGGTGCTGGCCCGGGGGGAAGGCCTGACCGCCCACGCCCGGTCTGCGGAATACCGAATCAAGGATTAAACGATGACCGACAGCAACCCGATCGTGCAGCAGTGGATTCGCCCCGAAATCCAGGCCCTGAAGGCCTATCAAGTGCCGCCGGCGGGAAACATGATTAAACTGGATGCCATGGAAAATCCCTACCGGTGGCCCCAATACATGGTGGACGAGTGGCTGGAAGTCCTGCGCGCCACCCCCATTAACCGCTATCCGGACCCGGTGGCGGCGGAACTCAAGGAAGAGCTGAGTCTGCGCATGGGGGTGGATCCGGCCTATGAGGTCATGCTGGGCAATGGCTCCGATGAGCTGATTCAGATTATGGCCATGTGCCTGGCGGGCCCTGATCGCACCCTGCTGGCGCCGGAACCCGGTTTCGTCATGTATCGCATGATCGCCACCTTCTGCGGCATGCACTATCGCGGCGTGCCTTTGGGGGAGGATTTTGAACTGGATCTGCCGGCCACTCTGGAGGCCATCGCCGAAAACCAGCCGGCTCTGGTGTTTCTGGCCCAGCCCAATAACCCCACCGGCAACCTGTTCCGGCTGGAGTCGGTGCGGGCCGTGTGTGAGGCGGCCCCCGGGCTGGTGGTGCTGGACGAGGCCTATATGGCGTTCACTGATCGTCAGCACCTGGAGCTGATGGCGGATTATTCCAATGTGGTGGTGATGCGCACGCTGTCCAAGATGGGCCTGGCGGGGCTGCGTCTGGGCATCCTGTTCGGTCCCCGGGCCTGGTTGCAGGAATTCGACAAAGTGCGCCTGCCTTACAACATCAACGTGCTTACCGAGGCTTCGGTCAAATTCGCGTTGACGCATTACGACGTGATCAAGGCCCAGACGGCGGAATTGCGTGCCAACCGCGCTGAACTGCTGGCCGCGCTACAGCAATTACCCTTTGCCCGGGTCTGGCCCAGCGAGGCCAACTTTATTCTGGCCCGCACCGCGCCGGGGCAGGCCGGGGCCATCCATCAAGCGTTGAAAACCGCGGGTATCCTGGTGAAGTGCCTGCACGGCGCCCACCCGCAGCTGGAGGACTGTCTGCGGTTTACCGTGGGCACGGCGGATGAAAACCGGCTGTTACTGCAGGCCCTCCACGGCGCCATGGATGCCTGACGCGGCAGGGCACCTATTCTGGGGAGGCTCAGGCGGGTTTGGCCTCCAGCTTGGCTTTGATGAACTGATCGTGGGGTACGTATAGCAGCTCGGCCACCTTGCGAATGGTATTGTCCTCATAGCGGTCCAGATTGCCATCCGCCCAGGCCACCTTCCACATGGCCAGGATCAGCCGGTACTTTTGTTCAGGGCTGTAATGGTCATTGATCTGGCGGGTCATCTCATAATAGTCGTGGGCTTCCTGATGTTGTTGCTTGGCGGAGTCAATCAGCTCCGCCGATTCCGCCGCCGACAATTGCAGGGATTTTTCCAGGCTCTGACGCACCGCGGACTCTTCCGCCGCCAGCCATTCGTCGTCGGCGGCCATCACCTCCACCAGCAGGGCGGCCGCCGCCAGTTCCGGGCTGATGCTCTGGTCCGGGCCGGTCTCGGGTTGAGTAAACAGATCCATTATGCGCTTGATCATGGTTGCCATCCTCCTTGGGACGTTGACGTCAACTGCTTTGCGGAGTGGGTCGGGCCGCCACCACCACCAGGATATCCAGGGGTTCATTCTCCCGGTTGACCCGGATCGTCACCTTGGCTCCGGGTTGCATATTGGAAATCATTTCCATGGCCGCCCGGGGATCGGTAATGGCGCTGCCGTTCATATGGGTGATGATATCGCCGGGGCGAATCCCCGCCTGGTGGGCAGGGCCGTTGCGAGCCACCCCCACCACCAGCAAACCCTGAATATTGGGCAGGTTCAAGGCCTTGGCCAGCACCGGGTTCAACACCTGGGGCTCGATTCCCACCCAGCCCCGGATCACCTGGCCGAATTGCACCAGCTGTTTCACCACCTGGGTGGCGGTGGTGATGGGAATGGCGAAGCCGATGCCGTGGGAACCGCCGGAACTGGAGTAAATGGCGGTATTGATGCCAATCAGATCGCCATAGGCATTGATCAGGGCGCCGCCGGAGTTGCCCGGATTAATGGCGGCATCGGTCTGGATAAAATCCACGAAAGAGCTGAGATCCGACTGATGCCGACCCAGGGCACTGACGATGCCTTTGGTGACCGTTTGCCCGACACCGAAAGGGTTGCCAATGGCCAGGACCACATCCCCCACCCGCAGGTTCTCAGTGTGGGCCATGGTCACCGACGGCAGATCCGGCATATCAATATACAGCAGGGCCAGGTCGGTCTCCGGGTCGGTGCCCACCACCAGGGCCTCGCTTTCCCGACCGTCCGCCAGCCCCACCTTAATCTGGTCCGCCTGGTCGATAACATGGTTGTTGGTGAGGATGTAGCCCGAGGTGCTGATGATCACCCCGGAGCCCAGGCTCTGCAGCATGCGCTGGCGCCGGGGGGCCCGGTTAAGGCCAAAAAAGCGCTGCACGTTGGGGTCCTGAAACAGGGGCAGGGGCCGCTCGGTCACCAGTTTGCTGGTGGCAATGTTCACCACCGCCGGCTGGGCCCGGGCCACGGCATCGGCGTAGGAGACCGGCTCACTGACCGCCACGGTGCTCTGTTGGGCGGGTTCGGTAAACTGCTTTTCCACCAGCACCACCTCGTGGCGAATGGGCTGGGAGGTGCGCTCCACAATCAGAATGTACCCGGCGGCGAAAATCAGGCCATAAAGCACCGGGCCAATCAGGGGGCGGATAACGGATTTCATAGGATAACTGGATATTCCCTGACAATATTTGAAATAATCACGCACAAACGAGGCAAGTTATCACGGAACCGCAGGTTCCACCACCCCGCCAGTCAGGGAGCCAGATATGATCGAACGCGACTCTTTGCTGCAGTATCTCAACGGGTTGCTGGAGCCGGAATACTTTAAGGATTACGCCCCCAACGGCCTGCAGGTGCAGGGGCGGGAGCGGATTCAAAGCCTGGTGACCGGGGTCACCGCCTGCCAGGCTCTGATTGAACGGGCAGCCGACCTGCAGGCAGACGCCATCCTGGTGCATCACGGCTATTTCTGGCGCGGCGAGGATCCCAGTGTGGTGGGGATGAAGTACCAGCGAATACGCCGCCTGATGCAGCACGATATCAACCTGTTCGCCTATCATCTGCCCCTGGATGCCCATCCGGAACTGGGCAATAACGCGCAACTGGCGGCCCGCCTGGGGCTGGTAACCGAGTCCGGTCTGGATCCGCTGGAGCGGCGTCCGGTGGGCAACCTGGGGCGCCTGGAGCAGCCCTGCAGCGCCCCGGAACTGGCCCGGCGCATTGCCGGAGCCCTGGGGCGGGAACCCGTGCTGGTGAGCGGTGGGGAGCACTCGATCCAGCGGGTGGCCTGGTGCACCGGCGGCGCCCAGGGCTTTATCGAAAAGGCCGTGGCGGCGGGGGCCGATGCCTATATCAGCGGCGAGATCTCCGAGCCCACCACCCATGTGGCGCGAGAGTACGGTATTCATTATTTCGCCGCCGGCCACCACGCCACCGAGCGTTACGGTCCCCAGGCCCTGGGGCAGCATCTGGCGGAAACCTTTCAGCTCCGCCATGAGTTCGTGGATATCCCCAATCCCGCCTGAATTTTATTGATGAACCCGGTATAATGCGCGCCATTTCCATCAACCCACCCATCCATTAACCATTTCAGGCGAGTAGTGATATGTCCAACTTAGTGAAACCCCACGGCAGCGACCGGCTGCAACCCCTGCTACTGGAAGGGGATGAACTCAAGGCCGCGCTGGCGGCGGCGGAGTCATTGCCGCAGGTACCGCTCAGCTCACGGGAAACCGGCGATCTGATCATGCTGGGAATTGGTGGTTTCACGCCGCTGCCGGGTTTTATGGGCCAGGCCGACTGGCAGTCTGTGTGTGACAACATGACCCTGGCCAATGGCCTGTTCTGGCCCATCCCCATTACCAAGTCCGTGGACCAGGCCACCGCCGACGGTATTGAAGCCGGCGCGGAGATTGCCCTGGTGGATGCCGAGAGCGGCCGGCTGATGGGGGTGATGACTGTCAGTGAGAAGTACAGTATCGACAAGGCCCATGAGTGCGGGAAAGTATTCGGCACCACCGACCTGGAGCATCCCGGGGTGAAAATGGTGATGGAACAGGGGGAAGTGAACCTGGCGGGGCCGGTGAAGGTGTTCTCCCAGGGGGACTTTCCGGACAAGTATGCCGGCATCTACATGACGCCGGCCCAGACCCGGGCCCTGTTCGAGGAAAAAGGCTGGCATACCGTGGCGGCGTTCCAGACCCGAAACCCCATGCATCGCAGCCATGAGCATCTGGCCAAGATTGCAGTGGAGCTGTGCGATGGCGTCATGATCCACTCCCTGCTGGGCAAGCTGAAGCCCGGCGATATTCCGGCGGAGGTGCGGCAGAAAGCCATTGGCACTCTGATCGACAAGTACTTCGTCAAGGACACGGTGGTGCAGTCCGGTTACCCCCTGGACATGCGCTACGCCGGCCCCCGGGAAGCCCTGTTACACGCCCTGTTCCGCCAGAACTACGGTTGCTCGCACCTGATTGTGGGGCGGGATCATGCCGGGGTGGGGGATTATTACGGCCCCTTCGACGCCCAGCATATTTTCGACGAAATTCCGGACGATGCCCTGATTACCCAGCCGTTGAAGATCGACTGGACTTTCTGGTGTAACAAGTGCGGCACCATGGCGTCCATGCGCACCTGCCCCCACGAGGCGGAAGACCGGGTACTGGTGTCCGGCACCAAGCTGCGCAAAGCCCTGTCCGAAGGTGGAGACGTGCCGGATAATTTCAGTCGTCCGGAAGTGCTGGAGATTCTGCGGGAATACTACGCCGGCCTGAAGGACCACGAAAAAGTGGAGGTGAAGCTGAGCGGACACTCAGCCCGCTAGGCTGTCCCCCGTTCAGCGAATCATTGTAACAATCCCACAAAAAGCCCCCGCCGGGATTCACTGGCGGGGGCTTTTTTATGGCAATATCCGGGTCTCGATCAGCTCACCTGGATTTCAATCTTACGGGGCTGGGCCTGCTCTTTTTTCTGGATGGAAATCACCAGCAGGCCATGATCAAAGCGGGCATTGATGGCGTTATGGTCCGCATCTTCCGGCAATGAAAACGCGCGCTGGAATTCACCCACGGCGCGTTCCCGGTGCCGGTACTGAACCTCTTCGGACTCCGGCCGTACTTTCTCACCGCTGATTCTCAGCACATTGTCATCCAGTTCCACCTTCACCTGCTCGGGCTGGATACCGGGCAGTTCCAGATGCACCTGATAGCCAGTGGGGGATTCCGCGATATCCACCACCGGTTGCCAGCGGCGTTGATTATAACGGCGCAGATTGTCCTGCTGCAGTTGATCCAGCACTTGCCACGGATTCAAAGTTGCAATGTTCATTTGTCTTCTCCCGACCTCGTTACGGACGATGGTTAATCAACTTGTCGGGTATATAAATGGGGTGTGGGAAAATCGGTTTCAAGCGCTGGACAATGAATTTTTTGGGCGGGGAGATATTGACTTGAAAGGGCGCTGGCGCGCCCCCATGTTAGTTAGATTATATCCTGGCGTTTACGTCCTGATTACGCTTTATTGGTGTCCTCAACATTGGTTTCGTGCAAGTTGCTGTCATGCAGATTGCTGTCGTGCAGGCCAAAGTCTTCGGCCAGGGTGCCGCGCTCCTTGTCGCCTTTTTTCGGGGCATAATCCTTGGGGGGCAGATGCGCCTCCGTATCCCCGAAACTGGCATCGGTCTCCGTTGTTGCCTCCGCCCCTTTGGTCTCCAGGGAGATAAATTTGGTTTTCTTGTCCGGCAGTTTGTGGCTGCTGTCCAGTTGGAAACTTTTCGGCGGTTCCGCGAAAGAATCAGCGGCGGTCTCCAGGTGTTTCTGCACCGCCAGATAGTTTTCCGTCAGGGTATTCACCATCTGGGCTGTTTTATTGAAATGGGTATTCACGTTTTCGCGGTAGGCCGTGAACTCCTCCTGCAATTCCCGTAATTGCTGCTCGATATTGGATTGCGAGCGGGCCCGGGTCAGAATCAGATAGCAACCTACCGCGCCCAGTGCCAGTCCAATTAAAAAAGCAATAAATGATGCCGTGTACATGAACTCACTCCTGAGTTTTCCGTTGGTCTATAGCAGGAATACTACAAGGTTATTCCCGGGGTGGACAGGGTGTACATCAGCTTACAACGGGGAATTCTCCCGGTAAAATGTAAACAAATTGAAGCCGTATTGGAGTCTGATCATGAATGAATTCCCCGCCGGTGAAACCCGGCTGACTATTGCCGGGCCGGAAGGCGACTTGCAGGCCATTACCAATTGCCCGCAAAACCCCGAGCCGGGACCGGGAAATGTCACGATCGTCTGCCATCCGCACTCCCTTATGGGGGGTACCATGAATAACAAGGTGGTCCACACCCTGGCCCGGGCGCGCCGGGATCTGGGGCATCGGGTGGTGCGCTTTAACTTTCGCGGGGTGGAGCAGAGCCAGGGCCAGTACGACGAAGGTCAGGGGGAACAGGAGGATCTGCTGGCGGTGATTGACTGGGTGCGGCAGGTCCGGCCCGATGACAGCATCTGGCTGGCGGGCTTCTCTTTTGGTTCCTATGTGGCGGCCGCCACCTGTGGCCGGGCCCTGGAGCGGGGCGACCCGGTACTGCATTTGCTGCTGGTGGCGCCGGCGGTGGAGAATTACGACTTTGCGGTGATGACGGCATTTCCCTGTCCGCTGGCGGTGATTTACGGAGAGGCGGATGAGGTGGTGGATGCCGGGGAAATCGCCCGCTGGGCGGCGGCGGTCACTTCGGAGAAACAGGTGTTTTCCCTGCCTGAGGCGGGCCATTTCTTTCACGGCAGACTCACGGAGCTGAAGCAGATCGTTCAGGAGCGTCTGATCAGCGTGGACAGCCGGTAATTCCCTGCGCTAGAGTGAGGCGCCTGTAGACTGTTCGTTGTTGGGAACCCGGTTTGCTGTTATGACACCCCTGGAAAAATACCATCAAGACCTGAAGCGACCGGGTTTTTCCCACGATCCGGCCCAGGAGATGGCGGTGGAGAAGCTCGATCGCCTGTACCATGATCTGGTGGACCGCTATGAAAACCGGCCCCGGTCCCTGTGGGCCCGAATTGCCCCCAGTTTCCGGGCCCAGCAGCGTCAGCCCTGCCAGGGGCTGTATTTCTGGGGCGGTGTGGGGCGGGGCAAGACCTATCTGGTGGATACGTTTTTCGAGTGTCTGCCCTTTCATGCCAAGCTAAGAATTCATTTTCACCGGTTCATGCAGCGGGTACACCGGGAGTTAAAGGCTCTGCAGGGTGAAAAGAACCCGCTGGACACAGTGGCGGATACCCTGGCGGAAGAAGCCCGGGTGCTGTGTTTCGACGAATTCTTTGTCACTGATATTACCGACGCCATGATTCTGGGCGGCCTGATGGAAAAGCTGTTCAGTCGCGGCGTGACTCTGGTGGCCACCTCCAATATTGTGCCGGATCAGCTGTATAAGGATGGCTTGCAGCGGGCCCGCTTTCTGCCGGCCATCGAGCTCATCAACAAGTACACGGATGTGGTGAACGTGGATAGTGGGGTGGATTATCGGCTGCGGACGCTGGAGCGGGCGGAGATTTACCACAGTCCTCTGGATGCCGCAGCCGAAGAGAGCCTGCGGGCCAGCTTCGATTCCCTGGCGCCGGAGCCGGCCCAGGCGGTTAGCCATATCGAAATCAACGGCCGCAACATCCCGGTGCGCCAGGTGGCGGATGACGTGGTCTGGTGTGATTTTGCCGCCCTCTGCGACGGCCCCCGCAGCCAGAACGACTATATCGAGCTGGCGCGAATCTATCATGCGGTGCTGGTATCCGGAGTGCCGGTGATGACCGCCACCGAGGATGACAAGGTCCGCCGCTTTATTAACCTGGTGGATGAATTTTATGATCGCAACGTCAAACTGATCCTGTCGGCGGCGGCCCCCCTGGAAGACATCTACACCGGCGGGCGGCTGGATTTTGAGTTTCAGCGCACCCGCAGCCGGCTGCTGGAGATGCAGAGCCGGGACTACCTTTCCCGGCCCCACCGGCCCTGAAGACGGGGGTGGCGATTAGGGGGCCGGGTAGGGGTGTTCCACATTCACCTGATTCAGATCATCCAGCACCTCTTTGGACAACTCCAGCTCGGCACTCTCCAGATTGGCGCGCAACTGTGCCATGGAGGTGGCGCCAATGATATTGGCAGTGACGAACGGCTGCCCGGTGACAAACGCCAGGGCCATTTGCGCCGGATTCAGGCCATGCTTTTCAGCCACCTGCAGATAGCGTTCGGTGGCGGCCCGGGCCTGGGGATTGGTATAGCGGGAAAACTGCTTGAACAGGGTGAGACGGGCATGGTCCGGCCACTGGTGGTTTTGATATTTGCCGGTGAGCATGCCGAAAGCCAGGGGGGAATAGGCCAGCAGCCCCACCTGTTCGCGATGGGACACCTCCGCCAGACCCACCTCGTAGGATCGGTTCAGCAGACTGTAAGGGTTCTGTACCGATACCAGCCGGGGCCGGCCCGACACCTCCGCGTGGTGCAGGAACTTCATGACCCCCCAAGGGGTCTCGTTGGAGACACCGATATGGCGCACCTTGCCCGCCTGTACCAGGTCATCGAGCACCTCCAGGGTTTCCTCAATGGGGGTGGCGTATTTGTCTTCCCGGCACTGATAGCCCAGGCGGCCGAAAAAATTGGTGGAGCGGTCCGGCCAGTGCAGCTGGTACAGGTCAATGTAGTCCGTCTGCAGCCGCCGCAGACTGTTGTGGACCGCCTCCTCAATGCATCGCCGGTTAAAGCGGGACTGACCATCGCGGATATGGGGTACGCCGGGCCCGGTGACCTTGGTGGCCAGCACCACCTGGTTCCGGTTGCCCCGGGCCCGCAGCCAGTGGCCGATAATGGTTTCGGTGGAGCCCATGGTCTCCGGCTGGGTGGGTACTGAGTACATCTCGGCGGTATCGATGAAATTCACCCCGTAATCCAGGGCCGCATCCAACTGCTCGAAGGCTTCCTCCCGGGTGTTCTGTTGTCCCCAGGTCATGGTGCCGAGACAGAGTTCACTCACCATCAGGTCGGTATTGCCTAATCGGTTTTTGTTCATGGTCCGGCTCCTTCTTTTACAGGTACAGGTTTTACAGGTACAGGTGCTTGTGGTTACCCGTGGTGCCCGGGGTTTTCCGGGGCTCTGATACTAACCCGCCGGGTGGGGCGGAGAAAAGCGCCCGGCCCCCTGGCGCAACCGGCGTTTTCTGGTATAGTTCAGCTCCCCGTTACTGACGTGGCATGGTGGCCGATGCAACGTACCTCACAGGCTCATGGCAGGGTCATGGGCAGCGTTATGGGCTGCACTGCTTAAAATATAATCGGGCTCGTAAAATCAGAGCGTTACGCAAACTGTCTCCAATATCACTTGTAATAGGAGGACGGGTTGGGTAGTATTCGCGCTCTTTAAATTGACGGGCAGACCTCGGATTAGAGTGTTCTAGGGCAGATTCAATGAAAACGTTTAGTGCAAAACCAGAATCGGTAGAACGTGACTGGTACGTTGTGGATGCAACCGACAAGACATTGGGCCGGCTGGCGACAGAAATCGCCCGCCGCCTGCGCGGCAAGCACAAGCCGGTATATACCCCCCACGTGGATACGGGTGACTACATTGTGGTTATTAACGCCGATAAAGTGCGGGTGACCGGTCGCAAGCGCAACGACAAAATGTATTACCGCCATACCGGCTACCCGGGCGGTATCCGCGAGATGAATTTTGAAAAACTGATGGCGCACAAGCCGGAGAAGGCCATTGAGACCGCGGTGAAAGGTATGATGCCGCGCAATCCCCTGGGTCGCGCCATGCTTGGCAAGTTGAAAGTGTACGCGGGCGGCGAGCATCCCCACGCGGCACAGCAACCCAAAGAACTGGCATTGTAAGAGGGCGGAAGCATGGAAACGAATTATGGTACAGGCCGCCGCAAAACCGCCGCAGCCCGTGTGTTTATCAAACCCGGTTCGGGCAATATTTCAATCAACGGCCGGGCGCTGGCGCAGTATTTTGGTCGTGAAACCGCCCAGATGGTGGTAAAGCAGCCCCTGGAGCTGGTGGAAGCGGCTGACAAGTTCGACGTTTACGTGACCGTCAGCGGCGGTGGCGGCAGCGGTCAGGCCGGCGCTATCCGGCACGGCATTACCCGGGCCCTGATGGAATATGACGAAACCCTGCGCCCGGTATTGCGCAAGGCCGGCTTCGTCACCCGCGATGCCCGCGAAGTGGAACGCAAGAAAGTGGGTCTGCGCAAGGCCCGTAAGCGTCCGCAGTACTCAAAGCGTTAATATTGCTCGACTTTTGTGCGGCCGAAAACGCCTGGAGCTTGCTCCGGGCGTTTTGCGTTGTGCGCTGTAAGTGGCCGTCTCGCCTAAAGCTTTCCTTGTAACTCCAGTGCAATTTCATTAATATTTGCGCGTTTAAAAATCTGGGTAGGGGTTGGTGTTCCTTGCATTAGGTCATTTGACTTCTTCTATGTGATCGGGGAGAGAAACTGAATGAGTACCGAAGGCGTGAATGAGGGGCGGCGACGTTTCCTGATCGGGGCCACTTCAGCAGTAGGTGCGGTGGGCGTGGTCGGCGCCGCTGTTCCCTTCGTGAAGTCCTGGAGCCCCAGCGCGAAGGCCAAAAATGCCGGGGCACCGGTGGTGGCTGATATCAGCAAACTGGAAGTGGGCCAGCAGATGACCGTGGAATGGCGTGGCAAACCGGTGTGGATTTTGCGCCGCTCGGAAGAGGCCATGGCCAGCCTGGACAAAGTGGAACAGATGGGTGTGTTGCGGGATCCCGATTCCTCCGAGGCCGCGCAGCCCGAATACATTGATGGCGACGCCCGGGCCCGGGATGGTCACGACAACATTCTGGTAATGATCGGCCTCTGTACGCATCTGGGTTGCTCCCCCCTTTACCGCCCCGATGTGGCGCCCGAAGATCTCGGTAAAGACTGGGTTGGTGGTTACTTTTGCCCCTGTCACGGTTCCAAATTCGATCTCTCCGGTCGCGTCTACAAGTCAGTGCCGGCACCTCTCAATATGGAGATCCCGCCCTATTACTATATAAGCGATACGCTGATCAAGATCGGTGAAGACGGGGAGGCAGCCTGATGAGTTTGTTTCAAAGCGTGATGGGCTGGGTGGACGCCCGGTTCCCGGCCACCAAGATGTTCGAAGATCACATGAGCAAATATTACGCTCCCAAGAACTTCAACTTCTGGTATTTCTTCGGTTCCCTGGCGCTGTTGGTGCTGGTAAACCAGCTGCTTACCGGCATCTGGCTCACCATGCTCTACAACCCCAGTGGGGAAGGGGCATTTGCGTCTGTTGAGCTGAACATGATGCGGGATGTGGATTACGGATGGCTATTGCGCTATCTGCACTCTACCGGTGCCACCGCATTCTTTGTGGTGGTCTACCTGCATATGTTCCGGGGTATGCTGTATGGCTCCTACCGGGCCCCCCGGGAACTGGTGTGGATCTTCGGTATGACTATCTATCTGGCGCTGATGGCGGAAGCCTTTATGGGGTACCTGCTGCCCTGGGGGCAGATGTCCTACTGGGGCGCCCAGGTGATTATCTCCCTGTTTGGCGCGGTGCCGGTGTTCGGCGATGCCATCATGGAGTGGATTCGCGGCGATTACCTGATTTCCGGAATTACCTTGAACCGCTTCTTTGCCCTGCATGTGGTGGCGCTGCCCATTGTGATCCTGGCGCTGGTGCTGATGCATATCATCGCCCTGCATGAGGTGGGCTCCAACAATCCTGACGGCATCGAGATCAAGAAGCTGAAGGATGAGAACGGCGTGCCCCTGGACGGTATTCCCTTCCACCCCTATTACAGTGTGCATGACCTGGTGGGTATTGTTGTGTTCCTGTTCGTTTTCCTCACCGTGGTGTTCTTCTTCCCCGAAGGTGGCGGATACTTCCTGGAAAAACCCAACTTTGAGCCCGCCAACCCCTTGAAAACCCCGGATCATATTGCTCCGGTCTGGTACTTCACTCCGTTCTACGCCATCCTGCGGGCGGTGCCGGACAAGCTGTTCGGTGTGATTGCCATGGGGGCCTCCATAGCGGTACTGTTTGTGCTGCCCTGGCTGGATCGCAGCCCGGTGAAATCCATCCGCTACAAAGGCTGGGTGAGTAAAGTGATGCTGGGCCTGTTCGTGGTGGCCTTTGTGATCCTGGGCATTTGCGGCGTGAAGCAGCCGGATCTGCACGTGGGTTTCCTGCCCTTTGAGATCACTTACAGAGCGTTAGGCCAGATTTGTACGGTGTTTTACTTTGCGTACTTTATTCTGATGCCGGTCTGGACCTCAATCGAAACCTGTAAACCCGTTCCTGAGCGAGTAAGGATGGCACACTGATGAATAAAGTCTTTCTATCTGTCATTGTATTGTGTCTTCCTTTGTTGGCTGAGGCTGCGGGGGGTGGCAACAATGAATACATTGTACATGCGCCCATCAACCTGGATGACAAAGTCTCCCTGCAGCGGGGGGCGCAGATCTTTGTGAACAACTGTCTGGGTTGTCACTCCGCCCAGTACATGCGTTACGGCCGGGTGGCCGAGGACCTGGGAATTCCTCCGGAAATCATGCGGGAAAACATGATGTTCACCACCGATCGCATCGGCGACACCATGCATACCGCCATGCCTGGGGACCTGGGTAAGAAATGGTTCGGGGTCGTGCCCCCGGACCTGACACTGGTGGCCCGGGTGCGGGGTGAAGACTGGCTGTATTCCTACCTCACTAATTTCTACGAGGATGAATCCCGGCCCTGGGGTGTGAATAACCACGTGTTTCCCGATGTCGCCATGCCCCATGTGTTGTCCAATATGGAAATGGAACTGGGCGAGGACAAGTTCAATGAAGCCATGGCGGACCTGACCAATTACATGGTGTACATGGCTGAGCCCATCCGGGCCGAGCGTGAGCGGCTGGGTGTATACGTGTTGATTTTCCTGGCGGTGCTGGCCGTTCCCGTGTATTTCCTCAACAAGGAATACTGGAAGGACATCCACTGATCCGGAACCGTGGTTTTATGGTGCTTTGGGGCGACAGGCTGAACGGCCTTCGCCCCTTCGCCATTTCTGTTGCAGGCTGTTTGCAGCCCTCTTATCAAGTATTATGCGCTGGAGTGAACTAGCATGGGTGTCATTGCCAAACGATCTTCGATGACCTTTTTCTCTGATGGTAACGACCATTACAGCCACCGGGTTCGCATCGTTTTGGCGGAGAAAGGTGTGGCGGTGGATGTGCTGGATATTGATCCGGCGGAAAAACCGGAAGATCTCTCCACCCTGAATCCGTATAACGAACTGCCCACTCTGGTGGATCGCGAGCTGACCCTGTACGAACCCAACATCATGATGGAATATCTCGATGAGCGGTTCCCCCATCCGCCTCTGTTACCGGTGTATCCGGTGGAGCGGGCCCGCAGTCGTCTGCTGATTCACCGGATCCATCGCGACTGGTGTCCGGCGGTGGATGCACTGCTGGCGGGCACGGAGAAAGAGGCGGCGCTCAACAAGCACCGCAAAGAGCTGATGGAAAATCTTGCCGCCATCGATCCTATTTTTGCGGAAAAGCCGTATTTCATGAGCGATGACTTTACCCTGGTGGACTGCAGTGTGGCACCCATTCTGTGGCGCCTGCCGGCCATGGGTGTCGAGCTGCAAAAATCCAAGTGTGGAAATCTGCTGGCTTACGGTGATCGCCTGTTTGCCCGTGAGTCTTTTCAGGCCAGCCTGTCAGACGCCGAGCGGGAGCTGCGTTTGTAAGCGGAGTCGCCCCGCTGGAAAATTCATGCCACCGTCGCTTGCCTCGCCGGTGGCCCGGACAGTGAGTCATTTATGACCCCCAGTCGCCCCTATTTTGTTCGTGCCGTGTATGAATGGATTCTGGATAACGAACTCACCCCCTATCTGCTGGTGAGCGCCACCTATCCGGGGGTACAGGTGCCATCAGAGTTCGTCAGTGAAGGTAAGATCATTCTGAATCTGGCGCCTTCAGCCATACGCAACCTGCACATGGGCAATGATGAAGTGGCCTTTTCCGCCCGTTTTTCCGGTCAGGCCCGTAACCTGCGGGTGCCCATTGGTGCCTTGCTGGCTATTTATGCCAAGGAGAATGGCCAGGGCATGTTCTTCGAGGAAGACGAGATTCCCCCTCCCTCCGGCACTGACGATGACGGCCAGGGAAAACCGGCCGCCGGCAAACCCTCACTCAAAGTCGTCAAATAATTTTTCGCTTGCCGGCTCGGTTCAGATTTCAGCGCCGAAAATCTGTTGATCGATCAAATCACACAGCAGATGAATGACGGTGAGATGGCTTTCCTGGACCCGTGCCGTGGCGGTGGCCGGCACCCGAATCTCAATATCCGTGTCCTGCATCAGCCGGGCGCAGTCGCCGCCGTCCATGCCGGTAAGAGCAATCACCAGCATGGCGCGGTCGTGGGCTGCCTGGATGGCCTGCAGGATACTGGCACAGTTACCGGTGCTGGATACCGCCAGCAGAATATCCCCCTCGTGACCGATGGCGCGGATCTGCTTGGAAAAAATTTCATTGTAGCTGTAATCGTTGGAAATAGAGGTGATGGTGGAGGCGTCGGTGGACAACGCCATGGCCGGCAGCGCCGGGCGGTCCCGTTCGTAACGGTTAAGCATTTTACTGGCCAGCTGATGGGCGATATTGGCGGAACCACCGTTGCCACAGGTCAGTATTTTGTGATCGCTCAGCAGGCAGTGGACCATCACCTCGCTGGCGCTAACGATCATCGGTGGCAGTTCTTCCTGGCACCGCTGCAGCGTCAGCATATGCTCGGCAAATTGTTCGGCGACGCGATCCATCAGGTTCATCAGTAGGTCCTTGTGTGGCTTGGCTTGCTTGGGTAACTTGAGTCCTTGGATTGGCGATGGCTGTTAAGCCGTCCGCTGGCGCGAGCGTGCCATTATAGGGGAATCCGATGACTAGTAGAATGCAGCCGCTACCCAATCAATCTCTGGGGCGGCATCAAGCTCGCCGCTGATGCCCACCACATCAAAGCGGCAGGGGGGCCAGCGATCACCGAAATGCTGCTGCAGAAAAAAGCCCGCGGTGCGCACCAGCTTGCGCTGCTTGCTGCGGGTGACGGTGGCCAGGGGGGAGCCATGTTCGGTTGCCGCCCGGAACCGCACCTCAACGAATACCAGCATCTCCCCATCTTGCATGATGAGATCGATCTCGCCGGTTTTGCTCTGAAAATTGGCGCTATGGAATTCCAGCCCCTGGCGGCAGAGATATTCCCGCGCCAGGGTCTCAGCCTGATTGCCGGCCCGTTTGCGGGTGGTGGGTGGCCGGGTGTCCGGTGGTACTGACTTCATTGCGCGATTCCGCTGCTGCCGTAGGTTCATCCGTTGCCGGTGCGACTTTGGGCAGCAACTGCGGCTGGCCCTGTTTGATAACCGCCCAGACCAGTTCCCGCTTGACCTTGTTATCGATACCAATACTGAGGTTGCCGGTGGCCCCGAACAGGCCGGCGTCGGGAATTTGGGTCAGCAGCTGCAATTTCGATTGCAGCCGGTAGGCGTCCACGCCCATGGCATTGAGTCGCGCGTAGCGGTGATCCGCTGCCGGCCAGGCGCGGTTAAAGGCCTGCTGAATGGTGTCGGGATTCTCCAGCAACCAGGGAATATCGCAGAACTCGATGCCATTGAGGTCGCTGTCCAGTTTGGGGTTGGGCTCACCGCTGTAGATCTGTGATCCCGCCAGCACCGGTATATCCTGGGCATAGTAGAAGTCCAGCAGCGGTCGAATCTGGCGCGCCTGTTCCGGGGTGGAAATTAAGTAAATAAAATCGATATCCTGGCGCCGGCGGGGTTGGAACTCCAAGGGCTTGCCCAGGATATTGCGCAACTGGCGGGCCCGTTGTTCGCTGTATTGTACCAACAGCATTTGCTGGATGGCCTGAGCCATCTTATCACCACTGGCAAAGTTGCCCACGGCGGTGACCATGCCTTTGTCCGCCTGCCATTGCTCCACAAAGGCCAGATAGGCCCGTTCCCACCAGGGGTTATCCTGGTACAGCACCGCCGCTTTTTCATATTGCCGGTGCAGGCCGTGACGGGCCACCGCGATGGCATCATCTTCCGGCGCCAGGGCAAACTGATACAGATTGGGCGGCGACTCGAACTGGCCATAATCCTGGTTCAGGGCAATGGTGGTGACCGGCAAAGGATCTGTGCTTTGCAGCAACAGGCGCAGATTTTCTTTCTGCAGCGGTCCCACGATCAGTTCGGCGCCATCGGTCACGGCCTGCTGGTAACTGGTGCGGAACGCCGCGGCGGTGGCGCTGTCGTAGACGCGGATTCTGGGCAGGGACTGCGGCGATCCCTGGCTGGCGCGCACGTAATAGGCGCTCATAAAGCCATTGAGAATGGCGCGGCCCGCGGCTTTGAATTTGCCCTGGGTGGGTAATAGCAGGGCAATTTGCTGGGGCTGTAAACTGCTCAGTTGCTGTATCACCTGCAACGCCTCCGGCAGAGCGCCGTTGGCCGGGTGACCGGGAAACGCCTGCTGCCACTGCGCCAGCCGTTCCAGCTGCTGATCCAGATTATCCTGCAGGCCCTTGTAGATCCATGCCAGCTGCAGCCAACCCTGAATCTCCGGCACGGTCACTGTGCTGGACAGGGTTTCCAGAGTGTCGGCGGGCAGCGCCACCAGATCATTCCAGATCTGCTGGCGGTTGGCCACCGCCTGTTCGCCGCTGAGCATGGAATCCACAAAAATGCGCTCGCGGGCGGCGGACAAATGATTGCCCATGGCCTCCCAGGCTTCCGCCCGCTTCAGGCTGATGCGATTCAGCCACTCGCCGGACAATTGGCTGCTGGCGGTGAGCAGGCCCTTCCGATCCGTGGTCAGCAATTCCTCCGCCTGCTCCGGCTGGTTGCGGGCGAGGTAGGTATCGGCCAGTAACAGCACCAGTTGCACCCGGGTTTCATGGTCCAGTGGCGCCGGGTCGATGGCCGCCACCAGGCGTTCCGCTGCGCCGGGTTTGGCCTGTTCCAGCAACAGCCGGCCGGCTTCAATTAAAAGACGTTCCGCCTGCGGACTGGAGCTGGCACGGGCCTGTTCGATCAGGGCCCTGACCGCGGCGGCCTCGCTGGCCTCGGCGCTGACGGCGACAGCCGGTTTCCGGCCCGGCTGCTGGCAGGCAGCAAGCCCCAGGGCCAAGAGCAAAAGGGAAATTATGGTAAGCTGGCGGCTGCAAATTGGCGTCATGGGGTAAGGGCCTGCGATTGAATGGCAACTGGAATTTTGTATATTGTGGCAACACCCATCGGTAATCTCAACGACATCACGCTGCGGGCGCTGGAGGTGCTGCGGCAGGTGGCGGTGATTGCCGCTGAAGATACCCGCCACAGCAAAAAGCTGCTGGATCATTATGGCATCGAGACCCCTTTGATGTCGGTACATGATCACAATGAGGCGGACCAGGTGGGGGCGCTGCAAACCCGCTTGCAGAATGGAGAGTCGGTGGCCCTGATTTCCGACGCCGGCACCCCCTTGATCAGTGACCCCGGGTTCCGGGTGGTGCGGGCCCTGCAGCAGGCGGAGGTGGAAGTGGTGGCGGTACCGGGACCCTGTGCCGCCATCGCGGCTTTGTCCATCGCTGGTTTGCCCACGGACCGCTTTCTGTTCGTGGGCTTTTTACCGACGAAACAGCAGGCCCGCCGCAGCGCACTGGAAGCATTGCTGCAGGAGCGGGGCACCCTGGTGTTGTACGAATCCCCCAAGCGGATTAAGTCGACCCTGGAAGACGTGGCTTCGGTGCTGGGGCAACAACGGGAGGTGGCGGTGGTTAAAGAAATCACCAAAGCCTATGAAACGGTGCGCCGGGGCGCAGCCTTGGACGTACTGGATTGGTTGCAGCAGGATCAGCATCATTGCCGGGGGGAGTTTGTATTACTGGTGGCGGGGGCGCCGGAATCCCTGCCGGCCATCGACCCGGCGGCTCTGCGAGCCCTGCGACTGGCGGCGGAATATATGCCTTTGAAAAAAGCCTGTGGTGTCGTGGCTGAAATTACCGGTCTGCCGAAGAATGCCCTGTATGAGGCCGCTCTGGCGGACAATGCTGACAAAGCTTGATTCCAGCGTCGATTCAGGATAATTTCTTGTACAAGTCAGCCAGACAGTCGCTCCTTCCAGCAGGGGAGGGGAGGAAAGTCCGGGCTCCACAGGGCAAGGTGCCAGGTAACACCTGGGCGGCGTGAGCCGACGGAAAGTGCAACAGAAAGGACACCGCCTAAGCCAGCATGCTGGCCGGTAAGGGTGAAAAGGTGCGGTAAGAGCGCACCGCGCGACTGGCAACAGCTCGTGGCGATGGTAAACCCCACCCGGAGCAAGACCAAATAGGGATCCGTTGGCGTGGCCCGCGCTGAATCCGGGTAGGTTGCTAGAGGTCCATGGTGACATGGGTCCCAGAGGAATGACTGTCCACGACAGAACCCGGCTTACCGGCTGACTTGCTTTTCCTCCCGATGTCCGCACATTGCCTGCCGCAACCTGACGGACTGTTCTAAAAACACTCATCTCATATCGCTAAATATTATCTGGTTCTAGAAACCCCATTAAGAGCGTTTTCTATCCCTCTGTTTTCTATTGTATTTCTATTCGTCAAATCCCCGGCGCCCCCTGGTCTTTGCTGCGTAAGTCTTTGTTTTTGCGTATCAAATTCACATTTTTGCCCGGTATTTCAGCTTGACAATAAAGCGTACGGCTCCCTATAGTGTCTTGCAGGTGTCACGTAGTGGTTTAAATTGGTTGCAGGTGGGAAAAAGTGGGAGATATGGCGTAAGTTCAGCGCCATGTTGTGATGGGTGGCAACCGGTGGATGCCTGATCAGCTCCAGCGGTGGCAAATAAGAAGGTAAACAGGTGTTCAGAGGCCCCAGCGCGCTCAGTCTTGATGTGAAAGGACGGATGGTGATGCCCAGCCGTTATCGCGATGCGCTGTCTGAATACTGCAACGGCAAGCTGGTGGTCACCCTGGATTTTGAGGGTAACTGCCTGTCCCTGCACCCACTCCCGGACTGGGAGGAGGTGGAAGCAAAGCTCCTCAATATGCCCGCACTGAATACGGCCACCCGGCGTTTGCAACGGATGTTGCTGGGCTATGCCACGGAAGTGGAAATGGACAGCAATGGCCGGGTCAGCCTGCCGGGGCTGCTGCGGGACAAAGTGAACCTGGGCAAGAAAATCATGCTGGTGGGACTGGGCAAAAAGCTGGAGATCTGGCCTGAGGATCGCTGGACTGACAGTTTTGAGCAGTGGGTGGAGGAAGGTCCCATCAATGCCGATGACCTCCCCGACGTTGTACAGAATATTGTGTTCTGATGGCAGCGGCGGAACACACTCACGAAACAGTCATGCTGCAAGAAGCGGTGGATGCGTTAGTGATAAACGAATCGGGAATCTACATTGACGGCACCTACGGGCGGGGCGGCCACAGTCGCCGCATCCTGCAGCGCCTGGCCGCGGACGGCCGTCTGCTTGCCTTTGATAAGGATCCCCAGGCGCTGGCGGATGGCCGGGCGCTGATGACCATCGATTCCCGCTTCAGTATTGTGCACGATTCCTTTGCCGCCCTGGGTGAGCACCTGCAGGCGCTGCAACTGAACCAGGGAGTGGATGGCATTCTGCTGGATCTGGGGGTTTCTTCCCCGCAATTGGATGATCCCGCCCGCGGCTTCAGTTTTCAGGCCGACGGCCCCCTGGACATGCGGATGAATAACGCGGCGGGTGAAACCGCAGCCCAGTGGTTGGCGCGGGCGGAGCAGGACGAGATCGCCAGGGTCGTGAAGGAGTATGGCGAGGAACGTTACGCCCGGCGTATTGCCCGGGCCATCGTTGAATCCCGCCAGGCTCAGCCTCTCACCACCACCGCTCAATTGGCGGCTCTGGTGGCGCGGGCCAATCCCTCCCGGGAGCGGGGCAAGCACCCGGCCACCCGGACCTTTCAGGGAATCCGCATTCATATCAACCGCGAACTTGAGGATCTGGAGCAGGCGCTGGGCTCCATATTGGACTGTCTCAAGCCCGGCGCACGGCTGGTGGTCATCAGTTTTCATTCGCTGGAGGACCGGCTGGTAAAACGCTTTATTCAGCGTAAGGAAAAGGGCGACCCGGTACCCCGGCATCTGCCGGTGCGGGACACGGCTCTGAACCGCGAACTGCGCAGTGTGGGCAAAGCCGTCAAGGCCTCCAGCGCCGAAGTGGCGCGCAATCCCAGGGCCCGCAGCGCGATTATGCGGGTAGCGGAGAAACTGGCATGAACCGGTTGCCGCTGCCGGCCATCCGCTCCTGGTTGCTGGTGCTGGTGGCCCTGGTCCTGGTGCTGGCATCGGCGCTGGCGGTGGTCTACAGCAGCTATGAAACCCGGCGTCTGGTGGCCACTCATCAGCGGTTGCAGCAGGAAAACGATGCCATGCAGGTGGAGTGGGGCCAGTTACTGCTGGAGCAGAGTACCTGGGGCTCTTACAACCGGGTGGAACAGCTGGCGGGTACCCGGCTGAATATGAAGGTGCCGGCGCCCAATGAAATTGTAATGGTGGAGCCATGACCGAGAACCGCTCACAACCGGATTACAGCGGGCGCTATTACCTGGTGCTGGCGGGATTTGTCCTGCTGGTGCTGATGGTGGTGGGGCGTCTGGTGTGCCTGCAGGTGGAGTCCCAGGACTTTCTCCAGGACCAGGGGGACCGGCGGGTGGTGCGGGTGGAGAATGTTCCTGCCTATCGGGGCCTGATTGCAGACCGCAACGGTGAGCCTCTGGCGGTGAGCACCCCGGTCACCACGTTGTGGTTCAACCCCCAGGAGCTGATCGAGGCACAGTATGCCTGGCCGTTTCTGGCGCAGAAAACCGGGGTCAAGGAATCCAGCCTGAAGAACCGCATTCTGCGCAATCAGGATCGCCAGTTTATCTATTTGCGCCGGCATATGAACCCCACCAAGGCCGAAGAGGTATTGGCCATGGGGGTGCCCGGGGTCTACGCCGTTGAGGAGCACCGGCGTTACTACCCCGCCGGCGAGGTCACCAGTCATCTGGTGGGTTTCACCAATATCGATGAAGTGGGGCAGGAGGGTATTGAGCTGTCCTTTGAGCAGTTCCTCAAGGGCGAGCCGGGTAAAAAGCGGGTGATCAAGGATCTGCGCCGGCGCATCGTCAAGGACGTGGGCCTGATCCGGCCTGCCGCGCCGGGAAACGACATTACCCTCAGTATCGATTTGCGGGCGCAGTACCTGGCCTATCGCGAACTGTTGTCGGCGGTCACGGAATACAAAGCTTCCGCCGGTACGGCAGTGGCTATTGATATTGCCACCGGCGAGGTGCTGGCGCTGGTGAATCAGCCTTCCTACAACCCCAACAACCGGGACCCGGACGACGTGCCCAATTTCCGCAACCGCGCACTGACCGATGTGTTTGAGCCCGGCTCCACGGTTAAGCCCTTCACCGTGGCGGCGGCGCTGGCCAGCGGCAAGTGGAAGCCGTACAGCAAGGTGGACACCAGCCCCGGTTACCTGCGGATTGGCAGCAAGACCATCCGTGACATGAGCAACTATCAGGTCATCGATCTGGGAACCATCATTGCCAAGTCAAGCAATGTAGGCGCCAGCAAGCTGGCGTTGTCCCTGGAGCCCGATTATCTGGCGCGGTTTTTCCACAAAATGGGCCTGGGGGAGGCCACTGGCGTGGGCTTTCCCGGCGAGAGCGTGGGCATGTTGCCGGCGC
Organism: Pseudomonadales bacterium; assembly: GCA_002701845.1. Taxonomy (GTDB): domain Bacteria; phylum Pseudomonadota; class Gammaproteobacteria; order Pseudomonadales; family Ketobacteraceae; genus Ketobacter. The sequence continues at coordinate 40,305 of NZXG01000010.1, forward strand.
GGCAGAAATGGCGCCCCATTGAACTGGCTACTCTGTCCTACGGTTATGGCCTGTCGGTGACCGCGCTGCAGTTGGCGCAGGCCTACGCCACTCTGGGGTCCGGCGGTATCAAGCGGCCGGTGAGCCTGCTCAAGGTGGACGGTACGGTGCCCGGCGAGCGGGTGCTGGATGAAACCGTGGCCCGCCAGGTGGTGCAGATGATGGAAGGCGTGGTGGACGAACACGGTACCGCCAAGCGGGCCCGGGTGCCCGGTTATCGGGTGGCGGGCAAGACCGGCACGGTGCATAAAGTTGCCGCCAGTGGTTATCAGGATCACCGCTACCTGGCCCTGTTCGCCGGTGTGGCGCCGGTGGAGGATCCGGCCATCGCCCTGGTGGTGGTGATTGACGACCCCAAGGGCGACATGTATTACGGCGGCCTGGTGGCGGCTCCGGTATTTTCCCGGGTCATGGCCGGCCTGCTGCGGGTGAAAAACATTCCCCCGGATAAGGCGTTTGAAACCTACGTGGGTATCAGCCGTCAGTCGGTGCCCCGCTCATGAGAACCGAATACGCGCGGGAACGAAGTCTTGGACAGATCGTTCCTTTTATCAAATTACAACCGGAGTGGCAGGCGCTGAAAGTGACCGGATTGGCAGTGGACAGCCGTCAGGTGAGGGCGGGGGATTGCTTCCTCGCCTATCCCGGCCATCACGCCGATGGCCGGGACTACCTGCGGGCGGCGTTTGCCGCCGGCGCCGCCTGCGCCCTGGTGGAAGCTGCCGGGTTTGAGCCGCCCACGGACCTGAATCCACTGGTGCCGGTAGCGGGCCTGAAAACTCAGCTGGGTGTCATCGCCGACAATTTCTACGACCATCCCAGTGCCGCGCTGGGGCTGCTGGCGGTGACCGGTACCAACGGCAAAACCAGCGTCAGTCAGCTTGCGGCCCAGGCTCTGACCGCCCTGGGGCAGCGCTGTGGAGTGATTGGCACCCTGGGCAATGGTCTGCTGGAGGCGCTGGAGCCCGCCGTCAACACCACGCCGGATGTGGTGGCCTGCAACCGGCTGCTGGCGGCCATGCGGAATCAGGGTGCGGCCTTTGTCACCATGGAAACCTCTTCCCATGGGCTGGAACAGGGCCGGGTAAACGGTCTGTGTATCCGCGCCGCGGTGTTCACCAATATCAGCCGCGATCATCTGGACTATCACGGCTCCATGGCGGCATACACCGCCGCCAAAGCGCGTCTGGCCCGTCACCCCGGCCTCCGGCATTTGATTCTCAACGCCGACGATGAACGGGTGATGGCAATGGCGGGCTGCGCCAGCCCGGAGACCCGCCTCTGGACTTTTTCCCTGCGGCCGGAAGTGGATGCCACCTTGCGGCTGATGGCGGCGGATTATCATCAGCACGGCATGCGGTCGCGGGTAGCTTACGGGCAACAGCAGGCGGAGATTCGTAGTCCGCTGATTGGTGAGTTTAACAGTGCCAATCTGTTGGCCACCCTGGCACTACTGCTGGCGGTGGAAGTACCACTGGACCAGGCCGCCGACGCCTTGAGCCGCTGCCAGCCGGTGCCCGGGCGCATGCAACGTATTGTGGCGAAAGCCGGTGGCCCAGTGGTGGTGGTTGATTTTGCCCATACCCCCGCCGCGCTGGAGCATGCGCTGGTGGCGGTGCGACGCCACACTCCTGGCCGCCTTTGGTGTGTGTTCGGCTGTGGTGGAGACCGGGATCGCGGTAAACGGCCGCTAATGGCCGCCACCGTGGCCCGGCTGGCGGACGAACTGGTATTGACCGCGGACAATCCCCGCTCTGAGAAAGTGGGGGCCATTCTGGCGGACATGAGCAAAGGTATTCCGGTGCAGGTGGCGTTTCAGAGCATCGAGGACCGCACCCAGGCCATCCACTACGCCATCCGCAACGCCGCAGCCGATGACCTGATTCTGATTGCCGGCAAGGGCGACGAAACCTATCAGGAAGTGGCCGGTGTGCGGCATCCCTACAGTGACAGCGCAGTGGCTCAAGCGGCACTGCAAAACCTGCGGGAGGTGCATTGATATGTGGCTGTCGCAGCTGGCAACCCAAATGCAGGCACCCTGGCAGGGAGCCGATATGGAACTGGTTCGGGTCAGTACGGATACCCGCACTCTGCAGCCTGGTGATTTTTTTGTGGCGCTGCGGGGCGAGCATTTCGACGGTCACTCCTATCTGTCTCAGGCCCTGGCCGCTGGTGCCGGCGGTGCCATGGTGGAGCAGGCCCAGCCATTGGATATTGCCCAGCTGATCGTGGCCGATACCCGACGCGGGCTGGGGCGCCTGGGGCAACTGTGGCTGGCGCAATTCAGTCCGCGCAAAGTGGCCATCACCGGTAGCAGCGGTAAAACCACGGTGAAGGAAATGGTGGCGTCGATCCTGTCGCAACAGGGGCCCACAGTTTATACCCAGGGCAATTTCAATAATGAGATCGGCGTACCGTTGACCCTGTGTCGGGTGGGGCCGGAGCACCAGTTTCTGGTGGCGGAGCTGGGGGCCAATCACCTGGGGGAGATCGCCTACACCGTGGATCTGGTGCAACCCCATGTGGCGCTGGTGAACAATGTGGGCGAGGCGCATCTGGAAGGCTTTGGCTCCCGCCAGAACATAGCCCGGGCCAAGGCGGAAATTTACCAGGGCCTGGACACCGATGGCGTGGCGGTGATCAATCTGGACGATGATTTCGCGGACTTTATGCTGGATCAAACCGGGCATTGCCAACGTTGTACCTTCTCCCTGACCGATTCCGCCGCTGATTTGGTGGTGCAATCCGTGACGTTCAACGATGCGGGCCAGGCGCAATTTTCCGCCCGGGTGGGTGGCGCATCGGTGGTGGTGAAGCTGGCAGTGATTGGCAAACACAATGTGGCCAACGCCCTGGCGGCCATGGCCATCGCCCACGGGCTGGGTTGCAGCCCCGGGCATATGGCCGCAGGCCTGGCGGCGGTGAAAGCCGTTCCCGGGCGTTTGCGGGTGGTGGAGGAACTGGCGGGTTATCAGGTAATTGATGACAGCTATAACGCCAACCCCGGCTCGGTTCGCTCCGCCATTGATGTACTGGCTTCGCTGCAACGACCCACCTGCCTGGTGTTGGGGGATATGGCGGAGCTGGGCCCGCAATCACCGCAGTTGCACCGGGCCGTGGGCGAGTATGCCGGACGTCGCAACATTGATGTGGTGTACGGTCTGGGCCGGAATGCGGAACAGTACCGTCAGGGTTATCTGCAATCCAAACCCCAGGGCGAGTTTGTGACCGCGGTTGATCATTCCGGCCTGGCCCGGGACCTGCTGACCCGGCAACAGGACAAAACCATTTTACTTAAAGGGTCACGCAGCGCCGCCATGGAGAAAGTCATCGCGCATATGCTGCAGTCTGCAACCAGTCAGGGGAGTGTAAACTGATGCTGCTCTGGGTGGCTGAATACCTGCAACAATATGCCTCCGGGTTTAACGTGTTTCAGTATCTGACCCTGCGCGCCATTCTTGGCGTGCTGACGGCATTGGGCATTGCCTTCCTGGTGGGGCCCTACATGATCGCCCGCTTGAGCCACCACCAGATCGGTCAGTCCGTGCGTGACGATGGCCCCCAGAGTCATCTCAGCAAAGCCGGCACCCCCACCATGGGCGGCGCATTGATTCTGGTGGCCATTTCCGTCAGCACGTTGTTATGGGCGGACCTGACCAACCGCTATGTCTGGGTGGTGTTGGGCGTCACCTTTATCTTTGGCGCCGTGGGCTGGGTGGATGATTACCGCAAAGTGGTACGACGGAATTCCAAAGGCCTGCCGGCGAAATGGAAATATTTCTGGCAGTCGGTGGGGGGCCTGGGGGCCGCCTTATTCCTGTACTTTACCGCCGAAGAGCCAATGGCCACCCAGTTGCTGGTGCCGTTCTTCAAAAACGTGATGATCGACATGGGCTGGTTTTATATCGTGCTGGCGTACTTTGTGATTGTTGGTACTTCCAACGCGGTCAATCTTACCGATGGCCTGGATGGCCTGGCGATAATGCCCACGGTGCTGGTAGCCGGTGCCCTGGGGGTGTTCGCCTATGTGACCGGCCACGTGGAATTTGCCGAATACCTGGGCTTTCCCTCCATTGCCGGGACCGGCGAGCTGATTATTATCTGCGGTTCCCTGGTGGGTGCCGGGCTGGGTTTTCTCTGGTTCAACACCTATCCAGCCCAGGTCTTTATGGGGGATGTGGGTGCCCTGGCCCTGGGCGGCATTCTGGGAGTGATGGCGGTAATCACCCGTCAGGAGATCGTACTGTTCATCATGGGCGGCGTGTTCGTGATGGAGACGGTGTCGGTGATTCTGCAGGTCACTTCTTACAAGCTGACCGGTCGCCGCATCTTCAGGATGGCACCGATTCATCATCATTTTGAACTGAAAGGCTGGGCGGAACCCAAAGTCATCGTGCGCTTTTGGATTATCACGGTAATTCTGGTGCTGGTGGGTTTGTCGACGCTGAAAATACGTTAATGCAAGAGGCCGGAAGGAATTGAGTGTGGCGAAGCTGAAAGACAAACATGTGGTGATCGGCCTGGGTAAGACCGGGTTGTCCTGCGTGCGCTTTCTGCGCCGGCTGGAATGTCCGGTGGCGGTGGTGGATACCCGCGCCGAACCACCGGCCGCCGCCCAGTTGCGGGCGGAGTTTCCAGACGTCACGCTGCTGACCGGGCCGCTGGATAAGTTCGATTTTACCGGCTGCCGCGAACTGGTGGTGAGCCCGGGGCTGTCACTAAAGCATCCGGCCATCAATAAGGCCATTGCCGCCGGGGTGCCCTATGCCGGTGATGTGGATTTGTTCGCCCGCTCGGTGGATGCGCCGGTGATTGCCGTCACCGGTTCCAACGGGAAAAGTACGGTGGTGACGCTGTTAGGCAAGGCTCTGGAAGCCTTGGGTTACAACACCTGCGTGGCGGGTAATATCGGCCTGCCGGTACTGGATGCCTTGTCCAAATCCCTGGAGGTGGAAGTCTGGGTGCTGGAGCTTTCAAGTTATCAATTGGAAACCACACACAGTCTGCAGGCCGGTATTGCCGTCAATCTGAATGTCAGCGCCGATCATCTGGATCGCTACGACAGCCTGGACGACTACGCCATGGCCAAGCAACGGATCTTTGATGGTTGCGAAGCGGCGGTCTACTGGATTGAAGACCATCGCACCAAGCCGGCGCAACCGGTGCAGCTGTTGTTACCGTTTGGCGGTGATGAAAATGACCATGGTCGGTTTTATGTGGTTGGAGATCAGCTGATGGATGGGTCGCGGGTGGTCCTGAATCGTTCCGAACTGCATCTGCAAGGGCGCCACAATTTATTGAATATCTGCGCCTGCCTGACTGTGCTGGGGCAGTTCGCGGGCACGGATTATCGGCGGGCGCTGCCGGCTATCAAGGCATTTTCCGGCCTCCCCCACCGCTGCGAATGGGTGGCTGAAATCGATGGTGTGCGCTGGATCAACGATTCCAAGGGCACCAATCTGGGCTCCACCGTGGCCGCCATTGAAGGCCTGGTGGACAGTGTTGCCGGCACTCTGCTGTTGATTGCCGGTGGTGAGGGCAAGGGTGCCGACTTCAGCAGCCTGCGGCCGGTGGTGGCCGCCAGCGTCGGACGGGTCATTCTTTTCGGCCGTGACCGCGCGCTGATGGCCGAGGCCATTGGGGACGCCGCGGCAGTGGTGCTGGTGGAAACCTTGCAGCAGGCGGTGGCGCAGGCCCGCGCCAGTGCGCAGGCGGGGGATGTGGTGCTGTTCTCACCGGCCTGCGCTTCGTTCGACCAGTTTGAAAATTACGAGGATCGCGGCCGCCAGTTTGTGGCCGCGGTGGCAGGGTGATGGCGACTATGGCCAACGGAGCGATACCGACAACAATGCAAGGCGCAGGGCTGAACCGGCGACAATGGGTATTGCTGCTGGCCGCTGCCCTGGCCCTGGTGGGGGTGGTGGCAGTGGCCTCCGCCTCCATGGATATGGCCTCCATCTATTACGATTCACCGTTCTTCTTTTTGCAGCGCCACGGGGTTTATCTATTGATGGGCGTGATCAGCGGACTGCTGGTGTACCAGGTGCCCCTGGCGGTGTGGCAGCGCAGCAGCGGGGCCTTGCTGATTCTGGCCTACCTGTTATTGGCTCTGGTGCTGTTGCCCGGGGTGGGCAAGACCGTCAACGGCAGCACCCGCTGGATCCATTTGGGTCCAATCAATATTCAGGTGTCCGAGATCGTGAAGGTGTGCGCCATTATGTACGTGGCTGGCTATCTGGTGCGGCGCATTGACGAGGTCCGGACCCGGTTCTGGGGTTTCCTCAAGCCGCTGGCGGTACTGGGGGTGATGATTCTGCTGTTGTTGAAGCAACCGGATTTTGGCGCAGTGGTGGTGATCATGGCCTCGGTGCTGGTGATGATGTTTCTGGCCGGCGTTAAGTTACTGCATTTCCTCAGCGTAATCCTGGGCAGTGGGCTAGCCGCTTATGCCCTGGTGGCGTCATCGGACTATCGCAAACAGCGGGTGATCAGTTATATCGATCCCTGGGCCGACCAGTACGATTCCGGTTATCAACTGGTGCAGAGCCTGATTGCATTCGGCCGGGGTGAATGGACCGGAGTGGGCATCGGTAATTCCATTCAGAAATTGTTTTATCTGCCGGAGGCGCATACGGATTTTGTGTTCGCGGTGTTGGCGGAGGAATTCGGCCTGGTGGGTAATCTACTGGTGATTGTTCTGTTTGTGGCGCTGGTGGTGATGGCGTTGCAGATTGGCCGTCAGGCGCAGCGGCAGGCGCGCTTTTTCAACGCCTATCTGGTGCAGGGGCTGGCGGTATTGATCGGATTACAGGCCCTGGTGAATATTGGCGTCGCCAGTGGCCTGTTGCCCACCAAGGGACTGACTCTGCCGTTTATCAGTTATGGTGGCAGTAGCCTGATAGTGATCTGTGCCACCGTGGCATTGTTGATGCGGGCGGACTACGAAAACCAGCTGGCCGCCGCCGGCGGCAAAGCCGTCCGCGGTAAAGCGAAGCAAGGTAAAGCGGGTGACAGTAAAGCGGTTCAGGTAGCACGCCGGGGAGGTGGGGTATGAGCACACCACGGCAGGTCACCAAGGTACTGATTACCGCCGGCGGCACCGGGGGGCATGTGTTTCCGGCCTTGTCCGCCGCCAAACAGTTCCAGGCTTGCGGTGTGGAAGTATTGTGGGTGGGTACCCGCCAGGGTATTGAGGCCCGTCTGGTGCCCGCCAATCAACTGCCCATTGAGTATCTGGATGTGGCCGGTGTGCGGGGGCAGGGTCTGGCACGGCTGTTCTGGGCCCCCATCAAAATTATCCGCGCCGTGGTGCAGGTGCTGATTCTGGTGCGCCGGTTCCAGCCGGACCTGGTGTTGGGCATGGGTGGCTTCGTTACCGGCCCCACCGGGCTCGGAGTGTGGTTGAGCGGACGGCCGGTGTTCATTCATGAGCAGAATGCGGTGGCCGGCTTTACCAACAAACTGCTGGCGCGGATTGCACGGCGGGTATTTCAGGCGTTCCCCGGCGCATTTCCCGCGTCCTCCAAAGTGGAAACGGTGGGTAATCCGGTGCGGGCGGATATCGTCGCTCTGGCGGCGCCGGAGCGACGCTATCAGGAGCGTCAGGGCCCGCTGCGGGTACTGGTGCTGGGAGGCAGTCAGGGCGCGGTGGCGTTGAACGAGATCGTGCCCCAGGCGTTGGCCCGGGCCGGGATTGAATTCAATGTTCGCCATCAGGCCGGAGAGCGTCACCTTGCATCCGCGCAGGCAGCGTACGACGCTGCCAGTGTTGCTGCCGAGGTGGTGCCTTTTATAGATGATATGGCGGCAGCCTATGGTTGGGCGGATCTGGTGATCTGCCGCTCCGGAGCCCTCACAGTGAGTGAGCTGGCGGCGGCGGGGGTGGCGTCCCTCCTGATCCCCTATCCCCATGCAGTGGACGATCACCAGACCACCAACGGACATTATCTCAGTGATGCCGGCGCGGCGTTGCTGGTGGCGCAGCGGGAGCTGACTGCCGACGCCCTGACCGCATTGTTGCAAACCCGACTGAACAGCCGGGAACGGTTGCTGGAAATGGCGCTACAAGCCCGGGCACAGGCCATGCAGGGTGCCACGGAAAAACTGGTGAATCAGTGTCTGGAGGTGGCCCGTGGATAGTACCAAGAGCCTCTCCCGCATGATCGAGATTCCGGAAATGCGCCGTATCCGCACCATTCATTTCGTGGGCATCGGCGGTGCCGGCATGTGCGGTATCGCCGAAGTACTGCTGAACCAGGGCTACCGCATCACCGGCAGTGATCTTCGTGGCAGTGGCGTCACCGAGCGCCTGCAGCAACTGGGTGCCAAAGTGTTTATCGGCCACCACGCCAACAACGTGACCGAAGCCAGTGTGGTGGTGGTATCGTCCGCGGTGAAAGACGACAACCCGGAGTTGGTGGCGGCCCACGAGCTGCGGATTCCGGTGGTGCCCCGGGCTGAAATGCTGGGGGAACTGATGCGCTATCGCCACGGCATCGCGGTGGCGGGAACCCATGGCAAAACCACTACCACCAGTCTGATTGCCTCCATTCTGGCCCAGGGCGGGTTGGACCCCACCTTTGTCATCGGCGGGCTGCTGAACAGCGCCGGCTCCAATGCCAGCCTGGGCGACAGTCGCTATTTCGTGGCGGAGGCGGATGAAAGTGACGCTTCGTTCCTGCATCTGCAGCCCATGATTTCGGTGGTGACCAATATTGAGGCCGATCATATGGCCACTTACGGCGGTGACTTTAACCGGCTCAAGGATACCTTTATTCAGTTCCTGCACAACCTGCCCTTTTACGGGCTGGCGGTACTCTGTACCGACGATCCGGTGGTGGCGGGGCTGGTACCGCGCATTTCACGACCGGTGGTGACTTATGGCGAAAACCCGGACGCCGATGTGCGGGCGGAGAATATCGTCATGGAGGGCACCCGCTCCCGGTTTGATGTGGTGCGCCGGGATCGGGCCGGTGTGTTGCAGGTGTCATTGAACATCCCCGGTCATCACAACGTGCTAAACGCGCTGGCGGCTATTGCCGTGGCTACCGATGAAGGAATTTCCGATCAGGCCATCGTTGATGCGCTGGCCCGATTCCAGGGCGTGGGGCGACGCTTTCAGGTGGTGGATGATATCCCTGTTAGCGGTGGCAGGGTCACCCTGGTGGACGATTACGGTCATCACCCCACGGAAGTGGCCGCCACCCTGAATGCCGCCCGGGGCGCCTGGCCGGAGCGCCGAATCGTGATGCTGTATCAGCCCCATCGCTACAGCCGCACCCGGGATCTGTATGAGGATTTCGTGGGGGTGTTGTCGCAGCCGGACCTGTTGCTGTTGTTGGAGGTCTATGCCGCCGGTGAGGAACCCATCGCCGGTGCCGACAGCCGCAGCCTTAGCCGTAGTATCCGCCAGCGGGGCTCGGTGGATCCGATTTTTATTGAGGAAGTGAGTGAAATACCCGAAATACTGGGCAATGTTCTGCAGCCGGGTGATGTGCTGATCACTCAGGGGGCGGGCAATGTAGGTGCCCTGGCCAGTCGCCTGGCCGCCAGTCAGTTAACCGAGGTGGTGTAACGAGTATGAAAGCGTTGGCAGAGCTGGGAAAAATTGGAGTCCTGTTCGGCGGTGAATCCGCGGAGCGGGAAATTTCCCTGCGCAGTGGCCAGGCGGTGGTAAGCGCGCTGGAGGCCGCCGGCGCCGATGTGGTGGGCATCGATGTGCAGTTCGGCCCAAGGCTGTTTGAGCAGTTGGCACCGATTGATACCGCGTTTATCGCCCTGCACGGTCGTGGCGGCGAGGACGGTGTGATTCAAGGGCTGCTGGAAGTGCTGAAAATTCCGTACACCGGCAGCGGCGTGGCCGCCTCCGCCATCGGCATGGACAAATTGCGCAGCAAACTCATCTGGATCGGCGCCGGGTTGCCCACCCCGGAATTCTGTGCGGTCAGCCATGGTGAGTCGTTGCAGGGCCAACTGCAGGCCATGGGTGGTGTGGTGATGGTGAAGCCGCCCCACGAAGGTTCCAGTATCGGCATGTCCCGCGCGGCTACCGAATCGGAACTGGAAACAGCGGTGGCGACAGCGCTGCAGCACGATGCGGTGATCATGCTGGAGCGCTGGGTGGAGGGTGCCGAATATACCTGCACCATTCTGAATGGCCAGGCGCTGCCGGTGATTCGGCTGAAGACGCCCAATCAGTTTTACGATTTTGAGGCGAAATACCAGTCCACCAGTACCCAGTACCTGATTCCCTCGGGCCTGTCCGCCGCCGATGAGCAACGGCTGCAGGCACTTAGCATGGCGGCGTTTGATGCGTTGGGCTGTCATGGCTGGGGCCGGGTGGACGCCATGCAGGATGCCGCCGGCGACTTCTGGTTGCTGGAGGTGAACACGGTGCCGGGCCTGACCGATCACAGTCTGGTACCCATGGCCGCCAAGGCCGCCGGGCTCAGTTTTCAGCAACTGGTCACCACCATCGCGGGCAGCGCGGGAGGCCAGAGTCATGGTTGCTGAAGCCAACACCCGGCCCAACGCCGGGGTGCAAAGGCGCCAGTTGGGATGGATTTTACTGGCGCTGGGTCTGGCGGCCCTGATGGTGATGGCAGTCAAGGCGGTACAGCAATGGACCGCCCGTTATCCGGTGCAACGGGTTGAGGTATTGGGCGAACTGAAGCATGTGGATCAAACCGGACTGAAACAGATACTCAGTCCCTATTTGCGCCAGAATTTTTTCAGTGTGGACCTGGATCAGGTGCGCAGTGAAGCCGAGGCTCTGACCTGGATTGATTACGCCGATGCCCGCAAAGAGTGGCCGGATACCCTTAAAGTCTATGTGCGGGAACGGGTACCGGTGGCCAACTGGGGTGAGCAACAGTTTTTAAGTGCAAAAGGTGAGATATTTTCTGCTGAGCATGTTAAGCCGGACGCAACCCTGCCCACGTTTATTGGCAGAGCGGATCAGGCGGTATTTATCGCCCGGCGCTACAGCGATATGCAGGAAATTTTACATGAAATCGGACTTTCGGTGATGAAGCTGGAACTGGAGGATCGGATTTCCTGGCGTGCGCAAATGGACACCGGACTGACGCTGGTGGTGGACGAAAGTAACAGCCTGGACAAATTGCAACGATTTGTCCGGCTTTACAAGCTGTTCACCGATCAGCAAAAGCAACAACTGTCGCGGGTGGATTTGCGGTACGAGAACGGACTGGCAATCAAGTGGAAGCAAGATCATGGTGACACAGACGCTGCGTAATATGTTTGGCCTGGGGGACTCGCATCCCGTTAGCCCCCAGGAAAGATCCAGTAGGGTGGTAAGAGAGATGGATAGCCGGATGATTGTGGGGCTGGATATCGGCACCACCAAAGTGGTTGCCATCGTCGGTCAGCTTAAGGGCGACGGCATGATCGAGGTGGTGGGCATTGGCTCCTGCCCCTCCCGCGGCCTGAAAAAAGGCGTGGTGGTGGATATTGAATCCACGGTGCAATCCATCCAGCGGGCGGTGGAAGAGGCCGAGCTGATGGCGGGCTGCCAGATTCACTCGGTGTATGTGGGGATCGCCGGCAGTCATATCCGCAGCCTGAACAGCCATGGCATTGTGGCGATCCGGGACCGCGAGGTGACCCGCGCGGACCTGGAGCGGGTGATCGACGCGGCTCAGGCGGTGCCGATTCCGGCGGACCAGAAAGTACTGCACATCCTGCCCCAGGAATACGTGATCGATTCCCAGGAAGGCATTAAGGAACCCATGGGGATGTCCGGAGTGCGACTGGAATCCAAGGTGCACCTGGTGACCTGCGCCGTCAATGCCGCCCAGAATATCGAGCGCTGTGTTCGTCGCTGTGGTCTGGAGATGGAAGACATCATTCTGGAGCAGTTGGCCTCAGCCTACGCGGTGCTCACCGACGACGAAAAAGAGCTGGGTGTATGCATGGTGGATATCGGCGGTGGCACTACCGATATTGCGGTGTTTACTGACGGTTCCATTCGGCACACGGCGGTGATTCCCATCGCCGGGGATCAGGTCACCAATGACATCGCCATGGCCCTGCGCACCCCCACCGAGCATGCCAACGAGATCAAGATCAAGTACGCCTGTTGCCTCACGCAACTGGCGGGCCCGGAAGAAACCATCAAGGTGGCCAGTGTGGGTGACCGTCCGCCCCGTGAACTTTCCCGTCAGGCCCTGGCGGAGGTGGTGGAACCCCGCTACGACGAATTGTTTTCCCTGGTGCAGGCGGAATTACGCCGCTCCGGCTACGAGGATTTGATTGCGGCGGGCATTGTTCTCACCGGCGGCTCGGCGAAGATGGAAGGGGCGGTGGACCTGGCGGAGGAAATCTTCCATATGCCGGTACGCCTGGCGTCACCACAGACGGTAACCGGGCTCACCGAAATGGTGAAAAACCCCATTTATTCCACCGGCGTTGGCCTGTTGAAGTACGGGCAAAAACAGGTCATCACCGGCGCCGCTGAAACCCGGGCCCCGGTGGTGCAGGAAATCAGCGTGATGGAAAAAATGAAAACCTGGATCAAAGGCAACTTCTGATTGTCGCACAACACAACGTTTTACATTTCTCAACGCGAGAAGCCATAGCTGAAGGAAAAGGAAGGGAGATAGATATGTTTGAACTGGTCGATAACGTTCCTCAGAACGCAGTCATTAAAGTCATTGGCGTCGGCGGCGGTGGTGGTAACGCCGTGGAGCACATGCTCTCCAATCAGGTGGACGGGGTGGAGTTTATCTGCGCCAACACCGATGCCCAGGCGCTGAAAAACATGAATGCCAAAACCCTGCTGCAGTTGGGTGGCGCGGTCACCAAAGGCCTGGGTGCCGGTGCCAATCCCTGTGTGGGCCGGGATGCCGCCCTGGAAGATCGCGATCGTATCCGCGAAGTCCTGGAAGGCGCGGATATGGTATTCATCACCGCCGGCATGGGGGGCGGTACCGGCACCGGCGGCGCACCCATCGTGGCCGAGATCGCCAAAGAGATGGGCATCCTGACGGTGGCTGTGGTTACCAAGCCGTTCCCCTTCGAGGGCCGCAAGCGGATGCAGGTGGCTATGGAGGGCATGAGCGAGCTGTCCGACAGCGTGGATTCCCTGATCACCATTCCCAACGAAAAGCTGTTGGCGGTGCTGGGGCCCAAGACCAGCCTGCTGGACGCCTTCAAAGCCGCGAACGATGTGCTGCTGGGCGCGGTCCAGGGCATTGCCGACCTGATTATCCGTCCCGGCATGATCAACGTGGACTTCGCCGATGTGCGCACCGTGATGTCGGAAATGGGCATGGCGATGATGGGCACCGGCCACTCCAGTGGGGAAAACCGGGCCCGGGAGGCCGCCGAGAAGGCCATCCGCAGTCCGCTGCTGGAAGATGTGAACCTGCAGGGGGCCCGCGGCATCCTGGTAAATATCACCGCTGGCGAGAGTCTGTCACTGGGTGAGTTCTCTGAAGTGGGTGACACCGTGGAGGAATTTGCCTCTGAAAATGCCACCGTGGTGGTGGGAACGGTGATCGATCCCAGCCTGGGTGAAGATCTGCGGGTGACCGTGGTGGCCACCGGCCTGGGCGCCGTGGGTGAAGCGGCCCAGCCGGTGCGACCGGTGCAGAGCGTGACCAAACGGTCCCCGGTGGAAGCTGTCTCAGACTACAAGCAGTATGAACGGCCCGCCGTGGAACGCATGCGCCGGGAAGCCGTGGGCGACAGCCGCCGGCGGGTTGCCGTGGAACCTGATGCCAATCGGGAATATCTGGATATTCCCACCTTTTTGCGACGTCAGGCGGACTGAAAAGGTCAAAAAGTGCACAAAAACAGGGGTTAATCGGGCTAAATGTTTGGTCATCCCCTTAATAACTGCTAATATTGCGGCAGCCTAAGATTTTGTGCCTTTTGAATTCTTAACTCTGTGATTTGCGTGGAGCAACATGATTAGACAACGTACCCTTAAAAATACAATTCGTGCGACCGGTGTGGGTCTGCACACGGGCGAAAAGGTCTATCTGACCTTGCGCCCGGCACCGGTGAATACCGGCATTGTATTTTGTCGCACCGACCTGGATCCGGTTGTCACCATCCACGCTCAGGCTTTGAACGTGGGTGATACCACCCTGTCCACCACCCTGGAAAACGGTGATGTCCGGGTTTCCACCGTGGAACACCTGCTGTCCGCCATGGCGGGCCTCGGCATTGACAACGCTTATGTGGATCTAAGCGCGCCGGAAGTGCCCATCATGGACGGCAGCGCCGGTCCCTTTGTGTTTCTGCTGCAGTCCGCGGGCATCGAGGAGCAAAACGCCCTCAAGCAGTTTATCCGCATCAAGCGCAAGGTAACGGTAACGGACGACGACAAGAGCGCCACTTTCCTGCCCTTTAACGGTTTCAAAGTGGGCTTTACCATCGATTTTGATCATCCGGTGATCAAGAGTCGCAGCCAGACCATTTCCCTGGATTTCTCCAGCACCTCTTTCGTGCGGGAAGTCAGCCGGGCCCGGACCTTCGGGTTTATGCGTGACATCGAATATCTGCGGGAACGTAATCTGGCCCTGGGCGGCAGCGTGGAGAACGCCATCGTGGTGGATGATTACCGCATCCTCAACGAAGACGGCCTGCGCTACGATGACGAGTTCGTCAAGCACAAGGTGTTGGACGCCATCGGTGACCTGTATCTGCTGGGTAAGAGCCTGATCGGGGAGTTCCAGGGCTTTAAATCCGGTCACGCGTTGAACAATAAGCTCCTGCGGGAGCTGCTGCAACAGGAAGATGCCTGGGAGATCGTAACCTTCGACGATGAGAAGGTGGCACCGATTTCCTACGTCAAACCTGTGATGGCAATGGACTAGCCATCGTTTTACACTTCCTTCCACCTCTGATCCGGCGATGCCGGGTCAGAGGTTCCTTAAATCACCTCTCGCGCCCGGCATAAACTCCGGATCAATCAAATATTTCGTTCAAACCCATACCGAATTCAGTCGCTCTCAGAACCGGATTTGCCCAACGTATCGGCCAGTCTGCGCATGGCGGATGCCAGCTCCCGATCAGACAGATTCTCGGCGGTCTGGCGGATTAACTGCTGACTGTGACGGGATACCGGCGGTGCCGGGCGTCGGTAGTGTCGGTCGAGTTTCGGTTCCGGCTGCGCCACCCGTAATTTAATATCCTGCAAGGCTCTGAACTTGCTGGATTTTTTCAGTTTCCCCCGAATCTGGGGCAGAAGAAACTTCAATTGGGTGGCGGCGGAGGCACTTTGGGTCTCCAGCAGCAGTTGGCCATTGCGGTAATTGCCCACCCGGCAGTAGCGGGCCAGTTTCGGCGGTAGAACTGCCCTGAATAACTTATCAAGTTCAATGAGCTGAGTCGCATTTTCGGTGAGAGACTTCACTTCTTGGTTGCAAAGCATGAGATCTCTTATATTTTTTATGGTAGTGTCCTGCGTCATTGCCAAATAGTGATCAATTTAATTTTGGGGAGTAGTACGCCGGCGGCCTTGGCAGCATTCTGACGCAATTGGCCGGCAGGCTCCAGAGTAGTCATACATGAATGTAATTCTTTTTGATCCCAAAACAGGCCAGTCCAGAACCCTGCGATTGCGGGTGGCGTTGCTGGCGCTGCTCGGCGTGGTGGCGCTGGTCCTGGCCCTGGCGGCGGGCTTCGGTGCCGGCTATGGCCTGGGCAGCAGCCGGCCTCAGGGCCCGGGTGATCTGTCCCGTTACCTGCAGCAGGACATTGCCAACACTGCTGCGCAGGTGACCCAGGCCCGGCAGCAGGCGGAAAGTCAGCTCACGGCCATGACCGTGCGGATGGCGGAACTGCAGGCCCGGCTGATGCGGTTGGACGCCCTGGGCGAACGCCTGGTGGACGTGGCCAAGTTACAGGGTGGTGAATTTGATTTCTCCCAGGCGCCGGCACTGGGTGGTCCGGAAGAAGGCGAAATGGGCATTGAGCTGGAGCGCCCCAGCTTCCTGGCGGACCTGGACCGCCTGGCGGCGGACATCGAGGCCCGGGAACAGCAGTTACAGGTGCTGGAATCCCTGATGGCCAATCGAAAACTGCAGCAGGAGGCCGCCATCGCCGGCCGGCCCGTCACCTGGGGCTGGTTATCGTCCCGCTTTGGGCGCCGTACCGATCCCTTTACCGGGCGGCCGGCCTGGCACGCCGGGGTGGATTTTGCCGGTAAGGAAGGTTCTGACATTATTTCCGTGGGCTCCGGTGTAGTGACCTGGGCCGGAGAACGCTACGGTTACGGCCTGATGGTGGAAGTGAATCACGGTGGCGGCATCACCACCCGTTACGGCCATGCCAAGGAAATCCTGGTGAAAGTGGGGGACATCGTCAAACAGGGGGAAACCCTGGCGAAAATGGGCAGTACCGGCCGCTCCACCGGCCCCCACGTGCATTTCGAGGTGCGCAAGCACGGCAAGGCGGTGGACCCTTCCCGCTATGTCTATCGCAAACGGGGCTGAATTGCCGACTCTCGTAAACCGTCAAGATGGCGCATCAAGCTGGTGCGCCACTCTTCATAATCGAGCGTAAACGCTTTATCCCGCAGGGAAAATAACGTTAGAATTGGCCCTTCAATTTCATCCTGAAGCATGCGGCAGGCCGCTTTCCCGATGGCTCGACACTGGCTGGGAAGGTCTCTGCGTCCGGGACGCCGTTATGCCGTGTCTGTACTGTCGCTTCAGGGTAAGCCCGAGTAACAGAAGTGAACACCTATGCTAGGACCGCTGTTTCGTAAAATTGTTGGCAGTAAGAACGATCGTGAGCTGAAGCGCATGGGTAGGCTGGTGGCCCAGATCAACGCCCTGGAGGAATCCGTACAGGGCTTGACTGACACCGAGCTGCAGGCCAAAACGGCGGCCTTCCGGCAGCGCCTGGAGCAGGGCGAAACCCTGGATGATGTCCTGCCTGAAGCGTTTGCCACGGTGCGGGAGGCCAGCCGGCGGGTGATGGGGATGCGTCACTTCGACTGCCAGCTGATCGGCGGGATCACCCTCCACGAAGGCAAGATCGCGGAAATGCGCACTGGTGAGGGTAAAACCCTCACCGCCACCCTGGCGGTGTATCTCAACGCCCTGTCCGGCGACGGGGTGCACGTGGTGACGGTGAACGATTACCTGGCCCAGCGGGACGCGGACTGGATGCGGCCCCTGTATGAATTTATGGGGCTGTCCGTGGGGGTGGTGCTGTCGCAGCAGGATCCGGCGGCCAAGCGGGCGGCCTATGGCAGTGATATCACCTACGGCACCAACAACGAATTCGGCTTTGACTATCTGCGGGACAACATGGCCTTCACCCTGGAGGACCGGGTGCAGCGGGCCCTGAATTTCGCCGTGGTGGATGAGGTGGACTCCATCCTCATTGACGAGGCGCGCACCCCGTTGATCATCTCCGGCCCCAGCGAGGACAGCTCGGAACTGTACAAAAAGATCAATGTGCTCATTCCCAAGCTGAAACGGGGTTATGAAGAGGGCGAGATCGGCGAGCAGGCGGAAACCTTCCACTACACCATCGACGAGAAAAACCGCCAGGTGGAGTTGAACGAGGAAGGCCACCAGTACGTAGAGGAGCTGCTTACCGAGTTCAAACTGCTGGAGGAGGGGGACAGCCTCTATGCCGCCAACAACCTCAACCTGCTGCACCATGTCCACGCGGCCCTGAAAGCCCACTGCCTGTTCCAGCGGGATGTGGATTATATTGTCCAGAACAATCAGATCGTCATCGTCGACGAACATACCGGGCGCACCATGCCCGGCCGCCGCTGGTCCGATGGTATTCATCAGGCCATCGAAGCCAAGGAGGGGGTGCGGATTCAGAACGAGAACCAGACCCTGGCTTCCACCACCTTTCAGAATTACTTCCGGCTCTATAACAAGCTGTCCGGCATGACCGGCACCGCCGATACCGAAGCCTTTGAATTCCGTCAGATCTACGGCCTTGATGTGGTGGTGATCCCCACCAACAAGCCCATGATCCGTAAGGACTATAACGATCTGATCTATATGTCGGCGGAGGAGAAGTTCGAAGCCATTATCGAGGATATCGAGGAGACGGTAAAAGCCCAGCGCCCGGTGCTGGTGGGTACCGCCTCCATCGAAACCTCGGAATATCTGGCGGGATTGATGCGCAAGCGCAAGATTCCCCACAAGGTGTTGAACGCCAAGTTCCACGCCCAGGAAGCGGAGATTATCGCCCAGGCCGGGCGCCCCGGCGCGGTCACCATCGCCACCAATATGGCCGGCCGGGGCACGGATATCGTCCTGGGGGGCAGTTGGGAGGCTGAGGTGGCGACGCTGGAAGACCCCAGCCCGCAACAAATCGAGCAGTGCAAGGCGGAATGGCAGGCCCGCAACCAGGCGGTGATTGAGGCCGGCGGCCTGCATATCATCGGCACCGAGCGTCATGAATCCCGGCGTATCGATAACCAGCTGCGGGGTCGTGCCGGACGCCAGGGGGATCCGGGCTCTACCCGCTTCTTCCTGTCCCTGGAAGACAATTTGATGCGGATTTTCGCCTCCGACCGGGTCAAGGGGCTGATGCAGACCCTGGGCATGGAGCGGGGCGAAGCCATTGAACACCGCTGGGTGACCCGCTCCATCGAGAACGCCCAGAAAAAAGTGGAAGGCCGTAACTTCGACATTCGTAAATCCCTGCTGGAATACGATGACGTGGCCAATGATCAGCGCCGGGTGGTGTACGAGCAGCGCAACGATATTCTGCATGCGGAGGACCTGTCGGAGAATATCAAGGCGATTCGGGTGGACGTGGTACAGGACTTTATCTCCGGCTATATCCCCCCGCAAAGCATGGCGGAGCAGTGGGATGTGGAAGGCCTGGAACACGCTCTGGAAACCGACTTCCGCATGCCCATGCCGGTACAGCAATGGCTGGATGAGGACAAAAGCCTGCACGAGGAAAGCCTGCGGCAGAAGATCATCGAGACCCTGGAGCAGGCCTACGCCGAAAAAGAAAACCGGCTGGGTGATGAAACCCATGTGATGCGCCAGTTGGAAAAACACGTGATGCTGGCCACCCTGGACCGGTTGTGGAAAGAGCATCTGGCCAATATGGATCACCTGCGCCAGGGCATCCATCTGCGGGGCTACGCCCAGAAGAATCCCAAGCAGGAATACAAGCGGGAAGCTTTCGAACTGTTTCAGGCATTCCTGGAAAACGTTAAGCACGAGGTGATCCGGGTGCTGACCACCGTGGAGCTGCGGCGGCAGGAGGAAGTGGAGGAACTGGAGCGTCAGCGCCGGGCCGCCGCGGAACGGGAACTGACCCTGCAGCACGCCGAGGCCTCGGCCACGGCGGAGGCGGAGCCGGCGGAAGCGGCGCCGGGCAACACCCCGTTTCAGCGCCAGGAGCGCAAGGTGGGGCGCAACGAACCCTGCCCCTGCGGCTCCGGCAAGAAATACAAACACTGTCACGGCCAGGTGGAGTGAACCACGGTCACCGATGATCGGTGAGAGCGAGCCGCTGAGCTTATAATGAGCTTAGAAAATGTCGGGTGAACATAGAAAGCTGGAGACAGTAGCCAGTGACTAGTGATCAGTAAACATTACACAGTAACAAGGGGCTCGATGCCCCTTTTTTAATGGGCCTGACAAGCCATAAACCAATGCCATCAATACAACGGCATTTCAGCGGAGAGGATGAATAAATGGCGGTGGGGAAAGCGACCTTTGGTGTCATGCACCCGGTGCGCGGTTTTCGCCTGGGTACCACCCGGGCCCGGATCAAGTATCCGGAGCGTCGGGATCTGGTGGTGATGGAAGCGGCGGCGGGCAGCACTATCGCCGGCACCTTCACCCGTAATGCTTTTTGCGCGGCACCGGTGACTTTGTGTCAACACAACCTCTCCCAGGTGCGCTCGGATCAGCCCCTGTGGCTGGTGATCAATACCGGCTACGCCAATGCGGGCACGGGCGCCAGAGGCATGGCCGATGCCCGCGCCGTGTGCGAAGCACTGGCCCAACAGGCCGGGGTGGCGGTCAGCCAGGTATTTCCGTTTTCCACCGGCGTCATTGGCGAGCCATTGCCGGTGGCCAGAGTGGTGGATGGGCTGCCGGGCTGCCTCGCTGCCCTGAGCGAAACCGGCTGGGATGACGCCGCCCACGGCATTATGACCACGGATACCCGGCCCAAGGGCGCGTCAGTACAGTTGAAGCTGGCCGGCGGCACCGTCACCATCAGCGGCATTTCCAAAGGCGCCGGTATGATCCAGCCCAATATGGCCACCATGCTGGGCTACGTCGCCACCGATGCCGCGGTGGCGCCGGCACTATTGCAGCGTCTGGCGCGGCAGGCCACCGACCAGTCCTTTAATGTGATCACCGTGGATGGGGACACCTCCACCAACGACAGTTGTATGCTGGTGGCTACCGGTCAGTCCGGGGTCCAAATCGAAGAGACCAACCAAGAAGATCTGGCGGCGTTTTCCGCCGCCCTCAATGAAGTGTACCTGCGGCTGGCCCAGGCCATTATCCGCGACGGTGAAGGGGCCACCAAATTTGTTGCCGTGGAAGTGAGCGCCGCGCGCAGTCAGGCCGAGGCCCGGGCGGTGGCCTTCACCATCGCCAATTCGCCCCTGGTGAAAACCGCCCTGTTTGCCAGCGACCCCAACTGGGGCCGGATTCTGGCGGCGGTGGGGCGGGCCCCCATCGAGAACCTGGACGTCAACGGTGTCTCCGTGGCGTTGAATGGGGTCCTGATCGCCGAACAGGGCGGCCTGGCGGAAAGCTATACCGAGGCCGCCGGTAGCGCCGAGATGCAAAAAGAAGAGATTCAGATCCAGGTGACTCTGGGGCGGGGTGAGGCCGTGGCCACTGTGTGGACCACGGATTTCTCCTACGATTACGTCAAGATCAACGCCGACTACCGGACCTGAGCCATGGGGCGCATTCACGTGGTGGCGGCGGTAATTGAGCGTGATAGGAAGGTGCTGATAGCCCGCCGCCCGCAGCATTTGCATCAGGGGGGCAAGTGGGAGTTTCCCGGCGGTAAAGTGGAGTCGGGTGAGGCGGCTTTGGTTGCGCTGGCCCGGGAGCTGAAGGAAGAGCTTAATCTCGAACTCATCCGGGCCCAGCCGCTGATCAAAGTTACCCACGACTATCCCGACAAACAGATATTGCTGGACGTGTGGCGGGTTACGGATTTTGCCGGCACGGCGGAGGGCATGGAGGGGCAATCTGTGCGCTGGGTCGAGCGGGAGCAGTTGCCGGATTATGAGTTTCCCGCCGCTAACGGCCCCATTGTCACCGCCGCCCGCCTGCCGGCCCATTACGTGATTACGCCGCCGGACTTCAGCTCACCGCAGCACTTGCTGGTTGAGTGGCGGCGGTTGCTGGAGCAGGGAGAGCGGCTGTTTCAGTTGCGTTGCCAAACGCTGGACCCGGCCCGGATGACGGAATTACTGGACCGGTTACAACCCATGATTCAGGCGTTCGGTGCTCAGGTGCTGGTGAACAGCGCGATGCCGGACTGGGTGCAATCCCAACTGCAGGGCGTGCACCTGACCGCCAGGGACCTGCTGGCCAGCCGTTCCCGGCCGCCGGGCCAGTGGGTGGCGGCCAGCTGTCATAACCTGAGTGAACTGGAGCAGGCGCAAGAACTCGGAGTGGACTTTGTGACCCTGTCGCCACTGCGGGCCACCGCCAGCCATCCCGGACAGCCGCCGCTGGCAGCCCAGGACTTTGCCCGTTGGCTGGACGCAGCCACCATCCCGGTCTTTGCCCTGGGCGGGGTGGGGCCGGATCAACTGGCGGAAGTGATTGCAATGGGCGCCCAGGGAGTGGCGGGAATCAGCGCCTTTTGGGGCTCGGTCAGGCGCTAAATCAGTGGCTCAATCAGGGGCTCGATCAAGGCCTCAATCAAGCGCTTAATGTAACGAAGGATCGGAACCGTCATCCTCCGGCAGGCTCAAGTCCGGATCGCCGGGAATGTATTTCTCTTCCCGGGCCCACTCCCCCAGATCAATCAGCTTGCAGCGCTCACTGCAAAAGGGCCGGAATGGATTGTCCCTGGAGTATTGGAGTTCTTTTTCGCAGGTGGGGCATTTTACAATCATGCTTGCTCCGCCAGTTGCAGATAGATCTCGTGCTGCCGGTCCACCGCCCGCAGCAGGTGGTTCAGGTCCTGGTCGTTAACGATCACATCGTCGGCTTTGGCCAGCCGTTCCTGCCGGGGCATCTGCGCCGCGATGATCGCTTTTACCCCGTCTTCGGTGGTGTCGTCCCGTTGCACCGTGCGGGCAATCTGTAATGCCTCCGGCACGTCGATCACCAGTACCCGGTCCACCATGGTACGCTGGCTGCTTTCCAGCAGCAGCGGCGAGGCCAGAATGGTATAAGGGGAACTGCTGGCCTGAATCTGCTGCACGATTTCCTGGGCAATCAGCGGGTGCGTCAGCTGCTCCAGCCAGCGGCGCTGGGCCGGATCGGCAAACACCACCTGGCGCAGGGCGCGCCGGTCCAGCGTACCGTCGGCGGCAATCATCCCGGCGCCAAAGTGTTCCGCAATGGCCTGCAGGGCCGGCTGGCCCGGTTCCACCACCACCCGGGAGGCCAGATCCGCATCCACCACAGTAATGCCGTGCTGTTGAAATCGATCCGTGGCGGCGGTCTTGCCACTGCCAATACCGCCCGTAACGCCAATAACCAGCATAATCACCTCAAATTCAATGAGGGGCTATTGTTGCGGCCAGGGCAGGGGATGTAAAGCCGGTCAGGCCAGGTGTCAGAGCATGGCGCGTTGATAACTGCGCAGAATGGTCTCGCCCCAGAAGAAGGCGATCCAGCCGGCGGCCGCCAGATAGGGGCCGAAGGGAATGGGAATGTTGCGGTCGCGCCCCTTGATCAGAATCAGGCTGACCCCCACCAGGGCCCCCACCAGAGACGATAACACCAAAATCAGCAACAGGTACTGCCAGCCCATCCAGGCTCCCAGGGCCGCCAGCAGCTTAAAATCCCCGTAACCCATGCCTTCCTTGCCGGTGAGCAGTTTAAACGCCCAGTACAGGCTCCACAGGCACAGGTAGCCCACGGCGGCACCGATCACCGCATCGGTCAAGCAGGCAAACAGCCCCTGGATATTCACCAGCAGCCCCAGCCACAACAGCGGCAGCGTCATCTGGTCCGGCAATAGCTTATGATCGAAATCAATCATGGTGAGACAGATCAGCGTCCAGGTGAAAACCAGTGCAGCGGCGGCCTCCCAGCCAAATCCCAGCCGATAGGCGGCAAAGGCGGAAAGCAGGGCGGTGACCAGTTCGATAATGGGGTAGCGAATGGATATCCGGCGGTGGCACGCGCTGCATTTGCCTTTCAAAAACAGATAGCTCAGCACCGGAATATTCTCATACCAGCGGATGCGGTGCTGGCAGTGGGGACAGGTGGAATCCGGTTTGGCCAGATTGAAGGGCGGTTGTGGCAGGGTTTTGGGGTCGGTCTCCAATTCACCTGGGAGGCTGCCGTAGGTTTCCCGGATAAACTCCCGGCAATTGTCCAGCCACTCCAACTGCATCATCACCGGCAGCCGGTAGATCACCACATTAAAAAAGCTGCCGAACATCAGGCCCAGCAAAAAAATAACCCCGGCGAAATAGTCGGGGTTATTAGTAAAGTATTGGAACAGGGTATTCAGCATTCTTGAGGTCGATACCTTCGTTGGGTCGAAAACTTAGACCACGGAACCCATCTGGAAGATCGGTAGGTACATGGCAATAATCAAACCACCCACCAGCACCCCAAGAACAGCCATAATAATGGGTTCCAGCAGGCTGGTAAGGCCGTCCACTGCGTTATCCACTTCATCCTCATAATAGGTGGCCACTTTATCCAGCATGGTGTCCAGGGCACCGGACTCCTCACCGATAGCGGTCATCTGTACCGCCATAGGTGGGAACACGCCGGAAGATTTCATGGAAAAGTTCAATTGGGTACCGCTGGAAACGTCGTCACGGATTTTATTGACCGCGTTACGGTATACGACGTTGCCGGTGGCGCCGGCAACAGAGTCCAGAGCATCCACCAACGGAACACCGGCGGCGAAGGTGGTGGCCAGGGTCCGGGCGTAGCGGGCGATCGTGGCTTTGTAAACTATATCGCCGGCCACTGGCATTTTCAGTATGGCCCGGTCTACCGCATCGCAGAATGCCTGTGATCGCTTTTTGGCTTCAACGAAGCCAATACCCGCGACGATTGCGCCTAGTAATAGAACAAACCACCATTCCTGCATCCATTCGGAGAGGTTGATGACCATTTGTGTGAACGCGGGCAGCTCGGCCCCAAACCCGGAGAAAAGCTCTTCGAAAGTGGGAACCACTTTAATCAACAGAATTGCTGTGACAATACATGCCACCACTACCACCGCAACGGGGTATTTAATCGCTTTTTTAATCTTGGCTTTCAGCGCTTCGGTTTTCTCCTTATAAATTGCAATACGGTCCAGCATGGTTTCCAGAGCACCGGATTGCTCACCGGATTCCACCAGGCTGACAAACAAAGAGTCGAAATAAGCCGGGTGAGCCGCCAGGGATTGCGCCAGATTGTTACCGCCCTCGATATCGGATTTGATCCGCAGCAGCAGATCCCGCATGGAGGGGTTTTCATGGCCATCCGCTACGATTTCAAAGGACTGCACCAAGGGCACCCCGGCTTTCATCATGGTGGCCAGCTGCCGGGTAAATACCGCCACATCCAGCGGAGTAATCTTTTTTTTGCGTTGTCCGAATAGCGAGGTGGGTTTCTTTTTGACTTTGTTGGCAACAATCCCTTGCTTGCGTAGGTCAGCCTTTACCAGAGTAACATTCTGGCCCGTTATCTCCCCCTTGACTTTATTACCTTTCTTATCCATCCCCTCCCAGTTGAAGGTCTGCACCTTGGGGGCGGCCGGTTTTTTATTACCGGATTTGGTCTGTGTTTGGGTTGCCGTAGCCATTATTAATGCCCTGTGGTTACGCGGTTAACTTCTTCGAGACTGGTCAAACCGTCTTTGACTTTCTTCAGGCCGCTGGTGCGGAGATCGTTGAAGCCCTCTTTGCGGGCCGCATCGGCAATCTGAATGGAATTGCCTTCTTCCATTATAATCCGGGAAATGGCGTCAGTGACCTTTACCACCTCATAAATACCCACCCGGCCTTTGTACCCGTTCACACATTTATCACAACCCTGGGGTCCATAGATCGTAAAGCTACCGATCTCGTCTTCTTTAAAGCCCTCTGCTATAAGGGTTTCCTTGGGGATATCCACTGGCTTTTTACAGCTCTTGCACAGGCGGCGGGCCAGGCGCTGGGCAATAATCAGGGAGACCGAGGTGGCGATATTAAAGGCCGGTACCCCCATATTGCGTAGTCGGGTCAGGGTTTCCGGGGCGCTGTTGGTGTGCAGGGTGGACAACACCAGGTGCCCCGTCTGCGCCGCTTTGATGGCGATCTCTGCGGTTTCCAGATCCCGGATCTCGCCCACCATGACGATATCCGGGTCCTGTCGCAGGAAAGCCCGCAGGGCAGAGCCAAAGTCCAGCCCCACTTTATTATTGACGTTAACCTGGTTGACACCCTCCAGGTTAATCTCCGCCGGATCCTCGGCCGTGGAAATATTGCGCTCGGTGGTATTAAGGATATTCAAACCGGTATACAGGGATACCGTCTTACCAGAGCCGGTGGGCCCGGTTACTAGAATCATACCCTGGGGTTGATCCAGGGCATCCAGATACAGCTGCTTCTGGTCTTCCTCATAGCCCAGCATATCGATGCCCAGTTTTGCGCTGTCCGGGTCCAGGATTCGCAGAACGATTTTTTCACCGAACAGGGTGGGCAGGGTGTTGACCCGGAAGTCAATGGCCCGGGTTTTGGAGAGTTTGAGCTTTATCCGTCCATCCTGCGGGACGCGGCGCTCGGAAATGTCCAGTTGTGACATAACCTTGAGGCGGGCCGCCAGTTTGGGTGCCAGGTTAACCGGTGGCCGGGCCACTTCCCGCAGAATACCATCGGCCCGTACCCGGATACGGTACGCTTTCTCATAGGGCTCGAAGTGAATATCCGAGGCCCCCATTTTGATGGCATCCAGCAGTATCTTATTAACAAACCTGACTATGGGGGCGTCGTCAGCAGCTTCCGCAGTGACGTCGCTGGCACTGTCATCCTCGCCGCCTGCTTCAATGTCCAAATCGTCCAGGTCGGCGTCACCGAGATCGGTAAACCCGGAATCAGAACTTTCCAGATAGCGATCGATAGCGGCATCCAGCTTGTCTTCATCCACCACCACCGCTTCAGTGCCCAGGCCGGTATTGAACTTAATCTCGTCCAGGGCCTGCAGGTTAGTGGGATCAGCCACTGCTACATATAGGCGGGTACCGCGCTTAAACAGTGGCAGTGCCCGATGCTTGCGCACCAGCTTTTCACTGACCAGATCCTTGGGGAAAGAATCGGTGGAGACCGATTCCAGCTCAATCAGGGGGGTACCGAACTCCTCGGAGGCCGCCATGGCAATGGTGCGGGCCGGCACCAGATCGTTTTGGACCAGGTAGGTCACCAGGGGAATTTTTTGCTTCTGGGCTGTTTCCGAGGCGTTGCGAATGGCATCTTCGGCGATGGCCCCGTCGTTCAGCAGTTTTTTAGCCAGACCACTCAGATTCATAGGCAGATACGGTATTTAGTGCATAATCCCACGCAGGTGTGGGCAGTAATTGGTTGTATATACTGATTGTTTTTTAATGGTAGATCAATCTGCCAGGCCCGGTCATAAGATGGGGAAAATATTTTAGCGCCCGGGTGACAATTATTGTCAGCTTGTGCCCCCCAGTGACCGCTTTGCTTGGACTGAGGATATCGGCTGGTTAAGCGACAAACAGGTAATCAATTGAAATTGTTGACTCAAGTAGGTTTTCATTGCAGTTGGCACGCTGGCTGCTTTGGCATCCATCAGTTGGTGGCACTGTGTCGACGCCAATGAACAAAGTCGCTTATCGCTTATGTAGTTTATAGAAAGCTTGGAGATTCATATATGAAGAAGCAAATGCAACTGGGTTTTACCCTGATCGAACTGATGATCGTGGTTGCGATTATCGGTATTCTGGCCGCGGTGGCTATTCCTGCCTACCAGGATTATACCGTTCGGTCTCGCGTGACTGAAGGTTTGAACTTGGCAGCCGCTGCCAAATTGGCGGTAGCCGAGAATGCCTCGAACGGAGTCGAATATGATGCTGGCTGGAATCCGCCGGAAGCAACTCCCAACGTGACTTCAGTTGCCGTTGATGATACGAACGGTGAAATCCTCATCACTTACACCGCTGCTGTAGCCGCTGCTCCTAACAACACCTTGTACTTGGTTCCCTACACTGGCGCTGCTGGTTCCGAAGTAGCCCTGCCGGACAGCTCCGGTGGTATCGGTACATATACTCCTCCCACTGGCCGAATTGCTTGGTCCTGTAATGCTGCTGGAAGTGGTGGTTTCGGTAACGTTGGTGCTCTGGCATCCAACCTGGCCCCTGCCGAGTGTCGTTGATACAGTACTATTGCTTGAAGCTAATAGTCTGAGCATGACGAAAAGGCCTCTCAGTGAGGCCTTTTTTCTGTGACTCGATTATTAGTAAGGATCGTTGATGTTCATAGCAAAAATAAAAGCAATGCTACTCCACGGGCTTATCTCAGCCCTGGTGGCACTTCTGGCTTCTATTCTTGTTTTCTACGTCTGGTACCCCGACGGTATTGCCGGGCTGACTGGCGGTACTGGCCTCTACCTGTTGGTGCTGGGAGTAGAGGTTGCCCTGGGTCCGCTGATGTCGCTGGTCATATATAATCCAAAAAAATCCCGTTCTGAACTGGTTCGGGACTATGCCGTTGTTGGCCTAGTGCAGATATCAGCCCTGGTCTATGGGCTTTATACCGTATCCCTCTCACGGCCGGTGTTTCTGGTATTTGTGAAAGACCGGATTGAGGTCATTGCCGCTACCGAGCTTGAGCAAGAAGATCTGCAGCGGGCCCCCGAAGACTTCAAAGCATTGCCGTGGCTGGGGCCCCGGCTGGTTTGTGTTGAATTTCCTGAAGATATGAAAGAACGGACGGAGCTGTTGTGGTCAGCGCTGGAGCGGGGCAAAGATATCCATCTCCAACCCAAATACTACCGGAAATGCCGTGAGGGAGAAATTCTTGGCGCTGCTTACAATAAGTCGCAACTTTCAGAATTGACAGCGATCGATTTGGCTGACCTGCCACAGTCCATTGAAAATGATGAGTTCCATTGGTTGCCATTGGTCTCCCGGTTTGGGGCCTGGATAGCGGTCTACCCGGGTGGTTCTATGCAACAGTCAATCTATGTGGAGCAGGATCCATTCACCAAAGGCGATTAGGATCACCACGACTCACCCCAACCGCATCGACAAATCCACCGCCTGACAATGCTTGGTCAGCGCTCCAATGGAAATATAATCCACTCCGGTGGCGGCGATTTTCCGCAGGGTGGCTTCGGTCACCCCCCCTGAGGCTTCCAGTTTGGCCTGGCCGGCGGTGAGCGCCACGGCGCGGATCATATCCGATACGCTGAAATCGTCCAGCATAATCACATCGGCTTCCGCCCGCAGGGCCTGGTCCAGTTCGCCGAAGGTTTCCACTTCCACCTCCACGGGTTTCCCGGGGGCCTGCTGGCGGGCGGTTGCTATCGCTTCGGCAATGCCACCGCAGGCGGCGATATGGTTTTCCTTGATCAGAAAGGCGTCGTACAGGCCCACCCGGTGGTTGTAACAACCGCCGCAGGTGACCGCGTATTTTTGCGCGGTGCGCAGGCCGGGCAGGGTTTTGCGGGTATCCAGCAGGCGTACGCCGGTGCCGGCCACCCGGTCGGCATACTGGCGGCAGAGGGTGGCGGTGCCGGACAGGGTCTGCAGAAAATTCAGGGCGCAGCGTTCGCCGGTGAGCAGGCTGCGGGCCCGGCCCTTTAGTTCAAACAGAGTCTGGTCCGGTTGCACCCGGTCACCATCGGCCACCCGCCATTGTATTTGCACCTCCGGGTCCACCTGGCGAAAGACTTCGTTGACCCAGTCCACCCCACAAATGACAGCGTCCTCACGGGTGATTACCCGGGCTTGTGCGGTCTGGCCATAGGGAATCAGGGCGGCGGTAATGTCGCCATCGCGGATGTCTTCCTCCAGGGCGAAGGTGACGCTGTGCTTGAGGTCCTGCAGTCGGTAATCGGTGGTCATGGTGCCTGTGTGTCTCGGATAAAAGGTGGCTCGAATAAATACTGTTTTGAATAAACGCCCTGCGCAGCGCTATCACGGCTTCGCTGTCTTGCGGTTACTTGTGAAAATATTCCCGGGTGAGCTTAAACACCAGCGGGCTCAGCGCCAGCAGGGCGATCAGGTTGGGGATGGCCATCATGGCATTGAGCACGTCCGCCAGCAACCAGACAAAGTTGAGGCTGAGCATGGAGCCGGCGGGGATCGCCAGAATCCAGAGGATGCGGAACGGCATAATGGACCGCGTACCAAAGAGATACTCGGCGCAGCGTTCGCTGTAGTAACTCCAGCCCAGAATGGTGGTAAAGGCGAACAGGGTCAGGCCCAGGGCCACGATATGGGCGCCATAGCCATGGCTCAGCAAATCGAAGGATTTCTGGGTCAATTCGGCACCGGTGGCCCCCAGAGTCCAGGCGCCACTGATCACTATCACCAGGCCCGTAATGGTGCAGATCACCAGGGTATCGAGGAAGGTGCCCAGCATTGCGACGAATCCCTGTCGAACCGGGTCATGGGTCTGAGCAGCGGCATGGGCGATGGGGGCGCTGCCCAGGCCGGCTTCATTGGAAAACACCCCCCGGGCGATCCCAAACCGGATGGCGGCCATTACCGTGGCGCCGGCGAAGCCGCCAATGGCGGAGGTGCCGTTAAAGGCGCTGTCGATGATGGTGGCAAAGGCCGCCGGAACCTGGTCCAAGTGCCACAAAACGAAGGCCAGGCCGGTACCCACGTAAAGCAAGGCCATGGCCGGCACCAACTTCGAGGCCACCTGGGCGATGCGCTTGATGCCTCCCAATAACACCAGGGCAGCGATGATGGCGAGAATGGCGCCGGTGATGGGTTTGTCGATGGCGTAGGCCGCCAGCAGGGCATCCGCCACGGAATTGGATTGCACGGTGTTGCCGATACCGAATCCGGCCAACAGGCCGAACAGGGCAAACAGGGCCCCCAGCCAGCCCCAGCGGGCGCCCATGCCGTTCTTTATATAGTACATCGGCCCGCCTACGAAGCGGCCCTCGGCATCCTGTTCCCGAAAGCGCACCGCCAGTACCGCCTCACTGTATTTGGTGGCCATGCCCACCAGGGCGATACACCACATCCAGAACAGGGCCCCCGGGCCCCCCATGGCCACCGCGGTGGCCACGCCGGCGATATTGCCGGTGCCCACGGTGGCGGACATGGCGGTCATCAGTGCACTGAAGGGGGGGATATCGCCGGAGCCGTCGGCCTTCCGCCCCCGCGCCAGCAGGCCGAAAGCGTAAGGTATTTTGCGCAAGGTGATCAGTTTCAGCCCCAGGGTCAGGAAAATCCCGGTGACGGACAGGGCGAACAACATGGGGGCGCCCCAGAGCACGTTGCCACTGAGCCAGGATAGAAATTCGGTAAGAGTTTGCATTGGGCTACCTGAAATAGCTTAGTCAATGGCGGCCAATTTTACGGTAATTAACCAATGTTTACGAATTTCAACGGCTTAGTGATTGATCAAATTGTCCGTCAAGAAAGCGACGCTTTTCGGCTAAAAAACAGACAAAAATCTTTGTGAAGCAGGTCCCAAACCACTCACTTGCTCCCGGAGCCCCCGGAATTCGTTTCTATACTCCTATCAACAGGTGCTGCAATGCCGCAAAAGGTGACAAAGATTGTCAGCAGCTGGGTAACACGGAGGACGCTCAGGGACAGGGATGGAAGTCGGAGTGTTTAGAAGTACCAGGTATGCGCATTAACGAGGCGATCCGCCATGAATCAGAAGCCAGAGCTGAGATGTGTGAAAGGAACCGAGGCAACTGCTTCCGGCAGTGGAGCCGCGGTGGCCATGAACAGCACTAAGGCCCAGGCCACCACGGGACTGCCGTCAGTATTGATGAAGGCGCGCCGGGCCGCGCTGGAAGAATTACATCAATTGCTGGGGGATGTGTTCGATAAGGCGGACGACACCTTCTTTGAATATGCGGGGAAGGCGGGCAGTGATCAGGAGAAAGATGCCTACCTGGAGACCATGCGCCAGTTGCGTTTGAACCGTAAGGAAATCGAGCGCAACTTTTATCAAAAGCTGAATATTCTGTTCAAGCGTTTACCCCACACCGGTGAAGGCAACGGCGTTACCCTGGAGGCCATCTCCTCCCCTCAGGGACTTTCCCTGGTGGCGGATGAAGACCTGGAAATGAACGTGGCCCTGGAGAGCATGGCCACCAAGGCAAAAAACAAATTCGCCGACAAGCTTTATCAGTTGAACACCCGGATGGAAGCGGTGTTGGCCCATTCCCGGGTCAAGGTCAACGAGAAGAACAATCCATTCCACCCCCAGCAGGTGTGTGAGGCATTCAATGCCGCCTCTCAGGTGGTGGATTGTGATATCAAAAAGCGGCTGGTGTTCTACAAGCTGTTTGATAAGTTTGTGATCGCCGATTACGACCTGGTGCTGGATACCGCCAATGCGGTGCTGGCGGATGCCGGGGTATTGCCGGACCTCAAAGGTACTCCGCGACTGGCGGCGATTCGACGTCGGTCCAGTGATAGTGACAGCCGGAGCGGGAGCACCGACCCTCGCGGCAATGAAACCCAGAGCGCTGCCAAGCAGGCGGCCAATGAATTCTTCGGCCAGCTACAGATGTTACTGGCCTCCGTGCGCAATGTACCCACGGTCACCGATGTTGTCACCGGTCCTATCGGATCCACCGCCAGTGACGCCCGTGAGATGAGCAGCTCTGAATTGTTTGAGCTGCTGTCCCGTTTGCAGCAGGTGCAGCCGCAGGCAGACGATCTTCCCCAGGGTCGCGTCAGTCTGCCCAAGGTCAACGTACGGGGTGTGGTGACTAACCTGTTGCGACAGCGGGAAAGTCAGCAGGGCCCGGAACGGGTGGGCCAGAATGACACCGACGTGATCAATCTGGTGTCCATGTTGTTTGAATTCATTTTGGACGATGAAAACCTGCCGATCCCGGTGAAGGCTCTGATTGGTCGGTTGCAGATTCCCTATTTGAAACTGGCGATCCAGGATTACGGATTT
Source organism: Pseudomonadales bacterium (assembly GCA_002701845.1). GTDB lineage: Bacteria > Pseudomonadota > Gammaproteobacteria > Pseudomonadales > Ketobacteraceae > Ketobacter. The sequence continues at coordinate 72,586 of NZXG01000010.1, forward strand.
TTCAGCCGCAATGGTCACCCGGCCCGTAAACTGCTCAACGAGCTGGCCCGGGCCGGTATCGGTCTTACCGAAGACCCCGACCTTTTGCAAAAGGACGTGGTGTTCAAAAAAGTGCAGTCCACGGTGCAACGGATTCTGGCGGAATACGAAAAAGACGCGGGCCTGTTTGAAGAGTTACTGCGTGAATTCGGCCAGTTTATGCAGACCGAGGTGCGCCGGGCGCAGATGATCGAGCAGCGCACCCGGGCCGCCGAGGAAGGCAAAGCCAAGGTTCAACTGGCGGAGAAAACCGCGCTGGAAACCGTGCGTCAGCGCCTGGACGGAAAAACCGTGCCGGAAGTGGCGGTGCGGTTGCTCACGGATGGCTGGATGAGCGTTTTAAAACTGGTGTTCCTGAAGTACGGCCCGGAAAGCAACAACTGGTTGGGGGCGGTGAAAACCATCGACCACCTGCTGTTGAGCGTGACCCCGGTGGCGGACGACGCGGCCCGCAAACGTCTGTTCAACATTGTGCCCATTCTGTTGAAGAACCTGCGTCAGGGTCTGAACAGCGTTTCCTTCAATCCGTTTGAAATGGGGGAGATGCTCACCGAGCTGGAGCAACTGCAAATGCAGGTGCTGCGGGGGGATACCCCGGAACAGGTCAATGGTCATGGGGGCGACCCGGCCAAGGATCTGGTGGCCGCGGTCACCGAGGATATGGAGCGCATGGGCGCCTCGCCGGTGGCCCCCAGTCAGCGCAAGGTGACGCCGCTGGATGTCACCCGTAAGGTGGCTGAGCCGGAAGTGACTCTGCCCCCCCTGGCGGATGACGATCCCTACCTGGCCCAGGCCAAAAAAGTGGGTGTGGGCACTTGGATGGAATTCCGCACCGGCGATGACGTCAGGACCCGTTGCAAACTGGCGGCCCATATCAAATCCGCGGATAAGATGATTTTTGTGAACCGCACCGGGGTCAAGATCGACGAGAAAACCACCCTGGGCCTGGCCCATGCCCTGAAGAATGGCGATGTGGTGATCCTGGAGGATTCCCAGCTGTTTGACCGTGCCCTGCAGAACGTGATTGGAAATCTGCGCAAGGTGAAGCAGGCTAATCTTTAAACAAAAAAGACTTTACACCCCTCCTGGCTGCCCTTGTGGCAGCTTTTTTTTGGCGGTAACTTAGGGGGCAATAACAACAGAACAATAGGTTTTCCGTGCAAATTCAGAATCACCGCCTGCTGGATGCCCGGTTCGTACACTCCCCGAACTATAATGAGCGCCCCCCCGGTGTGGCTCCCGAACTGATTGTGGTGCACTGCATCAGTCTGCCACCGGGCAGTTTTGGCGGTCCTCAGATCGAACAGTTGTTTCAAAACTGCCTTTGTCCAAATGAGCACCCATACTTTGCTGAAGTGCATCAGCTAAAGGTGTCGGCTCATCTGTTGATCCGGCGGGATGGTGAACTGGTGCAGTTTGTGCCCTTTGACAAGCGGGCCTGGCACGCTGGCCAATCCTGTCACCAGGGGCGGGACAACTGCAACGACTTCTCCATTGGAATTGAACTGGAAGGCACCGAAGATAGCCCTTACGAGATCCCTCAGTACCAGCAGTTGATCCGGGTGATTGACACCCTGCGGCACTATTACCCGTCCCTGAACCCGTTACAGGTGGTGGGTCACAGCGATATCGCCCCGGATCGCAAGGCCGATCCCGGCCCCGGGTTTGACTGGACAATCCTCCAGCAGGCGCTTGGATTGTCATGATTTGTAAACAGTTTTTTCAGGCAAGCCGGCAATAATCTGTTAGGCTGTTTAGTAACATTTTTGAGGAGCACTGAATGACGCTACTGGCATTGTTGGTGGCCCTGTGGGCTGTGCGGAAGTCCTATGTGCCCAGCTACTTCGCCGAGTGTCAATGGGGTGTGGCCTATATGCGCGCGGCGGCGCGTCTGGGTTTTCTCAATCAGGCTCATCCGGCTTTGGGCTATGGATTCTACATTCTGCCCCCGGTACTGCTGGCGTGGTATTTCACCGAAATGCATGATCGTTGGCTGTTTTCCCTGCTGGAGGCGCTGGCTGCCGTGGTGGTGTTTGTATCCTGCCTGGATTACCGCAAGCTGGAGGCCAGCCTGGTGCCGTTTCTCAAGCGCTGGCGCAGCCGGGAGTGGCAGTCGGCTTACGAGCACGGATCCCAGAGTTTTGACTACGGGCGTATGGTGAGCCCGGCGGAACTGTTGAGCCAGACCCTGACTCAATATTGGGTGCGGGTGAATCAAAAGCTGTTTGCGCCTCTGTTCTGGTTCGCCATCTTTGGGCTGGCGGGGTTGGTGCTGTACGTGCTTACCGCGCTGCTGGAGCATCGTGATACCAGCGAGGACAGCGAGCGTCCCGGCTGGAAAAAGCTGGGCACCGAATTTTTGTATGCGCTGGATGGAGTGCCGGCGCGGGCCATTGCCCTGACCATTGCCGCCCTGTGTTTCAAAGGCAATGTGGTGGCGGTGGCATTGCGCCGCTTCCGGGCCACCGACCGGGAGGCGGAGGTGGTGCTGAAACTGGCGGTGAGAATGGGTCTGGATTTCAAGGAGCTGCCGCTGGACGAAGAGGAGATGGCGTCAGAGGGCGCCCGCCGAATACACGCCGCGCAGGATTTGCGGAGCAATGTGTTTATTTTTTGGTTGGTGGTGATAGCCGTGCTGACCATTATTGCCTGAACCGCCATACCCGGCGCTACTGGGCATTTGCAATGTCATCCCAATCCAATACCGTTGTGATTGACGTAATTTAACCGGGGCCAAAAGCCCCCCGCAAGGACCAGGAGTTTTCTTTACTATGGCTCGTGAACGTTTTTACGGTGACAGTGATCCTGTCGAAACTCAGGAATGGCTGGATGCACTGGCATCATTGCTGGAGAACGAGGGCCCGGAGCGGGCCAAGTACCTTCTCGACAAACTGGGGGAAAGCGCCCGGCAGGCGGGAGTGCAGGTTACCGATCTCAATACTCCCTACATCAACAGCATCGCCCCGGAGCATCAGGCCCCCATGCCCGGCGATCATTTTATGGAGCGGCGCATCCGCTCGCTGATCCGCTGGAATGCCCTGGCCATGGTGCAGCGGGCAAACCTGTCCGATGATGAACTGGGTGGGCATATCTCCAGTTTTGCGTCCTCGGCCACCCTGTACGATGTGGGCTTCAACCATTTCTTCCGCGCCGCCAATGAAACCTTCGGCGGCGATCTGGTGTTTCACCAGGGCCATTCCGCCCCTGGTATTTACGCCCGGGCTTTTCTGGAGGGGCGTCTTACCGAGGAGCAGCTGGAAAACTTCCGCCGCGAGGTGGGGGGCAAGGGGTTGTCCTCCTATCCCCACCCCTGGCTGATGCCCAGCTTCTGGCAGTTCCCCACGGTGTCCATGGGCCTGGGGCCCATCCAGGGTATCTATCAGGCCCACTTTATGAAATACCTGCAGAACCGGGAGCTGATCAAAAAAGACGATCGCAAGGTGTGGGTGTATCTGGGGGATGGCGAGACTGACGAACCGGAGTCTCTGGGCTGTATTTCCCTGGCCGGGCGCGAAAAGCTGGACAACCTGATCTTCGTGGTGAATTGCAACCTGCAACGGCTGGACGGACCGGTGCGGGGCAATGGCAAGATCATTCAGGAGCTGGAGGGCGTATTCCGCGGCGCCGGCTGGAATGTCATCAAGGTAATCTGGGGGCGGCGCTGGGATCCATTGCTGGCCCGGGACAACGATGGTGTATTGCGCAAGCGCATGGAAGAGTGCGTGGACGGCGAATATCAGAGCTTCAAGAACCACGGCGGCGCCTACACCCGGGAGCACTTCTTTAACAAGTACCCGGAACTGGCGGCCATGGTGGAGCACATGACCGACGAGGAGATCTATCACCTGAACCGGGGCGGCCACGACCCATTCAAGGTCTACGCGGCCTATCACGCGGCGGTCAATCACCAGGGCCAACCCACGGTGATCCTGGCCAAGACGGTAAAGGGTTACGGCATGGGTACCGGCGAGGCCGCCAACAAGACCCACCAGATGAAAACCCTGGACATGGACAGTCTGAAGGCGTTTCGCAACCGTTTCGATATGCCGTTCACCGATGAGGAATTAAAGAAGATTCCGTTCTACCGGCCCCGGGAAGACAGCAACGAAATGCGTTACCTGCATGAGCGGCGCAAGGCCCTGGGTGGCTATCTGCCGGCCCGGCGGGTGGAAAGTGAAAAGCTGGAGCTGCCGGAGCTGGGAGTGTTCGGACCTCTGCTGGAAGGCACCAATGGCCGGGAGATTTCCACCACCATGGCCCTGGTGCGGATGATGAGTTCGCTGATCAAGCAAAAGAGCATCGGCGATCGCATTGTGCCCATTGTGCCGGACGAAGCCCGTACCTTCGGCATGGAAGGCATGTTCCGTCAGATGGGTATTTACTCCTCGGTGGGGCAGCTTTACAAACCGGAAGACCATGAGCAGGTGATGTATTACCGGGAGGATACCAAGGGGCGGATACTGGAAGAGGGCATCAACGAAGCCGGGGCCATGTCCGCCTGGATCGCGGCGGCCACGTCCTATTCCGTCAACAACTATCCCATGATCCCGTTCTATATTTTCTACTCCATGTTCGGTTTCCAGCGCATTGGCGATCTGGCCTGGGCCGCCGGCGATGCCCAGGCCCGGGGCTTTTTGATTGGCGCCACCGCCGGCCGCACCACCCTCAACGGCGAGGGCCTGCAGCACCAGGATGGTCACAGCCATGTGCTGGCCTCCACCATTCCCAATTGCGTGGCCTATGACGTGGCCTATGCCTATGAGCTGGCCGTGGTGCTTCACGACGGTCTGCGGCGGATGTATCAGGAACAGGAAAACGTGTTCTATTACATCACCGTGGAAAACGAAAACTACGAGCACCCCGCCATGCCCAAAGGGGCCGAGGAGGGCATCCTCAAGGGCATGTACCTGCTGAAGGAGGCCGAGGGCAACAACAAGCTGAGGGTACAGCTGCTGGGTAGCGGTTCCATCCTGCGGGAGGTGGAGGCCGCCGCCGAAATTCTGCAGGACGTCTATGGGGTGAGCTCCGATGTCTGGAGCGTCACCAGCTTTACCCAGTTGCGCAATGAGGGGTTGGAGAAACAGCGCTGGAATATGCTGCACCCGGAGGAGGAGCCCCAGGTGCCCTATGTGACCAAGGCACTTCGTGGCCGCAAGGCGCCGGTGGTGGCGGCCTCCGATTACATCAAGGTCCACGCCGATCAAATTCGCCCGTTCGTGCGCAATCATTTCACTGCCCTGGGGACCGACGGTTTCGGCCGCAGCGATTCCCGTCAGCAATTGCGCCACTTCTTCGAGGTGGATCGTTACTTTGTCACGGTGGCGGCGTTGAATGCCCTGGCCGACAAAGGCCAGATCGGGCGCAGCAAGGTGGCGGAGGCCCTGCGCCGGTTCGGCATCAAGTCCGACAAACCCTACCCACCGCATGTGTGATCAAGGAGAACGACCGTGGCAGTGAAAGATGTTTTAGTGCCCGATCTGGGTGGAACAGATGGGGTGGACGTAATCGAGTTCAGCGTGCAGCCCGGTGACCGGGTTGAAAAAGAAGACACCCTGCTGGTGCTGGAGTCGGATAAGGCCTCGGTGGAGGTGCCGTCGCCGTTTACCGGCACGATTTCCTCCTGGGAGGTGGCCACCGGCCAGACCGTGAAGGAAGGGGATCTGCTGGCGAAGATGGAAGTGGAGGAAGAAGGCGCCTCCGCCGAGGCCAAGGCGCCGGCGGCGGATGACCAGGGCGATGCCGCTCACCAGAAATCCTCCCGACCGGACGATAGCCAGGCGCCGGCAGAGGACAAGCAGGAAGCCGGCAAGGCGGAGTCCAAGGCCGCCGGCAGCGGTCAGGTGGAACAAATCAAGGTGCCGGACATCGGCGGCTCTGAAGATGTGGATGTCATTGAGGTGCCGGTACAGGAAGGCGATCAGCTGGAGGCTGAACAGACCATGGTGGTGCTGGAATCGGACAAGGCCACCATGGAAGTGCCCTGTCCCAAGGCCGGTACCGTGCGCAATGTGTTGCTGCGGGTGGGGGACAAGGTGTCCCAGGGCACACCGGTGCTGGAACTGCTGGTGGCAGATGGGGCTGGCGGAGACGCCAGGGCGGATCAAGGGCAGACGCAGGCACCAGCTGGGGATAAACCCCCGCAGCCACAGGAGGCTCCGGAATCCGGCCCGGCTCAGGGCGAGGCAAAGCCGAACCAGGCGGCGGGCGCCGAGGCACCGAGCAGGCAGGACCCCGATAGCAGCCGTCCCAGTAAGCGGGTACACGCGGGGCCGGCGGTCCGGCGCCTGGCCCGCGAGCTGGGGGTGGATCTGGCCCAGGTGAAAGCCACCGGCCCCAGGGCGCGGATCCTGAAAGAGGATGTGCACCAGTACGTGAAAAGCCAGATGCAGAACCGCTCCGCCGCGGTGGCCACGGGCTCCGGTCTGCCGCCGTTGCCGGAGGTGGATTTCAGCAAGTGGGGCGAAGTGGAGCGGGTGGAGCTCAACAAGATCAATCGGCTCACCGCCACCAACCTGCACCGGGCCTGGGTCCACATTCCCCACGTCACTCAGTTTGACGAGGCGGACATCACCGAGATGGAGGCGTTTCGCAAGGCGGAGTCAGCCCGGTTGAAGGATCAGGGCATCAAACTCACACCGCTGGCCTTTATGGTCAAGGCCTGCGCCAAGGCGCTGCAGGATTTCCCCCGTTTCAACAGCTCACTGACCCCCGAGGGCACCCATCTGGTGTTCAAGAAGTACATCAATATCGGGATTGCCGTGGACACCCCCAACGGCCTGGTGGTGCCGGTGGTGCGGGAAGCGGACCGCAAATCGGTGATTGAAATTGCCGAGGATATGAAATCCCTCAGTGAGAAAGCCCGGGCCAAGAAACTGTCGCCGGGTGACATGCAGGGGGGCACTTTTTCCATCTCCTCACTGGGCGGCATTGGTGGCACGGCGTTCACCCCCATCGTCAACTGGCCGGAGGTGTGTATTCTCGGCGTATCCCGCTCGCAGATGAAGCCGGTATACGATGGGCAGGAGTTTGTGCCGCGGCTGATGTTGCCGCTGTCGCTGTCCTACGATCACCGGGTGATTGACGGGGCGGATGCGGCTCGCTTTACCAGCCATCTGGCCACTTTGTTGGGGGATATTCGCCGCCTGTTACTGTAAGCAGGCGTTGTCAGCAGGCAGGGCGGGTGCGTTCATGTCTCTGCGTATCAGGCGGCGATGAACTTGCCGCCAGCGCGCTTACCGGGCGCGGGGCGGCTGGCGGGGTGCAGCAGTGCCGCGCCCCGGCAGAATTGTTCCCGCTCCTGCACGCTTATTGGGCGATCCATAAACCCTTTCTGCCAGGCTTCGGCCATTTCTTCGGTGGTGCGGTGCTGGTGATCGTCCAGCTCCAGGCCCCGTTGCAGGTAGATCATCCAGGCAATCGCCGTGGCATAACGCAGGTTGGTGGCCAGTTCACTGTGGGGTGATTTGGGGAATTCGTGTTGCGAGGCCATGCCCCGCACCAGACTGGCCATATCACAGTCTTGCGCCAGGTAGTCATCCCACACCGACTGGTGCATGGCGGGGGTTATGCCATAGATCCCGATGCCCTCGCTGCGCTGCAGGTGGTGGCCCATTTCCGACTGATGGCAGGCAGTGGCCAACAACAGTTGCTCCGCTGCCGGACTGTCCACCCCCAGTTGCTGGAGGGTAGGTTGAATCACAAACTCGAGAAACTCATGACAATTAATGCCCATGATGGCGCTCCCGTAAAACACTGCCTGTTAAACAGTGAAGCAAGTAACCTGCCAGGTTTTGCCTGCACTATTTTTGATCATCATAGTACTAAGATCGGCGCCAGGGGCCGATGTTTCAATGAGGTTACGGTTGCGGTGTGTAGCAATTGGTAAAGCAGCGCTGCACCGGGGAGCCCCAAACTGACAGCCTGCGTCACAAAGTGCCTGAAAACAGAACCATTTCCCTGCGGCGGTCCGATCACCGGCGGCGCTCACTGTTTGTTACCTGATTTTCAATCGTCAGGTTCCCGGCTTGGATTGAATTTGCTGGGGACTTTTGCAAAGACAATAAAGGTTGATTGTTGATCGGTTTTAATAACCCTCGGTTCTTTGATATTAATTCAGCACGCTTAATTCATCTTAAAATGCTATGGCTTTAGGGGCTCGCACTGCCGATGTTTTGTCGGACTGTTAAATCTTTCAACACTGAGCCGGCCCTTTGTAGCCTTTGCGAGGGACGGGTTATCGTACATCCTCTTGCAATTGCCTGAGTCCAACCGCTTGCTGCACGCTGTTCCGAACCCGGTATAATGCCGTGGTTTTTTCGTTGTTGATCAAGGGCCTGCCGGCATGACTGCTACCACTCTGATGATCCAGGGCACCACCTCCGACGCCGGTAAAACCACCCTGGTGGCGGCCCTGTGTCGGATCTATGCCCGGGGCGGGCGCCGGGTGGTACCGTTTAAACCGCAGAATATGGCCCTCAATAGTGCGGTGACGGCGGACGGCGGGGAAATAGGCCGGGCCCAGGCGTTGCAGGCCCGGGCCGCGGGGCTTGAGCCGATGGTGGACATGAACCCGGTGTTGTTGAAACCCACCACCGATATCGGCGCCCAGGTGATCATCCACGGTCGCGTCGCCGGGCAGATGCAGGCACTGGAGTATCACGAGTACAAACGCCGGGCGCTGGCGGCGGTGCTGGAAAGCCACCGGCGGTTACAAACGGGTTTCCAGAGGATAGTGGTGGAAGGGGCCGGCAGCCCCGCGGAAATCAATTTGCGCCACCATGACATCGCCAATATGGGCTTTGCCGAGGCGGTGGACTGTCCGGTAATACTGGTGGCGGATATTGATCGCGGCGGCGTGTTCGCCCATCTGGTGGGCACCCTGGCGCTGCTGAGTGATTCGGAACAAAGACGGGTCCAGGGCTTCGTGATCAACCGCTTTCGCGGGGACCTGAGTCTGCTGCAGCCGGGGTTGGACTGGCTGACCCGGCACACCGGCAAGCCGGTACTGGGGGTGTTGCCTTATCTCCACGGTTTGCATCTGGATGATGAGGACGGGATCAACCCGGTCCCGGAGCAGGTGCACGGTGCCGGCTCGTTGAAGGTGGTGGTTCCGGTGTTGCCACGAATCAGTAACCATACGGATTTCGATCCCCTGCGGTTGCACCCCCAGGTGCAGTTCCAGTATGTGAAGCCCGGGGACACCCTGCCACCGGCGGACCTGGTGATTCTGCCGGGCAGCAAGAACAGTATTGCCGATCTGCGCTGGTTGAAGTCCGCTGGTTGGGAGGCGGCCCTGCGGCGCCACCTGCGTTATGGCGGAAAACTGCTGGGTATATGCGGTGGCCTGCAAATGCTGGGGCGGTCCCTGGTGGACGAGCTGGGTATTGAGGGCAGCCCCGATGCCGAGTCCGGCTTTGGCTGGCTGGAGCTGGAAACCAGGCTGGCGCCGGAAAAGCAACTGCACCGGCGTCGGGGTCGACTGACCCTGGACGGCGCTGAGTTTACGGGCTATGAGATACACGCCGGCATCAGCAGCGGGGAAGCGTTGCGGTCGCCACTGCTGTATCTGGAGGATGGTGCGCCGGAGGGGGCCATCAGCCCGGACGGGCAGGTGCTGGGCACCTATCTGCACGGTATTTTCGAGGCTCCCGCGGCGCTGGCGGCCCTGTTGCGTTGGGCCGGCCTACAGGAGGTGGAAGCGCTGGATTACGCCACGCAAAGAGAACAACAGCTGGATCGACTGGCCGACGCTGTGGAGCAGCATCTGGACCTGCAGGCACTGGAGCGGATCTGGCATGCCACGACGGCCACCTGAGCTTCAGGCTGGTGGCGGCGCCGCGGGCAGAGCGGCGCAGATGGCCAGCAGGGCCCCGGCCTCCAGCAGTTCAATCAGGGCCCCGGCGGTGTCCCCGGTGGTGCCGCCGATACGGGACACCATGCTTCGGCGCAGACCCAGGCCCAGTACTGCCAGCCAGGCCAACCCCGGCACCGCTGCCAGACCCTGAAACCAGCACCACAGGCCCACCGGCAGCAGCAGTTGGCCATAACAGAGAAGCGGGCGCAGACCCTGGCTGAAGGGGCTGGCCAGGCCCTGCTGACGTACATAAGGGGTGTGCAGGAACAGCAGCGGCATGGCCCCCCGGGCCAGCGTCGGGGCCAGGATCACCAAAGCCGGCTCCCTTACCAGCAGCACCGACAGGCAGGCGAATTTCAATATCAGCAGTAACACCACGCTGACCACTCCGGCACTGCCGCAGCGGGGATCCTTCATGATCGCCAGCCGGTGCTCCGGATCCCGGCCCCCCAACCAGGCATCGGCGCTGTCCGCCAGGCCGTCCAGATGCAGGGCGCCACTGAGCCAGACCCAAAGGGCCAGCAGCAGCGCCGCCATAATGGTCGGATTCAATTGCGGCAGCAACCAGTGCCCGCCGGCGCTCGCCAGCCACAGGATCAGGCCCAGCAGCAGGCCCACGCTGCTGTACCAGTAAATGGAATCTCTGACGACCTTGGGGCCGGGGGGCTCGGAACCGGGGGCCGCGGTGAATTGCAGTCTCGCCACCGGGAGTCGGGTCAGGAACTGTATCGCGATCAGTAATGGGGTCATGACGGGCTGTAATAGCGATTCAGAAACACCAGACTGGCGTTGCCAGTGCCGTGCTCCCCGGCAAACCAGCGCAGCCGGCTGATACCGGCATAGGGGACCTCCACCCGGAAACTGTCCCTTGGGCTGAGGTGCAGGAAGTGGCAGAGCGCGGCCCGGATCACCCCGCCATGGGCCACCAGCAGGCTGTGTTGACCCGCTGGCGGTTCTGATTGTTGCAGAATCTGCTCCAGAGCACCGGCCACCCGGGCCCGGAATTGCGGGTAGGGTTCGCCCCCGGGGGGGCTGTGGCCCGCCGGATCATCCCAGATCCGTTGTAACAGTTCCGGGTATTGTTCCCAGGCCTCCTGAGGAGTCAGCCCCTCAAGATCCCCAAAACCCAGCTCCCGCAGGTCCGGCAGGATAGGGATGGGCAGGGCCAGTTGTTCCGCCAGTTGCCCGGCGAAGGCCTGACAGCGGCGCATGGGGGAACTCACGATGGACTGCCACCGGGTACCATCCGCCTGGGCCTGGTCGGTGGCCTGTTGCATTTGTGCCCAGCCGGTGGCGGACAAGGGGTCGTCGATGGAGCCGCGATAGCGCAGGCCACCCTCTGGCTCGCCGTGGCGAATCCAGTCCAGGGTTACGGCAGGGGGAGTCCGGGTGCTGTGAAACATGGGTCTGGGCCCTCTATAAGGAAGAGTGCTGAGTCTGCTGAGAGACCGCCGCCTCGGTAAAAGTGGCCATCTGGTTATGTAGCTGACAGGCGGCTCGTAATAATGGTACCGCCACGGCGGCGCCACTGCCTTCGCCCAGGCGCAGATTCAAATCCACTAAGGGCTCTGCTTGCAGCCGCGTCAGCACCAAACGGTGCCCCGGTTCCGCCGAGCAATGACTGAATAACAGATAGGGAGCCACCGAGGGGTTCAAACGCAGTGCCACGGCCGCCGCCGCCGTGCAGATAAACCCGTCCACCAGGGTGGCCAGGCCCGCCTGAGCCGCCGCCAGGTAGGCGCCGCTCAGGGCGCAGATTTCAAAGCCCCCCAGGATCCGGCTGATAGCGGCGGCATCGGTAAGCTGGGCCTTATGTTGTTCCAGGGCCTGTTCCAACACCCGGATCTTGTGCTGCAGGCCAGTGGCATCGAGCCCGGTGCCCGGGCCCGCCAGTTGCGCCGGCGCCAGCTCCAGTAGGGCACAGAGAATGGCGGTGGCGGCAGTGGTGTTGCCGATGCCCATCTCGCCGCCGATAAACAGCCGGGTGCCGCGGTCCAGCGCCCGCCGCACCGCATCCCGTCCCAGTTCCAGGGCGGTGTGCCACTGAGCCTCGTCCATAGCCGGCTCCCGCAACAGGTTGCCGGTCTGGCGGGCAATCGGGTGATGCAGGACCCCGGGGAGTTTTTCAGGATTCACCTGAGTCCCGGTATTAACCACTTCCAGGTGGGCGCCCAGGTGTCGGCTCAACACGCTGATGGCAGCGCCGCCGGCCGTGAAATTGGCCATCATCTGGCCGGTGACTGCTTGGGGAAAAGCGGATACGCCCTCCCTGACCACGCCATGGTCGCCGGCAAAGACGGTGATAACCACCGGGTCCGGTTGCGGCCGTGCCTGCCCCTGAATAGCTGCCAGGCGAATGGCCACCTGCTCCAGCCGGCCCAGGGATCCCGGCGGTTTGGTCAGTTGTTGCTGGCGGGCAGCGGCCTCCTGCTGCCGGTCAAGGTCCGGTGCCGGCACGGCCTGGCTCCACCAGGGCCGATGACTCATGGGTTGCTGCCCGGGGATGGTTTCAGTGCCATGGGCAGGCCCGCCACCACCAGGGTCACCCGCTGAGCCAGGCTGGCCAGGGTCTGATGCAGCCAACCGCTTTCATCCACGAAACGGCGGGTGAGTTCCCCCGTGGGTACCACCCCCAGGCCGGTTTCATTGCTTACGAGAATGACATCGGCCTGGAGCCGGGGTAGTGTCTCCAGCAGGTCGGTTCGTTGTTGGTCAAACTGCGGGCCGGGTTCCAGGCTGAGCAGATTGGACAACCAGAGGGTGAGACAGTCCACCAGCAGCAGCCGGCCGGCGGCGTCCTGTTGTCGCAGGATTTTGGCCAGGGCCACCGGTTCTTCCAGCGTCAGCCAGTTGCCGGAACGACGGCCCTGATGGTGCTGGATACGTTGCGCCATTTCCGGGTCCCGGGCCTGGGCGGTAGCGATATAGACCACCTGTTTGTCCGCGGCGCCGGCCCTTTGCTCCGCCAGCCGGCTCTTGCCGGAGCGGGCGCCACCCAGAATCAATTCGATCATGATTCGAAGCGTTGGCGGTTCCACATGACTTCAGTGCCGCCATCCGCCCGGGCCAGGACCCGGGCCACCACGAAGAGCAGGTCGGACAGACGGTTCAGATATTTCAGCCCCCATTCATTCACCGGTTCGGCCCGGTGCAGGGTCAGCAGGCGGCGCTCTGCGCGGCGGCAGACGGTGCGGGCCAGGTGACAATCCGCGGCGGCCCGGCTGCCGCCGGGCAGGATGAACTCCTTCAGTGGTGGCAGGTCCTGATTGAGCGTATCGATATGCTGTTCCAGGCGCTGGACAAAGGCTTCCGTCAGGACCCGATGGCCGGGTACACAGAGCTCCGCTCCCAGGTCGAACAGGTCATGCTGGATTTCCAGCAACCAGGAACGCAGGGGTTCACTGAGGCGGGGGTCGGCCAGAATCATTCCCAGTACCGCATTGAGTTCATCGGTGGTGCCATAGGCCTCCACCCGCACGTTGTCCTTCTCCACCCGGGTGCCGTCACCCAGGCCGGTGGTGCCCTGATCACCGGTGCGGGTGTAAATCTTGGAAAGGCGATTGCCCATGGGCTTGACTCCTGTGTTCCCCGCCGCACCAGACACCGGCCGGAAAAGCGTGGAATTGTTGCTGAATTTATTGTCTAAAAGGTCTGAATCGGCCTGCAATTTACGACTATGCTTTAAAGGGGTCAAGTGGACGTATGCACAGATTCAGGGAGCCTGGGCCGCTGGCTACAGGCGAAAAGGAGTTCACCATGGAAAAGCTGAAAGTTGACTCGGAGCTGCTTAAGGAACTGGTAACCGCCGCCTGTAAAACCGCGTTTCGTCATCGTGGCAGTGATCATGAGCCCTATGTGCTGGGCCAATTGGAGGCCACCGCCAACATGGCCTATGTACTGGCCGCCGGCAATGGCAATGATGAACTGGAATTGCTCTGTCAGCAGCTGGCGCTGGATGCACTGGATCGCTTCACCGACATCTGTGGCGAGGTCCGCCCCGGCAGTCCCCGTTCCAATCTGACCTCTTCCCCATAGGGCCTGGACCGATACTGGTAGCAGCCAGGTATCAGGCTGGGAACTCGTAAATTATTCCGCAGGCTAACGCCATCGCACCACCAGCAGCCGGCCGGATTCCCGGGCTTTTGCCAGGTGTTGCTGGGTGACCGACAGCATGGTGTCGGAGCTGGGAAATCCGGTGTCCTCGTTGGCGGCGGACATGCACAGGGTGGCCTTGATATTAACGAACCCCTTGGAGGTCTTCAGTGCCTTGACATTGAGGGCGTCGAACAGGCGCCGGTAGGTGAGGGCATTGGCCTGCATAATGTCATCCTGGTAAGTGATAATGGCAAACCGTTCGTTACCGATGCGGGTGACGGCATCCAGGGGGCGCACCAGCTGCCGCAGCCGGCGGGCAATGCCGACGATGATCTCGCGCATGATGTTCCTGCCGTGTTCCCGCATCATGGCCTGGTAATTATCGATATGAATCACCAGCAGGCAGGCCGCCCCATGGCGGGAGCGGGCCTGGCCCAGGGTGGCGGTAAGCCGTTCCAGGGCCAGATGGCCGTTGCCCAGCCCGGTAAGGGGGTCCACCAAAGAATGCTTCTTGAAGCGCTGATTGGATTCCACCAGCAGCTGGTTTTCCCGCAGCAGGCGGTTATGCAGCGACGACAGCCGGTCGGCGGCGTAGATGCGGGGCAGCAGTTGCTGATTCATCACCGATTTGTTGATGAAGTCGTCCACTCCCTGGTCGAAGGCCTGGCGCAGGGCTTCATCCCCTTCCTTGGCGGTGAGCAACATAATGTAGGTGAAGTGATTGGTGGCTTCATCCAGCTGCCTGACCCGCTCCGTAAGCCCCAGACCATCCATTTCCGGCATTAGCCAGTCGGCGATCAGGACATTGACCGGCCGCGATTCCAGCATGGTGAGAGCCTGATGGGCGCTGCTGGCGGTGCGGATATCCTTGAAGCTGGCGGCTTTGAGCGTGCGACCGATGACGGCGCCGGAAAACTTGGCGTCGTCCACGATCATAATCGGCAGATCAGTGTTGGGCATAGGGGCTTCGGTGATTCCGGCCTGTTGTTATCGTGAGCGCAGCTATTGATGGATAAGTTTGGTCGACCGCGGCGAATATGTCTAATTCTGCCAATGCCATAGGTGGTAGTCCGGGGTTATTCCGGGTTTGGATTACTTGGCCCCCGGAGGCTTTTTTGGGTAGCATGCCGGGGCATCCCATCCACTCAGGCCCGCAAATGTCCCGTCGACTATGAGTAACAATCTTAGATTTCACCATTCCTGGCGCCAAAGTCTGGCGGTAGTGCTGCTGCCCAAAGTCTGGGTCATGCTGTTACTGGGCTTCTCCGCGGGGCTGCCCAATATGCTGATATTTTCCTCCCTCTCCATCTGGCTGCTGGAGGCTGGGATCGAAAAATCCGAGGTGACCTATTTCAGCTGGGCCGCTCTCGGATACTCCTTCAAGTTTGTCTGGGCGCCGCTGGTGGACCGGGTGCCCATTCCCTGGCTCACCAGCTGGCTGGGGCCACGCCGCTCCTGGATGCTGCTGGCCCAGTGCGGGGTGGTGGTGGCCATTGTGCTGATGGCACTCACCGATCCGGCCCGGGGCCAGGGGGCGGTGCTGCTGATGGGGCTGGCGGCGGTGATGCTGGGCTTCAGTTCCGCCACCCAGGATATCGTCATTGACGCCTATCGCATTGAGGCCGCCGATGCGGATCTGCAGGCCATGATGTCCGCCACTTATATCGCCGGCTACCGCTTGGGGATGATTGTTACCGGCGCGGGGGCGTTGTATCTGGCAGCCTATTTCGGCACTACCCGGGAGCACTATCTGTATGAGGCCTGGCGCCTGACCCATCTGATCATCCCTCTCTTTATGCTGGTGGGTATGATCACCGTGCTCTGCATTCGGGAGCCACAGGCGCCCGATCGGGGTTATGAGCAATACAGCAAGCGGGATTATATAGCCCTTTGTGTGTTGTTTGCGTTCGCCGTCTGTGGGTTTGTGGCGACGTTTTATTTCAGCGGTGGGGGCATTGCAGCACTGAAGGCGCAACTGTCGCTGTCCCACGGACTCAGTCTGTTGCTGGCATTTATGCTGGAGGTATTGCGCTTCGCTCTGGCGGTGAGCATCGCGTTCCTGATTGCCCGTTTTCTGATGCGGGCGGGTTTTGCCAACCGCCAGTTGGTGGTGGTGAGTTACATCGAACCCATCCGCAATTTTCTCCACACCCATGGGCTGAAAACCGCGTTGATTCTGTTGAGTCTGGTGAGCCTGTTTCGAATTTCCGACGTGCTGCTGGGGGCGATTTCCAATATTTTTTATACCGAGACCGGTTTCTCCAAGGAGGAGATTGCCACCGCGGTGAAGCTGTTTGGCGTGTGGATGACCATCTTCGGCGGCGTGGTGGGGGGCATCCTCACCATGCGTTTTGGTGTCATTGCCATGCTGGCGTTCAGTGCGTTACTGGTGGTGGGCACCAACCTGGCGTTTATCCTGTTGGCGGTCACCGGCCACAATCTGTATGTGCTCTATGGCGTGGTGTCCGCGGACAATCTGGCGGCGGGTATTGCCAGTGCTTCGTTTATCGCGTTCCTGTCGGCCCTGGTGAACGTGCGCTTCACCGCCATGCAGTACGCCATTTTCAGTTCCCTGATGACCCTGATTCCCAAGCTCACCGCGGGTTACTCCGGCAGCATCGTGGAAGCCGTGGGGTATGTTCCGTTCTTTATGATCACCGGGCTGTTGGGGTTGCCGGTGCTGTGGTTTATCTATCTGGCGGCCAGGCGTCTGGATCTGGCGCACCCGGCGGGAGATTAGTCTGGTCCGGCCTGGAGGGGTCCGGCCTGGAAGGGGTCGGAGTGGGAGCGGTCGCATCGGTAGCAAACACTGCCTGAATCTTTTTCACGGCGGTTAGGCGTCACCAGCGGTATCGGCGCAGTGGCACTCGCTCACCCTGAAAGCAAATGCCCTCCCGCTGCAGGCGGGACTGTTGCTGGTGCCATTTATCACTACCCAGCGGGAAGGCAATTTCCCCTCTGCCATTGATCACCCGATGCCAGGGAATCCGGCTGCCGGTGGGGAGGTTTTTCAGTACCGTCCCCACATAGCGGGCGTGATTGGGCAGGCCGGCCCGGCGCGCCACATCGCCGTAGGTGCTGACCCGGCCCGCCGGAATTGCGCCGATCACCTGCAGGATCTGGGTCTTCAGTTCGGCAGTGTCCATGATCGGCGCTGGGGTCCGGTTAGCGCAGGCCGCCGTCCACTTCCACCACCCGCCCGGTGAAGTAATCGTTCTCGAAGATAAACGTGGCCGCCTGGGCGATATGTTCCGGTTCACCCAGACGCTTCAGGGGCACCGCGCCCACCAGCCGGTCCCGGGCTTCCGGTTTCATGGCGGCGATCATGTCGGTATTGATGGTGCCGGGGGCGATGGCGCCGGTGCGGATACCATAGCGGGACAGTTCCCGGGCCCAGGTTTCGGTCATGGCCACCACCCCGGCCTTGGCGGCGGAATAGTTGGTCTGGCCAAAGCTACCCTGGCGCGCCAGGCTGGAAATGCTGACGATGACGCCTTCGTCCACCTGCAATTCGATCATTTTGGCCGCCGCCTCCCGGGCGCACAGGAACACGCCGGTCAGATTCACATCAATTACCGCTTGCCACTGCTGGGCGGTCATCTTGGTAATGGCACCGTCTTTCACTTTGATCAGCAGCCCGTCGCGGGTAATGCCGGCATTGTTGACCAGTCCGCTCAGGGTGCCGAAGTCCGCCACCACGTCGCTGAACAGCTGTTCGACCTCTTCTTCCCTGGCCACATTCGCCTTGTAGCCTTTGGCCTTAACCCCTTCGGCTTCACACTGGGATACGGTCTGGGCAATATCGTCCTCGCTGAGGTCCACCACCGCTACATGGGCCCCCTTGCGGGCGAATGACAGCGCCATGCCACGGCCCAGGCCCCGACCGGCGCCGGTAACCACCACCACTTTATCTTTCAAATCCATAATGCTCTCGACCTCTTATATAGCCTCATCAAAAAACCTGTCGGCCCCGGCGGCTTGGAGCGCCGGTTTGACCTGTGAGTCGGGATTATTCCCGTTTTCCCCCCGGTTTTCTAGGGGCCGGCTTACGGGGGCCGGCCAACAGCCAATGTACAGATGCCGGCGTATTCAGTAGCATCATACCCAGGGGGGCTGTTCCCTTATACGCCCTCGAATCCGTATTCGTACAATTTTTATTGTACTGAATAAATTTTCCGCCCACGGCTGAGCTGGCAGCGGGGATTCTCCGTTACAATATGCCCCGTCCACCGGCAATACAGTGTCCACTGCGGGGTAAACCATGATGACCACCGGGCAGATGACCACCGGACAGCAGGCGCGACAGGCGTTACAGTCCTGTTTTAGTGGCGTGCTCAGTACCTTGTCACAGAAGTTCAGCGGCTATCCCTTCGGCTCCGTGGTGCCGTTTTGCCTGGACCTGAGCGGGCGACCGCTGATTCTGATCAGTCGTCTGGCCCAGCATACCCGGAATATTGCGGCCCATCCGCAGCTGTCCCTGACGCTGCTGGCGTCCGACCCGGCCCAGGGGGATGTGCAGCAGAACGAACGCCTGACGTTGCTGGCGGACGCCGAACCGGTGGCGGATAGCGAAGCGGCCGCCACTATCTACTACCGCTGCTTTCCCCAGGCCAGCGGCTATCAAAAACAGCTGGATTTTGAGTTCTATTGCCTGTATCCGGTGCAGCTGCGGTATATCCAGGGGTTTGGCCAGGCCCGCTGGCTTTCCCCCGGGGAGGTGATCCGCCCCAATCCTTTCTCTGCGGAACAATGGGCAGGCATCGTGGATCATATGAATGAGGACCACCGTGATGCCATCACGCATTATTGTCAGCTGGCGGGGCTGCCGGGGGGCGCGGAAAACGCCAGTATGGCGGGCATTGACGGCGAAGGCATGACGTTACGGGTGAACCGGCGCTTGCACCGGGTTGAATTTGCGCAAAACGTCACCACATCTGAACAAGCGAGGGCGATTTTGGTGGAAATGGCCCGTACCTCCCTCACCACAGATTCAACCACCACTGCCGCGACATAGGATGGAGCAATGGGATTCGGGCGAGTTTTTCTGTTTATTTTTATCTTCGCATTGCTGGAGGCGGTGGTGCTGGGGCAGGTGGCCCAGGCCATTGGCTGGGGCATCACCATCCTGCTGACGGTATTTACCGCGCTGCTGGGTTCTATCCTGTTTCGCTGGCAGGGCCTGGAGACCTGGATGCGACTGAATCAGCGCCTGCAACAGGGTGAAGTGCCAGGCACGGAGCTGGTGGAAGGCGTGATGCTGTTGCTGGGGGGCGCGTTGTTGATTACCCCCGGTTTTATCACCGATGGCGTGGGTTTTCTCCTGCTGATTCCCCCCAGCCGCCGGGCCATGGCGGGCTATCTCGCCCGTAAGGGCACACTGCAGTCCCTGGGAGGTGCAGGTAACGGAGGGTTCTGGGTATACCAGCGAGGTTCCTGGAGCACCGGCCCGCGGCCCCGGCCAGGCCCCGAACCGCGGCAGGACGAGGATCGGGTTATTTACAAGGATCGCCAGGGCCACTACATCATTGAGGGCGAGGCAGAGCATAAAGACGATGCCTGACCTTGCGTAAAAAAATCCTGTTCCCGCCCTTGAAATCACCCACCCTATCCCCATCTAAGGGGCAGTCCTGAACAAGACTTCCCGCCAGCAGTGCGTGGGGTCTTGACGGAAATAATCGCGACACTATTATTAGCACTCTAAGTTGGAGAGTGCTAATAATGGCATCGCACCAATCCAGGCAAAAACTTGGCTTACATACAAGGCTAATTGGGAGATAAAAAGCTCATGAAAATCCGTCCTTTACATGATCGCGTCGTGATTCGTCGTGTTGAAGAGGAAACCAAAACCGCCGGTGGCATCGTGCTGCCCGGTTCCGCTGCCGAAAAACCCTCACAAGGCGAAGTGCTGGCCGTGGGCCCCGGCCGCGTGACTGAAAATGGCGAAACTCGCCCCCTGGATGTGAAAGCGGGTGACAAAGTGATTTTTGGTCAGTACGCGGGTAGCACCGTGAAAATCGACGGCGAAGAGCTGTTGATCATGGGTGAGAATGAAATTTTCGGTGTGCTGGAAGTCTGATCCGGCTCCGACCCTGAACATTGACTGAGTATTAACAATTAACGAATCTGGAAGGTAAACCAATATGGCAGCTAAAGACGTGAAATTCGGAGACAGCGCCCGCTCCAAAATGGTCAAGGGCGTAAACGTTCTGGCGGACGCAGTTAAGGTGACTCTGGGCCCCAAAGGCCGTAACGTGGTGCTGGACAAGTCCTTCGGCGCCCCCACCATCACCAAAGACGGTGTGTCCGTGGCCAAGGAAATCGAACTGGAAGACAAGTTCGAGAACATGGGCGCCCAGATGGTGAAAGAAGTGGCTTCCCAGGCCAATGACAATGCCGGTGACGGCACGACCACCGCTACGGTACTGGCTCAGTCCATCGTGACCGAGGGGCTGCGGGCAGTGGCCGCTGGTATGAACCCCATGGACCTGAAGCGCGGTATCGACAAGGCCACCCATGCCGTGGTTGACGAACTGGGCAAACTGTCCACCCCCTGTGAAGATTCCAAAGCCATTTCCCAGGTGGGCACCATTTCCGCCAACAGCGACCGCTCCGTGGGTGAAATCATCGCCGGGGCCATGGAAAGAGTGGGCAAAGAAGGGGTAATCACCGTCGAGGAAGGCAGTGGCCTGGAGAACGAACTGGAAGTGGTTGAAGGGATGCAGTTCGACCGCGGTTATCTGTCTCCCTACTTCATCAACAACCAGGAAAAGATGGCGGTTGAGCTGGAAGACCCGTTCATTCTGTTGGTGGACAAGAAAATCTCCAACATTCGAGATTTGCTGCCGATCCTGGAATCCGTTGCCAAGGCCAGCAAGCCGCTGATGATCATCGCCGAAGACGTGGAAGGGGAAGCCCTGGCCACCCTGGTGGTGAACAACATGCGCGGTATCGTCAAAGTGGCCGCGGTTAAGGCCCCCGGCTTCGGTGATCGCCGCAAGGCCATGCTGCAGGATCTGGCGATCCTGACCGGTGGCACCGTAATCTCCGAGGAAGTGGGTCTGACCCTGGAAGGCGCCACTCTGGATGACCTGGGTACTGCCAAGAAAGTGAACATCACCAAGGAAAACACCACCGTGGTTGACGGTGCCGGCGATGATTCCGAAATCCAGGCGCGGGTTAATCAGATCCGTCAGCAGATCGAGGAAGCCACTTCCGATTACGACAAGGAAAAGCTGCAGGAACGGGTGGCCAAGCTGGCCGGCGGTGTTGCGGTGATCAAAGTGGGCGCTGCCACTGAAGTGGAAATGAAAGAGAAGAAAGCCCGGGTGGAAGACGCTCTGCACGCCACCCGTGCCGCGGTGGAAGAAGGCGTGGTCCCCGGCGGCGGTGTGGCGCTGGTGCGGGCCCTGGCCAACGTGGGTAGCCTGGAAGGTGAAAACGAAGACCAGACTGCCGGTGTGCAACTGGCCCTGCGCGCCATGGAAGCCCCGATCCGTCAAATTGCCTCCAACGCCGGTGCGGAAGCCTCCGTGGTGGTGGACAAGGTGAAGGCCGGTTCCGGTAACTACGGCTACGACGCAGCCACCGGTGAATACGGCGACATGATCGAGCTGGGTATCCTGGATCCCACCAAGGTGACCCGCTCCGCGCTGCAGGCGGCCGCTTCCGTGGCCGGTCTGATGATCACCACCGAGGCCATGGTGGCCGATATGCCGGAAGAGAAAGGCGCCGGCGGCGGCATGCCCGATATGGGCGGCATGGGTGGTATGGGCGGCATGGGCGGCATGATGTAGTGCGACGAGAGTCGCAAGGGTAGCTAGCCACGCGGACTACGTCCCAAGCAGGTGTTTATCACCTGCTTGCCCTCCGCAGAAATAGCATTTAAACCAACCCGGTGACGGGCTTTAATAGTCTGACACCGGGTCACCTCTCTGAGGTAACCTACTGTCGGCTATTGATGCCGACAAACAGACAGTTCAGGTTCCCTGCTTTGCAGAGAGCTTGCTCTGTCCGTCCATACCGGGCGACCACTGACTGGCTAGCACATTGAATGTGCTAGGCCCAGAATAGAGTCGTTCCCCGCTGTGACTTCATGTGCAGCGACCAGTCCAATGTATTGAGCGCCTCGCGAAAGCCTGGAGTTCCTTATATTGCGTCAACTGTGGTTGCGCTAAGGCTAGTCCTTCGGCGTAAGCCATTTCTGATATTGTCTCAGCCCTCTTGCTTGCAAGCTGGCTAGAGAGACCTGTTGTTCAGCCAATAGTAGCCTAGGGATAGTGCATCACTGGTAACGGTGTTGTGCGAAGCTTCCTGACAATGTAGTCCCTTTTCGGGTCATTTAACTTGTGAAGGTTGGATGAGATTCTGCGAGCATCACGCGGATGAGACACTAGGCTGGTTGGTATGGTTAACATATGTGAACTGCTGATAAACACCGTCAACCGCGACGAGCCTAAGATGCTGACAGGCTCTAACCAAAAGGTATGAGGCCGGTTACTCCTTTTACATCTGGGAGTACGCTGACATACGGCCTTCGGTGGATAAGCAGAACCTAACCCAATCGTGTATCAGAAATGGAACTCGGTAAACCCGTATTCCCGCCCCGGCAAATAGCTTGGTGGCAGGCGAGCCGTAAGGCGAACTGTTGGGAGTGCGGGCAAAGGAGGATGGAGAAAGCGAATGCCCGGCTGTAATGGCTGGGATAGGGGTTCAAACTTTGCCCCAATACGAAAGTATGCTGACTTCCGTCTGGTCTTTAATCGCGTGAAAGCCTGCAAAGCTTTCTATTAACTATCACCCTTGTGGGGACAAGCTTCCCCACAAGGGGAAGTACTGTCTTCGTCAATCAGGGGCGTTCCACATCTCTAGGAGGACTGCAAGATGAGTACTTCAATTGACGTGCCTGCGTCTTCCCGCCCGGCCACTGGGTGGCATTCGATTGACTGGGAAACTAGTCATCGACGGGCGAGGGAGCTGCAGGCACGAATCGCGAAGGCAACTGCGAGCCAACAATGGCGCAAGGCGAAAGCTTTGCAACGGATGTTGGTTCGCTCGTTTTCGGCTAAAGCTATAGCCGTAAAACGAGTCACCGAAAACCAGGGTAAGAAAACGCCCGGTGTTGATGGTGAATGTTGGGATACACCCGTGGAAAAATGGAACGCTATTTTCCGGTTGCAACGTAAGGGCTACAAGCCCAAACCGTTGCGGCGAGTCTATATACCTAAAGCGAATGGCAAACGCCGTCCGCTCGGGATACCGACCATGCAGGATCGAGCGATGCAGGCACTTTATCTGCTTGCGTTGGAACCTGTATCGGAAACAGTAGCTGACCGTAATTCTTATGGGTTTCGCCCCATGCGCTCCACGGCGGATGCGATTGAGCAGTGTTTTGTGAATCTCAGTCGCAAGAGTTCTGCTCAGTGGGTGTTAGAAGGCGATATCAAAGGGTGTTTTGACAATATCGACCACCAATGGCTGATTGATCATGTCCTGATGGACAAGGTTATTCTTCAGAAGTGGTTGAATGCGGGTTACTTGGAATCCAATCGATTCCATCCGACGGAAGCGGGAACACCGCAAGGTGGCATTATCTCGCCCGTGTTGGCTAACTTGGCGCTTGATGGCTTGGAAGAGGAGTTGGAATCCCATTTTGGGAAGAAAAACACCAAAGCCAGCTACAAGACCAAGGTCAACTATGTACGTTACGCGGATGACTTCATCATTACCGGCATTTCGAAAGAACTGCTGGAAAGTGAAGTTAAGCCACTCGTGGAAGCCTTCATGGCTAAGCGTGGGCTTTCTCTTTCACAGGAGAAAACCGTGATTACGCATATATCGGAGGGATTTGATTTCCTTGGTCAGAACGTTCGCAAGTACGGTGACAAGTGTTTGATTAAACCGAGTCATAAGAACGTGAAAAACGTGTTGGCCAAAATACGGAGCATATTGAACGACAACAAAACCGCCCCTGCATGGAGGATAGTGCAATTGCTCAACCCGATTATTAGGGGTTGGGCAAACTACCATCGTGGAGTGGTGGCGAAGGAGACGTTTAACTATGTGGATTACCGTATCTGGAAAATGCTGTGGCAATGGTGCAAACGGCGACATTTAAATCGTCGTAAACGCTGGATTAAAGACAAGTACTTTAAGACTGTGGGTGCCCGTCACTGGACTTTCCAAGGAGTATCACCGGATGGGGCTGTGCTCAATCTGCTCTATGCGAATGATACGCCTATCAAGCGACATACCAAGATCGTGGCTGAGGCTAATCCCTACGATCCGACATTTGAGCCCTATTTTGAGCAGCGCCTTGAGCGGGCTTGGCGGGATTCGATGAAGGGGAAAGGGAAGATCTTCAGGCTTTGGCTACGTCAGGATAAGCGCTGCCCCTGCTGCAAGCAGTTTATAACGCAAGACACAGGTTGGAACATTCATCATGTGGTTGAGCGTTGCAAAGGGGGGAGTGATAGACTGGATAACTTGGTTTTGTTGCATCCCAATTGCCACCGTCAGATCCATGTTTTACTGTCTGGATGAACAGTGCTATAAATTTATCCAGCACTAGATGTTGTGTTTTTCGGTTTTTCGTGTAGCATAATTAGAGAAACGTAAAGATGCAGGAGTAATTTTGTGTCAAAGGCGAAAAATCAGCATGTAGTGAAACGCCCAGATGGTTGGGCGGTACGTGGAGCGGGTAATTTGCGAGACACCTCTCACCATAAAACGCAGAAAGAGGCGTTTGAGGCCGCGAGGGATATTGCGAAGAACCAAAAGAGCGAAGTTTTGATCCACGGTGAAAACGGTCAAATTCGTGAGAGAAATACTTACGGAAACGATCCGCACCCACCTAAAGGATGATTGCTCTATAACGGGTTAGATAGTTTTATCCCTCGGGAAATGAAAGGAGGTCTATTTTGACCAAACTTTTGGTATTCCCCGATTTGCTCCTAGCTGTAGCGAGTTAGGGCCCGGTTGAAAGGGGATAAATGATAGGAAGCTAGTAGAAGTGAATGACTGCAACGGATACCTGTAGCAATACACCCTTAGCAGAAGTTCCACCTTAGGACGCTACTCTTAAGGTTCGACTGTGATGGAGTAGAGGTTAACCGGGAGTGCTACTTGATCGGATTCCTTTGGAACAACCGAGATAGGATGCTTAATGCAATCCCTCAGCTCCGCTTCCACCCTATTAGTTTAGGTGATAAGTAGTCGGCTCTACCTTCTGGTAGTGCTTATAAAGGCTTGAGCCGTATGCGGGGAAACTCGCACGTACGGTTCTTAGGGGAGGGGTGGCCAGTAATGGCTGCTCCTTACCCGACAGCCCAGCCACTTCGGCTATCCCTGAAAAAAGCCCCGCGAGCCCCGCGCAAGCGGGGCTTTTTTTTGCCGGTGATGCAGTGCCCGGGGCTTTTGCGTCATACCTGCCATGGCCGCGCTACACTGAAATCAAGGTAGGACATTGGGGCTGGCATTTATGGGCAGGTTATCAAGACAGGGTTCCAGGGGCCGGCAATTGGGGCCCAGAGGCATGGTGCTGGTGGGGTTACCTTTTCTCCTTTTCGGTCTGGGCTTTGCCGGCTTCAAGGTGGGGCCGGAACTGTTCCTGTGGCAGGCGGCTCAGCACTGGTCGCCCGGGCAGGGGGAACTGCTTAGCTACCGGCTCACTTCCTCCCGCAGTCGGGAGGGGGGTACCAGCTACGAAATCCAGGCCCGCTATCGATACCAGGCCCACGGCCAGACCTATACCGGTAACCGGGTGGGACTGCATCAGGGCAAGGATAATATCGGCGACTATCACCAGCGCTGGCAGCAGCGCCTGGCGCGAATCAAAAATCAGGGTGACCCGCTGCCCCTCTGGTACGACCCCGGGCAGCCTGACCAGGCCCTGCTGGACCGGGAGCTGCGCTGGGGACTGATGGCGCTGCAACTGGCCTTTGCGGTGGTGTTTTCCCTGGTGGGCGTGGGACTAATAGTGGCGGGTCTGCGCGGCAGACAGCCC
>NZXG01000011.1 GCA_002701845.1 Pseudomonadales bacterium
CACAACGCGCAACACTCGCTAAGGGTGGCTTGCTAGACCTTACCCTACAGGGACTTTCACCCTGCCAGATGCATCAAGCTTCCTTGACGCACTAACGCCTGCTCCACCATTCGCTGGAACGAGGGCACCTCCTTCCCCATCCAGGCCGGCCACGGCTGTATCGGTTGCTCCGAAGACGGCTTCTGGGACAAGGGTTCCTGGTATGCCCGCCTTACGGACATTCCCCAGTTCGGGGTGGAAAGCAACGCCGATAAGGTGGGCGCCACCGCCGCCGCCGTGGTGGGCACCGCCACCGCCGCCCACATTGCCGCCAGCGCTGTGAAGCGCGCCATGCACAAAGGAGATCAGGAATAATGAGCATTATAAAAACCCCCAACGGCTACGACCTCGATAACAGTGGCCGCCGCGTGGTGGTGGACCCGGTGACCCGCATTGAGGGCCATATGCGTTGTGAGGTGGATCTGGATGAGAACAATGTAATTCGCAACGCGGTATCCTCCGGCACCATGTGGCGCGGGCTGGAAGTCATTCTGAAGGGTCGCGACCCCCGCGACGCCTGGGCCTTTGTGGAGCGTATCTGCGGCGTTTGCACCGGCTGCCATGCCTTGACATCGGTGCGGGCGGTGGAAGACGCGCTGGGGATTATCATTCCTCCCAATGCTCACCTGATTCGGGAGATCATGGCCAAAACCCTGCAGGTGCATGATCACGTGGTGCACTTTTACCATCTGCACGCGCTGGACTGGGTCAACCCGGTGAATGCATTGAAGGCTGACCCCAAAGCCACTTCGCAATTGCAGCAGGCGGTGTCCCCGTCGCACCCGCTGTCCAGCCCAGGTTATTTCCGGGATATTCAAACCCGCATTCGGCGCTTTATTGAATCCGGCCAATTGGGTCCGTTCAAAAACGGCTACTGGGACAACCCTGCCTATAAACTGCCACCGGAAGCGGATCTGATGGCGGTGGCCCACTATCTGGAAGCACTGGATCTGCAAAAAGATTTCGTGAAAGTGCACACAGTGTTTGGCGGCAAAAACCCCCACCCCAATTATCTGGTGGGGGGTGTACCCTGTGCCATTAATATGGACGGAGACCTGTCTGCCGGTGCTCCGCTTAACATGGAGCGGCTGAACTTTGTCAAAGCCCGTATCGATGAAATGGTGCAGTTCTGCAGCAACGTGTTGATACCGGACGTGCTGGCCATCGCCAGTTTTTATAAAGACTGGTTGTACGGCGGCGGCCTGGGCGCCTACAGCGTGATGGATTACGGCGCCTATCCGAAAGTGAATTACGATAAATCCACTGATCAGTTGCCCGGCGGCGTGATTCTTAACGGCAACTGGAACGAAGTGCTGCCGGTGGACCCCAGGGATCCGGAACAGGTGCAGGAATTCGTGGCCCACTCCTGGTACAGCTATCCCGATGAGAAAGTGGGCCTGCATCCCTGGGACGGCGTCACCGAAGCGAATTTTCAACTGGGCCCCAACTTCAAAGGTACCAAAACCAACATTCAGGAGGTGGACGAAGGCGCCAAGTATTCCTGGATCAAAGCCCCCCGCTGGCGCGGTCACGCGGTGGAAGTGGGGCCGCTTTCCCGTTACACACTGGCCTATGTGCAGGGCGTGGACTACGTCCGCAATCAGGTGCATCGCAGCGTGGCGGCGTTCAATCAGCTGGCGGGCAAGGATCTGGGGGCCAGGGCGGTACTGCAATCCACCATCGGGCGCACCCTGGCGCGAGCCCTGGAAGCCCAGTATTGCGCCGATATGATGGTGGATGATTGGAACGAACTGATGGGCAATATCAAGGCCGGAGACACCAGTACCGCCAACATGGAAAAGTGGGACCCGGCCACCTGGCCCCGGGAAGCCAAGGGCGTGGGCACCGTGGCGGCACCCCGGGCGCCCTTGGGCACTGGATAAAAATCAAGGACGGCCGTATTGAAACTTATCAATGTGTGGTGCCCACCACCTGGAACGGATCACCCCGGGACCCGGCGGGCAACATCGGCGCCTTCGAAGCCAGCCTGATGAACACCCCCATGGAGCGGCCGGACGAACCGGTGGAAATCCTGCGCAGCCTGCACAGCTTCGATCCCTGCCTGGCCTGCTCCACCCATGTGATGGGGGAAGACGGCAAAGAGCTGGTTCGGGTCAAGGTACGCTAGGAGGCCGACATGGATAGCCACAAACCGGAATATACCGTCAAACCCTCCGTTTACGTCTACGAGGCTCCCGTTCGCATCTGGCATTGGGTGAATGCCCTGGCCATCACGGTACTCTGTATCACCGGGTACTTCATTGCCAGCCCGTTACCCAGCATGCCCGGCGAAGCCAGTGATCATTTTCTAATGGGGTATATTCGCTTTGCCCACTTTGCCAGTGGTTACATCCTGGCGCTCGGGTTTTTGTTTCGCGTCTATTGGGCGTTTGCCGGCAATGAACACGCCCGGCAGTTGTTCCTGCCCCCGGTCACTGACAAAAAGTGGTGGGCCGGAGTCCTGCACGAAGCCAAATGGTATGCGTTTATGGTAAGGGAACCCCACAAATACATTGGCCATAACCCTCTGGCACTGTTGTTTATGCATGTGATGCTTGTGTGGGCCACGGTGTTTATGATCTTTACCGGATTTGCACTGTACGGGGAAGGGACCGGCATGGGCAGCTGGCAGTATGAGTGGTTCAGCAGCTGGATGATTCCCCTGTTCGGCCAGAGTCAGGCTATTCACACCTGGCACCATCTGGTGATGTGGGTGATTATCTGCTTTACCATCATGCATGTTTACGTGGCCATTCGGGAAGATATCATGTCCCGGCAGTCCATGGTCAGTACCATGATCAGCGGCTGGCGCACATTCAAGGATAACCGCGCGGTGGAAGACAAGCACTGATACCGGCACTGACGGCGGCGGGTAGTATTCAGTTACTGCCCGCCGCCGACGATTGTAGCCACAGGGTGGCCTGCAGCCCCCCCAGTCGCTGACTCCGGGACAGGCTGATGTTGCCACCCAGCAGGTCCACCACCCGCTGTACAATGGCCAGACCCAGGCCAGCTCCCTGCTCCGTGGTTTCCGGCAACCGGTAAAAGCGCTCAAAGATCAACTCGCGCATGGCTTCCGGTACGCCGGGCCCGCTGTCCTCCACATCGATCCGCACCCTGCCGCTCTCGCGCTGTAGCGAGACCAGTACCCGCCCCTGTCGCGGTGCGTATTTGATGGCATTCTCCACCAGATTACGCACCACCACCGAAAACAGTTGCGGCATCACCTCCGCCGGCAGCGATCCTTCGGCACAATCCAGTTCGATCTGCACCTCCTTGGCCTGCGCCAGGGGATACAGGGCAGCGATTTCATCCTGCAGCAGCGGCACCAGATCCATAGTGTGGGAGACATAGGTCAGTTCCGCCTGTTCCAGTTTATTCAGCGTCAGCAGCTGCTCCATCAATCGGCTGGCCCGGTCGATGCCCTGGTTCAGTTCCAGCAGGTACTGTTGGCGTTGGGCGGGATCAGTAGCCGCCAGCGCATTTTGTGCATTGATTTTCAGCACCGAGATGGGGGTACGCATTTCGTGGGATGCGGTGGCGGTAAAACGGCGTTCCCGTTCCAGGGAACGGGCCACCTGATCGAACAAATGATTGAGGGCATCCGCCAGCGGGCGGATTTCGTCGGATGTTTCCGTGACCGATACCGGCGCCAGATCATTTTCATCCCGACAGCGGATATTATCCGCCAGATCCCGCAGCGGTTGCAGACCCCGTTTCAGTACCCAGAGTACGAATCCCAGCAACAGTGGCAGACACACCAGTAACGGAATCATATAGCTGGCGACAATTTCCTCCGCCAGCTCATCCCGGATATCCGCCCGTTCACCAGCGGTGTAACTCAAGCCCCCTTCCTGCAAGGTAAACAGGTACCAGAGTTGATCCCCTACCCGCACTTCACTGTAACCGCGCCGGGGGGCGTCCTGTAAGTGCAGACTGGAACGGGCGGACTGAAACAACACGGTGTCGCCACGTCGTACCTGAAATAATACTTTGCGTTCGTAACGGTGGCCGAATGCGGTTCGTTCGTCCGCCAGGTCCAGTAACGCCTCGGTCGCTTCGGCGTTCTTTGCCTGAGGGCTTGCGACGACGGGTTCCAAGTGCTCCAGATGCGCATCCCCAAAGCGGCTGAATGAGGACTGTAACAGGCGAGCGGTCTGGGCCAGCTCCGCATCGAACAACTCGTCCACCTCATGCCGGGCCTCGTAGTAACTCACCCCCATGGCGGTAAGAAAAGCCGTCACCAAGACGAGGGAAACCATTACCATCAGGTAACGGCGAATGGAACGCATCATGCTTTTTCGACCAGATAGCCCACACCGCGCACGGTGCGGATCAGATCGTTACTGAATTTTTTACGCAAATGATGGATGTGCACCTCGATGGCGTTACTGGCCACGTCCTGGCCCATATCATAGACCGCCTCTTCCAACTGGCCACGGGTCATGACCCGGCCGGTGTTGCTGAGCAACTCCTGCAACAGCAGATATTCCCGCCGGGTCATGGGCACTTCCTCGCCCTGCAGGGTCACCCGCAGCGCGTCCGGGTACAGGGTAATATCCCGGTAGTGGATGGTTTGTTCCGCACGGCCGGTGCGGCGGCGCAACAGGGCCCGGATCCGGGCCATCAGCTCTTCAATGTCAAACGGTTTCGACAGGTAGTCGTCTGCCCCCAGATCCAGCCCCCCGACCCGATCGGCAATACTGTCACGGGCGGTGATAATGATTACCGGGGTGCTGCCGCCGTTGCGCCGCATCCAGCGCAAGACTTCCGTACCGTCCAGATCCGGCAGCCCCAGATCCAGCACCACCAGATCGTAGTCCTCTTCCTGCAGACAATGCAGCGCGCTTTGCGCCGCCGACATCCAGTCCACGGAATAGCCGGCCTGTTTCAGGCCGGCCAGAACCGCCCGCCCCAGCATGGCGTCATCTTCCACCAATAACAGTCGCATGTCTCAGATTACATCACTCACTTTTTAATGCTGTTCAGTTTGGCCAGGATCTCCTGCCGTCTGCCGGCATCCGCCAAAGGACGCTCGGGCCGTGGCGGTGCCTGCAATGCTTTTTCGAAGTATATCCTAGCCTGATCGGCATCGCCTTGATCCAGGCAATAGTCGGCGTAAAAGTAATTACTGTCGATCCCGTCGGGATTGACTTTCAGTGCCTGTTTCAGCAACCGCTCCGCCTGCTCATCGTCGCCGAATCCCAGGGGCCACCCGGGTACCTGATAGTACAGGCTGCCCAGCGAGGTGTAGGCGGAACCGGACAGCGCATCGGGATCCAACTCCAGCGATTGCTCCAGCAAACTCTTCGCTTCCTTAACCAGCTTCAGGGCTCCCAGGCCACCACGGGCGCCGGCCCAGGTGGAAACAATAATCCCTTTCCACACCAGGGGCTCCGGTCGCTGCGGGTAAGCCTGAATCAGGCCCTCTGCCTGTTGCGCCAGCCCGGCGAAAGCATCTTCCCGCTGCGCTTCCGGGGTTTCATAATTTATTGTTGCCCACTGATGCTGCAAATCCAGCAGCCGTTGTTCAAAGTTCTGCGCCGCCCGCACCGGGGCCATCAGCACCAGCAGTAAAATACCGAATATCAGGCTGTATTTCATGTTGCAATTCTCCCCGTGGCCGCTGGCCACGTTCACGATTTCAAGTACTGTCGAATAACCGGTAATTGTTTACCCAGCGCCCGATCCACCAGGCTGGAGAACAGGCCGTTAATCACCACGAACAACCGCTCCGGCCAGCCCAGGAACAGCTTGAAGCGATCCGTCTCCAGCGCTTTCACCAGTTGCTGAGCCACCCATTGCGGATCGTCCATCCGGTTACCCAGGGCCTGATTCATGGCCTCCACGGCGCCGTTGTTCATACCGGTACGGGTGGCTCTGGGGGACACATAAAACACCTTCACGCTGGTATCCGCCAGTTCCCGGCGCAGGGCCTCCAGATAGCCCCGAGCGCCAAATTTGCTGGCGGAGTACACGGCAAATCCCGGATAGCCGATACTGCCGAAAGTGGAGCCCACTCCCACCACCGCTGCTTCGGGGCGTTGCTTCAGGGCCGGCAGCAACAAGGTGGTCAGGGTGACCATGGCATTCAGATTAATGGTCAGGGTGTGCATTAACTGCCCCAGCACCGGTTTGTCGCAGGGCACAAAATGACTGACTCCGGCACAATGAATCACCACATCAATCTGCGGATAGGCCTGCTGCAATTCCTCTACCCGCTGCGCCAGATTCTCCGCGCCCAGATCCAGTTCCAGGATTTGCAGTTGAGAGCCAGTCTGTCCCAGCTCTGCCTGCAGCTGTTGCAGGGGCGCAAGCCTGCTGCCGGTGGCCAGCACCCGGGCCCCCCGTGCCAACAACTGAGCCGCCACCTGGCGGCCGATGCCTCCGCCGGCGCCGGTCAGGAGTACGGTTTTATCACGCAGCTGCATCGGCCTGTCCCTCCGATGTCAGGGGAATAGCACGCAACATATCGCCATAGAGCCGGTACACCACATTGGCGCTGTGCACAATGGCTTCCTGATCCGCCGGGTCGGTGACCCGATTCATTAAATCCCGGAAGAAAGCAAAGTGATCCTGATCCAGGGCGCCGTGGGAATACAAGTAACTGAAGGCGGCATCCGGTAACGCCAGCCGTTGCTGTACCAGTTTGCCCATGGCGGTGGCCAGCTTGATACTGGTGCCTTCCAGCACCATCACCATGCCGAAAAACGCCATTGGATTCTGGCGCTGGATCTGGTCGTAGAGAAAAGCCACCATCAGTTCAATGGCCAGTGCGGGGCGGTTGTTAACCACTTTTTCCCGCTCAATGCCACAGGCCACCAGGTCATTCAGAATCCATTCCTGATGACCGTATTCATCTTCGATATATTCCCTGAGCGCTTCGCGCACCCATTCCTTTTCCTCCGGCAACCGGCCGCCGCAGGCCATCATCAGGGGCACTGTGTGTTTGACGTGGTGATAAGCCTGTTCCAGAAAATAGGTGTAGCCTTCCAGGCTATAGTAGCCCTGTTGCACAGCCTGAATCACCGGTGCGCTCAGCACATGTTGCCGCGCCGCTTCGGTTTTCGCTTGCAGTTGTTGAAAAAAAGTCATGGTTAATGGTGCCTCCGTTATGCAATGGTGAGGGGCGGGATGCAAATAAACGCTGGCAATCTGCGCCCTGCAATTGCGGCCATTGGCGGTAGCCTGGCCATTGTCCGGGCTGAAAGGTTCCCGGCTGGCAATCAGTTGCTGCACCCGGGCGTAGACGGGGAGTTGTTGATTCACCTGCGCTACCGCGGACTCCACCTGCGCCCAGGTGAAGCCCTTACGTGGCGTCAGCACCGCCACAATAGCGGGCAGTCCGTCTCCGAACACCGCGGCCTGGGCAATGCTGGCCTGTGCCAGCAGTTCCGCCTCCACCCATTCCGGGTTCACGTTACGGCCATAGGTGGTAATCAGCAGATTTTTGCGCCGCCCCTCCACATGAACAAAGCCGTCCGCATCCACCCGACCCAGATCGCCGGTAGCCACCGGGCCCTCATGGGGCGGCTCACCCAGATAACCCAGCATGCCGCTGCCGGCCAGCAGGATTTCGCCACTGTCGCTGATGCTGATCCGGACATGGTCCAGGGGTTTACCCACGGTGCCCAGCCGGCGGGCGCCGGGACGGTTCAGACACACAACCGAACCGCATTCACTCAGACCGTAACCTTCAAACACCGGCAGGCCCAGGGCGTCGGCCCGCCGCAACAGATCCGGTGCCACTCTGGCGCCACCCACGGCAATAAACCGCAGATCCGCTGGCAGGGGCAGGCCCTGCTCCGCCGCCAGCACCAGCGCCAGTAATAGTTGCGGTACCAGAATCAACGCCTGGGGCTGTATCACCTGCAGTTGCTGCAGAAACACAAACAGATTGAAGTCACTGGCACCGTTGAAACCCAGCTGGCTTAGGGGGCGGACATGAACCCTGACCCCCTGCAGCAGTGGCGCGTACAGCCCCGCCACATTCTCCAGCAAGGTGGCATAGGGCAGCACGCTGAGGTGTCTTTGCAAATCCACATCCGCCAGAGCCTGCGCCACCGCCGCCGCAGTCCGCTCCAAAACGTGCCGGGACAGACGCACGCCCTTGGGCTGGCCGGTACTGCCGGAAGTGAAAGTGACTTTCTCATAGGCCATGAAGGCGGGATTACTATCCGCGCCCGCCACCGGCAGTTCGGTCACTGCCAGGTCCAGTTCTTCGTCCAGTAGCCGCGGCGCTCCAAAATCACCTACCGCCGCCGACTCACCGATCACCACACTGATCCCGGCTGCAGCCATCAGGTGGTGTACCTGATCGGGGCTGAAGAACACAGGTACCGGCACCACCCGCACCGGCAGTCGCCACAACGCCAGATCCGCCAGTATCCAGGGCAGCCCGTTGTCCCCCACCAGCGCCACTCCGCGCCCGTGGCAGCATTGCAGCTTCGACGCCAGCTCATTGAGACAGGCCTCCAGTTGCTGCCAGGTCAGCGTTCGGTCGCCGCTTACAAGCGCCGGCGCCTGTGCCCGTTCACCGGCGTGGCGGGCAATGGCCTCAAGCAATAAAGACATTATCGGTCTCCAGTCGGCGATAGTGATAACGAGACAGATAGCCCTGCCGACGCACGTCCTCGGCGGCCAACCTAAGGTCGCCGGCCATCACCACAGGCTGCCGCTCATAGTAGCTGCCCCATTGGGCGTGACCGTCCCGCAATTGTTCCCGGCGGGCAGCGGCCAATGGCAATGGAGTGATGTTCAGGCGGCGAAAAATATTGCTGACTTCCAGGGTGCCGGTGCACACCAGCCAATGGATGCCCCAGATCATCAGGGCATCACTGAGCACGGCGATAAAGCAGCGGCCGATGCCCCGCACGTTGCCCGCCAGATTACCCAACTCGATCACGTCGCGGCGTCCACAGTGAACCCCGGTGAAGGTCTTGAGTTCTTGTTCAATGGGACGGACCAGATACTGTTCCAGAAACAGCGGGCCGGTGTGCGCACTGCGAATCCCCACCGCCGCCAGAATGTTGCCGGCCTGGTCCTCCAGGCTGATCAGACAAGGGAGAAACTGGGTAATGATGGCACCGTGCATCTGCTGAAAGCGGCGGGCGATAAAGGCTTCCACCCGCCAGCGTTCGGGATGCCAGGGTTGATACACCGTCAGCCTGAGGTTGTCAGCGCCGACTTTGAGTTCTGCGAATACTTGATTGGGGGGTACTGCCAACACCTTAACGCTCACCTTCACTTTGATGACTGTTGCAGCCTAGCGAAGGAGGCTTAAAGCAAACTTAAGGAAACTTAAGGCAGTCTTAAGGAACCTCTAGAGGCTGGCAGCCAGTTCCGAGCCCTGGCGGATGGCCCGTTTGGCGTCCAGCTCCAGGGCCACATCGGCGCCGCCGATCACATGGGTGGTCACGCCCCTGGCCCGCAGGGCCTCGGCCAGCTCACGGTTGGGCTCCTGTCCGGCACAGATGATGACGTTGTGAACGGGCAGGGTTCGGGGGGCGCCCTCTACGGTAATATGCAGGCCGTCGTCGTCGATTCGCTCATAGGTGACGCCGGCAAGCATTTCCACCTGTTTCTTTTTCAGTTGCGCCCGGTGCACCCAGCCACTGGTTTTACCCAGGCCCTTGCCCGGCGCCGAGGTCTTGCGTTGCAGCAAATATACCTGGCGGGGGCTGGGGGCCACCTCCGCTGGCACCAGTGCCGCACGATGTGCCAGTTGGGTATCCACACCCCATTGTCGATACCACTGCTGATGTTCGGCATCGGCGGCGCCATGGGTAAGGTATTCACTGATATCGAAACCAATACCACCGGCGCCAATCACCGCCACGGACTGACCCACGGGTTTTTTGTGCACCATCACATCCAGGTAGGAAAGGACTTTAGGATGGTCAATACCCGGAATGTCGGGGGTACGCGGCATAATCCCGGTGGCCACCACCACGGCGTCGAATTCCATCAGCTCACCGGCCTGCACCCGATGCTCCAGTTTCACCTCAATGCCCAGCCGGTCCAGCCGGCGCTGGAAGTAACGCAAAGTATCGGCAAAATCCTCTTTGCCGGGAATCTGTTTGGCGATATTGAACTGGCCCCCGATCTGGTGATCGGCTTCAAACAGGGTGACCTCGTGGCCCCGTTCGGCCGCCACCGTTGCCGCCGCCAGGCCCGCCGGCCCCGCTCCCACCACCGCCAGGCGCTGTTTGTTGAGGGTGGGCAGATAACGCAATTCGGTTTCATAACAGGCCTGGGGATTCACCAGGCAACTGGCGCGTTTGTTCTGAAAGGTATGGTCCAGACAGGCCTGGTTGCAGGCGATACAGGTGTTGATCTCATCACCCCGACCCGCCTCGGCCTTGGCCACAAAATGGGGATCCGCCAGCAGGGGCCGCGCCATGGATACCATGTCCGCCTCGCCGTCACGGATGATCTGTTCGGCGAGTTCCGGTGTGTTGATGCGGTTACTGGCGCACACCGGCACATTCACTGCCTGCTTCAGGCGCGCGGTGGCAAAGGCAAAGGCGCCCCGCGGCACAGAAGTGACGATGGTGGGAATCCGGGCCTCGTGCCAACCGATGCCGGTGTTGAACAGAGTCACTCCCTCCGCCTCCAGGGATTTGGCCAGGGCTTCCACCTCCTCCCAGGTCTGTCCACCCTCCACCAGATCCATCAGGGAAATGCGATAAATCACAATAAAATGAGGGCCGGCCGCTTTGCGCACGGCACGCACCACCTCGATGGGAAAACGCATGCGGTTCTCCGCGCTGCCGCCCCATTCGTCGGTGCGCTGATTGGTGCGCTGGGCCAGGAATTGGTTGATGAGATAACCTTCCGAGCCCATGATCTCCACGCCATCGTAGCCGGCAAACTGCGCCAGCTCCGCCGCCCGGGCGTAATCATCAATGGTGCTGCGAATCAGCTTGGCGCTCATTTTTTTGGGTTTGAACGGGCTGATGGGGGATTTTATTCCCGACGGGGAAACGCAGTAAGGGGTATAACCGTAGCGCCCGGCATGCAGTAATTGCAGGGCGATCTTGCCGCCTTCATTGTGGAC
Organism: Pseudomonadales bacterium; assembly: GCA_002701845.1. Classification (GTDB taxonomy): domain Bacteria; phylum Pseudomonadota; class Gammaproteobacteria; order Pseudomonadales; family Ketobacteraceae; genus Ketobacter. The sequence goes on from NZXG01000011.1 coordinate 11,099, forward strand.
CTTGCCGGTGACGTGGCGGTGCAATAAGGCGGTGACTTTGCTGTTCATACTGGAGCCCAGGGGTAACAGGTCACCCCGCCGGTTGGGCGCAAACCCGCCGGTAACCATGATGCCGACGCCACCCCGGGCCCGTTCGGCAAAATAGTGCGCCAGTTTGTCGATGTGATAAAAACGATCTTCCAGGCCCGTATGCATGGAGCCCATCAGGACCCGATTGCGCAGGGTGGTGAACCCCAGATCCAGGGGCTGAAGCAGATGGGGGTAGTGTTCGTTCATGTTGTCTCCCTTACCAGACTGAACAGATCGTTTATGCGCCCGCCGTGTTACCTGGTTTCAGCGCTTATTGAGCGTTGTGCGTTGCCGCTCTCTGTCGATAATCGACACCGCTATCCTAGACCATTCCTGCGCCGGTGACAGTGGGTTTGGTAAACCTGACTGTACAGTCTTGGGGCGTTGCTTGGCAGATGCGTGGATTGCCTCTGACTGGATCGGTTTGAGTTTGGACGCAATTGTCCGCTGACTGTTCGGCAAGCGTTGACCGATTGAGTGGAGTAGTCGACCCGGCCAGGCAGAAGCCTGGAGTCTGATTTCGAAACGCTACGAGCACATCCCTGTGCGCTCGACAGCGGCCGTCCATGGCCGCTGACGTTCGCCATCAGACCCCAGGCTTCTGCCCGACCTCCGGCTGAATATGGTTCCAGCATCTTGCGCCCCATAACTTGTGGCCCATAAAAAGGCGGCATCGATGCCGCCTTGTTAGGTTGAGATAGCTTAGGTGGAGATAGTCACCAATGTATTCCACTTACTAACCGCTTTAAGAGCGAGCCCGATCAGCCTTCTTTTTCAATAATGGCTGTGACTCCCTGGCCGCCGGCGGCGCAGATGGAAATCAGTCCCCGTCCGGAACCCTTCTGATTCAGCAGCTTGGCCATGGTATGCAGAATACGGCCACCGGTGGCGGCGAAGGGGTGGCCCGCCGCCAGTGAGGAACCTTTGATGTTCAGCTTGCTGCGGTCAATGCTGCCCACAATTTTGTCGCGGCCCAGGCGCTCTTTACAGAATTTCTCATCCTCCCAGGCTTTCAGCGTATACAGCACCTGGGCGGCGAAGGCCTCGTGAATTTCGTAGAAATCGAAGTCCTGCAGGGTGATGCCGGCGCGGTCCAGCATACGCGGCACCGCATAGGCCGGTGAAATCAACAGCCCCTCTTTTTTGCCCACAAAATCCACCGCCGCGGTCTCACAATAGGTGATATAGGCCAGTATCGGCAGATTGCGCTCCTTGGCCCACTCTTCGGTGGCCAGCAACACCGCTGAGGCACCGTCGGTGAGCGGAGTGGAATTGGCGGCGGTCATGGTGCCATTTTCACGATCAAAAACCGGCTTCAGGGAGGCCAGTTTTTCCAGGGTGGTATCACCCCGCAGATTGTTGTCCCGTTCCAGGCCCATGAAGGGGGTGATCATGTCGTCGAAGAAGCCTTCATCATAGGCTTTGGCCATGTTCTTATGGCTCAGGTAAGCCAATTCGTCCTGGGCCTCCCGGGAGATGTCCCACTCTTTGGCGGTAATCTGGCAGTGCTCACCCATGGAAAGGCCGGTACGGGGTTCCGCGTTGGCGGGGATCAGCGGCATCAAATGCCGGGGGCGCAGTTTCGCCAGCAGTTTGAGGCGATCCTGGGCAGTCTTCGCCCGGTTCAGATCCAGCAGAACTTTGCGCAGCCCTTCGCTGACCCCAATGGGGGCGTCTGAAGTGGTGTCCACGCCACAGGCAATCGCGCAATCGATCTGCCCCAGGGCAATTTTGTTGGCCACCAGAATCGCCGCCTCCAGACCGGTACCGCAGGCCTGCTGAATGTCATAACAGGGGGTTTCGGAAGCCAGTTGCGAGCCCATCACCGACTCCCGCACCAGGTTGAAGTCCCGTGAATGTTTCATGACGGCGCCACCCACCACTTCGCCCAGCTGTTCACCGGACAACTGATAACGATCCACCAGACCGTTAATGGTCGCGGTGAGCATATCCTGGTTACTGGCGTGGGAGTAGGCGGTATTGGAACGGGCGAACGGGATGCGGTTCCCACCAACAATGGCTACTTTACGAACTTGATCTACTTTCATGGAATGGCTTCCTGTCGCGTTGGCCCCACGGACACCGGGGCTTAAAGTGTTGAGTTGCTTGGCTTTCAGAACCTTTAACCGGGTCGATTCCAGACCCGGGCGCCGGCCCGGACACAACCCCCATCGGGCGCCAGTTTACCCGCAGCCACTTAACCCGCATTGGCACAACTGACCCGGAGGGAATTAACCGGGGTCAATTCAAATTCGCGGCCAACTCCTTTACTATACGGCACAAGTGAGCTGGTCGCGCTGGAGCGTCGAGCATCCTGCCGTCGATTTCGCGCCGGACCGGCCGCAATATACCACACAATGCAAAGACACACAGGATCTGACCCATGGCCGATGTTTACGAATCCATGCTCAGCAACAACGTTGGGCGCTCTATTCTTTCATCCCTGAACCTGCCGGTCCCGGTGGAACTGGAGCGTCATTCCCAGGCTCAGACTTCCTTTGTGACCGGTAATGTGCTGTTGGGTGCCGCCCCCGGTGGCCGGGTCATGGATGCCATTACCCAAACCCTGAAGAACAGCACCGCCAATGTGCAGACCCCGGATCAAGGGCCCACTCTTGCCGACATAAAAGCCGCGGGCGACAAGGCCGAGCTGCATATCACTCCGGTGACCACCAGCGCCGAGGCGGCGAAGTTCAAAGCCCTGGTGTTCGATGCCACCGGTATCGAAAACAGTGAACAATTGCGCGCAGTATACGATTTCTTTCATCCGGTGATCCGCAAGCTGAATGACTGCGGCCGGGTTCTGGTGATCGGCCTGCCGCCGGAGTCCTGCAAGGCCAATCCCCAACAGCAGATCGCGCAGCGGGCGCTGGAGGGCTTTGTGCGCTCCGTGGCCAAGGAGATCGGCAAGAAAGGTGCCACCGCCAATCTGTTGTACGTGGCCAAGCAGGCGGAGAAAGCAGCGGAATCCGCTTTCCGCTTTTTCCTTTCCCCCAAGTCCGCGTTCGTGGATGCTCAGGTGCTACGGGTAGGTAAGGCCAAGTCGATGGATGCGGAGTTCAACTGGAACCTGCCGCTGAAAGACAAGGTGGTGCTGGTGACCGGTGCGTCCCGTGGTATTGGTGAATCCATTGCCGGGGTAATGGCCCGGGACGGCGCCAAGGTGGTATGCCTGGATGTACCCCAGGCCCAGGACGATCTGCAGAAAGTGGCGGACCGTCTCAACGGCGGCACCATCGCCATCGATATTACCGACCCGGAGGCGCCACGGACGATTTGTGATTTGCTGCAGGCGGAATACGGTGGGGTGGATGTGGTGGTCCACAATGCCGGGGTGACCCGGGACAAGACCCTGGGAGGCATGCCGGATAAGTTCTGGGACATGGTGATCAATATCAATCTCTCCGCGGAAGAGCGCATCAACGACGCGCTGCTGGAAAAAGAGGTATTGAAACCCGGCGGACGCATCGTCTGTGTTTCCTCCATGAGTGGTATTGCCGGTAATTTCGGCCAGTCCAACTACGCCACTTCCAAGGCCGGCGTCATTGGCATGGTGGATGCCTATGCACCGATTCTGGCGAAAAAAGATATCACCATCAATGCGGTGGCCCCCGGCTTTATTGAAACCCAGATGACGGCCGCCATCCCCTTCGCCACCCGGGAAGCGGGCCGACGCTTGAATTCACTGAAACAGGGGGGGCAACCGGTGGATGTGGCCGAGGCTATTGCCTTCTATGCCAGTCCTGCCTCCGCCGGCGTCAATGGCAACACCGTTCGTGTGTGTGGTCAGAATCTGCTGGGGGCCTGACAGAAGAACTGTCCAGCGCCTGGCGCGCGGCAACTCGGATCAGGTCAAACAGTGCCAAATAAAAAAGCCGGCTTTATGCCGGCTTTTTTATGAAGGTACCCCATCAGCGCTGTTTGGCCTTGCGGTATTCCACCGGCGTTTGTCCCACCCAGCGTTTGAACGCCCGATAAAAAGTGCTGGGTTCGGAAAACCCCGTCAGGTAGACGATCTCATCGATGGATTCATCGGTGCGGGCCAGCAGTCTCTTGGCCAGATTACAGCGATAATCCGCCAGCAGTTGATTGAAGTTGGTATCCACCTCCGCCAGCCGGGTGCGCAGACTGCGGGGCTTGATCCCCAGCCGCTCCGCCACGGTTTCCAGGTTGGCGTTGCCGGATTCCAGCAATTCCCCGATCAGGCGATCGACCTTGGCGATAAAGTCCTGCTTTTCCAGTTTGGCCACATGTTCGTTGGCCAGTTGCTCATGCAGCTTGAGTAACTCAGGCTCCGCATGGCTGGAGGGGATGTGCAGGGTTTCACGGGTGAAATAGATGCGATTGCCGGTCTGGTCGAATTTCACCGGACAGGGAAGCACCCGGGCGTATTCATCGGCGTTGGCCCCTCTGGGGTGCTCGAAGTGGATTTCCAGAGGCTCAAAAGCGCCCTCGGTGACGTAATTGAAAAACTTGAGCACGGCCACCACCAGACACTCAGTGAGATGCCGAATACCACCACTAAAGCTGAGATTGCCGACAAAGACACCGATCTCGTCCTCTTCCAGCTCGGCATTGACCGCGTCACTCAGCAACCGCTGGTAATTGAGCGCCCGCCGCAGGCCTTCCCCGAAGGACTCACTGCTCAGAAACAGGTATTCCAGTACCTGGCCCTTGAACACCGGGATTTTTTCCCCCAGATGCAGGCCGATATCCGGATCATCACTCACCTCCTCCAGCACCGACCAGAACAGTTTTTGAGCGGAATGGGGCGTGCGCAGATCTTTCTCGTTCAGTTGTTCGCGTTGCAGGCCGATCCGTTCCAGCACTTCCGCCGCATCGATGCCCAGATCCTGCATAGCCTGGTAGGCGAGCCTGACCAGCACTCCAGAATCGGTGAGTTCGCCCATGAGGTACCTTCTGTCGGGAGATAACAGGAAATTAAATGTCTGAAAATCCGATAAAAACCGGTGAAGCGCCTGTAATAATAGACACCGCCGCCCCCCATTACAATAGCGTCGCCAGAGCCAATTGGCTGCGTGGCCCGGGGCGGGTGCCGATCGGGGCAATGTTGCAGTACAATCAGGCCGGTAGCATGGCACCGGATTGCAGGGCGGGTATTCCGGCCTGATCAGTCCACCAGTGAATACAGGAACGACAGATGATGGCAACCATAGAACTTGAGCAGTCACCCTCCACCATGAGCCTGTATTACCGGGCCGTCACCAGTAAAAAACCGGGCAAACTGCAGGGAGACTCCCTGCCCACCATCAAGGCTCACCTGCGGGGGGTCACGGCGGAGATGGATAAGCTCATCCAATACCGCAAGGTGTGTGGCTTTCCGGTGTCCGGCGCGCTGCCGGTGACCTATCCCCATATCCTGGCCTTTCCCCTGCACATGGAAATCCTGGTGAACCCCCTGTTCCCGTTTCCGTTGCTGGGTCTGGTGCACGTGCGCAACGAGATTACCCAGTATCGCGCCATCGGCAACCAGGAAACCATGGACATCGAGTGCGAACTCAGCGGCCCCGAGACCGTGGCAAAAGGTCTGGAGTTCAGCATCATCACCCGGGTTTCCGTGGAAGGTAAACTGGTGTGGGAGAGCGTCAGCACCAACCTCTGCCGCTGCAAAACCGAGGCGGAGGATAACAAAGACAAAAGCGCGGACAGTTTTGCACCGGAACATATCGACTATTGGTCGGTTCAAGATAATATCGGCCGCCGCTATGCCAAAGTATCCGGGGATTCCAACCCCATTCACCTGTTTGCCATGACCGCCAGACTGTTTGGTTTCAAGCGCCACATCGCTCACGGTATGTGGAGCAAGGCGCGGGCCATGGGCACCCTGGAACCGCAACTGCCCGCCGGTCCATTCAGGGTGTCGGTGGCCTTCAAACTGCCTATCCTGCTGCCCGCCAAGGTGCAGTTCCAATACGCCAATACCGGCGACACCATCGAATTCCGGCTTAAGGACCAGAACGGCGAGAAGCCGCATATGGCAGGCCACGTCAGCTTTCTGTAAGCGCCGGCGTGGCGAGCACGGCAATACCGGCGGGGCCGGCGGCGGCCCCGGCGTTTCCCCCCAGCCTACCCGCCGGCTACCACGTGGAGAACCTGACCCGCCTGCTGGAGACGGTGTATGAGCAGTACAGCGACCTGTTGGATGCCGAAGAGCGGGCCCTGTATCAAGGTTTTCAACGGCTCACGCCACCGGCCAAAAGTCTCTACTGCCGCCTGCTGACCCGCCGGGGCCCCCTGCTGCGGCGGGACAAACTGCACTATGACGACGTGCCGGACCGGGACCAGGCGCTGCAGGAGCTGGCCGCCGCCCGTATGATTGAGGACAATCCGCCCCACCCGCCGGAGCAGTTGCTGGCCCTGCTTACCCGCAGGGAACTGGTGGCCCTGTTTCGCCCCCAGGGACATCAGGGTCTGGCCAAGGACCGGTTGATCCAGCGGATCCTGCAACGCAGCGGGGCAGCGACCATCCAACAACGGATCACTGCGCAGTTCCCCTACGTGGAGCCCTGTTATCAGCGCGCATTCACGACCTTTAAGTTGTGTTTTTTTGGTAACAGCCGCCAGGATTTGAGTGAATTTGTGATCAGCGATCTTGGCCATGTTCAGTACGAGCCCTATCCCCTGCACCGCAGCCAGCGCCACTATGTCAACCGGCACCAGATTGAATGCCACTTGCGCTACAGCGAGGCCCGGGAGCGACTCGATGATCCTGAGCTGCTGGCGGACCCGGCGGCGCTGCAGCAACTGGCCCGGGATTTACCCCCGCCTGACGATCACCCTTATCTCAATCGCCGGTTTCAAAAGCTGTTGATCCGCATCGCCCGGCAGTTGGAACGTCTGCAACAATTGGAGCCAGCCCTGCAATGGTACCGGCGCTGTGATCTGCATCCCGCCCGGGAACGCCAGGCCCGCATTCTGGCCAAACAGGGTCAGCCCGAGGCCGCCCTGGCGTTATGCCGGCGCATGGCCCGGGACGGCCAGCACCCGGAAGAACTGGAGTTTGCGGCCCGTTTCGCCAGGCGCCTGGAAGGAAAAAACCGGCGTCGCTCTGCCGACGCCAGCTGGCGGGAATGGCAGCTCTCCCTGCCCCCGGGAGAACTGACCGTGGAGCGATTGGCGGCCGCCGCCCTGAGCGATTCCCACCACCACTGCCTGTACCTGGAGAACCTGCTGCTAACGGGCCTGTTCGGACTGTATTTCTGGGATCTGATTTTTGCCCCACTGCCCGGTGCCTTTATCAACCCGTTCCAACGGGAGCCTCTGGATCTGGCCAGCGAGGACTTTTACCCCCGGCGCCGGACGGCCATCGACCGCCGCCTGGCACAGTTGCAGGGGGGGGACTGGCAGCCGGTCATCTGGCATCACTTTCACTGCAAACAGGGCCTGGCCAATCCCTTTGTGATATGGCCGGTGTTCAACCGGGCGCTGCTGGAGCTGGTGCTGGCGCGTATTCCCGCTGCCCATTTGCAGCCGCTGTTCCAGCGTATCCTGACCCATCCGGGCTTACACCGGAACGGATTTCCGGATCTGATCCGGTTTTCCGCCACCGGTTATGAGTTAATCGAGGTCAAAGGGCCCGGTGACAAACTGCAACCCAACCAGATTCGCTGGCTGAAGTATTTCCAGCACCACGGCATTCCCGCCAGTGTTTGTCACGTGGCCTGGGCTGAAGATGACTGAATCCGGGTTTACGTTCCGGGTCTCGGTTCAGGCCCTGGCCCGGTTCTGCTGTCAGCGGGGGGATCTCAACCCCGCCACCGAGCGCAGCCCAACGGCCCGCGAGGGACAGGCCGGCCATCAGCGACTGCAGGCCCAGCGCCCTCCACACTATCAACGGGAGCAGGCCATCAGCCTGGAGTTTCAGGGCCAGCTTTGCCGCTGGACCCTGGCGGGACGCATGGACGGCCTGGCACAGACCGCCGAGGAGACGCTGGTGGAGGAAATCAAGACCACCTACTGCAGCGCCGCTACCCTGCCCCCGGAACAGCAGACTGTCCACCGTGCCCAGGCCCGGTTGTACGCCGCCATGCTCTGTCAACACCAGGATCTGGCCCGGGTCCGGGTGCAGTTGACCTATCTGAAACTGGACGACGACACCACCTTTGCCTTTGATGAAACCGAAAGTCGGGATTCATTGCTGGCGCTGCTGGGAGACTGCCGGCAGCAATACACCCGCTGGCTGGATGCCCACTGCCGGCATTTGCAACGCCGCAATCCGGCTTTGGAGCGGGCGGGATTTCCCTTTGCCAGCTATCGCCCCGGTCAACGCAGCCTGTCGGTGGCGCTGTACCGGGCCCTGCGGGATGGCCACAGCGGGTTGTATCACGCCCCCACCGGCCTGGGAAAAACCCTGGCCACCCTGTTTCCGGCCCTCAAACACCTGGGTGCCGGCACCGTGCGGCAAATCTGGTATCTCACCGCCAAAAACAGCGGTCACAACAGCGTGCGCCAGGCCCTGTCCAGGCTGAATGAGGGACTGCCCCTGCGGCTTCTGTATCTGCAGGCGCGGGAGCGCCAGTGCGCCGGATGCAGTCCGGATCCCGCCACGCCCTGCCCTGCCCGGCAACAGTACTTCGACCGCCTGCCCGCCGCCCGCGAGGCGTTTCAACTTCACCACCGGTTTCACGAAGCCGAGCTGGCGGCGCTGGCGCGGAAATACCGGCTCTGCCCCCATCAACTGAGCCGGGATCTGCTGCCCTGGGTGGACTTGGTGGTGGCGGACTATAACTATGTATTCGACCCTTACAGCCGGCTCGTGGACAGCAGCGGCCACCCGCGCCAAATTGCGGTGCTGCTGGACGAGGCCCACAACCTGCCGGAGCGGGCCCGGGAAATGTTTTCCGAAGACCTGGCTTTGGCGCGATTAACAACCCTGCGGCGCCGGGTCACAGATGCCCCGTTAAAACGGCGCCTGGGCCGCTTGCAACGCACTCTGCGAGCCATCATCAGTGAGCCGCCGGCACACCTGACCGAGGCCACGGTGGAACAGCTGGGGCTGACGGCCCAGGCAGTGCTGGACTGGTTCAGCGGCGAAACCTGGCTGCTGTTTCCCGAGGAGCTGTTCGAAGCCATCATGGGCCTGTGGCGATTTGCCCAGAAAGCCCACCAGGCCACCACGGAAGACGCCCTGATCACCTGGGAAGCGCCCCCCCGGATCGAATTGTTCTGCCCGGACCCGGCCCCGCACCTGGACCGGGTGCGGGCGGAGCTGCATTCCTGTCACTACTTTTCCGGCAGTTTGTTGCCCAGTGAATTTTTCCAACGCAGCATCAGCCGCAGCCCCTTGCCCACGCAGTTGGTGCTGCCAAGCCCGTTCCCTCCCCGGCATCAATGCACCCTGGTGGCTCCCATTAACACCCGCTATGGGCAGCGGGAACAATCGGTACCCCGCATCACCGGGCTGCTGCAGGCCCTGTGGCGACTCCGGCCGGGCCGCTACCTGATGGCCGCCCCCTCCTACCACTATCTCAACGCCATCGTCGCGCCCCTGGTGGCCGCCGCCGAGCTGCCGTTGCTGTTGCAACCCCAAACCCGGGATGCGGCGCAGCGGCAAGCATTTTTACAGGCCCTGGCGCAACCGGCTTACCTGGCCGGTGTCATCGCCGGGGGCCTGTTCGCGGAAGGCATTGATCTGGAACAGGTGAAACTGGATGGCGTGATTATTATTGGCACCTGCCAACCGCCACCGTCGCCACAACGGGCGCTGATTCACCAACATTACGATAGCGACGGGCAACGGGGTTTCGATTTCGCTTACCGCTACCCGGGCCTGAACAAAGTGATTCAAACCGCCGGTCGGCTGATACGCAGCGAGCAGGACCGGGGGCTGGTGCTGCTGGTGGACGATCGTTTCTGTCACAGCGGTCACCAGGCGCTGCTGCCGGCGCACTGGCAACCCCAAATCGTTCAAAACAGCCAGGATTTGGCCCGCTGCCTGAAGGCTTTTGGGCGGGAGTAACGTATAATTCAGTCATGCACAGTCCCAATTTTCTGATTATGGATTCCGGGGTGGGTGGGCTTTCCATCTGGCAGGAAATCCGACGCCGACTGCCCCACAGCCATTGCTGTTACGTGGCGGATAATGCCGCCTATCCCTATGGGGCGCTGGCGGAGTCAGTACTGACGGAACGTCTGGCCACCCTGCTGCCGGGACTGGAGCAAAGCGTCCGGCCGGACATTGTGGTGGTGGCGTGCAATACCGCCAGCACCCTGGTGCTGGACAGACTGCGCACTCTCACCAGCACCCCTATCATTGGGGTGGTGCCCGCCATCAAGCCGGCAGCGGCCGCCAGCCGCAGCCGACATATTGCCCTGTTGGCCACTCCCGGTACCGTGACCCGGCCTTATATTGATCGGCTGGTGGCGGAGTTCGCCGTGGGTTGTCGGGTGACCCGCATTGGCAGCCATGAACTGGTGCAGGCGGCAGAGCAGAAATTACGGGGCGACCCTGTTGACTCCGGGGTACTGGCCCGGGTGCTGGCCCCCCTCAGGTCGAATGACTCCGATATGGATCACCTGGTGTTGGGCTGTACCCACTTTCCCCTGCTGCGGGATGAAATCCGCACCCTGCTGGCCCCCGAAATTCAGATCATCGACAGCGGCGACGCCATCGCCCGCCGCGCCGCTCAGTTACTTGCGGCATCCCCTCCGCCGCTACGGGCGCCGCAACCCAACCGTTTCCTTTTTACCGCCGAGCACTCCACTCCCCGGCAACTGGAGCCGGGGCTGCACGCATTCGGTTTTGACCGGGTCCGTTTTCTTGATACCGGCGCGCCACAAAGCGGACAAAAATCGGGTGCATCCTGAGCGGGATTGAGATAACTTTGTAGGCAAAACGATAACAATGGATCGAGCAGTTCTGCATGTCCAATAAGCTGGCGTTGGTGGTGGATGACTCCCGCATGGCCCGCCACGTTCTCAGCAAGATGCTGAAGGAACAGGGGATTGAAGTGGATGCGGTGGAATCCGGGGAAGAGGCCCTGGGTTATCTCTGTGCCAACAAGCCCAGCATGATATTTATGGACCACACCATGCCCGGCATGGACGGTTTCCAGTGCCTGCGCGCCATTAAAAACGATCCGCAAACAGCAGCCATTCCCATCATTATGTACACCGCCAAAGAGGGCGAAGTGTATGAAAGCCAGGCCCGGGCCCTGGGTGCCGTGGATGTTCTGCCCAAAACCTTGAAACCCCTGACCCTGGCCAAAGTCCTGGAGCGGCAAAACCTGCTGCCAGCCCAGAGCGCTGCCGGCAGCGGCCCCCGGCAGCGCCGGCAGGCCGCCAACGATGTGGTAATCGTGGAGGATGATGCCGCCGCCAGTGCGGGGCCCGCCGGCGCAACCGCCCCGCCGCCGGCGGCCGAATCCGCGCCCGAACTCAGCGCCCTGGAACAACGTATCGAGCAGCTCACCCGTCAGCTGCAAACCCTGAGCACGCAATCCCAAACTCCCCGCGCCGGCGGTTTTCGGATGCAGTATCTGGGGCTGGCCCTGTGCGTGGTGCTGATCGGCTGGCTGCTGCTGGGCAACAACCGCCTGAGCCAGGAAATGGCCATGCTGCGCACGGACAAACAGCAACTGGAACAGAATCTGGTGCTGCAAAACCAGCAAAACCAGGCCATGCGGGAACAACTTAATGCCCGCATTGATGATCAGGCCAGCCGCAACTCGGCCCAGAGCCGCCGCTTTTACGAGAGCATCGAATGGGCACTGAACGAGGACGGTCAGTTCGCCTGGGACGAAAAACCCTTCAACGACCGCCTGGCCCGGACCCTGGCACAACTGGCCCAAAACCTCAGCAGTGTGGGCTTCAACGGGGAAATCACGCTGCGCAGTCACCTGGGCCGGTTCTGCCTCACCACCGCCGGCAATGGTGAAACCCGTCTGCCAGAGCCGGGTGCCACCCTGAACAGCTGTGAAATCACTCAATACCCCCCCAGCCTGGCGGAAAGTATCGGCGTGGACCAGAGCCCGGGCTTTGAACGCTTTCTGACGGCTTTCCAATCGGAATACGATGACCGGATCGTCCTCAATCTCACCACCGCCGGAGACCGGCGCCCCCTGGTACGCTATCCCAGCCAGGATCCGGAGATGAGTGCCGAGCGCTGGAACAATATTGCCAGTCGTAACCAACGGGTGGAACTGGCCATTAATCCCCGCTGAGCATCCACCAGGAGCCACCATGAATCCGCAACAGGCATTGCAGGCCGCCCGCACTCTGCTGAGCCGGAGCGAGCGCGTGGTGTGTTTTTCCGGTGCCGGCCTCAGCGCCGAATCCGGTGTCGCCACTTTCCGTGACAGCGAAACCGACGCCCTCTGGAGCCGCTAAGATCCCACGGAGCTGGCATCGCCGGAAGGCTTTGCCGCCCACCCCGAGCGGGTGATTGAGTGGTACAACTGGCGACGGGGCATTATCGCCGGCGCCGAGCCCAATCCGGCCCACCTTACTTTGGCCCAACACCCTGAGCTGATGCAGATTACCCAGAACGTGGACGATTTACTGGAGCGCGCGGGCTGTGCCAAGGAATCGGTTATTCATCTGCACGGCACCATCACTCACGACCGCTGCCATGCTCGTTGTGGCTTTCAGGCGCCGGTGGACCTGCAGCACCCGCCCGAACTGCGCCCCTGCCCCATGTGCGGCGCCCGGTTGCGGCCGGCGGTGGTGTGGTTCGGGGAAACCCTGCCCCAATACCCCTGGCAGCGGGCGGAACAACTCTGTCAACAGGCGGATTGCCTGCTGGTGATTGGTACCAGCGCCACAGTGTATCCGGCGGCGGGCCTGATTCATTTAACCCGGGCCAGCGGGGGAAAGGTGGTGGTGATCAATACCCAGCCCAGTGAAGCCAGTGCCCTGGCGGAGGTGGAGTTAATCGGTCCCTGCAGCCATTGGTTACCCCGGCTATTGAGTTAATTTTGTAAAGCGACTAAATTGTCATAATTCCCGGCTAGGATCGGTAAACGTCTGGAATCGCTGGATATTCCGGTTCCGGGAAAAACTGTACCCGTAATTGACGGAACTGCACTGGCCACAAGCCGCTGCCCCCCGTCGCACGGAGCATTCCAAAAGCGTGCCAATAAAGAACAGGTTTGTGCAATATGCAGATGAATACCCGCATTCTGCGGCTCAATAAGGCCGGCATTCCGTTACAATGGCTGAATCGGGAGGAGGCAGCCACCCTGGTGGTCAAAGGCTTGATACTCTGGTCCCTGGGGGATTCAGCGGTGACCATTCGCGGCGGCATCAACCGTCAGGGGCTGCGGTCGGTGCTGAACATTCCCACCATTATCGCCACCGAAGGCGACATCCACTACAACGATCACCATGTCCCCGCCGTGTGCAACCGGTTGCTGTTCCGCCGGGATCGCAACACCTGCATGTACTGTGGCGACCAGGTCACCAGCGAGCGGCTAACCCGGGATCACATTGTACCCCGCTCCCGCGGCGGCGGTGAGAGCTGGACCAATCTGGTGGCGGCCTGCCGGCGTTGCAATCAGCGCAAGGGCAACAAAACCCCGGAAGAAGCCAATATGCCGCTGCTGGCGGTGCCTTTCAAACCCAACAAGATGGAATATCTGGCGCTGTCCAACCGCAATATCCTGGCGGATCAGATGGACTTTCTCAGTTCCGGGTTCTCCAAGCACATGCGGCCGCACTGACTGGGTCTCAGGGTCGGGGTCTCAGGGATCGGGTCTCAACGAGCGGTTGTCGCTGTCCAACGGCCTCAGGCGGGATTGCCGTTGCGGTGCAGATAATTCAACGTGTCATCGATAGAGTATGACATGGATTGTTTTTGCACCGCCTCTTCCAGATAGTGGAAGGATTCCTCGATGTAATCCACGTCATACTTGTCGGTGAGATGAGAAATGGCGTAGCCGAAGTGCAGGTGATACTGCTCCCCCAGGGAGAGATTCCACTGTTCCACCCGCTCGATCACCCCTTCCGCCTCAAACTTGTTGTGCAGGGGAAATAACAGCACAGTTACCTCCCCCGGCAACACCTCGGTGGCGGTCTTGAACGGGAATACGGTCACCCGGCTGTTGAATAACGCCCGCAGACAATCCCCCAGGGCGATATAGTCCGGACGTCCGGTGGTCTTGTCGATCACCATCACCGAGATTACCAGTATACGTCCCAGGTCCGAGTGAATGCGCCGGTCCAGATCACGAATGTCCTTGAGGTGGGATTCCAACTGGGGAATCTCCAGGAAGCCGCTTTTATTGTTGACGATATTGATCCGTTTCTGCAGCCGCTGTTTCATCAGATCCAGGGTGGAGTTGATCCGGCTGCATTCGGCTTTTTCATGGCGGTAAATGGCGGACATGGCCAGCGAGAACACAATAATCTCAAAGACCGAGCCGATCTCCTTGCTGTGATAAATCAGAATATTGGAAGGCAGATACCCCAGCACATTGAGCGCAAAGATACCAATCGACAGCAGTAACACCGACCAGCCAATGATGAAATACCAGCCCAGATAATAGCCATCGAGCACGGATTTTACCCCCAACGCCAGCATCACCAGGGCAAAGGCCAGGGCCAGGTAGGTGGCGTAGTGGGCGTAATCACCCAGGGTGATCAGGCTTACCAGCCCCAGTACAGTGCCTCCGGCGATCACCACCCGACCCAGCCAGTACAGCAGCGGATTAAAGCGCCGGGCATTCAACAGAGTCATGGCAAAAGCCAGGCCAAAGCCGCTGTAAACACAGAAAAACAAAGTGATGGAGGCGTTATTGAAGGCCGGGTGGCCGGGCCACAGATAGGCAAAGCCATGACCGTTCAGGGCGGACACAAACAGCGCGGTGGCCAGCACATAGACCGAATAATAAAAGTACAGACGCTCCTGGATGATCAGCCCGTTCAACAGGCTGTAAAGCGCCATTACCAGCATAATACCGTAGTAGGCGCCCCAGATGATCAGGTTGGTTTCATCCTTGAGGAAGAATTCTGTTTCGCTGTATAGCCGGATGGGCATTTGCAGGGAATTGGAGGTACGGGCATTGATGTAAATACGACGCCCCTCCAGGGCCGGGTCCACCAGAAAACTGTAGTCATCGTCCCAGATGGGACGGGAGTTAAAGGCGTAATTGGTGCCGGTAATATGCTCCTGGGTCACCTCACCGGACTCGTTCACCACATAGAATGCCAGATGATCGATGGACGGATAGTGGACTTCCACCACCACCCGCTCGTTCTGCGTCATCTGCACCAGGGGAATCTCGAAATGAAACCAGTGTCCCTCCGGCGAGGAACCATAGTTCACCCGCGACGGTGCCGCCCGCCCCCAGGCGTAGGCAATGGCGTCGGCAATGGAATCCAGACCGGCGGAATCCGGGGCATGACGAATGTCAATGGAAAACGAGCCGTCGGTATGGCCCTGCTGGTTAGCCACCACCACCGGTAGTAATACGGAAAATGACAGCAGCACCATTAGCCAGCGCACGGAACCTCCCGCGCACTGATCCGCTGCCCGCTGCCTGTGGTTGAAATCGCCCCAATCAATGCGTTGTTCATTCGGCCGAGGGAATTAAATGAATGTCATTTTAATTTATATACCCCATTCCCGGTTTTCACAACAATTACAAGCAATTAACCAGTGTTCATCAGAGACAAGTTAAATTAGGCTCGATAAAGACATGATTTTTTGACGGCGGGCACGGTTTCAGGCAACAAAAAAGCCGCTCCTGTATACAGGAGCGGCTTTGCTTGGAGTCTGTCGCAAATTGCTCAGAGGTTCTCTATTCAAGGGTTCCCTATGCAAAGGTTCCCTGGTAAAAAGTTCCTCAGTAGCTGTAATTGAGACCCACCAGGAATTTTCGATCCGAGTTCTTCACGCCCGGGGGCACATCGTCGGTATGTTCGATTTCGTAGGCCACTGACGCGTTGAGTCGGCCATTGATCTGAAACTTCAGCCGGGAGAAAGACTTGGTGACTGTGCGCTCTTCACCAATCTCGGTACTGAATTCCTCATCAAAGGTGGTGGTTTCGGAGATCTTCCACTGATACACCGCCCCCAGACGAATGATGGCCTCTTCCTCCACATCACCGGTCTCGGTGACCTTGGACTCCCGATAACCAAGACCGGCGTCGGCGGACAGGGTGTGCGCCTCGGTTTCGAGAATATCCCGACCATAACCAAAGGTCACCGCTGCCTCGTAGTCGTAACCGCTAAAACGATCGTCGGTGTATTCCAACAAACCGAACAGATAGGATTTCTCGCCGACTTTGTAATCCGCCTTGGCGGAGCCAAAATACTTCTCGGCGGTACGCACTTCCTCCACGTTACCGGTGTCGGTTTCCACCTCAGAGGTTTCGTTGCTGGCCTCTAGCTTGTAGGTATTGCGCCAGGTCTCCCCATCCCGTACCGCTTTGCTGCGCAGATCCAGGTTGGTGCTCTCGGTATTACCGGAGCGGTTCACATAATTTAAAGTGGCTTCCGCGGACCAGACTTTGTCGGGATCCTGCTCTGCCGCCAGCACTGCCACGGGCATGAGTGTCAGCACCAGTAGCGTGTTTCGAAAATACATAAATCTACCCCTTGTCTAACATAGACTGCCGGCGCCAGGCGCCGGCAGTGTTGCAGTTACCTGATGTGGTGTTTTACTTCCTGACTTCTTTTTGCATCACTGCCACCACGCGGCGGTTCTGCTCCCGGCCGGCAGCGGTATCGTTGCTGGCCACCGGCTGTTCTTCACCATAACCCATGGCAGTGATCCGGTCAGCGGCTATGCCATAGCGGTTCACCAGTTGGTCTTTCACCGCATCCGCCCGACGCTGGGACAGGGTTTTGTTGTAGGTGGCAGCACCCTGGCTGTCGGTGTGACCTCCAATCTCCACCGCCACATCCGGATAACGCTGCATAAAGTCCGCCACGGCCTGCAGTTCCGACTGGTACTGCTCCTGCACCTGGGCAGAGTTGCTGGCGAACTGGATCTTCAGTTCGATGCTTTCCACGGTGACTTTTTCCACCACGCCCACACAACCGGTACCGTCCACTTCCGCGCCGGGTTCACTGTCGGGACACTGGTCTTTGTCGTCGGTCACGCCATCATTATCAGAATCCAGCGGACAGCCGGTGGCATCCACCGCGACCCCCGGCAGGGTGCCCGGACAACGGTCTTTGTCATCGGTCACACCGTCACCGTCACTATCTGCCGGCGGCGCCACTTCCATCACCGGCTCTTCCACCTTCACCGGCGCACTGTCACCGCCAAAAGCAAAACTGATACCCAGGGTGGTCATCATGTCGGTATCGTTGTCGTCGATGCCATACACTCCGCGCAGATCCCAACGGGCCGAGAGGGCCTCGGTGAAGTTGAAGCGCAGGCCACCCCCCAGGTTCAGCTGGGTTTCGCCGCCGTCCAGATTGGGCACCGGACTGTCAAACTCGGCATGACCGATACCGGCGCCCACGTAAGGCTGAACGGTGGCCCGGGGATCGAAATAATACAGGGCATCGACTTTCAGCTGTTCCACATCGGTGCGGGCGTCGCCATCGTTACGAAACGCCGCCACTTCCGCTGCCCAGTTGGGTCCGAAACGGTATTCCAGACCCAGACCAAAACCATCCGCCTCATCCGGCGCCCGGTCGTTATCAAATTTGATGTAGGAAGCCGCCGGATTGATGACGATCTGCCCTTCCATATTCTCAGCCAGTGCCGGCGTTGCCAGCAGACCGAGAGTGACAGGTAGAATAACGCGTTTCATGGTGTTTCCCCTTTCTCCTAATGTGTGCCGCATACTATCTAGGATTGTTTTAAAGCTCCAGTTCGAGGGGCTAAAAATGGGCACGATTAAGCGCGTTGCCCTGGAGGGGAAACGTTATTGTCTCAGAGATTGATCAATTCGGAGGAATTTGCAGGCTGCAAGCCTGGGTCAAGTGTTTGGCAGATCGCCACCGCACCCGGTGCCGGTGACCATCACCCGCTGGCTGCGGCTGGCGCCGACCGGAATCAGCGCCGTCGGGGGACCGGCACCCCGCCCTGTCCGAGGGGCCGCCATGGGGCCTGATCCGTTCGCGGAGGCCCTGCCCGGGCCCCGGCGTCAGTTGGGCTCGCCGATGCTCTGTGACTCCAGAGTGGAACGGTACTTCTGGGCTAGCCGGATAAATTTCGGCGTTAATCCGGCGTCTTCATAGATGGGGTCACCGTATTCATCCCGGGCCACTTCCTGGCCGGCTTCGTAGGGAAAAGACTGACTCAATTCAGTCAGTGCGTAACACAGCAGATCGGTCAGAATCTGTTCTTCGGTGCAATCCGGATACATTTCCTTGAGTGCCAGAATCTGCGCTGCCTCTTTCAGAGGCAGATGAATGGAAAATTCCTGGCGGGTACGTTCACCCTTGTTGGCCTTTTCCCAGTGAGCCACCAACTCTTGAATACGCATCTTCGTCTCCCGTAACGACGCTAATGACAAGTTCAGTTTAGCCCGAAAAAAACCTGGAAATCAGGTTATTTTGCCATGAAATGTTAAACAAATTTAAAATGCATCGGGTTTGTGCAATGCCGGGCCTCTGCTCTGCAACAGTGCCCTTAAACGATGCAATTCCCAGGCCGTTAAACCATTAATCAGCCCTCATATGGAGCCCACCCATGTCAGTGAAAGTGGAAACCGATGCCGCAGTGACCACCATCATTCTCGATCGACCCGCAGTCCGCAATGCCGCGGACGGACCGACGGCCACGGCGCTGGCGCAAGCGTTTCGGGACTTTGAAAAAGATCCGCAGGCGCGGGTGGCGGTGCTTTATGGTCGAGGCAGTTTCTGTGCCGGCGCCGACCTGCAGGCAGTGGGCAGTGGCCAGAACCAGAATCAACTGCAGGCCGAGGGCGACGGGCCCATGGGGCCCACCCGAATGCAGCTGGCAAAACCGGTGATCGCCGCCATCGAGGGTCATGCCGTGGCTGGCGGCCTGGAACTGGCGGCCTGGTGCGATTTGCGGGTGGCCGCTGAAGACGCGGTACTGGGGGTATTCTGCCGCCGCTTTGGCGTCCCACTGATTGATGGCGGCAGCGTGCGCCTGCCCCGTCTGATCGGAATGGGCCGGGCCCTGGACCTGATTCTGGCCGGGCGCCCCGTGAGCGCGCCCGAAGCCCTTGCCATGGGTCTGGTGAACCGGGTTTGCCCCCCGGGGGAGGCCCGGGCCCGGGCCGAGGCGCTGGCCCGCCAGCTGGCGGCGTTTCCCAACCAGTGTCTGCTCAAGGACCGGCAGAGTGCTTATCAGCAATGGGAACGGCCACTGTCGGCGGCGATGGCCAATGAGTTTGCCCTGGGCATGAGTGTCATCGCCAGCGGTGAAACCGCCGCCGGCGTCGAACGCTTTCGGCAGGGGGCCGGCCGCCACGGGGACTTCGAAGATTCCCATTGAACTTCCCCGGGCAGTCGATACCATAACCAGGGAACCTTCAAACCAGTCTGTCGTGCGGGGACTGCCATGGCGTTGACCAACGCGTTGATTACCGGTGCTTCCGCCGGCATTGGCTACGAAATCAGTAAATTGCTGGCGGCCCAGGGTCATGACCTGGTACTGGTGGCACGGCGCGAGGATCGACTGCAGCAACTGGCGGATTATCTGCGGCGGGAATACGGGATAGCGGTACGGGTGCTGGCGCTGGATCTGTCCCAACCGCAACAGATCGATACCCTTTACCAAACCCTGGAGCGGGAAAACATTCCGGTGGACATACTGGTGAACAACGCCGGTGTGGGCAGCTATGCAGCCTTCACCAAAACCGGAATGGACAGTATCCAGCAGCAACTGGATCTCAACATCCAGGCCCTCACCCTGCTGTGCCGGCGCTTTGCTGAGGACATGGCGCGCCGGGGGCTGGGTAAGATACTGAATATCGCTTCCCTGTCGGGATTTATGCCGGGCCCTTATCTGGCGGTTTATCATGCCAGTAAAGCCTACGTGGTGGCCCTCAGCGAAGCCCTGCAGGCGGAGCTGAAAGGCACGGGTGTCAGTGTCACGGTAAGCTGCCCGGGGCCGGTGGCCACCGAGTTTCACGGGGTGGCGGGCACCACCGGCTCGTTGTTCCTGAAGCTGTTGCCCATGCAGAGCGCGGCCCAGGTGGCCGGCCATGCCGTCAGTGCCATGGACAAACGCAGGACCGTGGCCGTGCCGGGACTGTTCAATCAACTGTTGATGCTATTGGCGCGGCTGACGCCACGGCCACTGCTGCTGTGGTGCCTGAAACAATTGCTGCGGCCCCGGAGTTGAATCCGGCTCAGGACTCGGACTGGTAAACCTGCACCCGGTTACGGCCGTTGTGCTTGGCCTGATACAGCGCCCGGTCAGCCGCTTCCACCGCCTGCTCAATGGTCTCATCGCCAGTCACCAGGGCCAGCCCCACGGATATGGTCACCGATGGCAATGCCTGACCCTGCTCCGCGGTCACCTCACAGGCCGCCACACTTTTGCGCAGTCGCTCCGCCACAGCGCGGGCCTGGCGGGCCGGGGTGGTGGGTAACAGGATGATAAACTCCTCGCCGCCGTAGCGGGCCAGCATGTCGCTGGGCCGCAGACTGCGGCGCATGGTCCGGGCCACCATTTGCAGCACCCGATCCCCCGACTTATGGCCATAGGTGTCATTGAAGTGTTTGAAATGATCCACATCCAGCATCAATACCGCCAGCGGCAGCTTCTCCCGCAGCCCGGAACCGGCCAGGGAATCCATGACCTCCTGCAGCCAGCGGCGGTTGTTGACGCCGGTAAGCGCATCCACGTTGGCGGCCTTTTCCTGGGCTTTTTCCCGGGATTTGGACAGCGCCAGAATGTCATTGCCGGAACGCAGCCGATTGGATAAAAAGTACAGCAGATTACGGCTCAGGCTGTGAGAGTGGTCGATCAACTGCCATAGCACCCGGCTCTCCACCACCAGCACCTGACAGGGTTCCATGGCGGTCACGTAAGCGGACGGGTTATGGCCGTCAAACACCGACATCTCGCCAATGCACTCGCCCCGGCCCAGCTCCACCAGGGGTGTCGCCCCGGCGCTTTCCAGGGACACTGCCACCCGGCCCCCCAACAGCAGGTACATGGCGTCGTTCACACACTCCGGCCGCAATAAAATATCGCCGGTTTGCAGCTGAATTTGGGGACAGCTGTCCAGCAACGGGCGGATGCTGTTAAGGTCCACGTCGTTGAAAATTCGAAACTGGCGCAGCTGGGCATCACTGACTGGAGTACCGCTGTGCTGTTGGGGTAAGGTCTCGGCCATATTCCTGTCAATTCATTGGCAACTGTGAAATAGTTGCCGCCAAATCCCCACAGCGCAAGTTTTCCGTGAAACTATTGGGTGAATTTACCAAGAGTGCGGCACCCTGACTGATAACCAGGTCAATTTATCGTCAGTTTGATAAACTGCCCTCTTCACGATGGTTCAGCGGTGACAAAGAGAGGTACGAGGTTGGCTCAGCCCCAGGTTCCCCGCCCCCCGGTTCCCATCCGACCGGCGGCGACCACGGTATTACTGCGGGATGGCCCGTCAGGGCTGGAAGTCCTGATGCAGCAACGCAATCCGGATGCCGTTTTCGCCGGTGGCGCCTGGGTGTTTCCCGGCGGCAAGCTGGATCCCCAGGACCGTGAACCGGCCTGGGCGGAGCACTGCGATCTGTGTCCGGAAACCGCGGCCCGCCAACTGGCGCTGACTCCGGAGTGGGCCCGGGCCCACTGGATCGCCGCCATCCGGGAGCTGGTGGAGGAAGCGGGCATCCTCCTGGCGCGGGAGGCCGACCACCGGTTGGCCCGCTCCGCCCAGCAGCACCTGCAACAGACACCGGAGGCGTTTCTGGCGTTCTGCCAACAACAGGGGCTGTTACTGGATACCGGACGCATCCGCTACCTGAGTCGCTGGATCACACCGGCGGGCAACCCCAGGCGTTACGACACGCGCTTCTTTCTCTGCCCCTGGCCCGGTAACCAGTCTCCCAACCAAGACAATCACGAGGCGGTGAACACTGCCTGGGTGACCCCGGCCCAGGCACTGGACCATTATCACCGGGGCCGCTGGGAGCTGGTACTGCCCACGCTCACCACCTTGCGCCAGCTGCAGAGCTGCGCCGACAGCGCCAGCGCCCTGGACACCCTGGGGCAGGCAATGGCGGGGAAAACGCGGTAAAATCCCGGAAACTCATGGTCAGGTGGACCTATGTCGACGTTGGAACACGGTAAAACCATAGTGCTCAGCCCCCTGGTACGCCGGATCACCGCTCCCAACCCGGGGATTATGACCGGCCCCGGCACCAACACGTACCTGGTGGGCGGGGATCAATGGGCGGTAATCGATCCGGGCCCCAACCTGGAATCCCACGTCGCCGCCATTCTGGAGGCGGCGGCGGCCGCCCACGCCAGTATCCGCTGGATTCTCTGTACCCACACTCACCTGGACCACTCGCCGGCGGCGGGAGCCCTGCGCGACGCCACCGGCGCCCTGGTGCTGGGCATGCCGCCCCTGGCCGCCCAGGGTCAGGATCCCGGTTTCGCGCCGGATCAGGCCTGGCAGGAGGGCGATTATCTGCGGGAGGCGGATTTCACCCTGCGGACGGTGCATACGCCGGGGCATGCGGGCAATCATCTGTGTTTTCATCTGGAGCAGGAGCAACTGTTGTTTACCGGGGATCACATTATGGAAGGCTCCACGGTGGTGATTGCCCCGCCGGATGGCGATATGCAAGCCTATCTGTCTTCATTACGCCGCTTGCAGACCCTGCCCATCCGTCGGCTGGCCCCGGCCCACGGGAATCTGATGGAGCAGCCCCAGGACATCATTGAAGGCTTGATCCAGCACCGCCTGCTGCGGGAACAAAAAGTGTTAAGCGGCCTGGCCCAGGCCGGACCCTGTGACCTGGCGGCTCTCACGGCGCAGGTGTACGACGATGTGCCCAGCTTTCTCCACCCGGTGGCCCGACACTCACTGCTGGCCCATTTGCTGAAGCTGGATGCCGATGGGCTGGTGCGGCAACAGAACGGGGTCTGGTCCACCAGCCCGCAGCGCCACTAAGCCGGGCCCGCTTCGACTTTCCGCCCCGGGCTGAGTCACGAGCGGCTACTGCCGCCGGCCCTTACCGCGCTTCCTGCCGCTCCGGGAGCGTTTCGGTTTGGGGCGGTTGTTCCAACCCATGGCCTGTTGGAACTGTTTGCGCAACTTTTTCGCCGCCTGTTCCTTGCGTTCGTATTCCGCCCGCGCCAGAACCGGAGCCAGTTCCACCACCTTGTCGTTATCGTCTTGCGCCAACTCGATTCCTCCGCTGCGGGTTATCGTTAAAATGTAACCGGGCCGCCCACCCCAGAGCAAGCCGTGCCCCGTGTGGCATCGGCCCGGCGCCATCGGGCAAATGTAATCGGGCGGAATTTGCGTTACCATCACCCGCCATCCTGTGATTGCCCGGCCCGGGTTTGGTTCCGGCGATGGGCAGGTACCGGGGGGTATCCACAGACCTAAGGTGTTTAATGGCAAAGCATTCAAAGCCTGAAAAGACGAAGACCACGCTCAAACGGGTAAAGACCGGGGCCTTCGAGCGCCGTTTCAGCATGGCCCGGGCGGGACTGGTGGCAGGCACCCGGCTGGCGGCCCAGTCCGCCGGCAACATGTTCAGCACCAAGGAGCACCGGACTCAGCGCCAGAAAGACATTCTGTCACGCCAGGCCCATTATCTGGCGGACGAGATTGGTAAGCTCAAGGGCAGCATTGTCAAGATCGGCCAGATGATGGCCCTCTATGGCGAGCACTTTCTGCCGGTGGAGGTCACCGAGGCCCTGCATACCCTGGAGGACGACACTACCGCCCTGGAGTGGACCACCATCTACGAGGAGCTGGAGGACGAACTGGGACCGGAGCGGCTGGCACTGCTGGAAATCGAGGAGGAGCCACTGGGCGCCGCCTCCATCGGCCAGGTGCATAAGGCGGTGATCAAGGCCACCGGTGAGGAGATCTGCCTGAAAATTCAGTACCCGGGGGTAGCCGAGGCCGTGGACAGCGACCTGGGGGCCGTGGAAACCCTGCTGCGGATGCTGAAGATTGTGCCCATCACCGAGGAATTCAAAACCTGGTTCCAGGAAATTCGGGAGATGATGTACCGGGAAGTGGATTACGAGCACGAACGGGACAAAACCAAGCTGTTTCACCAGCGGCTGGCGGACGACCCCCGCTTTATCGTGCCCCGGATCTACGACCAGTTCTGCAGCAAACGGGTCATCGCCACCTCGTATGAGGGTGGCCTGGACATTGATGCTCCGGAAACCAAGGCACTGCCCCAGGCGCGCCGCAACCGGATCTGCCGCAACGCCCTGGAGTTGTGCTGGAAAGAAGTGTTCGAATGGGGGGAAATGCAGACCGACCCCAACTTCGGTAACTATTTCGTGCGCCTGGGAGACGGTGAAGATGAACCGGACCGGGTGGTGCTGATCGATTTTGGCGCGGTGCGGGAATTCTCCCCCGCCACCCTGGAGCCCGGGCGGCAGATCGTGCGCGCCGCCTATCTCCACGATGAAGAGATGCTGCTGCAGGGGCTGGAGTCACTGCGTTTGTTCCGCCCGGAAACGCCTCAGAGCGCCAAGCGGGGTCTGGTGCAACTGTGCTTTATGGCCATCGAGCCCTTTGCCGATCCCGAAAAGTTCCCGCCGCCGGATTTTCTGCTCACGGAGAACAACGAATACAAGTGGGCGGAAAGCAACCTGCCGGCCCGCCTCAGCATGAAAGCCGGGCTCTCCGCCGCCAGCGCCAACCGTCACTTCACCATTCCGCCCCGGGAGCTGATGTTCCTGGTGCGCAAGATCATGGGGGCCTACACCTTCATGTCCGTGCTGGGGGCGGAGCTCAAGGGCTGCGAGATTCTGGAGCCCTATATCTAACTGCGTCACAAACTCCATCGCAACGGGGCGTTTTCCGCCATCTGTTTCTATACTGAAAGGCAGTAACGACTTCACCAATGGTGGAGCGCCCCTATGATCTGACGCGGTGACCGGTATTCGGCGATGGACATTGAACACCTGAAACAATTTGACCTGCTGCGCCACCTTAGCGACGAGCAACTGATTCTGTTGGCCAGCCAGAGCCGCACCCTGCAATTACACCCCGGGGATCTACTGACCCAGGCCGGTGCCACCGACCCGGTGGAATACTATCTGCTGGCCGGTGAACTGGATCTGGTGGCCCCCGCCGGTGGCCTGAAAACCCTGGTGGCCGGTGGCCCCGATTCACTGGGACCGGTGGCCCCGGAGCGGCCCCGCAATGTCAGCATCAAGGCCCATTCCAATGCCCAGGTGCTGGAAGTGGACAAAGCTGCTCTCAAGTCCCTGCTGCAGCAGGCGCCGGGGGACAGCTATGCGGTGCGCCAGGCGCTGCGTGAAGACCAGCCCGAAGACAAACAACTGCTACTGGATATCTACAGCGACCTGCGCAACAACAAGCTGGTACTGCCCAGCCTGCCGGAAGTGGCGGTGCGCATTCGCCGCATGATCGATGAGGGTACCAACAGCGCGCGCAAGATTTCCCAGGCGGTGAACACCGATCCGGCTATTGCCGCCAAGCTGATCAAAGCCGCCAACAGCCCCTTGTTCCGGGGCACCAAAGAGTTCGAAACCAGCGCCCAGGCGATTGTGCGCCTGGGGATGCAGACCACCAAACAACTGGTGACCAGCTTCACGGTGAAAGAGTTGTTCAGGGCCGAGGCCCCGGTGCTGAAACGCCGGATGGACGCCCTCTGGCAACACAGTATCGAGATTGCCGCCATCTGCTATGTGCTGGCGCGGACCGTCAGAGGCCTGGATCCGGATCAGGGTTTGCTGGCGGGGCTGATTCACGACATAGGCGTGGTGCCCATTCTGATGTATGCGGACCAGTATTCCAGCCTGATTGAGGATCCGCAGCAATTGGAAAAAACCATCAGGGACCTGAAACCGGAACTGGGGCAGGTGATTCTGAAACGCTGGGGCTTCAATGAGGAAATGGTGGCCACCACGGCCCACGCGGAAGACTGGCGCTACCAGCACCAGGGCGAGCCGGATTTCGCCGACCTGGTGATCGTCGCCCATTTGCATCATATGATGCTGGATAATGAGCGGCTGAAGAAACTGGTGAAAGTGCCGGCGTTTCGGCGCCTGTTTCCAGGGGAGCAGGACCCCCGCATTCTGGCCAGTATCATGGAGGAAGCCAAGGCCCAACTGGAGGACACCCGGCAGCTGCTGGTGGCCTGACCGCCGCCCTGACCTTACCTGACCGCGAGAAAAAAGCGCCCCAGGGGCGCTTTTTACCGGACTGCTTTAGCGGCCGACAGGCTGCCAGATCCCCTTACAGGGGAATGGCAAACTCACCTTCTGACACCGTGCGACTCTCCGCTCCCGGGTTGCCATAGGGGTAGCCGGTAAAGGAAAAGGTGCCAATCAACATGCCGTCGCCGTCCTGCAGCACGGTGAGGGTACCGGGATCATCACTGGAGGTACGGTAGGTGGTGTCCTCGCCCTGCCGCTGCACCGAGGCCTTAAAGTATTTCAGCTCGTAGGTGCCGGGGCCCACGTACTCGTCCAGGGTGAAGCTCAACTCAAACGGGCCACCACTGGCCTGGATCTGGATGCCACCGAATTCATTGATACCACGCTTGACCACCAGCTTGTTGAGATTATCGCTGTAACCACCCCAACTGTGCTTGAAGAAAAACTGACTGCCGTCGGGACGCTCCCCCCGTTTGGTGCGGGGATCCTTGGGCGCCTCCGGTTCCGGCTCGGCAGCGGGCTGTTGAGGTTGTGCTTGAGTCCGGCCCGCGGGGTTGGCGGCCCCGGTGGTGGCTCCGGCATCGGCCACCGCCTTAAAGGGCACCGGTTTGGGCTCCTCCAGGGGCTTGGCCACCGGTTTTGGCGCCGGCGGCGCTACCGGTTTGGGTTTGGGCTCCACCCGGGCCACCACTTTCACCTTTTCTCCGGCGCGGAATTCACAGGGAGTGGTGCGGCCGTCATTGGTGCAACTGCCCTTACCGTTGGGCAGATAGCCACCCCGTACCGGACCGGAATACAGCTCGCCCCCGCTCAGTGCCACCGAAGCCTGAGCCGGTGGCTGATCGTTTTTCCACACCCCACGGGCCACATTGCCGTTTTTCATGGTGACGGTGAACTCGCCCTGGCGCTTGTCATCCTGCCAGGTGCCGGCGTAGCGAATGCCGGTGTCCGCATCCACGAACACCCCCTGCCCCTGCTTCTGGTCCGCAATAAAACCGCCGGTATAGGTGTCGCCGTTGGCCCATTTATAGGTGCCCTGGCCACTCATTTTGCCCTGCAGCCACTCGCCGGTGTAGGAATCACCATTGGGCCAGGTTTTGGTGCCCTGGCCGTGTTCCCGATTGTTGCTCCAGGCCCCGGTGTACTTTTCGCCATTGGCCCAGGTCTGGGTTCCCTGGCCGCTTTTGCGACCATCCACCCATTCACCCTCGTAAACATTACCGTTGGTGTATTTGTAGGTACCCTGTCCGTGGAATCGGTTGAAGGCGTTACGCTCACCGATGTACTCCCCCGCCGCCAGCGCGGTGGAGCCCAACATCAGAGTGACGCACCCAGTGATCAGAATTCGTCGCAGATTCATCGTGTGTCTATCCAAGCAGGCCAATAATCTGAATCAAAAAGAAAAAACAGGCAGATAGTCGCTATAAAAAGATTCATTAATTTATAGCAGACTAACTGAGTTTTTTGAAATTTTGCGCAATAAATCACGCAATTATTGGCCGCTATCATCACCAGGTCAGTATTTTTCATGCCCCGGATTCGGCGCCTGGGCCCATGGTTGATCCGCGGTCGCCGACACCGGTTTGGGGTCGCCGGGCGGCCGCTGATCTTCAGTACAATCTGGCCAGGGCCGACCGCTCAAAGTTGTGCAGTTCGTCGAACCGGCCCTGCTCCACCTTCACCACCCATTCGGGGTCCTGCAGCAGTGCCCGACCCACGGCGATCAAATCGAATTCGTCGCGCTGCATTCGCTCCAACAGATCTTCCAGCCCCCGCCGGCCGATATCATCCAGCGGATTGGCGCCCAGCGTACCGTCCAGAAAATCCACATTGAGCCCGACGCTGCCCACGGAAATGGTGGGACGGCCACTGAGCTTACGGGTCCAGCCTGCCAGATTCAGAGAGGAGCCCTCGAACTCCGGTTCCCAGAAACGTCGGGTACTGGCATGAAACAGATCCACGCCGGCGTCCACCAATGGCGCCAGAAACTGCTCCAGCTCCGCAGGCGTCTGTACCAGGCGGGCGCTGTAGTCCTGCAACTTCCACTGCGAAAAACGGAAAATAACCGGAAAGTCCGCACTGACCCTGGCCCGCACGGCTTTCACCACCTCCACCGCAAACCGACTGCGGTTGGCAAACGAGCCACCCCACTGGTCCTGGCGCTCATTGGTCACGGCCCAGAAGAACTGGTCGATCAGGTAACCGTGGGCGCCATGGAGTTCCAGACCATCAAACCCCAATGCCTCCGCATCGGCGGCCGCCTGCGCGTAGGCATCGATGCAGTCTTGAATCTCCTGTTCGCTCAGCACATGGGCCTTGCGCTTGCCGGCGGAGGTGATCCCCGAAGGGCCCATCCCCGGCACTTCAGGGTCGGGACCGATACCGGGACGTCGTACTGCGCCCACATGCCACAGCTGAGGGGCAATCTTGCCCCCGGCTTCATGCACCGCGTCCACCACCCGTTTCCAGCCCGCCAGAGCGGCGTCGCCATGGAAGGCGGGTACACCCTCGTAACCATTGGCCGCCACTTGACCGATGGTGGTCCCTTCCGTAATGATCAGGCCCACATTGTTCTCCGCCCGACGTCGATAGTATGCTACCACTTCATCGGTGGGCACGTAGTCCGGGCACATGTTCCGGGTCATGGGGGCCATCACGATACGATTGCGCAGGGTCAGGCTCTGACACTGGAACGGACGCAACAGGGTGGCAACGGAAGAGGCTTGATGGCTTGTCATGTGGGGCACTCGGCAGTCGTCAGTGAAGTGACTATTGTAGGAGGCCGACACCACCGGGCGAAAAGGGCAGATCCGCCATTTTCCGGGCAGATACTGCCGATTTCACCCATTCATGGTGATATTTACGATATCCTTGACGGCTGCCACAGCCGCCAGGCGGTTGATGATACTGAACAACGGAAGGCGCTATTGCATGGCTCAGGACACGGCGGGTAAAGGTACTGCAGCGGTTAAGGTCACAACAGACTGCGGGGAAATCATTGGCCTGCAACGGCAGGGCTATCAGGAATTCCGGGGTATCCCCTACGCCGAGCCACCCATTGGCGTAGGGCGGTTCAAGCCACCGGCCCCCCTGCTGCCCCTGGATGAACCACTGCAGGCGGCACGCTTTGGCGATGCCGCCCCCCAGGACAAGATCCCGCTGTTCGGGATCAATCACACCAGCGAAGACTGCCTTTATCTCAATATCTGGACCCCCGCCTGCGACCAACGGCAACGGCCGGTGATGGTGTGGATTCATGGCGGTGGTTATCTCACCGGCTCTTCGTCGCAGATTATATATCACGGCCATAAACTGGCCATGAGTGGCGACGTGGTGGTGGTCTCTGTCAATTATCGCCTGGGCGCCCTGGGTTTTCTGTATCTCAACCAACTGCTGGAGGACCACCACGGAGTCAGTGCCAACAACGGCCTGCTGGATCAGATCGAGGCCTTGCGCTGGGTGCAGCGCAATATCGCCGCATTTGGCGGCAACCCCGATGCGGTGACCCTGTTCGGGGAATCCGCCGGCGCCATGTCCATTGCCGCCCTGCTGGCGTGTCCCGCGGCCACAGGACTGTTTCAGCGGGCCATTTTGCAGAGCGGAGGCGCCGATCAGGTACAGTCGCCGGCGGCGGCCACGGAACTGGCGGCGCGGTTTCTGGAGTATGCCGGGGTGCGTCCGGACCAGGCGGAGCAATTGTGGCAGCTCCCGGTGGATCAAATTCTCAGTGCCCAGCGCAGACTCACCCGACACTGGTTTGATCGGGGCCCGTACAGCCAGCCGGTGATGCAGACCGGCATGACCCTGGTGCCGGTGGTGGACGGCGAGCTGCTGCCACAAACACCACTGGCCGCGCTGCAGGGGGGGCGCGCCAGGGACTGCCCGATCATGGTGGGTTGCACCCGGGACGAGTGGAAGCTGTTCGTCAACCTGCCCTCCGGCGAGGGGGTCTTCACCAGCAGCCAGATCCAGGATCTGGAAAAATCCGATCTTATCAAGCTGTTGGAGACCACGCTGCCGGGCATGGGTGAACGGGCGGCCAACCTCTATGAAAAAGTGGTACAGCGTCAGGGGGACGGCGTCGATCTGGCGGCGATTTACAGCGCCTACGAGAGCGACCGCATGTTCCGCATACCGTCATTACGTATTGCCGAGGCCCAGAGCGAACACAGCGACCGGATCTACATGTTTCAGTTCAACTGGGACCAGGGCGGCTTCGGCGCCTGTCACGCCAGTGACATTCCCCTGGTGTTCGGCTGCACTGAACATCCCGCCGGCCAATTTCTCTGTGGCGCTGACCCGGGTGCGGGCAAGCTCAGCGATCGGGTGCAGAATTGCTGGATTGCGTTCGCCCGCTCCGGCGACCCCAGCACCGACGAAGTGGGCAAATGGCCCGCATTCGACGACGAATCCCGCCAGGTCATGTGCTTTGACCGGCAGTCCGGGGTGCAGACGGACCCCTTTGCCGACTCCGCGGAACTCTGGGAAGGCGTGTTGTAAAGTCGACTGCTCTGAAATCCGCCATTGAGTTTGGTAAAATACGGCTCCTGACAGACACTGGGAGAGCGTCAGTACCATGAATGAGCAGTTGTTTCATGTCGGCCAACGTTGGTCCAATACCGCGGAGACCGAGCTGGGGATCGGCATCGTAACCCAGGTGGATGAGCGTACTGTTACTCTGTTTTTCCCCGCCGCCGAAGACCTGCGGCAATATTCCCGCGCCAACGCCCCTCTCACCCGACTGGAATTTCACCCCCGGGATATGGTGGAAACCGAAGACGGCACCCATTACCGGGTGCTGACCCGGCATGAAGAAGAGGGTCTGCTGTTTTACGAGGCCGAAAGTGACGCCGGTGAAGTAAAAATTCTCTGTGAAAGCCAGGTACAGGGTAGCAGCCGGATGCCGGAGCCCCTGAAACGACTGCTGCAGGGCCACTTCGGCCACTACCGTAATTTCAGCCTGCGGGTGAAAACCTGGCAGGCGAAAGCCCGTTACGACCAGCATCCGGCCAAGGGTTTTATGGGCCCCCGGGTGGAGCCTATCCCCCATCAGTTCCATATTGCCGAAACGGTGTCCCGGCAAAACCGGCCACGGGTAATGCTGGCGGACGAGGTGGGGCTGGGCAAAACCATCGAAGCCGGTCTGATCGCCCACCGCATGCTGATCACCGGGCAAGTGCAGCGAATTCTGATCCTGGTGCCGGATTCACTGGTACATCAATGGCTGGTGGAAATGCGGCGCCGTTTCAATATGGCAGTGCGGGTCCTGGATCAGGATCAGTGTGAGGCCCTGTGCGAACAGCAGGATACCGACAACCCCTTCGGTTACGAGCAGCTGGTGCTCTGTTCCATCCAGTTCCTGCAACGGGCGCCGCGCTGGGCCCAAGCCGCTCTGGATACACCCTGGGACCTGCTGATTGTTGACGAAGCGCACCACCTGGCCTGGGAACCCGGTGCCCCCAGCCCGGCCTATGAACTGGTGGAGGCCTTCAGCCGCCAGGCAGCGGGGCTGTTGCTGCTTACCGCCACCCCGGAAAAAGAAGGCCCGGAAAGTCATTTCGCGCAGCTGCACCTGCTGGATCCCCACCGTTATCAAAGCCTGGAACAGTTCCTGGAGCAACAGCCGACGTTTAATCGGGTCGCCCTGATCGCAGAACGGCTGATTGATCAGGAGCCCCTGGAGCCGGCGCAGCTGAACGAGCTGAAAACCCTGCTTGGCGACCCCTCCAGTCAGCAATTGATCGCCCAACTGGAAACCCACCGGGCCCCCGCCGGCGCCGCCACCGAACTGGCACACCGGCTACTGGATCAACAGGGCACCGGCCGTGCCCTGTTCCGCAACACCCGCGCCGGCATCAGCGGCTTTCCCCAACGGCACCTGACCCCGGTACCCCTGCCGGCCCCCCTGGCTTACACCAGCCTGCCCCCGGAGCTGGAGCAACAGCTGTACCCGGAAACCCGGTTCCCCGAAACCCAGTGGCTGACGGAGGACCCCCGGGTGGGCTGGTTGCTGGAACTGCTGAAGCAGCAGCGTACCGAAAAATTTCTGGTGATCTGTCACCACCGGAACACCGCCTGTGCCCTGCAGGCCCATCTGCAGTTCAAGGGCGGCATCGCCTGCAGTGCCTTTCACGAGGAACTGACCCTGATCGAACGTGACCGCAGCGCCGCCTGGTTCGCCGCTGAAGAGGACGCCGCCCAGGCCCTGATCTGTTCCGAGATTGGCAGCGAAGGGCGCAATTTTCAGTTTTGTCACCGGCTGGTGATGTTCGACCTGCCGCAGAGTATTGACCTGCTGGAGCAGCGTATCGGTCGCCTGGACCGCATTGGCCAGCAGCATGATATCGAAATCTATGCGCCCTATCTGACGGGCACCCTGCAGCAGGATCTGCTGACCTGGTACGACCGCGGTTTCCAGGCCTTTACCCGCACCGAAGCCTCCCACAGTGTGGTATTTGAGTCCCTGTGGGAAGATTTTCTGGCCACGCTGCAACGGCAGGATGACGGGCTGGATGCGCTGCTGAGCAAAACCCGACAGCACATAGAGGAACTGCACCAGCGCTTTGTTCACGGCCGCAACCGCCTGCTGGAACTGCATTCACAGGGCGACCAGCAGGTGGCACCGCTGCTGCAGGCAGTGCGCGACAGCGACGAAGATCCGGAGCTGGTGAGTTATCTGGAGCAGGTGTTCGAGGCCTACAACATCGACGAGGAGCCGCTGTCACCGCATTCCATACTGATCCGGCCCGGCACCGGCGGAGAACAAAGCCAGTTTCCCAACCTGCCGGACGACGGCTTCAGCGCCACCTTTCACCGGCCCCTGGCGCTATCCCGGGAAGACCTGGAGTTTCTCAGCTGGGATCACCCCCTGGTGCGCAATGCCATGGACCTGATCATCACCAGCGGCCGGGGCAGTTCGGTCATGAGCCTGCTGAAAAACAAACAGATCCGGGAAGGCACCATCCTGCTGGAGGCGCTTTATATTGTGGAATGTCAGGCGCCGGCGGAGCTGCAACTGAGTCAATGGCTGCCCGCCACCCCGGTGCGGCTGCTGCTGGATCAAAAGGGCCGGGATATTGGCAGCGCGGTCACTACCGAGGCGCTGGACAAGCAACTCAAGCGGGTGAAAGGGGAACTGATCACGCCGTTGCTGAAAGAAGTGCAGGAGCCGGTACTGGAACTGCTGCAACAGGCGGAACAGCAGGCGCAGGCACGCACCCAGGCCCTGGCGGAGCAAGCCCTGGAGCGCCACCGGCACCACTGGGAGCGGGAACAGCAGCGATTGCAGGCATTGCTGGGGGATAGCGCCGGCACCGAGGCTCTGGCGCAGCTGGAGCAGCGCCGACAGCAGGGGGAAAAACTGTTGCGCAATAACTGCCGGCAACATCTGGACGGTCTGCGGATCATGGTCACCATCGGCTAAGGGCCGCGGCGGTTGCGGCCCGGGCCACCCCCCTGTAGCATCGAGTTTCAGGCATGGCAAAGGGGCGGCGTATGAGCCAGAACGATCTGTTTATCTTCGATGAGGTACCGCTCCAGAGTGTGGAACTGATTGAGCTGGAGGACGGTGACATCCTCTGGGCCCGGCATTTCTACGACCCGGATACGGCGCTACAGCTGTACAGCCGCCTGCAGGAGGAGATTCCCTGGCGCCAGGACAGTATCCGCATAGCCGGCCGGGACACGCCGATCCCCCGTCTGCAGGCCTGGTTTGGCGACCCCGGCCTGACTTATACCTACTCCGGCCTGACCCTGGAGCCGACCCCCTGGAGCGCCACCCTGAGCCGGGTCAGGGAACAGCTCGAGGACTACAGTGGCGCCCGTTTCAACAGCCTGCTGGCCAATCTGTACCGCCATGAGCGGGACAGTGTGGGCTGGCATGCCGATAATGAGCCGGAGCTGGGCACCAACCCGGTGATTGCCTCCCTGTCCCTGGGTGGTGAGCGCACCTTTCAGCTCAAGCACCGCCAGCATCCGGAGCGCAAGCTGGCGCTGGAGCTGCGCTCCGGTGATCTGCTGATCATGAAAGGCGCGCTGCAACATCACTGGCTGCACCAGATTCCCAAGGCCCGCCAGCCGGCGCAGCCGCGGATCAATCTCACCTTCCGCAAAATTGTGACCCGGAGCTAACGATAGGTGGTGCAGTTGCAGGGCTGTACCATTACAATCGGGTTTGCCAACCGGGGCACGAGACGAAGGAACGACCGACTCATTACCATGCAGTATTCAGCGATTATCAGCCGCCGGCTCCTGTGGGGGCTATTGTTACTCACCGCGATCACCATCAACAATGCTATGGCCGACTCCGATATCAGCGAAAAAATCATCCTGGGATGGATAGAAAATATCTACGTACTGCCCGATGGGCTTAAGGCCAAAGCCAAACTGGACACTGGCGCCAAGACCAGTTCCATTCATGCCCGCGACATCGAGCACTTCGAGCGCGATGGCGAGCCCTGGGTACGGTTTCATTTTTCCAGTGAAACCCGGCTCAAGGACGAGGAATACCAATCCGCCAAACGCAAGGATGTCATCACCCTGGAAGCCCCACTGACCCGCAGCGTGCTGATCAAACGTCACAAGCGGCCCAGCATGGAGCGTCCGGTGGTGATGCTGCCCATTGAACTGGCGGGCAAGCAGTACGAGGTGGAATTCACCCTGGCGGATCGCCGCAAGTTTCTGTATCCGGTGTTACTGGGGCGTCGGTTTTTGAAGGATGTGGCCATTGTCGATCCCGGCAACACCTTCCTCCGCACCCGCACTGTGCCACGCCGGGAGGACGAGGACAACGCCCAGGCAGAGGCCGCTGACGAGCCCGCTGAGGAACACGAAAACAATACCGACGACGACCAATGAAAATCTCAAAAATCAGTGTCATTGCACTGGTGCTCACCGCCCTGGCCGTCGGGGCGGTGTATTACAAACACAAACGTCTGGGACTGCCCCTACAACCCGCCCAACAATCCGAAGTCTGGACCGTGGAGGCCAAGCTGCAGTTCCGCGCCAATGGCGGGCCGGTGAAAGTGCAGTTTTACATTCCCCGTAGTCCGCCGGGCTTTATCAAACTCAACGAAGACTTTATCTCCAGCAACTATGGTTTGGCCACGGAAGCCGACGGCCTCAACCGCCAGGCCCTGTGGGCGGTGCGACGCGCCAAAGGCAAGCAGGTGCTGTACTACCGCATGGAGTTCGTGCAGAGCAGCGATTCCACCGGGCCGCGCACCACACCCCGCCCGGCTTATCCTCCGGTGCCGGAATACGAAGAGCCCCTGGGATCGGCGGTGATGGCGCTGCTGGACGAGGTGCGGTCCCACTCCGCCGACGTGGCCACTTTCACCCGGGAGCTGCTGTTGCGCCTCAACACCTCGCAGCCGGACCAGAATATCTCCCTGATCAACAAAAGCGGCCACGGTTCCGCCGAATGGGTGCGCCAGCTGGTGCGCATTCTGGCGGGCGCCCGGATCCCGGCGCGGATTGTTTATGTGCTGCCGCTGCAGGATCTGGTGAAACACGGCTCCCTGGTCCCCTGGATTGAAGTGCACAATGATTTTCAATGGATTGCCTTCAACCCGGTCACCGGGGCCCAGGGCTTTAGTGACGATGTGCTGGTGTGGCGCACCGGCGATGACCCGTTGGTGACCGTCAGCGGCGGTACACCGGCGGAGGTTGATTTCTCCATTTCCCGCCACGCCCTGTCTCAGGTGTCGATTGCGGAGCAGTGGGCGCGGCAAACCGATTCCCGGCTGATGGACTTCTCCCTGTTTGCGCTACCGGTACAAACCCAGAACGTGTACCGCATCATTCTGATGGTCCCCCTGGGGGCACTGGTCATTGTGTTGCTGCGCAACCTGGTGGGGCTGGCCACCTTCGGCACCTTTATGCCGGTATTGATTGCGCTGGCGTTCCGTGAAACCTCCCTGCTGTGGGGGGTGATCATGTTCACCATGCTGGTGATTCTGGGGCTGGCCCTGCGCCTGTATCTGGAGAAGCTCAAATTGTTGCTGGTGCCCAGACTGGCGGCGGTGTTGACCATCGTGATCCTGTTGATTGCCCTGTTCAGCATCGTCAGTGTGCAACTGGAGCTGGAACGTGGCCTTTCCGTGGCGCTGTTTCCGGTGGTGATCCTGGCCATGACCATTGAGCGCATGTCCATTGTGTGGGAGGAAAACGGCTCCCAGGAAGCCTTAAAGCTGGGTACCGGCAGCCTGATCGCGGCGGTGCTGGGTTATCTGGTAATGACCCATCCCGGCCTGTCCCATGTGGTGTTTGTATTTCCCGAGACTCTGCTCATCGTTTTGGCCATCACCCTGCTGGTAGGGCGCTATACCGGTTACCGGTTACTGGAATTGTGGCGCTTCCGAGGTCTGATCAAAGAGGCGGACAAGCCGTGAAGTTTCCCTGGACCCGCCTGCGGGAGCTGGGCATCGTGGGGATGAACCAGCGTAACGCCGAGTTCATCATGCCCTATAACGAGCGCCGGTATTATCCCCTGGTGGACAACAAAATCATCACCAAGCAACGGGCCATCGCCCGCGGGATTCCGGTGCCGCCCCTGTACGGTCATATTGAACTGGAACACCAGACCGCCCATCTTCACAACCTGCTGGCCTCCTATCGGGAATTCGTGATCAAGCCCGCCAATGGCAGCGGTGGCAACGGCATCCTGGTGATCGCCGGTAAAACCGCCAGCGGCCAGTTCCGCAAAGCCAATGACAGTGTTATTTCCCTGGAGGACATCAAGCATCACATGTCCAACATTCTCAGCGGTATGTACAGTCTGGGTGGTGACACTGACAGCGCCATCATCGAGTACCGGGTGCGTCATGACCCGTGCTTTAACGAAGTGTCTTACAAAGGGGTGCCGGATATCCGACTGATTGTGTTTCGCGGCATTCCGCTGTTCGGTATGATCCGGCTGCCCACCCGCCAGTCCGATGGCCGCGCCAACCTGCACCAGGGGGCGGTGGGAGCCGGCATTGATTTCCGCACCGGCCGCACTCATTTCGGTGTAATGAACTCACGCCCGGTGAGCAGTCATCCCGATACCGGGGTGCCCATCGCCGGCATCGACATTCCCCGCTGGCAACAAATGCTGGAAATGGCGGCCACCTGTTTTGAACTGGCGCCGCTGGGTTATCTGGGGGTGGACCTGGTGCTGGACCAGGACCAGGGCCCCATGATGCTAGAATTGAATGCCCGGCCGGGGCTGGCCATCCAGATCGCCAATCACCAGGGGCTGGAGCCGGTTCTGCGTCACGCCCAGGCGCTTGGCACCATTCCCGATGATCCCTGCAAACGAGTGCGCATTGGCTGCATGATCCGGGAAAAGTTCGCCACTTCCCCAGCCTGATCCGCGGCCGTCACCAGCCACAGAAACGCCACAATTCGCAAGGAATTGTCGCATCTTGTTACGACTGCAATATTGCCCCTGACCTGCCTTTGCGGGATAGTGAAAGTACGAAAAAAAATAATAAAACTCTATTGATGCAGGAAGATCGGAACCAACAGGAGCGATCCGATCGGGAGATTCGTGATGAGCCAACAGCGACCCAAAACCACAACCAGCAGCACCCCGACCCAGCAGGCTGAGCCCTCCGCTACCAAGCGCCGGACTGAACGCGCACTGGGACATTTCATGAAAGCCAAACAGCGCTATGGCCGGGCTCTGGAGAAAGAGCTGAGCCGCTGTTTCGTGCTGGGCTACAATTAGCGCGGCGCTTCCGCACCCACCACCCGGGTGCAGTTACGGCCGGCGGATTTGGCCACGTACAACGCCTGATCGGCCACCGCAACCAGGGTTTGGGCCGGTTCGTCTGCCTGCGGCACCCGGGCGGCCGCGCCGATACTGACGGTCACCTGCAGCGACGGGTTTTCCGCCACCAGGGTGGCCTGTTCCACCGCCAGGCGAATGTTCTCGGCCACATGCACTGCGCCTTCAAGATCGGTTTCCGGCAGCACCACGGCAAATTCCTCACCCCCATAACGGGCCACCGCGTCGGAAGGCCGGGTCAGGGTGGCGGCGATCAGGTGGGCCACCGCTCTCAGGCACTCGTCCCCCAGCAGATGGCCGTAGCGGTCATTGAAGTCCTTGAAGAAATCAATATCAATCAACAACAAGGCGATGGTGTCCCGGTTCCGTAACGCCCGTTGCCATTCCGCCTCCAGCCGCTCATTGAAATAGCGGCGGTTGCGAATGCCGGTGAGACCATCCTGCATGGTCAGGGCCTGCAATTGCTGGTTCACGGTTTCCAGCTCGGCCATGGCCTGCTCCACCTCCCCGGTGCGTTCCGCCACCCGGGCTTCCAGCCGCTCATTGGCGGCCCGCTGCAAATACAGGGCATTGGCCTGGGCATCCTGAAACGCCTTGCGTTGCGAATTCATGCGGTCCGCCAGGGCAAAAGCAAACAATACCGCTTCCACCACCGCCCCGATCTGCACCAGATAATCGCTGGCGCCGGTGCGGGCAAACAGACCGAACTTGGACAGCGCGTAAAAGGTGACCGCCGCCAGAAAAGCGCCCCAGGCAATGACAAAATAGCGGGCCGGCTGGTAGCCGTTATACCAACGCATCAGGCCCACCACGATGCCCCCCAGACAAATGGGAATCACCATGGCGGCGTTAAGTCGGATCAGCCCGGGGTAGCCGGCAAAGGGCGCCGCCATTACCAACAGAATGCACAGCCCCGCCAACCCCAGAATCAACTGATCCAGACGCGGGTGGGATCGTTGCAGCTGGAGGAAATGCCGGGAAAACATCAACGAAAAGAACAAGGTCATGGGAATGATCAGAACCAGGGCGTTTTCTCTCACCCAGGTGAGTTCACTCCATAGATACTGGGCGGTAAAGCCGTGGATAGTGGCCAGAAACATCAACAGGCTGAGGGAAAACGCCGAGTAGTAAACCATACTGCGATCCTGGAACAGGGTATAGACGAAGAAGTTGTACAACCCCATCACCACCAGAATCCCGAACAATGCACCGAAGAATAAAAGCTTTGCCTGATCCCGGTCCTGAAACGCATCGGGTTTCCACAGTGTCAGTGGAAACTCCAGGGAACCACCGGTGGTCACCCGAAAATACAGAAACTGAGTGGCGCCGGCCGGCACGGTAAAAGGCAACACCAGATTGTGATGAAAGAAAGGCCGGTCAGCGGCCGGGTTCTGGTCGCCGGTTCTGGCAGTATTGAGAATTTCGCCGCTGGCTGACACCTGGTAAAACAACACTTCGTCCAGCACCGGATTTCCAATTTCCAGCAGCCGGGCCAGGGGCAGGGCGGCGGAATTGGTCACTCTCAGGCGAAACCAGAAGGTATTGGTGTCGAATCCAAAGCCCAGGGACTGGGGACGGTTCTGTACCCACGGAATATCACCGGCCTGCTGGTCCGCCAGCAGGTCCTCCAGCGTGAAGACCCGTTGGCTCTGTTCCACATAGTCCAGATCGGCAGACAGATTCATATGCTCGCTCATGGACGCCACGTCCACCATCCTGCCGGTATCCACCCCAGCCCAGGCCGGGCCGGGTACCAGCAGCAACAGCCATATCAGCAGCGGCCCCGGGGGCAAACACCGAATCAAACCGGCAATCTCCCAAAAAAACTTAGGTCGCAATACAGTAAAAACCAAGCTCCGCAATGTATACGCCTTACCGCCCTCAGGCAAGCCGGAACGGTTAGCGTTTGACCCGGATCAGCGCTCGGGCTATTTTTAAACCAGTCAGGGCCATTCCGCCCCCCGTTAATCCACCCGCAGGGAGTATGCAGCATGGACGAGAAGCGCAGGGAACCCAGAACTCACCTC
Source organism: Pseudomonadales bacterium (assembly GCA_002701845.1). Lineage (GTDB taxonomy): Bacteria > Pseudomonadota > Gammaproteobacteria > Pseudomonadales > Ketobacteraceae > Ketobacter. Next base: position 51,193 of record NZXG01000011.1, read on the forward strand.
ATTTACTACCTGCGGGTGTTCGAGCCCGACACCAACAATTTGTTTGGCCACGTAGTGGACATCTCCCGCCACGGCGTGTTGATCACCAGTGATCGCCCCATGGAAAAGGACGGTCTTTACCGGCTGGAAATTGAAGATGTGTCCAGCCTGGACGAACTGTCCACCGTGGATGTGGAAGTACAGTGCCGCTGGTGTCAGGGTGACGCCGCCAATCAACTGTACGACGCCGGCTTCCAGATGGTAAACCCCTCCCCCCGGATGAGCGCCGTTTTAGAAACCTACCAGTGAGCCCCGGGCCGCCCTGTTTTCCAGTGGGGTGGTCCCGTAGTTACCAACAATCCGTCAAGCGCGGTTGACCATGGCGTCAAAATTCAGTCAGAAAAAAATCCATTGCGGTTTCAATTTCTTATCTCATTGATATTTAAGAAGATAATGTGCTTCAGTTCAATTTTTAACCGAACTGTGGCCAACCACGTGGTGATGCCCTTTGGGTGAACTTTTACAGGGTTTATGCACAGAGATATCCACAATTTTTGTGGAAAACCCGGATTCTTGCAAAGCCCCGATTTTGTGCTATAGCCGTGAGGGGAGGCAGTTTCCCACAGCAATTGGGGACGATCTCAAACCGGGATCAGGGGCTCACTCGCGCACCAGAGGCTTCACTCGCGCACCAAAGGAAAGGGCGGCAGGCTCTGCAGCAACTGACGTCCATAGCGTCGGGTAAGAATACGCCGGTCAAAAATAACAATTTCACCCACATCCGTTTCGCTGCGTAATAACCGGCCGACCGCCTGCTTCAGGCGAAGGGCGGCATCCGGTACCGTGATTTCCATAAACGAATTGCGCCCCTGGGTTTGCAACCATTCCGCCAGGGTGGCATCCACCGGGTCCTCGGGCACGGCAAAGGGCAACCGGGCAATCACTACACAGCGGCAGTATTCCCCCGGCAGATCCACCCCCTCGGCAAAACTGGCCAGGCCAAACAGCACACTGGATTCGCCGGCATCAATACGGGATTTGTGCAAGCGTACCATCTCCGCTTTGCCCTGCTGCCCTTGCGCCAGCACCCGGGCACTGAGCGGATCACTCACCCGCTCCAGGACGCCTGCCATCTGTTTACGGGAACTGAACAACACCAGGGTGCCCAGCTGCCGCTGCCAGCACTGCTCCAAAAACCGGGCCAGTTGCGCGACATGCTGCTCACTGTCGGTGGGATCGCAGGCCAGCTCCGGCACCCTCACCCGGCCACAGGCGGCGTAATCGAATGGGCTGGGCACCATGCTGAAATGACTGTCCGCCGGTACCCCGGAGCGAAACTGAAAGCGATCAAAACGGCCCAGGGCAGTGAGCGTGGCGCTGGTGACCACCGCCGCGAACACCCGGGACCAAAGATGACTGGCCAGCACGTCACTGGCCAGTACCGGACAGGCCGCCAGTTCCACGTCGAGCCCCTGGGCGCCTTCCGTGAAACTCAGCCAGCGGGCCACCGGTGCGCTGCCGGCGGCGTCACCGGTCTGGTAACGATACCAGACGCTGGCCATGGCTTCGGCCCGGGCCAACTGGGCCGACAGGATCGGCATCCAGGCCTCGGCATCGGGGCGCGCAATATCCGAGCGTTTGCCTTCCATACCCTCCTGCAGCCAGTCCACCACCAGCTGCAACTGCCGCAGCAGTTCCTGCGATGGCGGCAGCAACTGACCGGCCTGCTGGCGCAGGGATTCCGGCACCACCCCCTGCTCGAAGCGATGAATCAGACGGGCATGGTCGTGGTCCGTGGCGGGCCGACCTTCGGCCAGCGGCGTCAGGGTCGTCATTAACAGGCCCAGGGTTTCCCCCAGCTCCGCCGCCAGTGTCTTCACCGCAGTGGCCACGGCAGCCGCCATGCCCTCGGCGGTGGAGGATTCCACCAGTGAATCCAGCATCCGGCCCAGCTCCTGCAGCCAGTTCTGCGCGCCCCGCACCTGGGTGGCGCAGGAAAAATGATTCAGGGCCTTGTCGGGCAGGTGATGGCCCTCGTCAAACACGTAAATGGTGTCCTCCGGCGCCGGCAGCACCATACCGCCCCCCATGGCCAGATCCGCCAGCACCAGATCATGATTGGCCACCACCAGGTCGGCCCGGTACAGGTGGTTGCGGGAACGATAAAACGGACAATCCTCGTAAAAGCCACAATGCCGGCCGGTGCAACCGCGATGATCATTGGTGACCCGACGCCAGGTGGTATCGGCGATGGCCTCCGGCCAGCTGTCCCGATCACCGCTCCAGTCACCCTGCTCCACTGCCTGGTCCATCCGGCGGTAAATTTCCGCCTCGTCCTTGTCGACAGCGAACTGCGGATAGTCCTCCCACAGCGACAGCGTGCCGCCGTCCTGACCCGGTGTCAGCAGGCGATCCAGTTTACTCAGGCATAAATAACGGCCCCGGCCCTTGGCCAGGGCATAACTGAAATCCAGGCCCGCATGGCGCAACACTTCGGGAATATCCTTGTTGATGACCTGGTCCTGCAAGGCTACCGTCGCCGTGGCCAGCACCACTTTTTTACCCAGCGCTTTCGCGACCGGCATCACCCCCAGCAGATACGCCAGGGTCTTACCGGTGCCGGTACCGGCTTCAATGACAGTAACCTGACCGCCGCCGCTGCGCTTGCCGTCGGCATCCATGGCCACCGCCGCCAGGCCATTGGCCACCGCGGCAATCATCAAACGTTGACCGTAACGGGGCTTGATACCCTTGCGCTCCAGAAACTGACGGTAAGCGGTTTGAATTTCCTGTTTGACGGGGTCGCTTAACATTGAGTCGGGATTCACCAGTTGCCAGGGAAGGGGGCCCTATTCTACACCAACGAATGCCGCTTTCGGGGAACCGACGCCACGTGGGGCCGCTCCACCGGGCACGTTAGGGTGCGAAGGGACCTGCTGGCGGTGGGGTCTCGTATACAGCGCTCCGGGATTTTTATACTCTGCTCAATCTGAGCTTGCGGTTTGTTTTATTGTGTAAATTTAGATCGTTGTTTATAGACAGAAACTTGCCTACCGGGTAACGGCAAGGTACCGTATAGGCGTTTAGGCGTTCTGGACCAGGTTCTATACTAAGAAAGGCAACCGCCAGCGCACCATCAAAATAATAATTCTCAGGGAGCCACTCATGCACTTCAGTTTTTCCGGTCGTCTGGCCAAAAAGCTGGCAACGATTGCCGTTGCTTCTGCAATAGTAGTATTAAGCGGTTGTTCCGCCGCAATCTATAAAGTCGCCGGGGACACCATGACCAACATCGGTGAGGACGTTATAGTGCCATACCTGCTCACCACGGAAGATGCCCAGATTGCCTGCGCCAGTGGCGAAGCACTGACGCCGTTGATTGCGTCGTTTGCCACCGTGGCCACCCCGCCGGACCAACTGGAGGTTCTGCTGGGACTGGTGGGCGGTGTCTGTGCGGGGCAGCGTGCCTTCCAGCACGAACTGGACTACATCCGCTTTGCCGGTGAGCAACGCATCACTCAGGCCCAGGATGCCCGCATCCAGTCCAAACGTTGGTTTGCCATTGCCGCCGCCCGTTATTACGGCAGCTATCAGGCGCTGGTGAGAGCGCTGGGCGAACCCGGCGATGAGTGCCCCATGTTTGATAATGATTTTGAACAACTGGTATGGATGCTGGGTTCCGTATCCGGATTGCAGGCGGCACTGGCGGATGTGCAGGCCAACATGACGGTGGGTGTTCCCTTCAACGTGGCGCCCAAAGCGGAACGCGGCATGGCCTGTCTGGACGATCCGGAACACAACAAACAGTGGTGGGGACTGCCCAAAGCCATTCGCGCCGCGCTTTGGACAATTATACCGGGGGTGGCTCCCAAGGGCGTGGATCCCTGGGAGGAGCTGGCCAAAGCCCGGGAGCTGGGCATGCAGGAAGGTGTGCGTCTGCCTTCGGCGCTGGATGGTCTTGTCGCCTACAACGACAACAACACGTCCCGGGTGCGCACCGTCATTCGCCAACATGCAAAATCGATAAATTCCACGGCCCCCAGTCGTGAATACCGTATGATGGACGTGCTGGCAGCGGATCTGCTGTTGGAAATGTCCGACCGGCTGTGGTCGGAAAACACCGGCCACCGCACCCCCATCGGCGCCTACGGGACATTCTGGGACGATAAAAAAGCAGAACCCGAACTGGACCAGAACCTGTTGGACGAGCTGCTGTGATCCCACTCCCGGGATCACCTGCGGATTTGTGATGTCAAACCAATTACAACAATTGTATTTCCGGATGAAGCTATGAAAAAACTGATGCGATCTTGCTTAAGCCCCGTTATCGCCGGCATCCTGTTGCTGGCCAGTAACGCCGCCGTCTCCGCCGACCTGATCAAGCGCACCCTCTGTGTATGGGATATTGTCGGCAAGTCAGGCCCCATTGCCACCCAGATGGAAGACTATCGACTGGAAGCGATTAAATGGGGTATTGATTTTGAGATGAAAGTCTACACCGACGAGAAAATCGCAGCGGAGGATCTGAAATCCGGCGCCTGTGACGTCGCGGAAATCACCGGCCTGCGGGCCCGGGAATTCAATTCCTTTACTGGCACGCTGGATTCCATCGGCGCCATCCCCACCGAAGAACATATGCGCACCGTGTTGCAGTATCTGGCAGACCCCAAGCTGGCCAAGCTGATGACTCAGGGCGACTACGAAGTGGTGGGTATTCTGCCCGGTGGCGCGGCCTACCTGTTTACCAATGACCGCTCCATTGACACCGTGGGCGAGCTGGCCGGTAAAAAGTTTGCCGCCATGGACTTCGATAAGGCCCAGGCCATTATGATTGAGTCGGTGGGGGCATCGCCGGTTTCCGTGTCCCTCACCAATTTCGGCTCCATGTTCAACAACGGCAGTGTCGATATCATCGGCGCTCCCGCCGTGGCGTATGAAGCCTTGGAACTTTATAAAGGCCTGGGTGACGACGGCGCGGTGGTGAATTTCGACATCATCCAGATCACTTTTCAGCTGGTGGCCCGCCACGACCGGTTCCCGGAAAACTTCGGGCAACAGTCCCGACAATTTGCCTGGAGTCAGTACGATCGTGCCATGGAAGTGGTGAACAAGGCAGAAGCCAGTATCAAGGACAGCTATTGGCTGGATCTGCCGGAGAAAGACAAGGAAGGCTATATGGAAATGTTCCGCCAGTCCCGACTGACATTGCGGGACCGCGGACTCTACGACGGGAAAATGCTGTCTTTCCTGAGCAAGGTCCGCTGCCAGAAAGACCCGTCACTGGCGGAATGCACTGCCAAAGACCGCGAGTAAGCACTTGTTGCTGAATATCAGGCAGGCCCCCGGCGTACCGGCGGCCTACTTTTTTTGGTCGACTGCCCGGTCAACGGGATCGCCCGGTTTTAATGCGCATTAATTGGCCATTGCGGAACTGTGATCTGTGGCACAGTTTATTTCACCCCCGTATAATTCGTGACCCTGTGAGTGTCGCTGCGGTGTCATAACAAACAAAAGTGGTGAGAAATGAATACGAGTTTTCTGGGACGTAATCTGCGCGAGTGGGTGTCCTCACTACCGGTTTTCATTGTATTGCTGGGGGTGTTGTTTCTCAGTATTGGCGAAAATTTCAATGCCCAACTCAATAAGCTGGGCAACAGTATCTGGCCCGATTACCACATACTGCGCCTGGATGTGCCCGAACCCGCCTGCGACCCCAACGTGGACATTGATGCCGAGGTCCGGCGCATGGTGGCGCAGAAGCAGCAAGAGGCGCAGGATGATCCTTTTGGCGGTATGTTCGGCAGTGAAGAGATAGATCGGGGCGCCATCCGGGAATCCCTGCAGAAACGCATCGATCTGTGTCAACAGCAGCACGCCGCAGCCGCCAAGGTCAAACAACAAAAGACCGCCAACGTGGAACGCTTTGTGGCAGTGGACCGCGCGCTCTCCGCATTGTCGCAGTTTCAGCGCGACTACAACCAGGTGTTCCTGGCGATCGTATTTTTTATCTGCGCCCTCACCGCCACGCTGACTCATCACCACATCGGTCTGCGCCCCATGCAGACAGTGATGGATTATCGTTTCGGCATTACCGCCCAGCTGATTGCCAACGTTGCCCTTACCTATTCCGCTTACAGTTATCTCAGTAACGGCTGGCAGTCCGGCACTCTGATTCAGAACGAACACATTCGCTGGTTCTATCTGATCGGTTTTGGCTCCCTCTCAGTGGTTTCGCTGGCACAACTGTTTTTTATCCCTAAAACCGCCCAGCCGGGTGGCACACTGGGGAAAGCACTGTTGTCCGTACCCCTGTACGCCTATATGGCCCTGAGCTCCGCCCGGTTTTTTATTCTGCAGGAGGAAAACCCCCAGGGGATGGTGCTGTACGTGGACAAAATCATGGACCAGTCCTTCCTGTTTTTGAATATTGGTCTTTACATCTGGGTGGGTATGCTGCTGAAACAGACCTTCCTGGGTGAATACATTTTTCGGATCTTCAAACCCTGGCGCCTGCCACCAGAGCTGTTGGCCTTTGTGGCGGTAGTGATCATGGCGGTGCCCACCGCTTATACCGGGGCTTCCGGTATCATTATCATCGCCATGGGCGCCGTGGTTTATGCGGAGTTACGGCGGGTGGGTGCCCGCCGCAACCTGGCACTGGCGGCCACCGCCATGAGCGGCAGTCTGGGGGTGGTACTGCGCCCCTGCCTGCTGGTGCTGTTGATCGCCATGCTGAATAAAGAAGTCACCACTGACATGATGTACGGCTGGGGAGTCAAAGTATTTTTACTGACCTCCACCCTGTTCTTCCTGGTGTCTTTGATTGCCAAGCAAAACCCCATGCGGGTGGCGCCGGTTTCCGAGGCCCTGATGCCCAGCCTGCAGGCGTTCCGGCCGCTGATCCCCTATATTCTGATCTTCGTGGCCACCGCAGCGGCCTATGCTTTCCTGCTGGATGCGCACCTGGATGAGCACACCGCCCCGGTGGTGCTGCCGATGATCATTTTGCTGTTGCTGGTGTATGAGTACACCATCAAACCCAAAGACGACGAACGCCACGATACGTACGAAGGGGAAGTACGCGCCACTAGCCTGGAAAGTGCTGTGCGCGGAGCCACCACCAGCACTACTGTGCATATCGGTGCGTTGCTGTCGATCATGGCTCTCAGCCTGTCCGTGGGTGGGGTGATCGAGGACTCCGGCATATTCGAGGAAGTGGCCGCCCAGAGTGATTTCTTCGGCAATATCTGGACCGCCATGCTGGCCCTGTTGATTGTACTGGTGGTTATCGGCATGATCATGGATCCGTTTGGTGCCATTGTGTTGGTGTCCGGTACCGTGGCCCAGGCCGCCTACAGTCAGGGCATCGATCCCCTGCATTTCTGGATGATCACCCTGGTGGCCTTTGAACTGGGATACTTAAGCCCACCGGTGGCGGTAAACCACCTGCTCACCCGCCAGGTGGTGGGGGAAGAGGAACTGGAGAAGGCCAAGCAGGAGACCCGCGGCATGAGCTTCTGGATCCGTCACGAGCGCATCGTGCTGCCGCTGACGGTGATGAGTATTGCGCTGGTGCTGGTGGCCTTTGGCCCCCTGGTGTATCAGGAACTGCTGTAAGCGGGGTCAGACCCGCTCGAAACAAACCTCCACAAAAAACGCCCCCGGTTCCAGACTGAATGGCACCACAATCCGGGGGCCGTGGGCCTTGTGGGTGACCTTGTGCTGTACCCCGGTAACCACTACCGGGGTGGACAGGCCGATATCATAACCCCGTTGCGACAACAGGTTCTTGGCGCCGCCGGTGACCATATTGGTGAGCTCTCCCACCAGGTCCACCACGGTTTCATCGATTTCAGTGATCTCTTCTCCCAGCATCCGAGCGCTGATTTCCAGAATCACCGGGCGGCTGAAACTCACCGCCAGGGACGCCTTAAAATTCTCCCCGGTGAGACCGATGATGCCGGTGACATCACCAAATGCGATGTCCTGCTCCTTCAGCGCGACTTTGCCCGGCTGCGGCTCCATCATGGCCATGGTGGCCAGCACATTGGCCATGGATTCCAGAAACGGGTTAACGATCTCGACGTTGATCAGGGACATCGGGCACTCCTTTGACCCTCAAAGTATAGGCGGCTATTGGGGATTTTCTAAGCCACGGGGGTGGTTTGGGGAAAGCTCTAGAACAGGCTCAGCTGGGAACGCAGAATAGCGGCCAGCGAGGTACCCCGGGCCTGTAACACACCGTCCACCGCCGGCATCACCTGACGCTGAACGTAGTGATCGTAATCCAGCGCACTGCTGCGCAGGATCACCGGCTCCGGACCCTGAAGAGTGATCACATATTCAATCCAGCCGCCCCGCTGATAGCGGGGCGGCTGTTCCTGCTGGCGCAGCCAGGCGTCGGCCTTGCGGGCGGCCTGCACATGGGGCGGCACGTTACGACGGTACTCCGCCAGTGGCCGGCGTATTCGCTTGCGATACACCAGCTGCTGATCCCGGTGTCCGGCATAGAGCTCCGCCACCACGGTTTGCAGGTACATATCTGGACTTTGATCGTGAAACACCCGCCAGAAAACCTGGTGCTGAACCTGCCGTGCCAGCTCTGTCCAATCGGTCCGTACATTCTCCAGGCCCTTGAAAATCAATCGCTGCCGGGGCTCGCCGGTGGCCGGATCCGGCTCCGCCACCAGCCCGCAGTAGCGCTTTTTACTGCCAGCTTCAGAACCCCTTACCGTAGGCATGAAGAAGCGCTGATAGTGGGTTTCATACTCTAGTTCAAGACGGGAGGTCAGTCCAAATATGGACTGCAGGTGCCGTTGCCACAATTCAGTTAACTCCACCGCCAGGGAACGCCCCAGGCTGACGGCAGTGGCATCGTCCACCGCCGTCTCCAACCAGACAAACACCGAATCCGTATCCCCGTAGATAACCTGATGCCCCCGGGCCTCGATCCAGGCCCGGGTCTGCAGCATGATGTCGTGCCCCCGCAGGGTGATGGAGCTGGACAATCGCGGATCGAAAAACCGGCACAGGGGTGTTCCCAGCACCCCGTAGAAGGAATTCATAATAATCTTGATGGCCTGAGCCAGGGGTTGATTGCCCTGACGCTTGGCCTGGTCCCGGGCCTGCCACAGGGTTTCGATAATCTGCGGCAGCAGGTGCCGGTGCTTGCTGAAGACAGCCCCGTTGAAACCGGGAATCCACTGGCTGTCGGCGCTGGCCGGCGCCTGGGGGGAACGCTCAAACACTTCCGGCACCAGCGCCGGCAGATCCTGTTCCCGCAACCCCACCTGCAACGACAGGGGGTCGATACAAAAAGTGCGGATAATACTGGGGTACAGGCTTTTGAAATCCAGCACCAGCACATGCCGGTAGAGGCCGGGCCGGGACTGCATGACATAGCCACCAGGCGCCGCTATATCACTGCTGAATTCGCCGATATTGGGGGCCACAAAACCGGCCCGGTGCAGGCGCGGCAGAAACAGATTCTCGAAGGCGGCCACCGAGCCCCCCACTTTGTCCATAGGCAAGCCGGTCAACCGGGACCGTTCCACCGCGAAGCCCAGCAGATCAGCGGCCTGGAAAATATCCGATACCAGGCAACAATCCTCCAGGTTATAGCGGGCCAAGGCCGGTTTATCGCGCCGGAACAGCTCAGCGATGGCGGCCCCACGCTGATCCACATGGGTAATCAGCTTGCCCCGCCCCAGCAGTTCCCGCGCCACATACTCCAGGGAAAACGAGGTGAAATTCCAGGTGGCGGCCTTGAGCGTATCAATGCCATCCAGCACCACACGGCCGGCCACGGTGATAAAGTAGTGCTGGCGGTCGTCGCGGGCCTGGCGCCATTCCACTGGCGCCCCGCCGCGTCCCAATGTCAACGGCAGGCGCCAACGGTCACAGCGCCGTTGCAGGAAACGCAAATCGAAATTCACCACATTCCAGCCCAGTATCACATCCGGGTCTTCGGCCTGGAACCGGCGCAGAAACCGCTGCAGCAATTGGGGCTCATCCTCGCACCAGGTCACTGACAGGTCCGCGGCAGGTTGCGCCGCCCCCAACATAAAAACCTGCCGCACCTCCGCCCGTCCACCGCCGCTGCCATGGAATGCAATGGAGTACAATTGCGAGCCATCCAGCGCCGTTTCGATATCCAGCGAGGCACAACGCAGCGCCAGCACTCTGCGCCGTCCGGGACGCAGACGGGGGTTTACCACCACCCCCGCCTGAGGTGGCTGCGCAGTCTCCAGCGCCATATCACCGGCAATGAAACGTTCGCTGAGGTAACGGTCCACAGTTCGCACATCCGCTTCCCAAAGGGGAATGGATTGCCGTTCACAACGCTCCCGGATCTGATGCAGCAGTGCCGGCCGACGCCAGTAAAGCCCGGCCACCGGTTGCCCGGAAAACGCTTCCAGGTCGAGGGGTCGGCTGCGCCAGCCGGCAAGATCCGCCAGCAGCTGCTGTAGTCTTGCCTGCGCCTGCCGGGGATAGAAACAAACTCCTTCCTGCCCGGTGATTTCCACCCGCAGCGGGCCGTCATCGGTGGCCAGCCAGAACTCCAGCACCAGGCCATTCTCCTGCTCCCGCCAGTGCCGGGTCAGCAGAAAGCCTTCAATGATCATTGCTGGCTGCCGCCGTGGGTTTCAACCGAAGCAGGCCCACACCGGACAATGGTCACTGGGCTTGTCCAGGGCCCGGATGTCATAGTCAATTCCCGCCGCCTGCAGTTTCGCCGCCATAGGTTTGCTGGCCAGTATCAGATCAATCCGCAGCCCGCGTTTGGGATCCCGTTCAAACCCCCGGCTGCGATAATCGAACCAGGAAAAGCGGTCGTCCACTTCCGGCTGCTGTTGGCGAAAGGTATCCACCAGCCCCCAGTCCAGCAGTTGTTGCAACCACTCCCGCTCCTCCGGCAGAAAACAGCATTTGCCGGTGCGCAACCAGCGCCGGGCATTATCGGCACCGATGCCCACATCCAGATCCTGGGGTGCTACGTTCATATCCCCCATGACAATCAGGTTTTGGTCCGGGTGAAAATCGCGCTGCAGATGCTGCAGCAAATTGGCATAGAAGTGGCGCTTGTTGGGAAACTTCTCTGGATGCTCCCGGTTCTCCCCCTGGGGAAAGTAACCGTTGATCACCGTCACCGGCACTCCCCCACCATCGTATTGCGCCAGGATCAGACGTTTCTGAGCGCTATCGGTATCATCCTTAAAACCTTTGCTCACCCGTTGCGGCGGCTGCCGGGACAGTAACGCCACGCCGTAATGGCCACGCTGACCAAACCAATCCGCATGCAGCCCCATTTTCTGCAACGGCTCCAGCGGAAACAGCGCATCCTCCACTTTGGTTTCCTGAATCCCGATCACATCGGGTTCATGACGCTGCATTAATGCTTCAATTTGATGCAACCGGGCCCGAATGCCGTTGGCATTAAACGACACAAACTTCATCTTTTCCCCTTTACCAGATCCACAGCCAAAGCAACAGTTTACCAGCATCCCGGCAGCCTTTCTTTACGTATACGAAGGCCGTACAATGGACAGCGCCTGCGCAGACTCAGGCTTGCTGCATCTAAGAGAATGATAACTGATTAAAAAATCACCGACAGGGTGCTCTTAATGACTGACCTTAGCCACATATCATTGTTCGAAGGCCTTCCTGATGCGGAACTCGCAGCGTTGCAGGATCTTTGTATCACTCGCACTTATCCCAAGAACACCGTGATCATCAATGAAGGTGACCAGGCCAATGCCATGTTCATCTGTAGCAGCGGTAAAGTGAAGGTCTATGTGTCCGATGAAAACGGCAAGGAGTTCGTGCTGAACTCCATGGGGCCCTGCGAGTATTTTGGTGAACTCTCGCTGTTGGACGATGAAAGCCGCTCCGCTTCGGTAATCACCACCGAGAAATCCACTTTTTCCATTCTCTATAAAGAGGATTTCTCCAAGGTGGTGCTGAGCAATCCGGACCTCGCCCTGGTGCTGTTACGCAATCTTGCGGCCCGCATTCGCAAACTCACCGACAACGTCAAAACCCTGGCCCTGCAGGACGTTTACGGCCGCATCCGCAAAACCTTGCTGGATCTGGCGGAAGAAAAAAACGGCGACCTGATTATCGAGGAAAAGCTGACTCAACAGGATATCGCCAACCGCATCGGCTCTTCCCGGGAAATGGTGGCCCGCATTCTGAAAGATCTGGCCACCGGAGGTTACATCGAAATCGAGCGTAAGCAGTTCCGGCTGCTGAAAAAGCTGCCGGAGAGCTACTAGGCCTTTTATCAGGCAACCTATCTGGATAACCCCCTCCGGGTTCAGGTCAGCGGACGACCTGCCCACCCCGCACCGGCAACAGCCTGAATTTTCCGCTTCGATCACACACCTGCAAGTGGCCGCGCCACACCATCGGCACCCCGGCGTTGCGCACCCCGACCCACTGCCTGCCATTGATACCCATGCGGGTGTGCCGTAACCCAGACCCCACCCCCCAACACAATGGCCAGACCACCAGCGGGCCTCAGGGAGGGCCAGCCAGCCTCTTCCTCGTGCACCGCCACCGGCTCCGGCAGCCATCCCAGATAAGTCTGACATCCTAATTCCGGTCGCCCGGGATTCACGCCCCGGCCCAGATGAATGGCACCGGCCGAAATCCCGATCATCAGGCTGTCGGCCCGGGCGTGACAGCGCGTCAGCCAGTGCCGCACCCGGGGCCGGCCCAGAAACTGCCAGCCCGCCGCCACGTCGCCCCCGGCCAGCAGCACCAGGGCGCAGGGCTCCGCGGGCAGCTGTTGCTCGTCCCGAACCCAATGAACCTGGACCGGGGCATCCAACAATCCCGCCAACCCGGCCTGCGCCAACTCCGCAAAAGCCGGATCATTGCCGTTGGCCTGGCCGAAATAGGCGGCACTGTAGGCCGATGACCCCGCGCGCCGGCACCAACGGCGCACACATTGGCGCAGGGCCGAGGCCGAATCGCCCCGCAACAGCAGCTGGCTGTCCGCCAGCAACAACAGATCACCACTCATTTACAGGGTAAACCCGGTATCGTCCCGCCACACGCACAGGGGCTGGCTGGCCTCCGCCGGCACATGACCCCGCTGCCGCTCCTTGGGGTAACCCATGCAATGGGAGAGGTAAGTCACCCCGTCAATGGTGCGCAAGCGATTGCGGTGTTGGTGGCCGTAGATATGCAGACGGCTGCCCAGGCGCCGGAGCTGTTCCTCAATGCGACGGGAGCCGGCCACCCGGCTGAAATTGAACTCCGGCAACGGGTCGAAATGCCGCGCCAGGCGCATGGACTCAACCACCGACTTTTGAAATATCAAATCCTGACGCGGCAGAAAGTGGCTGAAACTGATAACCGGGTGTTCAAATGCCCGCCGCAAGTGAGGCTCATTGGCCTGGGCAAACCACTGCGCCAGGGGCTGTTGCAAATCCCCGGGCCAGCGGGCATGGATAAAGTCACCCCAGAGATCGTCGGTGCGATCCTCGGCGTAGTCTTTATCCAAAAACAGGGAATGCTCCGGCTGATCCTTGTCGTCGTACCAGGACAGCAGCGGCACCAGCCATACCTTGTGATACTCACCCACCAGCACCGGCTCGGTGCGCACTCCGGTGGTCCGGCACAGTTCATGGATGGCTTCCAGCTTGGCCAGGGAATCCGGCTCGCCGGAACGGCGCACCCAGAGTTCATGGTTGCCGGGCACAAACAGCACCTGGCGGAACCCGGCAGTCAGCGCCTGGAACAGGGCTTCCAGCCGGTCCAGACGGTCCGTGGCATCGCCTGCCAGGATCAGGGTATCCTGGCGGTGGCCGGCACCGGCAAAGCTCACCAGTTGCTCGAAATTTTCCTGATAGTCGATATGAACGTCGGAAATGGCCCAGACTCGGGTGGGAATCATGATACAACGGTTGCCCCGGCTGCGGTTGGTGACGGTTCAGGGTACCGGGCTCACCCGGGTTTGCAATCCTGAACCACCGTGAAATACTATCATTTATCCGCAACAACCACGAACGGCGTGCCCCCGCTCCGCGCCCCCAGCTATTCCGAGCCAGAGAGGCACCATGACCAGTTATCAGAACATCGAGCAGCAGCAGGAATGCCACAGCAGTTTTCAGTGGCTGCGCAGCGAGCCCATTGAGTCGCTGAATGTGGTGGTTTCCGAGTACCGGCACCAGGCCACCGGCGCCACCCACTATCATATTGCCGCCGACAACGATGAAAACGTGTTTCTGGTGGCCCTGCGCACTGTGCCCACCGACTCCACCGGGGTGGCCCATATTCTGGAACACACAGCACTCTGTGGCAGTGAACGCTATCCGGTGCGGGATCCGTTTTTTATGATGATCCGGCGTTCCCTGAACACCTTTATGAACGCCTTCACCGCCAGCGACTGGACCGCGTACCCGTTTGCCACCAAAAATGCCAAGGATTTCGACAATCTGCTGTCGGTGTACCTGGATGCGGTATTTTTCGCCCGCCTGGACCCGCTGGATTTTGCCCAGGAAGGCTACCGGCTGGACTTTGCCGAGCCGGGCAATGCCCAATCCGATCTGGTCTACAAAGGGGTGGTATACAATGAAATGAAAGGGGCCATGAGTTCCCCCACCAGCGAGCTCTATCAGCAACTGAGCCGGTACCTGTTCCCCACCACCACCTATCATCACAACAGTGGCGGCGACCCGGAAGCGATTCCGGATCTGACCTACGAGCAGCTGCGGGCGTTTTATCAGACCCACTATCATCCCAGCAACGCAGTGTTTATGACCTTTGGCGACATGCCCGCCAAAGAGCTGCAGGCCGCCTTTCACGAACGGGCCCTGTGCCGGTTCCAGGCCCTGGACCGCCACATCGCCGTGACCGATGAAAAGCGCTATTCGGCGCCCCTGAGTGTTGAAACCGCTTACGCCACCGAGTTGGAGGAAGGGGACGCGGTGGACAACAAAACCCACATTGTTCTGGGCTGGCTGCTGGGCCCCAGCACCGATCTGGAAAGTCAGTTAAAAGCCGAGCTGATGACCGATGTGCTGCTGGACAACAGTGCCGCCCCACTGCGCAAGCTGCTGGAGACCTGCGGATTGGGAGCGTCCCCCTCCCCCCTCTGCGGCCTGGAGGACTCGAACCGCGAAATGACCTTTATGTGCGGCCTGGAGGGTAGCTCCCCGCACCATGCGGCGGAGCTGGAGCAGAAAATCCTGGGGGTGCTGCAACGGGTGGCGGAGGAAGGTGTCAGTCAGGCCCGTCTCGAGGCAGCGCTGCACCAGCTGGAACTGGGTCAGCGGGAAATCGGTGGGGATCACTTTCCCTACGGCCTGCAACTGATGATGGGCGCCATTCCCACCGCCATTCACCGTGGTGATCCCATCGCCCTGCTGAATCTGGACCCGGTGCTGGCGGACATGCGGGAACAGATCAAACAACCGGATTTCATGCAGCAGCTGGTGCGGGAGTGGCTGCTGGAGAACCGCCACCGGGTGCGCCTGGTGATGAAACCCGATGCCGGCCTGGAGGCAACCCGGGAAGCCTATACCAAAGCCAAACTGGCCCGGCTCAAGGCCGGCCTCAACGCCACTGAATGCCAGCGTATTATCGATCAGGCCCGGGCCCTGGAGCAGCGCCAGCAGCAACAGGAGGCGGATGAATCCATTCTGCCCAAGGTAGGGCTGGAAGACGTGCCGGCGGCCATCCCCATGCCCCCCTACACTGAGCACAATCCCGCCAGCGGCAGACACACCTGCTACGCCCGCGGCACCAACGGCCTGGTGTACCAACAGGTGGTTTACGATCTGCCCCAGCTGAGTCCGGAGCAGTTGCAGCTGATGCCCCTGTTCACCCGCCTGGTGGGGGAACTGGGGGCCGGCGATCAGGATTACCTGCGGATCCAGGAGCGGCTGACGGAGGTTACCGGTGGGATTACCGGCTATTCCCAGATGCGGGGCAGCATTGCCGATGAGCAGCGTATCAAAGGCGTACTGACCTTTTCCGGCAAGGCTCTGACCCGCAATCAGGAACCCCTGGCGGAACTGCTGTATCAGATCGTGGAACAGCCCCGCTACGACGAACACGAGCACCTGCGGGAGCTGGTGGCTCAGTTGCGGGCGCGCCAGGATCAAAGTATTACCGGCCAGGGCCACTCCCTGGCCATGATGGCCGCCAGCAGCGGCATGAATCCGGCCTCGCGGCTGGCCCATGAGGTGGGGGGCCTGGCAGGGATTCGCGCCACCAAGGATCTGGATCACCGACTGCAGGATCCCGCTCAGGTGAAACTGCTGGCGGACCGGCTGCAGGCCCTGTCACAAATTCTGCGTTCCGGTCCCCGGCAGTTTCTGGTGGTGGCGGAACAGGACGCCACCGCAAGCTGCAGCGGGCACCTGGACCGGCACTGGCAGCACCAGCCCGCCGGCACCGCCGCCCCCCTGCAACTGGGCACGGTGCGGCAACAGGTGCGTCAGGCCTGGCTTACCAGCACCCAGGTAAACTTCTGCGCCAAGGCCTACCCCACGGTACCCGCCGACCATCCGGACTCACCGGTGTTGTCGGTGCTGGGGGGGGTTCTCCGCAATGGTTTTCTGCATCGCGCCATTCGCGAACAGGGTGGTGCCTACGGCGGGGGCGCCTCTCAGGAACCAAACATCGCCGCCTTCCGCTTTTTCTCTTATCGGGATCCGCGCCTCTGTCATACTTTGCAGGATTTCGATGAGGCGGTGGAATGGCTGCTGGCCCGTGAGCACGGCTATCAGCCCCTGGAAGAAGCGATTCTGGGGGTCATCAGTGCCCTGGACAAACCCAGTTCGCCCGCAGGCGAAGCCCGTCAGGCGTTTCAAAACCGGCTGTTCGGCCGCGACGAGGCCTTTCTTAAGCGGTTCCGGGAGCGGGTGCTGGCCACCACCGAGGCGGACCTGAAGCGGGTGGCACAGACCTATCTGCAACCCGCAGCCGCCAGTGTGGCGGTGGTGACCCACAAACCCGCCTGGGACGGCAGCGGATTGCGGGATTTCGAATTACATCACGTCTGACTGCGGCCTCAGGAGCCGGCCCGGTGCAGGTTGATCTTGCGGGTACCCGCCGGGCCGGCATCGGTCTCCAGCTCGGCCTGGGGGTTCTTCAGGTGAATAAAGGTTTTCTGAATCACCATGGCATCAGTGCCCGCCCGGTGCTGTACCATACCGGTGAGTCGGAGCACTTCCTCCCGCTCACCGGACCACTGGTTTAACTCCGCTTCCGCCAGCAACCCGTAAATGGTATCCAGCTTGAACCCCTGCAACACCCCGGCCTCGTGGAACAACAGCGCCAGCCAGGTGCGGTCCACCCCCCAGCCATCGCTATACACCACCTGCCCCGCCAACAGTTCGTTCAGTTCGTCAGCCACTTCCCGGGGGCTGCGCCCCTGTTCCAGCAGCTGCTCACGGGATATGCCATGCACCTGCTCGGCGGACGCCTGCCAGTGGGTCCAGTGCGCCAAAGGTCGAATCAACCACACGTGCAAGGTGCCATCGGGCATGGCCACCCCGATCTCAATGGGATAGCTGCCAGTGCCGAAGCCGGAGGCCTCAATGTCAAGAATGATGGGTATATCCACGGGTGTCCCCAGCCAGAATGCGCCAGTCTCCGGGCCCCCTGCCGGCCCCGTTGCGCTGATCACTGATTAAGCGTGGAAGTATATCGTTTTTTGCGTCGCTTTGGATGACGGGTTTTCCACAATTTCTGTGGATAAGTTTGGGGATTGATTTTGGGCAGATGCCGGCAGACGGGATTGCAGCCCGCTTCCCAGCATTTTGGCTGGTTTTTATGCACTAACTTATCTTTTGGTTTTTCAGGGGCTTAGGGCAGCCATGCCGGTTCTCCACAGATTATGTCAGTTTGTTGACAAAAGTTTCTTAGTGGCTGCCGGGCTGTTAATGACAATCACCGGCGAAACAGGCCCTAGCCCGTAAGCAACTGCTGACCCACCCAATGCCTGGCGAATTGATAGGCAGTACGACCACTGCGGGTACCCCGGTTATCCGCCCAGCGAACGCAAAGCACCTGCAACTCCTGGTCCCAGGGAATCTCCAGTCCCAGAGGCTCTCCCAACCGCCGCAGCCAGTGCCAGGCAATCTCCAGGTAGTGCTCCTGATTCATGGGATAGAACGACAGCCAAAGACCGAAACGGTCCGACAGGGATACCTTCTCCTCCACCACTTCGGTATGGTGAATCTCGGTTTCGCTGTTGCGGGCACCGGCATTATCCGTCATGTACTCGGGCAACAGGTGACGGCGGTTGGAGGTGGCGTAAATCAGAATATTGTCCGGCGAGTGGTACAAGCCACCGTCCAGGGCACTCTTCAACGCTTTGTAACCCTGGTCCTGGGCCTCGAAGGACAGATCATCGCAAAACAGGATAAAGCGGTAGGGGGCGCCGGCCACCGCCGCCACGATGGCCATCAGATCCGCCAGATCCGACTTGTCCACCTGGATAACCCGCAGCCCCTCACCGGCGTACTCGTTGAGCAGCGCCTGCACCAGGGAGGATTTCCCGGTACCGCGGGCACCGGTGAGCAGCACATTGTTGGCGGGTAAACCCCGCACGAATTGCTCGGTGTTTTTGATCGCCAGCGCCTTTTGCCGGTGCACGGCCAGCACATCGTCCAAACTGATATCCGAGAGCCGGTTTACCGCCTGCAGATGGCCCTGAAAGCTCTGCCGCACCCAGATTGCCGCCTGTGTCGGGTGCCAGTCCACCGGGTGGGTTTCCGCCGGCAACAGAGGGCTCACCCGATCCAGCAACTGTTCCAGTTTGCGGACCAGCCGCGGCAGCGCGAATAAAGGTTGCTTCACCTTATTTGACCTCTTTCAGCAGCGCCTGAAACTGCTGCAGGCGGGTATCAGCCTGGCCGGGCAGAGACTGCAGTGCGTTGACTTTCTCTTCAATCGGTCCAACCTGCTCCGTCAGGGCCTGACCCAGTTCCTGTTGCAGTTGCTGCCGCAGGGCATCGGACCGTTGCTTGAGCTCTTTGCCCAGAGCCTGCTTCAGCACCCCATTGAGGTTGCTGGAAACCTTTAACCCGGGCTGTTGCAA
Organism: Pseudomonadales bacterium; assembly: GCA_002701845.1. Lineage (GTDB taxonomy): Bacteria > Pseudomonadota > Gammaproteobacteria > Pseudomonadales > Ketobacteraceae > Ketobacter. Next base: position 70,232 of record NZXG01000011.1, read on the forward strand.
AGTGCCGTCGGCCCGGGCCTGGAGGCTGAGCCGGTCGAGGGATCCCAGGGCGGTTTTCAGGCTCTGTTGCCACTGGCCCGTGGCGGGCTGCTGCGCCAGATCCAGGTTGGAAAACACGCCCTCCAGCTTCAGATCCAGTTGCGACATGGCTTTTACGCTGGCCTCAAGGTCCAGGCTAAGCAGGGCCTGTTGCACCATCAGTCCCAGCTGATCCCCGCCACCCAGTGGCCAGGACTCCAGCGGATTGTTCTTGATACTAAAGCTGAACTCGTCCTGCGCTACCGCGCCCTGCTGATGCTGCAGGCGGCCGTCAAGCTGAAGCTGCCCCATGCGCTCGCCACTGGCCTGGATATCCACGGTCACCGGCTCCGGCCACAGTGCTGGTGCATCGGACAGATTGGTGATCTCGCCCGCCACCTGGCCCACACTACCGGCACGCAGGAAAGGCCCACTGATGACGATGCGCCGGGCCAGAAAGTCCGGTGCGGTTTTGGGTTCAACCGGGGTCTCCGGCGCTGCAATCTCCGCATCCTCGCCCCCCAGCAGCAGGCGGTAATAACCCAGTGCCAGCTCCAGCCACTGCTGCACCTGCTGACTCATCAACTGATTGCCCAGCTGCGCCACCATGGAATCCGACAACCCCAGCTGGTCAATGATCTGTGGAACGGATTTGTCTGCCAGCCCCCGCAACTGCTGATACTCCTCCTGCAGTTGCCGGTACTCCTGACGCAGTGTGTCCCGGGTCTCGCGAATACGTTTCACATCCTGGCGCAGATCATCGCCAATGGCTTTAGCCTGCTGCAGCCGGGTAACCACATTGCCGGACCTGGCCTCCTCCCAGCGCGCCTGGTATTGTTCCAGCGCCGCTGCGTCGGGCAACTCCGCCAGCGCGTTCTGCCAGCGTTGCTGACGCTGTGCCAGCAACTCCTGGAAGGCATCCGCCCGGGCTTTGTACAGGGCTTTTTCCTGCTCCACCAGGGTGGCGGGATCAGGCAGGCCCAGGTCCGGCAGAATAAAGCCGGTGTCCTCCGCGGCGGTGGGTTCCCGCCCCGGTAACGCGCCCGACCGCTCCCGGGGAGTGGCGAAGGCCAGCCCCTCCACCAGCACCTCATTGAGATACACCTTGCCGCCAAGGGCAGACCACAGGTCCACCTCGGTGGCCAGGTTTTCCACCACCACCGCATTGGTCATGGGCGCCTGCGGATTGGTAACCGCCAGACGCCGCAACTCCACCCGCCCGGGGAACCAGGAAAAGCCCACGGAATCCAGCTCCACCCGGGCCCCCACGGCATCGGACCCGTAAGATTGGATGGCCCATTTGATAATGGGACCCGGTAACAACCACAGGCACAGTAACAGTACTACCAGAAATACAACAATCAGAGTGACAAAGCGTTTGATCAATTTCATGGAATCCCTGTTCGTTATCCGTAGGCAGAGCCTATGTTAGCAATCCAAAGCAGACTTGACGATGCGGGCGCCGTCACTGCGCCGCCACCGATGGCTTGCAGGCATCACCGGCGGCATTGATGACGGCCTCCATTCCCCGCACATAACGCAATCCGGTAATCACACCCCCGTCCACCTGCAGCAGCGAAACCTGATCCTCCCGCACCGGCAGCGCCGCCGTGGCGGCACCATCGTAGTCCAGCCAGATGGGAAACCCGTAGCCGCGCATTTTGGGCACCGCAATAAGTTGGGTGATCAACCTCGGCATGCCGCTGACGTCCGCCACGAATATCACCCGGCCGGACTCCAGACAGGTCGGGTCCAGCCGCCGCAGGGCATCACGCACCTGACGGCTGGCAGCCATGGCATCGGTAAAGATCAGCAACGTCATTTGTTGCTCAAGGGGAAACGGCTGGCCGTACTGATCCTGGAGGCCGGCAAAATCCAGCTGTTCCCCCAGTGTCAACGCTGGCGGGGGCGCCTGGGTGGCGCAGGCGCTCAGCCAGCAGGCAGGCATCAAAATCCATAGCAGCATTAATTGTCGGCTCATGACAGTATCTCTTAGTGGGAACATTTCTGGCCAGGGACGTCTGTTAAGGTGGCAAGCATCAATGGTAAAAAGCCCCGTCCCCGGCGCAACGCCACTCATCCCAATGCTTGACCCGGTACCACTGAAAATTGTGATGCCGCCGCCGCTGCAGTAAAGTGTGGCCAGACACTCATCAAACCAGCCGCAATACAGCGATAATCAGATACATGACCCGCAGGCCAGGCACCCTTTCCATAGCGTCAAGTCCGCTTCCCGCCCTGGGCAGATTCCTGTTGACCCTGAGCAGCCTGCTCAGTGTCTGCTGGCTAAGCTGGCATCTGTTGGCGGCGGTGGATTTCGGCTACGGGGCCGGCTACCGTCTGCTCCATATCGAACAACATATCCAGCGCTATGGTCCTGCCAATCGGTTTCGGCCGGGTTTCGGGCAAACAAACCCGGATCAGCACCACCGCCTGTTCGGCGATATCGTCACCGCGATTCAGTCCGGCGGTGCGGGTCTGCAACAGATTTATTACCGGACTGGGGACGGTCGCCGTCACCCACTGCTACGGCCGCCGGAAGTACAGCATCTGCAGGACGTGGCCAGGCTGATTACCGCTTTCAATTGGGCCGGTCTCGCCGGCTCCCTGGCGCTGCTGGTTCTGGCCGACATTTATTATCGCCGGGGCCTGACGCCCCCCACCCCCGGTCGCATGGCCACAGGCCTGCTAATCAGTATTGCTCTCCTGGCGGTGCTCATGGCTCTGGTGGGCCCGACACGGGTGTTCTACTGGCTGCATACCTGGGTGTTTCCTGCGGATCATCAATGGTTCTTTTATTATCAGGAATCCCTGATGACCACCCTGATGAAAGCGCCGGACCTGTTTGGCTTTATTGCCGTACTGTGGGGACTGTTGACGCTGGTCCTGTTCGCTTTGCTGCAATGGGCGCTACACCGGGTTCTCAGGCACCCCGGTCACTAGCCGGCAAGCACCGGTTACACAGTGGCCTTATCGCTGTCCTGCGGTGTGGTCACCGCAAAGCCAGGATGCAACAACTCAAACAGCGCCATAAACTCGCTGGTGAGTTTGTGTTTGGGCGCAAGATGAACCAGCGGCACGCCGGCATCGTGGGACTCCCGCATTTTCACCGACGAGGAAATGTAAGTGTCCAGAATGGGTAACCCCTCCTCCCGCAGCTCGTCCACGATACGGGTGGGCAGACTGGCGCGGGGCTGGAACTGATTGACCACGATACCCTCCACCTCCAGCTCCTCATTATGATCCTGGCGCGTCTCTTCCACGTTTTCGATCAGGTTATACAACGCCTGGCGGGAGAATTCGTCGCAGTCGAAGGGTATCAGGCAGCTGTCGGCAGCAATCAACGCTGATAAGGTATAAAAGTTAAAGGCCGGAGGGGTGTCGATGTAGATCGCGTCGTAGCCGCTGAGTTTGACCAGCGCATCCCGCAATTTAAAAATCTTGTGCTTGGCTTCCAGTTGCGACTGGATTTCCCCCAGTTCCGGATTGGCGGCAATCACGTGCAGGTTGGCAAATTGGGTGGGGGTGATGAAATCCGCCAGATTCTTTTTGTGTCGATGGCGGAAGGATAAGGTCTGGGCGAAAAAAACACCCACATCGCATTCCCCGGTCTGAAAGTCCCGCCCCAACAAGTACTGGGTGGAGTTGCATTGCGGATCCAGGTCAATCAACAGAGTTTTGAGCCCGCGCTGGGCACTGATCGCTGCCAGATTGGACGCAATGCTGGATTTTCCCACTCCACCTTTCTGATTAAACACCACTCGGCGCATATCGCTTCCCCGTCGGTTAGTCCATGACAAGCTGCGCCCATTTTATCGAAGGCCCGGGATGATGTCTCCTCAAGTTGGCTTATCGGCCTCCTGGACTTCCGGTGCCAGCACCTGCTCCAGGGTGGACTCACCCCCCAGCCAGCTCCGCACCCGGGCGCGCACTTTCTGTTCCAGTTCGGGATTGACATAAGCCGCGAGACTGGCGAGGGCAGAAGTGAGCACCGCCAGATCGTCCACGAACCCGATCACCGGCGTCAGATCCGGAATCGCGTCCGGCGTCACCACCAGATAGCCGAGTGCCGCCAGCACGCTGGCCCGGGCCCAGACCGGCAGCTCCGGCGAGCGCGCCAGGTAATAGAGTTGCAGGGCCCGGGAGACCAGATCCAATCCGGCCCGGGCGCCCACCCGCTGCAGCAACGCCAGCAACAGCGCGGGAGAGTATGCCCGCTGCCAGCGTGCCTGATCAGACCCGGTATCGGGCGTTACCTGTTGCATATGGATTCCTCCGACTTGCACCACGGTTGACCTAATTGGTTTTTGCTAATAGTTTAAAGACAAGTACCAGTTGCATTCCTGGGTTACTATAACAATAAACTGACCTGACTATCCAATCTTTGGCAGCCGGTGACCCATTACCGGGTCAACCGCTCTGGATGTCAGCCTTACCCATACCAATAACAAACGCCTGGGGAGCAAGGAACAAGCATGAGCAAATCCGATGACATTAAACGCAACTCCCATTCCATCTGGCTGGCGGGACTGGGGGCCTGGTCCATGATCGAAGATCAGGGCAGCGAGACCTTCAACGAACTGGTGAGTAAAGGCAAGGCCTTTGAACACCTCAATCAAACCCGGGACATCGAAGTGGCACCGGATTCCCGGCTCGATGAATTGAAATCCCGGGCCAATCAGACCATGGACCGGATTGAACGGGCCTTCGATCTGCGGGTCTCGTCCACCCTGGGACGGCTGGGCATCAGTCGGCGCTCTGATCTGAAGGCGCTGCACCATAAAATTGATCGGCTGGCGGAAGCACTGGATCAGGTTTGCGCGGACCTGGATAGGAAAGACTGAATCATGGTCATGACTCTACTGACCGTTATTGCCACCGCCCTGCTCAGCAGCCTGTTGACTCTGGGTATCGCCCATTATCTGATGCAAAAACACCTGAAACACCGGCTGGAGGAGCGGGTGACCGAGGCCATCGAGCGATTCAAGGCGGAAGTGGGTCCGGAGATTGAACAACGGGTGAAACGGGGGGTGCAGGAGGGATTCAAATCCCTGCCATCGCGGGAAACACTGCGGGATACCACCCGCAGCATCGCCCGCACCGGGCTGGATATCATGGGCGATGGTTTAAAAATGGCCTCGCGGCCGCCGCGGGGCCGCGGCGAACGTCGGGACAAGCCACGTTCCGATGATGACTGAAGTGGCGCCGGCTTAGCGCCCGCTGATCATCCGCGGAATCAGGATCACCATAGCCAGAATGGCCAGCACCAGCGTATCCATGGAAATACCCTCCAGTTGGGGCACCCGCAGATAACCGTTATGGGCCAGAAACGCCACCACCAGCGAACAGAAACCGATCACCGTGCTGATACGGTTGGCCCGCCAGTCGGCCGCCAGTTGCCGCTTAATGGCGGCAATTTCCCGTATTTGCTGCTGCTGCAGTTCCCCCTGCACCCGCACCGCCATCAGGGTCTCATTGGCCAGTTGTGGCAAGTGCTCCAACCGCACGATCCAGGCCGGATCGTTGTTTTTAAACGCTTCCACCAGCCCGGCAATACCTTCGAATTCCGGCAACCAGCTTTGCAACACCCGCCGCGCCAGACTCCAGATACTGAACTCCAGGGCAATCAGTAACAGATCCCGCATCAATTCCCCATCACCGCTGGCGCGCACCCCCTCCGCCTGCAGCAGGTCATCGCCCTCGGTACCCAGCAGGTACTGCAGCAAAAGAGAGGCCGGCAGGGTGATGCGGGCGTCCACCTCTTCCTGGTAGGCTAGGAAAAACTGAACACCGCCCTCCCGCACCTTAAGAAACAGCATCCAGTCCGGGCCGGTGGTTTTGATCCGCAGGGTGCGCCCCACATGGTCCTGCAACCGCTCGCGGGCACCGGGCTCCTGGGAGAGCGCCAGATTTACCGCCGACTCCAGCACCTCAAGCACCAGATAACGGACCATGGATTCCTGTTGCTGTGTCTCTGTAGTCAAAGTATTTTCCGCACCACCGTATATTATCCAGTCACTGTAACAGCTTCCCGACGCTAAGGGAACGGCGGCAAAAAACCCGGGATTTCTTTTTTGGCCGGGGTATAATGGCCCGGTTTTTTTGGCCATTTCGCCCCCTGTTGCGGCCGCTTCCGCCGCGCCTCGGCGTCCACCGGCGCCGGGGCGTATTGCGCCGGCTGCCGCAGTGACCCTGGCCGGGGGGGTTGTGCCGGAGAACCCATATCAGGAACACCAGTCAATGCTTGAGCTTTACCACGAATTCGTCAATCACCCCGACTTCTGGAAATACGTCAGTATTCCATTCGTGGCCGCCATCGTGGGCTGGGTCACCAACTGGCTGGCCATTCAGCTGACCTTTTACCCCTTAACTTTCATTGGCATACCACCCTGGCTGGGGTGGCAGGGCATCATTCCCCGCAAAGGCCGGAAAATGGCCAGCATCGTGGTGCAGAACACGCTGGACAAAATCAGCACCATGCAGGAGATCTTCGACGAGTTCGAGCCGGAAAAAATCGCCCACCACGTGATTAAAGTGGCGGATTCCCGGATCGAGGAAATCACCGATGACATCATGATCGAACGCAACGCCGTGCTCTGGGAAAACCTGCCCAATGTGCTGAAAAACCGGGCCTATGTCCGGGCCCGGCGCCAGATTCCGGAAATGATGGACAGCCTGATCGAGGACATGCACGCCAACATCGAGGATTTGATCGATCCAAAGGCGCTGATTATCCGCAAGCTGTCGGACGACAAGAATATGCTCAACCGGGTGTTCTGGGAATGCGGTGAGACCGAATTCAAGTTCGTCATCAATTCCGGTGCGGCATTCGGTTTTTTATTCGGCCTGGCGCAGATGGTGGTGTGGTGGTACCAAAAGGACTGGTTCATACTGCCGGCATTCGGCCTGCTGGTGGGCCTGGCGACCAACTGGCTGGCCCTGAACCTGATTTTCCGCCCGCTTAACCCCACCAAAATCACACCCCTGGGGCCCACGGTGCAAGGCCTGTTTCTGAGTCGACAGAATGCCGTATCCGAAGTGTTCTGCCGCATCGTCACCGCTGAGATACTGACCATCGGCCACATCATGAATGAAATTTTCCGGGGTCCCAGGGCGGATCGCGCCAAAGCCATGCTGAAAAAACACCTCCGCCCTCTGATTGATGGCGGCATGGTAAAAACCGTGGCCCAACTCACCGTAGGCCCGGAAGGCTATGTGGACCTGAAGCGGGCCATTGAGGAAAAGACCATTGAAATGTCACTGGCTTCTTTTGACGACCGGCATTTTTCCCGCGAGCGGGGCAAGGTAGTGGAGGAAATGTTCCGCACCCGCATGCAGGCCATGTCATCGGAGGAATTTCAGGACCTGCTGCGGCCGGCGTTTGAAGAGGACGAATGGATTCTCATCACACTGGGAGGCGTGCTGGGGCTGATGGCGGGTTTTGCCCAACTGTTCGTGATGTTCTCCGGGGCCCTGTGATGGGTTGCCCCCGGGGAAACAAAATCACTACAATTCCCAGTGCAGTCGGCCGCCGAAATTTTCCCTGCAATACGCTTCGGTTTTCAGTAAGATAGTCGACCGGTACCCACAGATACCCTGAACCCGTTCCGCTGGCAAACCATCGCGAAGAGGCTCAAAACGGTTAACAACGATAACGACAAATACCCCCACAGGCTGATCCGGCGCCAACTCCGGGACTGGGTGCCGGTGGCCACCCCGTTCACTCCCCGTCAGGAGATATTGCCATGACCCCTGGAGGCTTCCCAGCGGTATGAGTCCATTCGCCCCGGACAGTATGCTCGGCTACTTCCCGGTGGTACTGCCCCTGGTGATGGCGGCGGCCGGCTGGGGAGTGGTGCGCCTGTGCCGGTTGCTGGCACTGTGGCCCCGTTATTTCGTGGGCTGGAAACCGATCTTCGGCTGGCAGGGGTATTTCCACAGTCACGGTCACTGGTACGTGGACCACTGGTCACGGGAGCTGTTCGAGCCGCTATCGGGCCTGCCGCGGATCTTTGAATACCTGGGGCCGGAAAAGATCGTTGCCCATCAGCTCAGCACCCTGCGGCCGCAGATCGACACCCTCATTGATGAGGTGATGAACGAGCGCAACGCGGTGATGTGGGAAAACCTGCCGGTGCTGGTGAAAAACCGCTTTTATCTGCGGGCGCACCGCCTGCTGCCAAGGATCATCGATGACATAGTGGAAGAGCTGGGTGACCGTCTGGGACGCCTGCTCAGTTATCAGTGGCTGCTGGAATACGCCGAACGCCAGCAACCGGGCACTTTGCGCCGGATCTACGACATCCTGAGTCAGCGCAGCTTCGACAGCATTTCCCGGTTTTGCGCCACCCTGGGGTTTGTGGTGGGCTGTCTGCAACTGCTGGTGGCCGTGCTGGTGCAGCACAGCAGCCTGGCCTACTGGAGCCTTAGTGGCGCCCTGGCGGTATTCTTTTTCTTCTGGGTCTGCCAATACTGGATCAAATACCCCGCTAAGCCCGTACGGCTGTGGCGCTGGACCCTGCGCAGCCCCTACGCCAGGTTCCGGGCGCAGCAGGACGCCGAACTGGCACGGGTACTGGCGGAGTCCGTGCTGTCCGTGCGCAACCTGTTTAACACCCTACTCTACGGCGGCCGTGGCCACCATACCCAGACCATCATCCGCAAGCGGGTGGCGGTGTTGGTGGAGGATGTAAATGTGCGCACCCTCGTGCAGCTGACGGTGGGTCCCACGGGGTATCTGGCATTGAAACAGACGCTTACCAACAAGCTGACAGCAGCGATACTGGAGCCCCTGGAGGAGGATCGCTTCAACCGGGCCCGGGCTGAAGCCGTCAGTGCCCAGCTGCAACAACACCTCACCAAACTGCCCGACCCGCTGTATTACCAGCAACTGAAACGTATTCTGGAGCCACTTTCGGTGATTGGCGGCATCGGTGGGTTCTGGCTGGGATTGCTGGCGGGACTGTTACAGTGGCTGCTGTTGCAGTGGTGACCGCCCCGGTCCATCCCCGGGCTCAGGTCACCGCCTCCAGACACTGATAAACTGCGGCCAACAGCCGCCGCGGACGCGGGTCCACCAGTACGTGCGGCCCCATCCGGTTCATGGTATAGGCAAACCCCAGATGCCGGTCCGGGTCCGCCAGCGCCAGGGCACCCCCCGCCCCAGGGTGGCCGAAAGCGCCGGCGCCGGGCCCCAGTTCCGCCTCGGGATCTCCCAGCTGCTGCAACATAAAACCCGGACCGAAGCGGGTTGGGGTCAGCAACACCGGGTCGGGTCCGCGACTCTCCTCCTGCTGACACCGGCGCCGGGCCGCTGCCGACAGCACGCCTTCGTCGCCACTGATTTTGCCGAACAGGGTGGCCAACGCCCGGGCGGTGGCATGCATATTCACCGCCGGCAGCTCCGCCTGTTGCCACTCCCGGGTATTGCCACCGGTGGTAATGGTAATGGGGTTGGTGAGCGCGGCGGCGGTAACACTGTGCGGCTGGTCCATCACATGCTGGTACAGCCCCACCCGACCCGCCTGCGGGGGGCCATCCGCCGGCCGCAGCCGGGCGATCCGGTACAGATCGCTGTCCGCCACCCCCAGGTGCAGATCCAGTCCCAGGGGACCGGCCACCTCCTCCCGCAAAAACCGGCCCACGCTGATGCCCAGGGCACGGCGAAACACTTCACCCACCAGCCAGCCATAACTGATCATATGGTATCCATGCCGGGTGCCGGGCTCCCACCAGGGTTGTTCCGCCGCCAGAGTAGCGGTCATCCGTTCCCAATCGTAGAGGGCTTCCGCCGGCATCGGGGTTTTCAGGGCCGGTTGTCCGGCCCGGTGATTCAGTAGCCACTGCACCCGGGTGTTACGCTTACCCGCCACCCCATATTCCGGCCAATAGTAGGTCACCGGCCGCTCCAGGGCCAGCAGCCCCATATCCACCGCCAACTGTACGCAGATGGCGGTGACCGCTTTGCTCACGGAAAAAATATTCACCAGGGTGTCCCGTTCCCAGGGCAGCCCCTCCCGGTTGCGGCTGCCCGCCCACAGGTCCACCAGCAGCTCTCCCTGCCAGTACACCGCGCAGGCCGAGCCCTGGTCCAGGCCGGCTTCGTGCAGCGCCTGAAACGCATCGGCCACGGGGCCAAAACGGGGATCGCAGGTACCCCGAACTGTAGAGTCGGTCATTGCAAAACCTCTGTTGCGACCTGCCGGGTCGCTTTCCTGCACAGTAATGATCAGCCGCAGGGTAGACAGTTCGCCCCCATTACTGTGTTACCATTACAGCCACATTCACAACCCAGGTATTATCGCATGCAAGGCCGACCCGGTGGCATTTATTCCCTGAAGTCCCTGAAGCGTCTGGCATTCCTGCTGGATGACCAGTTCAAGGTACCTTTTACCGGCTACCGGCTGGGCTGGGATTTTATTATTGGCCTGATTCCCGTGGCCGGTGACCTGATCACCAGCCTGATGTCCCTGTTTATCATACTGGCAGCCAGAAAACATCAGGTCCCCAAGTCGGTACAGGCGAAGATGCTGGCCAACGTTGGCGTGGATTTTCTGGTGGGGGTGATCCCTGTGGTGGGTGATTTCGCGGATGCTGCCTACAAAGCCAATGCCCGAAATATCAATTTGTTACTGGAAGCCGTTGAGCAAGGCGCCGGGATGGATACCGACCTGGATCAGGCCGGGGACGACAATGGGGGTTTGCACAAATCCTAAGTTCCGTCATACTGTTTCCAGTGCCCTGTCACACAATCCAACAACGTGCAGTATCCCGGCCCCGGGGGCCGCAATAACAACAATAGAGCGCTAACAGGATATGACCGCACTTCTCCGGCGGACGCCCCGCCACGCCAGCATGCTGACGGCTCGTTGCCGCCACCCGAAACCGATCCCGGGAGCAACCACTTCATACTGTCCGGGGGATGCCAGCCGCCATGCCCAGTGATCAGCAGCAATACACTCCACCCCGGCCGCAGACCGATGATTCCCGCCACCTGGCGCTGCAGGTGGAGCAACAGATCGCGCAATTGAAGGAACAATTGGGCGCCGAAATGGAGCGGCGCATGGGCGCCGATCTGATTCACACCATCACCGACAGCAAACTGCATCAGTTAAACCTGGAGCTCAGACAACACCTTACCCTACGCCTGGATACCCTGCTGCAGGACATCAAGGATGAGCAGCAGCAGTTACGTCGGGAGCTGGAAGCCTGCCTGCCAGACCAGCAAAGCCCAGGCAAAGTCACCGCCAAAGCCGGGGCCCTGCCCATGGGATCCACCCGCGCCCCTACCCTGGCCTACCCGGCGCCATCAGGGGACACTGAGCGTTGGCGGCGCTGGGAATGGATCACCCTGTGGCTGGCCGCCACAACCATGCTGGCGCTGCTGTTTTCCTGGCATACTCTGGGCTAACTGACTGGTCTGACGGGCATTACCGGAATTTCCGTATATACTGATGGCATAAGACTGTTTTTGTTCATGCGTCGCAAGAAGAAGTGCCCATGCCGATCAAACACGCGTTAGTGGTGGATGACTCCAAATCCGCCCGATTCTCCCTGAAAAAACTGCTGCAGCAGCAGGATATCAAGACCGACTTCGCGGAATCCGCCGGGGATGCCCTGAACTATCTGTCCAGCAATACGCCGGACATTATTTTTATGGATCATCTGATGCCGGGTATGGATGGGTTCGAAGCCACCAAGGCTATCAAATCCAATCCGGATACACGGGATATTCCGGTGATCATGTGCACTTCGAAAGAAGGCAGCGATTACGCGCAACAGGCCATTGCCATTGGCGCCTACGCCATTTTGCCGAAACCGGCGCCAGCCGCCACCCTTACCGCGATCCTCAACCGCCTGGATCCCGCCACCGCCGCCAAGGAGGAGGCCAAACACGCTGATGCCAAGCCTGCCCAGCCCCAAAGCGTGGGGGTAAGCACCCGGGTGGTGGAAAATATGGTCCGTAAGGTGCTGGAGGAACGATTCGAGCTGGCCCAGAAAACCCTGCTGGATGAAGTGCGTCAGCAGTTGCAGCAAGAGATACAGAACCAGCTGGAGCAAGCCAAAACCGATTTACGGGCCGAGTTCAACAGCCGGCTGGATTCGCAAATCCGGGAACAGGGCACCAGCATCAGCCAGCGTATTGCCGGGGATATTGTCAGCGCCCGTTTCGAGGAACTGGAGCAAAGAGTCAATAAAATGGTGGACACCAGCAGGCACACCATCGACAGCGCGCTGGAGGCCGCTCGCCGGCCCTCGGCGGAGCTGATTGACGAAGTCAAACGGGTGGCACAGTTTACCGCCGCCGCCACTTCCGGCGAGGCGGCCAAGGAAGCCGCCCTGGAAGTCAGCCGCAACGTAGCTCAGGATGTCGCCCAACAGGAGCTGGCGGACGCCAAAGCCGGACTGGTGGACCAGGTCAGCGGGCCGCTCCAGGCCCGCATCAAAACCAGTACCCTGGTGGGGGCGGCCGGGCTCCTGTGTGGCCTGGCGGCACTGGCCCTGACCCTGCTCTAGTGGACTGTTGATCGACGCTCACTGTGATCCCGCCGGTTACAGGCGTTAATAGGTGTTACTCATGGCTGCAACAACCCGCGGCAAAAAAAAGGCTGCAGAGTGGGTCTGCAGCCAAACGAGGCAGTAAAAATTGATGGGTGTCGTTTTTTACTGCGCGGAAAGTCGTGAACCGGCGGCTAATGCAGCGGGGCACGATCACGGATAACGCCCACAAACACGCCTTCCACCACCAGATCCTCCGGCGCCACCATAATGGGCTGATGGTCGGGGTTCTCAGGCATCAGGGCCACCTGATCGCGGTTCAATTGCAGTCGTTTCACCGTCACTTCGTTGTCCACCCGGGCCACGATGATCTTACCCGCCTCCGCCTGGGAGGTTTTACGTACCGCAATCAGGTCACCATCATGGATACCGGCATCCTTCATGCTGTCCCCCCGCACCCGTAACAGGTAGGTGGGACGCTGACGAAACAGGCTCAAGGGCAATGACAACTGGCCGTGACTATGCTCGATGGCCTCGATGGGCGAACCGCCGGCCACCGTGCCTACCACCGGCAGACTGATCCACTGCTCCAGCGCCTGCCAGTGGCCATCCGCATCCGGCGCTACCCAGCCCCAGGCCTGGAGTTGGGCCAGAATGGCGGGATCACACTCAGCGGCAGCGTGCAATTGCGCCTGGCGGGGCCAGCCCCCCTGCCGGGCATAAAACTCCGTGATCCAGTGCATCAATCGGGCGTGGGCCAGGGAAACCTGGGCCTGGCTCACGGCTTCGGGTCTGGACTGACGTTGGGGCTCAGCGGCGGTGGCTTGCATGGCTCTGCTCCTGCACAGGGGCTTGAAAAAAAGGGGCTTGAAAACGGACCTGAAAAAAGAGGTCGGAAACGGGAAACCAAAAAATCATTTCGCCTCACTCCAAATACTGTATACTCTTACAGTAATTCAGGCAAGCCTCCAGGGCAAAGAATTTTTTGGCCAGACGATGAACCGGAAAATTATTCATATCGATTGCGACTGCTTTTACGCCGCTGTGGAGATGCGCGATGACCCCGGCCTGCGCCAACGACCCATTGCGGTGGGAGGCGATCCCAACCGCCGCGGGGTCATCGCCACCTGTAATTATGAAGCACGGAGTTACGGCGTTCACTCGGCCATGGCCTCGGCCCACGCCCGACGCCTGTGTCCGGATCTGCTGATTCTGCCCCCCCGCATGCCACATTATCAGGAGGTTTCCCGCCAGATTCAGCGGATCCTGCACCAGTACACGCCGGTGATCGAGCCATTGTCGCTGGATGAAGCCTATCTGGATGTCAGCGGCCAACCGCATTTTCGTGGCAGCGCCACCCGGATGGCGGAAGCCATTCGCAAACAGGTACGCAGTCAGGTGGGGATTACCGTCTCGGCGGGGGTGGCCGCCAATAAATTTCTGGCCAAGATCGCCAGCGACTGGAACAAACCGGATGGCCTCTGGGTCATCCCCCCCCAGCAGGCCGACGCCTTTATCCGCCCCCTGGCGGTGGAAAAACTCCATGGCGTGGGGAAGGTTACCGCCCGCCGGCTCCATCAACTGGGAATTCGCACCTGTGACGATATCCGCGCCTATGACCGGTTTCAGTTTGTGGAAGCGGTGGGCAGCTTTGGCGATCATCTGTATCGCCTGGCCCACGGTGAGGACGAGCGTCCGGTGCAGCCCAGGACCACCCGCAAATCTGTCAGCGTGGAGCGCACGTATCCCCGGGATCTTCCGGATATCGACAGCTGTCAGCAACAGTTACCCGCACTCAAAAGCCAGCTGCAGCAACGTCTGCAACGGCGGCAGGAAACCCATGCCATTCAGAAAGCGTTTGTTAAGCTGAAATTCTCCGATTTCACCAGCACCACCATGGAATGCTGCGAGTCTTTTCCCACCCTGGAAACCTACCGACGCTTGTTTGCCGAGGCGTTTCAGCGCAAATCACTGGCGGTTCGTCTGCTGGGGCTGGGGGTACGGTTCCGCCACCACTGCACTGGCAATCAGTTGGCTTTTGAGTTTTAGTGACCCGGTGCCAGCCACTGATCCAGGGCCTGGTAAAGCCGCTCATCCCGCAGCAGAGCGATGTGCCCCACGTCGTCCAGTACCCGTCGCTGCACCTGCGGGTGCCGGGCCGGGAAATGAGGACCGCCCAGGGCGCTGGATTCCGGCACCAGACCGTCGCCCAACCAGCGGTTGGTGGGTTCGTAATAGCGGCGCGCCGCCACCAGCAAATGCTGGCAACCGTCATGGAACGGCATCACCGCCTGGCGCAGGCTGCGGATGCCGCGACTGCGAATGTTACCCAGCGCCATCAGGGGCCGGGAATACGGGGTAACCCCCAACAACGAATTGGCCAGGTTGCCGATTTTTTCCATGGGCGCGCCGTCATGGGGGGAAGCCAGATAAGCCGCGTGAGAGAGGGCCCCCAGCCACCGCTGCCGGGTTGCCTGGCCGTAATGGCAGGCACTGCGAATCAACAGCCCTCCCATACTGTGACCCACCAATCGCAGCGGACCCTGGGCGCCTTCCATGAGCCATTCCCGCTCCAGATACCCGGCCAGAGCCGCGCCGTTTTCCCAGATGGGAAGCCCGGTGTTGTAGCGCAGCCAGCCAGGCCACCCCGATACCTTTATCACGCTGCCGTTCGACCTAGGACCGGCCCGCCTCCGACTGCCAGTCGGATTCACTGAGGCCAAGTCCGTGGAGGCAAAGGATAACGCCGCCGGGAAAACGCCGTTGCAGCTGTGCCAATTGCAGCTCATGGCCATGCTCATCCACCAGTTCCAGCGCCAATGCCAGGGGATGCCGCCATTCCTGCAGTTTGTCGCCTACCACACCATTCAGGGCACTGCGCACCCGGTGCATGGGTTGGTTGGCCAGGGAATGCTTCGCCGGCAACAGCGCCAGGGAGCGATGAATCTGGTTGGCGCTGTGTTCCAGTAACAGCTTGATCCAGAGATAAGGCCGCGGCGCCCGGTGCAGGTCAGCCTGATGCTGCCGGTCCCAGGGCAACGGCGCGTCCCGCCAGGTATGATGCATCTCCCCCACCACCCGGCTCAATTCGCTACCGGAGCGCATTGCCAGAGACAGGCAGCCGAGCACCCAATGCAGGGGAGATAGGGAACGCCGCCGATCCGTCGGCGCCACCGGTGTCAGTGCCTGGCCTGATTTCGTACTCACTGGAATTTCTCCAAAAAAGTGTACATGTGTTCACTATAATTGAGAAACCAGGCCTAAGCAAACCCGGATCATTCAACCGATCGACATAAATAGAGCCTGCTCATAAAGTTACCGGCTCCCGATGTGCGGTGCCGGTACTTGCTGCTGGAATTCATGTGGCCACCACTTTTAAACACGCCTCGTGA
>NZXG01000012.1 GCA_002701845.1 Pseudomonadales bacterium
CGCATATGAATATGCTCCAAAGAAAGCCGAGCCGAGTAAGAAAGTATTTTGAACATGACAAAATCAAATATGCCGCTTAGCAGATATATTTAAAAGCCGGGTTAATAGAATTAGGAAGTAGAGCCCGATGGACAAATCAATCCGCTACTGGAACCGTATTGCCGAGCGCTACGCCCGGCAGCCCATTGCCAATGAGGCGGAGTATCAAAAGAAACTGGAAGTGACCCGGGGCTACCTGAAACCGGAGATGCGAGTGCTGGAGTTTGGCTGCGGCACCGGCAGTACCGCGCTGTTGCACGCGCCCCTGGTGCGGGAGTATATCGCCATTGATCTGGCGCCCAATATGATCGCCATTGCCGAGCGTAAACGGGCGGAGTCCGGGCTGGACAATCTCCAGTTTCAGGTGGCGGCACTGGAGGATTTTGCCGGGCAAACGGAATCTTTTGATGCCGTGCTGGGGCTGAATATTCTGCATTTAGTGGAGGACCGGGATCAGGCCATAGCCCTGGTATCCCAGTTGCTGAAACCGGGCGGGGTATTCGTCAGCAGTACCGCCTGTTTGAAACAGGGGTTGAACCCCTTTCGGTTTATTGCGCCGTTTACGCAGTGGTTTAACCTGCCCCTGGTTAAGGCCTTTAGCCGGGCTGATCTGGAACATGGCCTCACTGGCGCCGGGTTGCGGATTGATTACCAATGGGTACCGGAAGGTAATAAGTTGGTGTACTTTCTGGTGGCTGTGAAAGGTGAATAGTTTGCTGATAGCCTTTTTATGTTGAACTGAGTCAACACAACCTATAGGGAAACACTTGCCATGCACTGTCAAGCGATCACCCCGGTTCTAAACATATCGGATATGGAACAGAGTTTTCAGTGGTTTGCGCAATTGGGCTGGAACAAGTCCTGGGACTGGGGTGATCCGCCCTCCTTTGGCTGTGTCGGCTCTGGCGAATGCGAGATATTTTTGTGTCTGAACGGCCAGGGCGGCCGTGGCAGGGGTGTCAATACCGGAACCTTTCATGGGCAGGATGGGGAGACTGCGGATAAAGGGGTTTGGCTGACGCTTTGGGTTGAGGATGTGGATCAGGTATATCAAAGCTGCAGGGATAAAAGCATTGAGGTCATGCTCGAGCCCGAGGACATGCCCTGGGGCGTGCGCGAATTGCATGTGCGGCATCCCGATGGCCATGTGTTTCGAATCAGCCAGGGCCTGGACTCAATGTGCTAGCCGGCGCTGACAACGGGCAATCGATCCTGCACCGCGCTGAGCTGTGCGGAAAAATAGCCCGGGCAGGCCGTGGTGATCAGCAGGTTTTGCATGGCGCGGGTCATGGCGATGTACAGCAGTCGGACCTCGGTGGCCATGTCATCCTGATTGCAGCCCTCGCCTACGCCGGCGATGATGACACGATCAAACTCCAGGCCTTTGCTGCTGTGCATGGTCAGCAAGGATACCCGTTCCGCCAGGGGGTCGTATTGGGCCTTGCTGGCTCTGTCGTGGGTCAGCAGGTAGGGGATGCCGGCTTGGCCCAGGGCTTTGGCGATGCGGGTGCCGACTTTTGTGGTTCGATACACAATGGCGATGTCCTGCAGGTTGGCTCCTGCTTTGTGCCATTTTTGGATGCAGCGGGCGATGAATCCGGCTTCGTCTTCAGCGGTTTTGAATTCCCTGACAATGGGATTGGCGCCATTAATGCCCCCGCTCTCGGGCTTGATCAGGGGCAGGTGGTCGTCGTCAGTGTCCTGTTCCTGTAGATACTGTTGGGCAAAATCATAGGCAAAGCGCAGGATCTGTCGGGTATTGCGATAATTCAGCTTCAGTACCGTGGTGCGGCCCCGGGCCTGAATGCCCACGCTGCTGAGGCTGAAGCCCAGACCCTTGCGGCGGTAGATGGATTGCGCGTCGTCGTAAAGCAGTAACAGGGCGTTGGTCTCCGGATCCACCATGCCGGTGATCAGTTTGAGCCAGTCCGCTTCAAAATCATGGGCTTCATCAATCAGCACCGCGTCGTATTGCGCCCTTGGGATCAACCCTTTCTCCACGCCGTTGATCACACCCGTCACCTGCTTTTCCCAGATCGGCGCATTACCTGCCGGCAGCGGTGCCTGATAGCTTTTCAGTTGGGTGGCGCACCAGTCGTGAAAATGGTACACCTGCACTTTATGTTCCACGTCATTAGCCCGCGCGTAGCTGCGCAGTTTGGCCGCCAGGGTGACGTTGAAACACAGCACTAATATGGGTTTGTGCAGCAGCCGGGCCAGATGCAGGCAGCGATAGCCCAGTATCATGGTTTTGCCGGAACCCGCGACCCCGTGAATAATGCGGTGACCTTCGCCCAGGCTGCGGGCCAATTGTTCCTGTTGATAATCCATGACCCGAATAATATCGGGTATTTCCAGCTCGGCCTGGTCGCCGGATGCTGCGGCATTCGCGTCCAGGGGGTTGCCGCCAAACAGATCACTCTGATTAGGGTTCACCCTGACTTCGGGCCATAGGTGCCAGCGAATGCGGTCGATCTGGGGCTGGCTCAGCTTGTGGCCAAACTGATAGTTGAACATGTTCCAGAGTCCGGTCTGGAAATCCTCCGCATCCACCGAGGGCAGCAGGTCGTCTTTACACAGGATCAAGCGGGGATCAATCACCTGATGGATGCCCATGGATTCAAGCTGGGCCCGGGTAATGCGGGTGAACACCACGCCGTAACCCCAGGGGAACGCCAGGTTGCCCTGGTGCCGCCCGGAGTGGCACACCAGTTGGGGGTCCTTGCTGAGCAACGTTACGATTTGATGGGCGTACTGGCGGGCCTGTTCCAACGGATTGGCCACGGTTTTCAGACCACCGGAAGCGGTCAACAGGGTAAAACGGGTTTTGTCCCCTTCCCGGACGGTATCGGGCTTCCAGTCTTTCACTTCCAGCACCAGAATCCCCCGCCCGGGATGCAGCAGGGTAAAATCCGGATGCAGATTTTTGCCCCCAACACCCACATCGAACCAGCACAGATAGTCGTCCTCAAGCTGTTCATGCAGGCGTTGGGCAAAACGCTTCTCACCACTTTGCATATGCTTAATGGCGGTGGGAAGCGTGGGAAAGAAGATGGCCATTTCAATTCACGCAAATTCTGGAAGCTGTTGCCTGAATTTGAGTATAGGCAGTGCTGGCGGCCAGTTCCAGGGGCGCCTGGAAGTGGTATTGACCGGTCACGGCTTTCAGCTCTGTGTGGCGGACCCTACCAGCCAGACGTTATAGGCGCCATAGGCCAGCAACAGTATCACCGCCTCCGCCCGGTTGATTCTGCCGGGGCCACGAAAGCCATAGGCCATCACGAACAGAGCCACGGTGAGGGCCATCATCACTAACCAGTCCCGATTGAGGATCTCAGGCGACAGAGCGTTGATGGGGTGAATGACGCCTGCGATACCCACCACCGCCAGCAGGTTAAACATATTGGAGCCCACCACGTTGCCGATGGCGATATCATGTTCCCCTTTACGCGCGGCCATGATGGAGGCCGCCAGTTCCGGTAGGGAAGTGCCCAGGGCCACGATGGTGAGGCCAATAATCAGATCACTGACCCCCAGGCTCTGGGCGATGGTAACGGCACCCCATACCAGAATGCGGGAGCTGATCATCAGAATCACCAGCCCCAGAATCAGCCAGAAAACGGCTTTGCCCAAAGGCATACTATGGGCGGAAAGCTCCTGTTCCGCCTCTTGAGCCAGGGTGTCGCCGCGCTGTTGCAGACCAGTGAAGACGGACCAGCCAATGAGGCCGAAAAACCCCACCAAAAGCGCTATGGCTTCCGGTTGGGTGAGGCTGCCATCCCAGAACAGGGCGCCGGTTGCCAGGCCGATCACGAGCAGTAGGGGTAACTCTTTTCGCACGATGGAGGAATGTACGGTGATGGGGGCAATCAACGCGGTGACGCCGAGAATCACCGCAACGTTGACGATATTGGAACCTACCGCATTGCCCAGGGCCAGCTCGGGATTAGCGTCCAGTGCCGCAATGGCGGACACCACCATCTCTGGTGCGGAGGTGCCAAAGCCCACGATAATCATGCCGATCAGCAACGGTGGCATGCCCGCATGATTGGCGGTGGCGGCAGCGCCTTCGATGAAGCGGTCGGCGCTCCACACCAGCAAACCAAGGCCGGCTACGATGGCCAGTGATGCCCAAAGCATAGTAATAACGGCTCCGTTTCAGTGTCCGATTGGTGGTCGGTTCTGGAGCCCGATTATTCTAGCCAATGGCCCTTGGATGCAAGTGCTAACCATGGGGGCGAGCCATATCGCCCCGGTATTGCCAATATAAAATCAGGGGATTTGCGCGGCTTCGGCTTCCGCCACCGCTTCAGCATAATCCGCCGGCAGCAAAAACCCGGCTTCCAAAGCGGCGTCCGCCGCTTCGGTGAATTTATTCACGTAATCTTCATGGGTGGGGTAAAGTTCTTTCAACTTTGCTTCACTGAAAGGCACCGTGTTGCCCAGGAACGGACAGGCAAAGGAGTTCACCAGGAAATTACCGGGCCCAAACAGTGAGGCATAGTTGGCGTAATTATGGGTGGCGGTAGGTACCTCCAGATGGGGCAGCCGAATGCCGCCCCGGGCATTGCCGTGCTCATCGCGCTCCACCTGCCAGTTAACGTAGGGAATCTCCGGCGCCTGCGGCGGTGCGACGCCGCTGGTGATCCAGTGCGACATATGGGAGAGCGCGGCATTCACGGCGTAGTGCTGGGGGATTTTATTCAGGGAGTTTTTACAGCCCAGCTGGACATTGCTAAAGATGGGAATGTCCCGCTGATATTGCGGCAACAGAAAGCTGACACCATAGTCGTCGTAGTGGGAGGCGCCGGGCAGTTCCCAGGTGCGCAGATACTCGTTGTCTTCCTGCCGCACCAGCCGGAACAGGAACATAAAAATATCCTGTTCGGTGGCGAACTGCAGCACTTTCACCGTGTTATCCGGGCGGATGTAGGCGCGGCTGGGTGACGTCAGGCTGATACCTGCTTTGAGGGGTGCCGCCAAGGCAAAACGTGAATACAGCAGGATGCTGTCATATGACTGCCGGGCCTGCTCCTGAAACGCATTGACATAGGTGCTCAAGCGGATAGCGGACTGGGATTCCCCCACCCCCATTACTCCCTTCACGTCCAGCCCATTCAGAATAACATCGGCTTTATGGTGAACCGCCTGAGCCGCCTGGGAAAAAATATCGTAGGCAAGCCCGTCATTGATCAAATCCATGTCTCCGTAACGGGCGGAATCCCAGACCTTGAGTGCAATCACGCCCACCGCCTGAGAGGTGACCCCCACGTAGGCGTAACCTTCCCGCAGTAATTCATCGTGGGATTGGGCCCAGATGACGTCCACATCCATAAACGCAGTATTGTTAAACCACTCCACCACGACGATCCCGTTAAAGTCCTCCGGATTCTCCGGGCGTCGTACCAGTAGTCGGGTGGCATAGGGCTTGTCGGCCTCTTCAATCCTGGTATTCCAGATGCCATCACTGCGCCAGACCCCGTCTTTCTCATAATAGTTGGCAGTGCCGGACATGCGGAACTCCTGCTCCACATACCCATAGTCGGCAAGATCCAGAATAGATGAGATAAACGGCCGCTGTTTATTGCCGGCGTCGGCGGGAATGGGTGTGATCTCCGGGATCGGAACTACCGTTTCAGCACTTAGGTGACTGGCCCACAGTAATACCACAGCGGCAATCAGCCAGACACTCCGGCTGACCGCTGCCTGCAAACGGATAAATGAGCGCATAGATAATCCCTCGTTATTCTTGTTATGTATTTTTGTTTTGACTTAATGCAGTTGGCTCAAGGCGCTGGAAAACAACAGGTTGTCTGCAGTAGCGTTCAACATGCTGAATGATGCTGGCTTCCGGCCGGTATCGTCGTTGATATTGTTAAACGAGTAATAAGGGAGTCGCAACCTTAAGTTGCTTGTGGCTACGCAACAGCAACCGGAATCTTCCGGTTGCTGTTGGCGCTAGGCCGACGCTTTCAGGCATCCAGAATGATTCGGTTGCCGGCACCCGGCAACACTTTAATGTCTTTGGCGTAATCCTCCAGTAGCTGGTAAGTCTCGGATTTTACGGTGTTCACGAAACGGTATTCGCCCCGGCATTCGGTGGCACTGAAGCGTGCCACCAGATAACCCCGATGCTGCAGATTGGCGTAATGCAGGGGTTCAATAATCTGGGTAACACCAGCGGAGAGCGCGTCCGGATCTTCCGCCGGGAAAAAGGCTTCCAGCCCGGGAGAGGACACGCTGCTGGTGGCCAGTTCCACGCCCACATCCACCCCCTGCACGGTTTGCAGATTGTTGGCCCAGGCGTTGTGAGTGTCCCCCGCGAGTACCACCAGGTTTTTATCCAAACTGAGAGCGGTTTCCAGGACAATTTCCCGTTCCACAAAATAGCCGTCCCAGGCATCCAGGTTATAGGGAATAAAAGGGGCCTGCAAAATGGCAAGCTGTTCCGGGCTGAGGGCACCAGGGTTGGTTTGCGCCAGGTAGGCCAGTTGCTGGTAGTCGCTGAAGCTGATTTGCTGAGTGGCCACAGGCGCCGGCAGGTTCATGCGTCCCATCAGCACCTGTTGACCCAGCACCTGCCAGGTGGCCTGTGATTGCGCCATGCGTTGCTGTAACCACTGGCGCTGTTCCAATCCCAGCAGGGTACGCTCTGGATTGGTGAGATCCGCCTGAAAGGCGGCGGCATCGAAGCCTCCGCTGCTGGTGAAGTAGTTGGCATAATTCAATTGCTGGTCGCGACCGATGAGGCGGGTGTCCAGCATGTAGAGATCCAGCAGCTCACCGATGCTGAACTGGCGATAGATGGAAAGACGGTCGCCGTCCTCAGGTTCGCGCACCGGAATCCATTCGTAGTATGCCTGCAGTGCCTGAGCCCGGCGCGCAAAGAAATCCCCTTCGCCGGGGTTATGATTTTCCGCCCCTTCGCGCCAGGTATCATTGGTAACCTCATGATCGTCCCAGACACAGATAAAGCTGTGTCGGCCATGGGCAGCCTGCAGTTGCGGATCGCTGCGATATTGGGCGTAGCGGGTGCGGTAGTCGCTCAGAGTGAGCAATTCGGTGGCGGGCTGGGAAACCCGATCCAGGGCGGTGGCGTCTTCCGAGGCATAACCGTCGGCACCGTATTCGTAGATATAATCCCCCAGGTGCAGCACCGCGTGGAGGTCGTCCCGGGCGGCGATTTCTCCATAGACGTGAAAGTACCCGGCGGGGTAATTGGAACAGGACACCACCGCCATGTTGAATTCACTCACCGGCCCCACCGGCAACGTGCGCATGCGACCCACCGGGGAACGGTGATTCTGTGAATAGAAGCAGTAGTAGTACGTCTGACCCGGGTGCAGGCCGGTCACATCCAGCTTGATGGTATAGTCCCGACTGGCGTCGGTGGTGGCCATGCCGGAGCCCACCACCTGTTGACACTGGGCATCCGTGGCCACCAGCCACAGGATCTTGTGCTGGCCGTTGAAGGCCTGGTATGGCGTGATCCGGGTCCAGATTACCACCCGGTCAGACAGTGGGTCGCCACTGGCCACACCGTGATTGAAGCGGGCCCTTGAGCAGCCGGTAAGTAGCCCGGCCGAGGCCAGTGCCGTGGTGCCAATGGCAACGGTTTTGATAAACCGGCGCCGGGTGATCGGTGTCATTTGCATGTGGATTACCCCCAGTTAACCGTAAAGCCAGCTCATAATGCCCCGGTTTGGGGACAGTTTGATTACGGCGTAAACAAGCTGGGAGCGCCTTAGCGTTCTAGGCGTTCACGTCCTCAATGCCATAGTCGCCGGGATGGAACTGGTACAGCCAGCTTTCTGTGAGAGTCCGGTCCTGCAGTTTCAAATAGCAGCGCAACTCCACCGGCTCAATGCCATCCACGTGCAAATCAAAGGCGGCCCGCCAGCGGTCCGTGCCCACCACCTTCAGTGCATAGGGATTACGGATTTTGCCCCGGCTGGTTTCCGCTTTTACTTCCAGATCGTAACGTTGTTCCATAGTCGTTAGCGGGCCTCCCTGGAAGTCGATCACCAGTTTGCGGCCGTTTTGATCCCGCTTCCCGTGTTGGCCCGGTACGCCAGGGCGTCCGATACGGGTGGCCACCACCCTGGCAAGGTCGGCGGGGAACGGCGCGTTATCCACCCAATGCAGGCGATATTCCAGGCCCAGTTCCTCCCCTGCCCGGGGTGCGTTGTCGGGCTGCCAGAACGCCACGATGTTGTCATGGATCTCATCGTTGGTGGGCAGCTCCACCAGCTTTACCGAGCCTTTGCCCCAGTCATTAAGTGGTTCCACCCAAAGCCCCGGGCGCCGTTCGTAATAGACGCTGTCGTCCTGGTAGTGATCAAACTGACGATCCCGTTGCAATAGGCCAAAGCCTTTGGGACCTTGATCCATAAAACTGCTGACTTTCATTTGCGCGGGATTGTTCAGCGGGCGCCAGATACGCTCCCCATTGCCACTCCAAAGGGCCAGGCCGTCATTGTCGTGCACCTCGGGCCGCCAGTCGGTTCCGGTTCGGCCATTGGTTTCGCTATACCAGTACATGCTGGTTAGCGGGGCCACGCCCAGTTGCTGAATGTGTTTGCGAAAGCAGAGCTGGCTGGTGACGTCCATGGTGACTGGGTTACCGCGATGACAGACAAAACGATAGGCCCCGGTGACGCTGGGGCTATCCAGCAACCCATAAATAATGATGCCCTCGTCCTGCAGTTGATCCAGCCAGAATGCGGTGAAGCGGGGGAACTCCTCCTGCCGGCCATTGGTGGCGGTATCGACAGCCAGGCCCCGGGCAGACAGCCCGTACTGGTTGAGCGGCCCGGCGCTGCGAAAGTAACTGGCTCCCTGGAACGCGAGCCAGTCGCCCGGGGTGCCCTGTGGATTCATCACCCGAAACCCGGCAAATCCCAGCTCCTGAGGTGGTTTGCTGATACCGCTCCCCTCGTAGTTGAACAATCCCGGGCGATACTCGATAGCGCGGGGCTGGCCCTCCTGGATCTGATGAATTGCCACCGGTTGCCGGGCATAGCGGCCCAGATGAAACAGCTCCACCGGGTAAGCATCGCCGTTGCCGGCCCAGAGTGCATGATCACTGCGAAACTGGATCTTCTGATAGGTATCGTAATCGATTTTATCCAGCAACTCCGTATGCACTTCGGGAGTAGCCTGGTAGGGGCGTCGTGCCAGCTTGCGGGCCTTATCCAGCACAGCATCAAAACTGAAGGGCTGGGTGGCCACACCCCAGGCGGGAATTGGCACCGCGGTGACAGCGGCAACGGCGCTTAAGCATTGCAGGAACTGGCGACGGCTAAAATCAGTGCTGGGGCCGGGTTTCTGTCTGGGCGTCATCGTACAACTTCCTGATGTCAGATGAGGGTCGGTTCATTTGGAGTCCGGGAATGAGACCGGGTTCCAATCTCGTCGCAAGTAGTGGTTATAGGGAGTAGAATTGTGAACTTCGTCAAACAGCACAACCTGAACGTGGCTTTGGTGTCAAATGCCGGTTGTGGCGGTGGAAATGGAGAAGATCAATATGTTTCAGGGTTCCTTGCAAGATCGCATTCTGATCAGAGAGCGATATGGTGCATACAGTGACGCCGTGTTCCGGCAGGATGTGGATGCCTGGCTGGCAAATTACAGCGAGGAAGGTGTTTGGGAAATTCATGGCAAAGCGCACCGCGGTAAAACCGAGCTGCGAGCCAAGTGGGAGTCTCTGTGGGCGATGTTGGACAAAATGGCGTTCTTCACCGAGATTGGTGCAATCGCGATCGAGGGTGATAGCGCCAGTGCCCGTTCCTATTGCAGGGAGATTGTCTCTTTAAAAAATGGGCAAATCATGAAAGTGGTGGGCTTTTATGAGGATGAGTTGATCAGGCGAAACGACAACTGGCGGTTTTCCAAAAGACACTATACTCCATTACTGAACGAATCAGCTCCAGCAACGGCTTAGTGTCCGTTGCTGGAGTGATTCGAGCCAAACCACAGGGCCGGCTTATTTCAGTCAGCCACTAATTGGCGACCGCGCTGGGCCCCGGAGCCTCACCGTAAAACGCCCGCAGGATTGCCAGATCTCCGAAGTTGACAAAGCCGTCCTGATTGAAGTCTTCGTCCAGACCGGATCCACTGCTAAAGAAAGCGGATCGGAGCAGGTTGAAGTCGAGGAAGTCAACAATGCCATCATTGTTCAGGTCGGGATCGCAGCGGTTGCCAAAGCCGTCACCATCGGTATCTTCCTGATTGGGGTTGGCAAAGCCCAGGCAGTTGTCTTCGTTGTCACCCACTCCGTCTTCGTCGATATCGTCAACGGTGGCCATGCCTTCGCCAATGCCCACCACATCAGTCGCGGAGGATCGCGCGGTGCTGTCTTCCACCCAGGCGATAAACGGAATCTGGGAGCCTTCCACCACGCTGCTGGCAATCACTGGTGGCAGAGACACAGTCACGCTGCCGCCGGCGGCCAGCGCACCCAGAGGCCAGGTTATGGTTTCGGTGGCTTCGCAGGAATTGCCGGCCCTACCGATATTGTCGCAATCGGCATTATCACCGATAGTGTCTTCGGCAAGGTCATTCAGGCCAGTGGGATAATACATCCGCAACACCACATCCTGCCGCTCGAAACTGCTGTTGTTGGTGACGGTGGCGGAAACGGTCAGGGGCTCGCCGGGTAATGCGCTGCCGGGGCTGGCCTGTACCAGTACCGTCAGCGGCGCTTCGGGTTCGATGCGGGAGGTTTCGTCGGCGAGGGTCATGGCGCCACTGCTGTTGCTGAGGCTGGCTTCGGCTTTGATCAGCGTACCGTAACCAATGGCGGCTGGAACCGCGAAGGTGGCGCTGAGTTCGCCCACATGTCCCGGTTGGACCGTGCCTAAGGGCCACTGTACTTCATCACCCACCTGGGTGCCACCGCCGGTGGCGGAGACAAAGCTGAGACCTTCCGGCACCGGCAGCTTCAGAACCACACCGCTGGCCGCGGAAGAGCTGCCGCTGTAGCCCCAGTTGGCCACATAAGTGATGTCGTCCCCCGGCGTGACGGGATCAGTACCGTCTTCTGTCAGTTCCAGTTCCAGATCGCGGCTGCCGTTGACCGCCAGGGCCTCATGGGCCAGAGTGATCTCGCCGGAGCTATCGACCACCTGGGCATTCAGTTCAATAATGTCTCCCGCGGCTACGGCGGCATTCACCACTGGTGGCAGGCGCACGGTGACGCCCCGGCCAGCTGTTATGGTGTCCAGGTTCCAGGTGAACAGTTCCGTGGCCTCACAGCTATTTCCAGCGTTCACCGTGTTTAGGCAGAACCCACCGTCGCTCATGGTAGCTTCGGACAGGTTATTGAGCCCCACTGGATGCCGCATTTGCAGTACCACATCAGAGCGATCAAAGAAGCTGTGGTTGGTGACCGTTAAGGCCAGGTCAATGCGTTCGCCGGGTGTTGCCGGTGTATTATCCGCTGCAATCGCCAGCTGCAGACCGGTATCGGTTTCCATGCGGGTGACTTCATCGCCACGGGTAAGCTGTCCGTTGCTGCTCTCCAGCATGGCCTCGGATTTGATCAGGGAACCTGGCTGGATGCTACCGTCGGCCACAAAACTGACCCGCTGCTCTCCGGTTTGCCCCGGCACCAGTGTTCCCAGATTCCACTGCACCTGATTGCCCACCAGTGATCCACCGCTGTCGGCGGTGCTGAATGACAGCCCTTCCGGCACCGGCAGTGACAGAACGGTGTTGGCGGCCACGGCGGAGGTGGCGCTATGGCCCCAGCTGAGTTGATAGCTCACACTGCCGCCGGGTTGGGCCGGGTCCTGGGTCAACTCGCTCAACGCCAGTTCCAGAGTACGGTCATTAACAACGGCAACCGCTTCGCTGGCGCCGGTTTCCGCACCGGTGCTGTCCACCGCATAGGCATCCATCATCACCCATTCCCCAGGCAGTGCCGTTAGCGCTGGGGGCAGCGTCAGGGTAATGCCCCGGCCGGCGGGGATCTGATCAAAATTCCAGATCAGCCGCTCGGTTACTTCACAGACGTTGCCATTGGAAACACTATTGATGCAATTCCCAGCATTCGTGATTCTGTTTTCCGCCAGATTGGCAAACCCTACGGGAAAGCGCATGGCCACTACCACATCAGAGCGATCGAAGGGGCTGGCGTTGGAAATGGTTAACGCCAACTGAATCCGTTCTCCGGTTTCGGCGGGGTTGGCGTTCGCTTCGATGGCCAGTCGCAGTCCGGTGTCCGCCTCCAGCCGGGAAATGACTCCGGCGCGGGTGGCCGGACCACTGCCAGCCTGCAGGCTGGCTTCCGTGGTGATGGATCGCCCCAGCGGCAGGTTACCTGCAGTCTGCAGCACAACCCGGGCTTCTCCCACCTGGCCGGGCACCAGAGTACCCAGGGGCCATTGTACTTCGTTGCCCACCAGCGTGCCGCCGTTGTCCGCAGACACAAAGCTAAGCCCCTGGGGTATGGGTAGGCTCAGGTTGACATTGTTGGCGGCGCTGGAGGTGGCGCTGTAACCCCAGTTTAACTGGTAGATCGCTTCGGTGCCGGGTGAAACCGGATGCTGATTCACAGGCTGAATACTGAGCTCAAGCTGGCGATCACCCACAACGAGCACGCTATCACTGGCACTCGCCACATCGCTGGAATTATCCGTGGCCTCGGCATTGAAAATGATTTCTGTACCGGGGGTTACGCTGGCGGCCACTTGAGGTGGTAGGTCCACGGTTCGACTGCGGCCGGCGGCGATGGGGCCCAGACTCCAGACCAGAGTCTCCGTGGCTTCGCAAAGGTTACCGCTGGAGACAGTGTTGATACAGTCACCCGGACCACTGATGGCCGCTTCTCTCAGATTATTCAATCCCAGCGGATACTCCATTTGAATCTGAACACCGGAACGCTCGAAGCTGTCCGTGTTACTGACAGTCAGGGACAGGTTTATTGTTTCCCCCGGCTCGGCGGGGCTGGGATTGGCACTGAGGGAGAGTTCCAACGCGGCGTTGGCCGCGCCGGCTGCCGAACACAGCATTGCTGCCGCGGTCAGCCGTTGAAAGAAGCGTTTCGTTTTCATTGCAGTGTACCTCCATGTTGACAATAAGACGCAGGCAGCCGCGACTGGCTGGCATTGCGAAGCCAGCGTCGTGTGATAAAGATCGGTTGTGGTTGGGGTCGTTAAGTACGTCGTCGTGCCAGCAGGCCCAGCCCGGTAAGGCCGCTCAGCATCATCCATACCGCCGCCGGCAGGGGAATGGGACTGATCTCCACCTCCCGGCCGCTGTAACTAACGACTTGCGGCTCGAGCGTAAAGCTGCTGTAGAACTCACCCACCAGAGGATCTTCGGTGGCCTCCAGGCCAAATTGCGCGAAGCCCACCTGATCGGCAATGAATGTGAGCGAGCCCACCAGTGAAGGGCCGGTAAGACCAATCAGATCGCCAAAGGCCGCACCGATTATTTTGCCGTTGTTATCGTCCACCAACACCTGCTGCAGTGGCGGAGATTGGGGACTGTCGTCCCGGCTCAGCAATGGGTCACTGCCCAGTTGCGGCGATAGAATAAAAGACTCGCTGACGTAGGACACCAGAGCCGGATCGAACAAAATATCGAATCCGCCGCCGATGGTGGGTTCGTCGGTGAAGTCCATGTAGATATCCATTTGAAAACTGTTGCCCTGGATGATACTGGCCCCAAGATCGGTAGGCTCAATCCAGATGCTCGCAGCCTGGGTGGCGCCGACCGTGCCGCACAAAAGAGCCGCGGAAAGAGAGTGCTTGATTGATTTTCCCCACATAGAATTCATGCTCCATTTGAATTCAACTCAGAACTGAACAATAAGCGTTGAAAGAGTAATCAATGCCGGTCCCCAAAGACTGAATGTTAGGCCGGCACAATTTTCGCTTGCATGGAAAGCCTCTGGCTTTTCCCTATAAACGACTAAGAATCTACGTGGAACAAATTTAACTTAGGTTATTCTTTTATGAATTTTTTATTCATGGAAAATGACATCGCGATCATGTTTTGATCGGCGGCGAAGGCGACAATGGTCACAGGCCTGCTGAGTATTAATACCCGTGGCGCTGTGTGGTACTGACTTCCGGTTTTCCGTTGATCTGTCAGGCTGTGATAGCCAACTGAGATTGGTGCTGCCTTAAATTTATCAACGGAGTGAGTGCTATAAATAAGAACTATCTGTGGCTATTGTTGCTCGCGGCCACATCGGCTTGGGCGGAGGTGAAGGAGTTTATACCCTACGAGAATTTCCTCGCCCAAAACGAAACCGCAAACTATCAGCAATATGCTGATCTGCCCGCCACCAAAGTGGCCAGCCGCGAAGCCTTTGCTGAGATGAAATCCCACGTGCTGCAGACTTACTACAAAGTGGAGGTGGACCACAGCTTTGTGTTTCCCGGAGCCGGCCATGTGGACTGCATCAATCTTTATACCCAGCCCGGGCTGCGCCGTGGCGATGGTTTTGACAAGCCGGCGGTGCACCCAGTGCCCGCCGGTTTGATGAGGATCAAAGCAAACCCATGAGCGAAGCCGTGCCCACCATGCTAAGGGGGAACGAGCTGGATGACTTTGGCAATCCGCAGGCTTGCCGCCAGGGATTTATTCCCATGGCGCGGGTCGAGCTGGCGGATATGGTGAAGTTCGAGAGCCTGGCGGCATTCTTCAACAAATATGGCAAGCGCGGTGAAGCGGGTGCGCCTGTGGCGGCGAAACAATAAGGAGGTGTGCCATGAACTCTATCGAATGGAAATCCGGAAAAGCATTGGTGAGCGGTGTTGTATTCCTTGTTGCCGGTTTACTGCAGGGCTGTGGTGGCGGTGATCACCACTGGGCCTGGGCCGAGCAGTCGGTGAATAATCACGGCGGCGATTCCCGCCTCAATGTGTGGAAGCCGGACTCCGATCCCGGGGTGTTTTCACTGTCCCAGCACTGGTATACCCGGGGCAGTGGTGACAATAAGCAAACGGTGGAAGGGGGGTGGCAGGTATACCCTGGAAAATACGGTACCAGCAATCCGGTGCTTTTCATTTATTACACGCCGGATAATTACGCCAGCGGTTGTTACAACCTGGACTGCAGTGGTTTTGTTCAGGTCAATAACAGTTGGGTGCTGGGGGGCAGCCTGTTACCCACCAGTGTGAATGGTGGTACGCAGTATATCATTCGCATGCAATGGCAATTGTACGAGGGTAACTGGTGGCTGTTCGTGCAGGGTAGTGGGGACTACGTGGCCGTGGGCTACTATCCGGCCTCCGCCTACAACAATGGCCCCATTACCGATTATGCCAGCTGGATCAAGTACGGAGGCGAGGTAGTGGAAAACGGTTCCGGTAACGCCGGTGAGATGGGCAGTGGCGGCTGGAGCCGTGCGGCCTATCAGCGAACGGTGTACTACATAGATACCAGCCATGTCAGCCGCTGGGCCAATATGACGTCCCATCAGCCCACGTCGTCCTGTTACACCATTGATCTGAATAACAATGCCAGCGGTTCCTGGGCCAACTATTTCTATTTTGGCGGCCCCGGCTGCCCTTAATGTTGGGTGGATCCCGGCATGGAAGGGGCGCCGGTCGGCGCCCTTTTTTCTGGAATGCCGTAACGAAATACGTTGGTTCAGACAGAAACGTTGATATTCTTACCCACGTTGTCGCCCCCGGTGGAAGAGGGGGCGGACGCCGCCGCGGCATCCATCAACGCCAGAGCGGCATCCGCCTGAATGTCCATGGCTTTTTTCTGAACCAGCAACTC
Source organism: Pseudomonadales bacterium (assembly GCA_002701845.1). Lineage (GTDB taxonomy): Bacteria > Pseudomonadota > Gammaproteobacteria > Pseudomonadales > Ketobacteraceae > Ketobacter. The sequence goes on from NZXG01000012.1 coordinate 15,781, forward strand.
CGCTTTTTCCTGGGTGCGTTGCTGGGTGGTCTGGCTGAGATCCTGAGCGAAACTGCCGGCGATACTGCTTACGTCCATTGCTACCTCGCGTTAATTCAATGACTGCCATCAGGTTGTCGGCGATCAATATACAGTCTTTACCAGGTATCATTGGTTTTCAAGAAAACAAAGCTAAGTTTGCTAGGCACCTGTCCCCAAACCAGGTTATGGGTCTTGACCCCAATGCCGGGGTTACGATCCGCGACGTCCCTGCAGCCCGAACAGGCCGCTCAGGACCAGTAGTCCCCACAAGGGTAGAAATGGAATGTCCTCAGCTACCTCTTGCGGCGGGCTTAGTACATAGAGTGTCGGGTTACTGCCGTTTTCAGCCACAATATAGATGGTACCCCAAGGATCGATGGTAACGCCTTCTGCAGAGCTGGAGAGGCCACTGAGATCGAACTGGCCGAGCAGGTTACCATTGCGATCAACCTTCATTAACAGACTGGACTCCTGACTGACCAATAGCAAATTATCAGCTTCAGCGCTGTCGGTATAATCGCTGACCGTGGCCAGCACCTGAACGTCGGCGATATCGGCAACCCCGAGAATTGGGGTAAATAGACTGTTGGTTTGCGCAGTACCGTTATTGAAGTCCAGTTGGTTCAGGTTCACTTCTTGCGGCAGTTTCTCTTTCACTGTGATAAAGCTGTCATCGCGGGGATCATAGCTGATACCTTCCAGGCCGATGTTATCCACGAATCCCCCCAGATCCACCGGCGTCAGGTTGTTCTTAAACAGAAAGCCACCGGCCTGATAATTGATGTAGTAGGCATCGCGATTCCGCTCTTCCACCAGCACTAGCCCACCGTTGCCCACGTAGGTGAGGCCTTCAGGGTCATTAAAGCCGATAATGGCCATTTTGCTGATCTCCTCCCCCTCCAGAGTCACCTCCAGCAGATTGCCGCCTTCGTCGCCCACCACAAACAGGGTATTGTTGTCCCAGTTATAAGTGACAGCGGAAACCTCATGAGCGTTGAGGGTAGCGGGATTCTGGCTGAAATCGCCGGGTGGCAGCAGATGGGTGGCAGTGTGTTGATACTGGTCCAAGTCCAGCGCTGGAATTGCGGCCTGTGCCGGCATTGAAAATATCAGCATTAGTATGACCGTAATTCCGCCGGTCGCCGTCAGAGATCTCATACGCATGGGAGTGATTTCGTCGGGTAAGTTCGTCTGGTGAAAGGTTCGCCGCGCCCGCGATGGAATTGGGGCGCGGCGGAGCAGGCTGGTTTACGCGCGTCGGCCCAGGCGGGCGCCAAACAGGCCTGCCAAGCCGGAGATGAACAACCACGCGGCAGCGGGCAAAGGCACCGGATTGAACTGGCCGGGATTACCCAGGTCACCGCTTATGGAAAAATAGGAATTGAAGGAATCACCCACTGCGGAGCTGACCCAGGCGCTCACGTCATTGGCACCCAGTGCCGCCAGCGTACCGGGGTTGCCACTGACTTCGTCGGTGCGGATGCTGCCGGGGAAATCCTCATCGCTGTAAGTCAGCACGTCTGCCAAAGGGAAAGTGCTGCCATTAAAGCTTTCGTAAATGTTGATTTCGTCGCTACGGCCAATGTTGTTGGAAACGCCGCCCAGCACTCTTACCGCGCCATCCAGGCCCCAGTCGGTGCGGAAATCGGCGGCATTGGCTTCAGTCAGAATTACAGATTCGCCATCAGCGACTAAGCCAAACCCGCTCAGATCAAAGGTTCCAGGAGTGCGGGAGTCATCGTCATAACTCCAGCCGCTGAAGTCTACCGCTGATCCTGAAAGGTTGGTCAACTCAATAAATTCGTCACCGTTGCCCTTGTACATCCATTCTGTGATGTAGATTCCGGCTGCATTGGCTTGGGCTGCACCCAGCACCAGTGTTAGGGTGGCTGCGCTCGTCAATGTTTTGAGTTTCATGGTATTCCCCCGAGGTTGTATGGTTTGACGCAGCTTAGAAACATAGCTGTACAGGGTGACAGTGCCATTACTTGAATATGACGTTTGCCAGCAGCTTATGTTAAGCGTTTATTGCTAAAGGTCAGTTGTGGGCGGGAGCTGAACCGAATCCGGTAGGCGTTTTTATTATGGTCATTGCTGTTACTCGATCGATGTGATCCCCGCACTCACGTGGTTGCTGCGAGTGCGGGAATCTGTGCCAGCGGCTTAGGCCCGCTGGCGCAGTCGAACGCCGAACACACCGGCCAGGCCAGTGATAAACAACCAGGCAGCCGCCGGCAGGGGTACCGGCGAAGTGATCATGCCCGCGGAGCTGGTGACGGACAGGTCGTCGATAAGAATAGCACCGGTGGGAGCGTCGCCACCGTCATAGAAGCGGGACTCCACCACCAGGCCATCACGCTCGCCGCCGTTGGAGTCGAAGGTCCAGGTGTATTCCAGATAGGACCAGCCGCTGCCATCGGAGAAGGTGGAATTGCCACCGGCGGACCCGGCGTAGGATTCAATATCGGTGTCGTCAGTGGTGTAGTGGCCCCAGATGCGCGCGGAAGGCGCGGCGCCGGCGGACACGTCGTAAGCCCAGAAGCCGGCAGTCACTGTATCACCGTCGGCCAGGCCGGTAACCCAGGCCACATAGCCCTGGGGGGTGCCGGTATTCTGGTCGGACAGATCTTCGATCAGCAGTGCCCGGTTGCCGGAATAGGCCAGCGCATCGGTATTGGAATACTGCATGCCGTCGTCGTTAAAGCTGCCCAGGACAGTACCGACACCGTCTTCCCAGCCGTAGTTGAGTGAAGCGGCATTGGCAATGCCAGCGACGCCGGTGAGCAGGGTTGCTACAGCAATTTTCTTAAACATGGTTTTCTCCTGTTGGTCATCGTGTGGTTTGCTTTTTCTTGCCCATACCTAATCCCCCCAGGCCGGCCATCAGTAGCCCCAAGGCCCACCAGGGCAGGAAAGGAATGTCTTCGTCCCGACCCGGCAACAGATCTTCATTGAGGTTGGGGTTGGTATTCAGTTGGTATTCCTGGAGATTGGTTTTGCCGTCGCTGTCGTTATCCAGATCGGCGTCGGCAGGATTCAGCGGATCCAGACCATAGGCTTGCTCCCACACATCCGGCATTTGATCGTTGTCGTCGTCCGGATCGCACAGGTCACCAATAAAGTCATGCTCCACGTCGGACTGATCTGAGTTAGGGAGGTCGGCGCAGTTGTCCAGGTCATCACTGATACCGTCGTTATCCGTATCCGGGATCAGGTTCAGATCCAGCCACACCAGACGATGGTCGGAGGAATCACAACTGGGGCCGGAGCCGCTGCAGGAGCCGGTGAGGGAGCGCAGGGGATCCCCCACCCGGGGCCAGAAAATACCGCAGGAAAGGCCGGGGTCTGCCGGGTCACAGGCGGACATGCTGATGTCGAGACCGGCAGCGGAAGGCAGTACGTAGTCCGCCCGCAGACCAAAGTCGGCGGTGGCATTAACGCCGGAGGTGGCGCCACTGCCGCCGCTGGCGGCGGGGCTGAAGCTGGTGTCCACCAGCGGGTTGTTCAGCAGTTGCAGAATGGCGTTGCTGAAGCTGTCACCGTTGACGGGGTCAGCGTTCTGGTCCCCCATGATAACGAAACGCTGCCCGTATCCCAGGCAACCCGGGTTGCCGTTATCGTCGACAATATAACAGTTGTCGCCGCCGCTGATGTAATCACTCCAGAACCGGATCTCATCATGATTGCGGCGGCCGTTGCGGTCCTCGTTGCCATCAAACACCGGTGGCGTGGGATGGCTGGCCAGCACGTGCACGGTTTCGCCGTCCACGATCACCGGAATATCCCAGTGGCTTTTGGAGGACAGCCGGAAAATCTCCAGCTCGTCCGGCTGGTAAAACCCGTTATTGATATTACCCACATAGGGCAGCACGGCACCGGGCATATCGCTCCAGACAAAACGGCGGAAAGTGCGAATGCCGTCGGTGTCGATGGGATATTTGGATAGGATGGCCATGCCGAAGGCGCCGGGATAATTGCCAAAGCCGAAAGCGTCTTCGGGGTCGTCGTTGGCGCTGCCAGCGTCACAACCAAAGGCGGGGTCGTTGAAATCGCAGTCGGGTTCGCCTTCGCTTTCCGGTTGCACGCCGGTGTTGGAAATGTCCACGTAATAGTAGGGATAGGTCACCGGGTTTTGCCCGTTCTGCGCAACCTGCAGGTAGTTATTGCGAAACGCGTTGATGGCGATCTCGGCGCTGTCGTAATCAAACTCATTGAGCAATACCACATCCGGATTCACCCGCTGAATGATTTCTGCCACACCCTGGGCCTGGGGGTCCGGGGTGGGCTGGGTCAGCGCGTTTACCAGGGCGCCGGCGCCACGGTCTGCCAGCAGCACATTAAAGGTGGCGATACGCAACTGATCCGGGTCGGCTTTGGCGGGCACTGAGTCCGATACGGTCACCACCGGTTCCCCCACCACGATGTCATCCACCGCCCAGCGGCGCGCGCTGAAGCCCCCATCCCGGTAGCGGAATGCAACGCAGATGGTCTGACCACTATAGGGGGTCAGGTCAAATTCTGGATAGTCGGTCCAAGTGCCCTCGGCAGCGCCGGCGGTGAGGTTCTGGTCCAGCAGGGTCCATTGGGCCGGATTTAAATCCCCGGCGCTATAGGTACCACTCAGACTGCAATTGGGGTTCAGCAACAGTTGGAAATTATCGGAGGCGGGAGACTGGCTGGTGGTGCCCTGCCAGTAATAACGGAACGCGAGCGCTTCATCCGTGGCCGGGGACGGAATGCTGATGGCGGGGGACACCAACCAGTCATCGGCACTGACGAAAGCGTTGTCGTTGTCGATGGTGGCGGCGTTACTGCCGGCCACGGCGGCCACCTGCCAGATGCCGGAGCTGGACACATTCACCGCCTGCCAGTCCCCCAGTCCGGATTCAAAGTTTTCTGACAGGGAGGGGGAATCCAGTTGTTCCCCGTCCACCACCAGCACGTTGTCCACCTCCCACACCCGGCCATCGCTGGACAGGCGGCCGGTGGAGAGATACTGGAAGCCGATGTAGACATTGTCCCGTTCCGCCACCGGGATGGCACTGGCCTGAATCACCACCGGGCCTGATGGGGTCAGGGTATAACCCCCGGTGGCGGGCAGATCAAAAGCCAGTGGCTGCCAGGTGGCGGAGCCGGGATCGGCATTGACCGTAGGGTTGTAATCGCTGGAATAGAACAGGAATAACTCCGGGCCACCGAAGTTGTAATCGGAATCAAAGGTCAGGGTAATGGCGTCCCGGGTACTCAGATCCTGGGGCGGCAGTATCATCCAGTCATTGCAGATTTCGTTGGGATCGGCAGCGGCGGCGTTATAGCCGTTCATGCTGGCCTTCTGGCCGTTATACACATACCAGTTGGCGGTGCTGGTGTCGTTACAGCCCAGGTCGTAGGTGGTAATCACCCCGAATTCACCGGTATCGAAACCCCCGCTGAAGCTGTCGTCCTCACTGAAATTGGCGAAGAACAGGGCCCCTTCCGGCGCCTCCTCGGCGTCCGGGTCGGAAACGACGCCGGCATCCGCTTTCACCGTGGGTGGGCTTTGCATGGGCAGCACCAGGGGGCCATTACCGTCAAAGGGTTGCCACAGATCCAGGCCCGCCGGCAGTGCATAGGGGTTGGCATCCTGCAGTGACTGACTCAGTTCCGCCACCTCCTGCTCCACGCCGTTGGGATAGGAATTGCTCTCAAAGCGGACGGTGCGGACGAACACATTGGCGGGGTTCACCTGCACCAGTTTGAATTGCCAGAACGAATTGCTGACCAGGGTCCAGGCTTTGTCATCGTCCTTGGGCCGTTTCGGCGCCCCCCAGCTGCCTTCGCCGATAAATACCGTGCCATGCTCGTTGTTTTGCAGGTTGGCGGCGGCAAAACCCTCATCGCTGCCCGGGCCGCTGGCGGCATTCACCGGCAGCGTGTATTTCACCATGTGAGTGTCCGACTCGATAGCCAGGTCCACGTCGTGCTGATCCAGCAGCGGTGCCCACTGATCGTAACGCAGACAGCCTTCATCCTTGCCGCTGGTGTGGGGGCGCAGGGGGCGGTGATAGTTCACCAGTTTCCAGGTGACGGCATTGTTGGCGGCCAGATCGCTGCTGAACCAGTTGGTCTGGGTATTCCAGATGCTGCTGTTGGTGGTGGCGCCCACGGTGCTGTAGCCCACACCGTCGGTATCGCAGGGGCTGGCCGGCTCCAACTCGGTGTTCAGGGTCCAGATCCGCAGCATGTCGCCGCCGAAGCTCAGGGCGTTGTAGCTGCCGTAAAAGCCGGCACCGGCGGGATCTTCGGTATTGAAAATACTCTGCACCATGTTCACGGCATCGTTTTCATGATTGCCATGGGTGGGGACGATGGGATACATGCGGCCGTCGCTGCTCTGGGTGAGCTGCCATTCATCCAGCCACACCAGCCATTCCTCAAAGGTGCCGTCATTCATAAAGTCGCCGCTGAACAGTACGAACAGGGGGCGGATTCTGGACACCAGCTTGAAGCCGTTTTTACGGGCCAGATCATTCAGGAAAAAACCACCGCTGGATTCCCGGCGGGAGTCACCGCCGGCCACAAAACTCACCGGCTGGGGGTTGGCCGGGGCAGTACGAAACCACATATAGCGGGTACTGCAGCCATCGCTGTCGCAAATGCGAAATTCGTAATCCGCGTGGCTCTGCAGGCCGGTGAGTTTGACGAAACGATTGCGCAGAATATCCTGCACCCCGTGCACGGTATTCTGAAAGTCGCGGCTTACCACACTGGTGTTGGTGTTCCAGGTGGCCAGGCTGCCCCGCAGGCGAAATTCCACTCGCAAGTCGGTGGCGTTGGGGTTGAGCTGGCGCCAGCCCACGGTCATGGTGGTACTGGGATCATCGGTCCATGACAGCCGGTACAGATCGGTGTAGGCGAACAGGCTGGAAGAGGCCAAGGCGGTGGTCATAATCGCCGCAGCGTAAATAACAAACCGGCTAAACTGCCGGGACGCACGCGTTAACATGTGTTTTCCCCTGATCTAAGGCGGGCTGAATCATTATGGGTGGCCGGGATTTTTTGAGTTGTTCCCAAACCGTCACCAATTCATAGCGAAACCGCATTAATATCCGGTTACGGTCCGATGAATTGTTGAGGTTGATTGATTACAGAATGAAGATACGGGGGCTGCCTTCAGGGTCATTTTTCTGTCATTGGGGATTCATTGTTTTTTCATTGTTGGCGGTATTGAGTGGCTTTCGTATTGCCGCCGACAGCCAGCGCTGGCAACTGGCGCCGCTATGGGAGGCGTTGCTGATCAGTCATCAAGTGTTCCTTTGGCATTTATTGGCGGCACTGGGGATCTCGCTGACGCTGACTCTGTATCTGAGTTATCTGTGGCTGACCGGGCGTTGGCGGCGGTTGTGGCCCGAAGGGTTGCCCTGGCACGGAATGGGTTCCCTGTCCCGCTGGTTGAATCTGAGCGGCGTGCTGCTGCTGTGCCTGCTGGCGCTCACCGGGATTCTGACCGGATCGGAATCCGCCGTCAGTGGCGCTGGCGTCCGCGACCTGCACCACTGGCTGGCCTGGACCATGCTGGTGTATTGGCTGGTGCATCCATTACAAAAGCTGCTGCTGTGGGGGTGGCGTGCTTTGCTGTGGCTGGTGCGAGTGCGCCGGCTGCTGCCCGGGCCGGCCCTGGGGGCCCTGGTTCTGCTGCTGGCCGGCGGCCTGCTGCTATTGCCCTACGAACGTCTGTGGCGGGCGGGTTCGCTGACTGTCGTCGCCACCACGCAGGCCCCGGTGCTGGACGGGCAGTCCGACGATCCCGCCTGGCAGCAGGCTCCCACAAGCACGCTGTACACCAAACTGGGCAACGATTTTCCCGGCGCGGCCACTCCGGTGCAGGTGCGTGGTGTGAGCCAGGGGGAGATGGTGTATTTGCTGTTGCAGTGGCCGGACCCGGACCGCAGTCTGACCCATATCCCCCTGCAAAAGCAGGCCCAGGGTTGGCGCCCGCTGGAGAACGGCTTTTCCCGGGACGATGAGGTAACTTACTATGAAGACAAGCTGGCGTTGATGCTGGCCCGCGATCCCCTGGCGGCCCTGCTCTCCATCCATCTGGGGCGGACCCCCATCCTGGGGGCGCCGCCTTCCCGCAGCGGCCGTGGATACCATTATTTCAGCCGGGGCATGGCGGACATTTGGCACTGGCAGGCCTGGCGCACGGATTCCCTGTTTCAGGCGGACGATGACTATTTCAGCACGCCGGGCCCCCGCGTGGTTTGCCAAAAACGCTACACCGCCGGCTATTTCAAGGACCCTGCCCTGGGGGGCGGCTACACCAGCAACTGGGATTTCTACGACTCGGACGGGATAACCCCCCGACGGCTGCCGGTAGATGGTCGGTTTACCCTGAACCCGGCGGCGCAAGGCACCGCATTCGCCCTCAATGGCATGCGCTGGACGGACAGTTTTCCCTACACCGTGGCGCTGGATCACTGGCCGGCGGGCACTCTGATGCCGTCGGCGCTCAGCAAGGCCCCGCTGCGGGGGGACCGGGGCGATGTCAGAGCCCGGGGTCGCTGGCGGGACGGGCTCTGGACCCTGGAGCTGGCGCGCCTGCAGGATACCGGGTCGCCCTTTGATGTACCCCTGGCGGCAGGCACCTATCTGTGGGTGGCGCTGTTCAATCACGCCCAAACCCGCCACAGTTATCACCTGTTACCGCTGCAGTTGAGGTGGGCACCATGAAAGTGGCCGGCCCGCTTCTGCTGTGTTTATTACTAGTGGCCTGCGGCCGGCCGGAGCTCAAAGAGTTTCACCCGACGTCGGTGGGGGGGCAGTATGTGAAGCTGGACGGCCGGGGGCAGCCCATGGGTCCCCGGGAAGGCCCCTGGGCCTGCGTACGGGATACCTCAAGTGGCCTGACCTGGGCAGTGAAAAGCGATGACGAGCGGCGCCACCATTATTCCTCAACCTACCGTTGGAGCGGCGATGGGACACAGGACCAGGGGTTCAGTCATCTGCGGGGCGGCCCCCAGGGCAGTTGCGGCGATGCAGCGGAAGGGGGCTGTACCACCGCGGACTATATCCGGCTGACCAATCGGGAGGGGCTGTGTGGTTTTCAGGACTGGCGCCTGCCCAGTCTGACGGAACTGCGGACCCTGCTGGCCCATTATCGGCCGGAACCGGAGCCGCAGGTGTGCCAGTGTTTCTTCCCCCGCACCCGGCGCGGCGGCTATTGGAGCGCGGATTGGGATCCGGCCACGGGCCAGGCCCGGGCGCTGAATTTCGCCAGCGGCGAGGCCCGGGCGTATCCGCTGGCCAGCTATTTCTATGTGCGCCTGGTGCGGGGCCCCGGGGGCTCACCATGAACCCGGTGTCTTACTTTAACCGGACTGTAAGATATTCGTCATAGAGTGACGCACCTTGATATGGCGAATGCTGTCGAGGGGATATGGGGCCGGGCTCACCATTACAAAAACGTTTTCCGCTGCTGTTTCTGGGAACTGCGATTCTGCTGATGGGCGGCTACTACGTGCTCCCGCAAGCCATCATCGAGAACGTGATTGTGCGTTTTTTTGCGGTGGTGCCGGGGGCCTGGCTTCTGGACCTGATCACCCCTGAACTCCCGGTCAGCGCCAGCGGCACCCGTATCGTCTCGCCACTGGTCAACCTGAACGTGCTTAAGGGCTGCGAAGGGACGGAGACTCTGCTCCTGCTGTATGCCGCCATTGTTGCCAGTGTGCGGCGCTGGACCCTCACCCTGACAGGGTTGATGCTGGGCACTGTGCTGGTGTTTTTGCTGAATCAACTGCGCATACTGGTGCTGTTTTTTGTGGCCGGCTACCAGGGGGATTGGTTTGAACTGGTCCACGGCTTCCTGGCGCCACTGTTGATTCTGGGCGCCGTGGTGATTTTTTTCATCATCTGGAGCCGGTGGGAGGGTGCTGGGTCGGGGGAGCTCCGGGATGAGTGAGGTGCCAAACCGAAACCGGCGGCTTCTGCTTTTGCTGCTCATTCTGGTGATCAGCGGCACCTGCTTCTACAACCTGAGGCTGGGCATCGCCCGGGTGTTACTACCTTACTACAGCGCCGTGGTGGGGGTAATGGAGCGACGGCTGCCCCAACAGTCTATGCAGGTGGTGCGTCATGGCAACGAGTATCGTTACTCACTGCGCCTGGCCTCGGCCCGGCCGGTGGAGCTGGCGGGCCACCAATTGCCCGGAATGGATGTCAGCGCCACCACCCTGGTGACCTTCAGCCTGCAGCACTTGGTGATATTTACCGGGGTTATGGCCGCCGCCGCGCTGTTTCAGCGGCTGCTGTGGTGGCGCTTACTGCTCAGCGTGCCCTTGGCACTGCTGATGTCGCTGGGCCTGGATGTGCCCCTGGTGCTGCTGGGCAGCATCGAAGGGTTGCTGCTGGAAAACCTGGCCCCGGAGCGATTGGCGCAAAGTTTATCAGTGCGCTGGGAGCAGTTTATTACCAACGGTGGGCGGGTGGCGGTGGCACTGACCTTCAGTCTGCTGTGTGTGACCCTGGCGCGGCAGCCCCGGCGCCGACCGGAGTCGGCGGGCAAATCAGACTGATAAATGCCGACCTAATGTTGCCAGCAGCTGCTCCTCGGTGAAGGGTTTCTCCAGATAGTCGTCGATACCCGCTGCGCGACAGTGTTCCCACACATCCTGGCGGGAATCGGCAGAGGAGGCAATGATCACGGGTTGCGGAGACAGCTTCCGCTCGCGAACCGCTGTGCTGAATGCCAGACCACTGATGCCCTCCATGTGCAGATCCGTGATAATGACATCCGGCACCTCGGTGGCGAGTTGTTCCAGTGCCGCCTCACCACTGCCGGCGGTGGCGAGAGTCAGTGGCGTATCCTCCAGCATCATTTCCGCCAGGGCCAGGTTGATAGGGGTATCGTCCACCACCAGCAGCTTGCGGTTGGGCCAGAGGCGGACGTCAGGGATCGTGGTGCCACCGGCTGGAATTTCATCCCGGTGGCTATCCTGCTGAACCAACTGTGCGGGCAGGGTCAACGTAAATACCGAGCCGGAACGGAGCTGGGAATAGACATCCAGGGTTAGTCCCAGAGCGTTCACCAGCTCACGGGTGATACTCAGTCCCAGTCCGGTGGACAGACCGCGTTCATCGTTGGGGGCTTCATCCAGTGAGAAAAAAGGCTGGAAGATTCGCTGAATGTCGGCAATACCACGACCGGTATCCCGTACCGCCAGCCGCAGGTCATTATCCATGGCATGTAGTTCAATGGTCACCTGACCTTCGTCGGTAAATTTTAGGGCGTTGGAGACCAGATTAATCAGAATCTGGGTCAGCCTGGCGCGATCGGTGTTCACCAGTACGGGGGCAGGACCCACATTGATACGCTGTTGCAGCAGGATGCCTTTTTCCAGGGCCCGCGAGCGAAACAGTTCGGACACCTGTTGCAGCAGTTGGGTAAGATCGAACAGGCTGGGATTCAATTGCAGGGTGGATTGCTGAATTTTTGCGGCGTCCAGAATATACTGAATCAGCATTAGAAGATGCTGGCCGGAATTCTCCACCACCGCCAGCTTCTGCTCCATGTCCGCGTCGGCCAGCTGTTTGCGCACCTGCTCCACAATGCCCATCATGGCATGCAGCGGGGCCCGCAATTCATGGGACATGGCGGAGAAAAACCGCTCCTTGGATTTTACCGCCAGAGACGCGGCAAACTCCGCGGTTTTCAATGGAGTCACATCCGCGTGGGTGCCCGTAAAGCGCACCGGCTGGCCCTGGTCGTTCCAGGCCACCACTTTACCCCGATCCAGAATATACACCCAGTGACCATCTCGGTGGCGCATGCGATGCAGGTTTTCGTAGAATTCGGCGTCGCCCCGCAGATGGGCCTGAATATCCTCCATGCATTTGGCCATATCATCGGGGTGGACCCGGGACGACCAGTCGTCCAGGGTCATGCTGAGGTCCGCCACTGTCAGGCCCAGCATGGCGGCCCAGTTGTGATCGAATACCACCTCATTGGTTTGTGGGTTCCAATCCCACATACCCAGACGGGTGCTGTCCAGCACCAGCTTTAAGCGCTCCTGGGTATAAGTCTGATCCAGTTTGTCGGACATGGTGAGGGACTCACGGGGTTTGCGCTATCCGTTCAATATAGCAAAGGCCCGTTGACTTTGCCCTGGGTCAGGGCCGCGGCGGCCCGTATTAACCGGCGAGCATGTCGATAATCGCCTGACCGAAGGCGTCCAGATCCTGGGGTGTGCGGCTGGTGATCAGATTGCCATCCACCTTGACCTCCTCATCCACCCAGGTGCCACCGGCATTGATGATGTCGGTCTTCAGGCTGGGATAGGAGGTCAGCACCTTGCCGTCGGCGGCACCGGCCTCCACCAGCAGCCAGGGGCCATGGCAGATGGCCGCCACTGGTTTGCCGCTGGCCACGAACTCAGAGACCAGTTTCACCGCCTGGGGATTGGTGCGCAGGGTGTCGGGGTTGTTCAAGCCGCCGGGCAGCACCAGAGCATCGAAATCACCGGCTGAGACCTGATCCACCGTGGCATCCACTGGAAATGTATCGCCGGCGTCGCCTCCCTGCTTGCCTTTGATCTCACCATTTTCCAACGATACCAGCGTGGTGTCGGCACCGGCGGCCCGCAGGGTCTCCCAGGGGTGGGTGAGTTCGCTTTGCTCGAATCCGTTGGTGGCCAGAAATGCCACGTGTCTGTTGTTCAGGGGGTTAGTCATGGGTGTAGCTCCTTACTGAAGGGCTTGCGAAATTCCCGGGGAATCCGTTTCCGGACTGTTTGCAAGGACTGGTTGCAAAGACCGTGCACAGTGCCTGGGAGCGCTGTCATACGGTCTTTGGGGTAATGCTGATGGCAGATTTTGTAAAATAGCGCCCCGCGTCATGCAGAAGTTGCAACGCCTGAAGCATCCTGCTGCAGCCTGAAAACGGTCGGGGGCGGGAAAAACCCGGCGCAAAAACCCGCAAACAAAAACCCGCAAATAAGGTAAGCTGCCACGGTCAACGTCATTGGAAATTGAGGGAGCCGGGCCTTTGTTTGACTATTCCCCTACTGAACTGGAACTGATGTTCTGGCGCGCGCTCGCACTCATCGCTGCCGCCTGCTTGTTTACCCCGATATTTCGCAAACTGGGATTGGGGCCCATCCTTGGGTACCTGGCGGGAGGCATTGCGGTCAATCTTGCCTTTGGCGGTAAATTTTCAGAACACCCCGAAGAGCTGCTGCACTTTTCAGAGTTCGGGGTGGTGTTGTTCCTGTTTGTGATCGGCCTGGAACTGAAACCCCAAAGCCTGTGGCGTATGCGGTCCGATATTTTTGGCCTGGGTTTGCTGCAGTTGCTGGTGTGTGGTCTGGTCCTGGGGCTGGGGGCGCTGGTATTTGAGCTTTCCTGGTCAGCGGCTTTAATCGTGGGCCTGGGGCTGGCGCTATCCTCCACTGCGATTGTCATGAAGCAATTGGACGAACGGCGGGAGCGTAACAGTCGTCATGGGCGGAAGGCTTTCAGTATTCTGCTGCTGCAGGATCTGGCGGTGGTGCCGTTGCTGCTGCTGACCACGTTATTGGCTCCCACTGGCGGAGGCCTCACTTTACAGGAAAGTGTGAAGGAAGTGAGTGTGGGGGTGGGTGCTATCATCGCTCTGATTCTCACCGGTCACTTTCTGTTGCCGCGGCTGTTTCACCTGTTATCGGCGGTTCGCACGCCGGAAATTATGACCGCCAGCGCCCTGGGGGTGGTGATCGGCGCGGCGTTATTAATGGATATGGCGGGAATGTCCTATGCCATGGGGGCCTTCCTGGCAGGGGTAATGCTGGCGGATTCGTCGTATCGTCATGAGATTGAAGCGAATATCGAACCGTTCAGAGGCTTGTTTCTCGGACTGTTCTTTATGGCGGTGGGGGTCACACTTGATCTAAACGTGATTCAGCAGAACGCATTGGTGATATTACTGGTGGCCCCCCTGACCATGGTGATCAAGGGTCTGGCCATTTACACTGTCACCCGCGTACTGGGCAACGATCGGGACACTTCCGTGCGGGTGGCTTTGGCGCTGGCGCAACTGGGGGAGTTTGGTTTTGTGCTGTTTGCCGCTGCGGCGGGTGCTGGTGTGCTGAGTGATGCTCTGGCACCGGTGCTGATTGCCATCGTCTCAGTCTCCATGGCGCTATCGCCGTTCCTGGAAAAACTGTTGCCAATACTGCTGCGGGGTGAACAAAGGCCACCGCCGGTGGAGGATTACTCCGATGCCGAAGGTAACGTACTGATCATAGGTTTTGGTCGATTTGGCCAGGTGTTGTCACAGCCACTGTTCGCCGATGGCCTCAGTATCACCATCCTCGATAATGACCCGGTACGAATCGAGGATGCACGCCGGTTCGGGTTTCGGGTGCATTACGGTGATGGCACCCGCCGGGATATTCTGCGGGCCGCCGGTATTGAATCAATGACTTCGGTGATCGTCTGTACCCAGCAGCCGGATATTACCAGCCGCATCGTGGAGCAGGTGATGCAGGAGAACCAATCGGCGCGGATTTATGCCCGTTCCTTTGATCGTATTCACTCCATTCAATTGCGGCGTATGGACACCACCTACAGCGTGCGTGAGACCTTTGAATCAGCCCTGGCGCTGGGTCGCCAGGTGCTGTTGGGTCTGGGCAGCGACGACATTCATGTGGAACAGATTATCAAGGACGTGCGCAAGCGGGATCTGGACCGGCTCAAACAGCAGGCCGAGGAGGGCATTATGGCGGGGCTGGACAAGCTGCACAGCCACCAGCAGCCGGTGCGGCCGGAGCCTCTGGACCTGGATGGCTAACAGGGCCATCTGTTATGGGTTTGGTATTACTCTATTTCTGGCACTGCGTCCAACAACTGAATGAAGCTATCTGGCAAAGGAAAGTTGTCATCAATAACGAGTCCAGTTGTTGATACAGATAGGTCATCCCCCTGTGTTAAGGTGGTGTGCTCCGCTCGGACTGTAGCAGTTAGAGAGATTTCTGCCAGCACATCGGCCAAATCGTCATTAAGTCTTTGGTTAACAACGCTCCAGTCATCATGATCGCGATGTACCGTCACTACAGTTTGTTGTTGGCATCTTGTTGGGTCTACGCTGGCACCCAGTGGCCCGCCAATTGCGGTAAGATTTACACTTTCCATCAACCATTGAATAGGGTTAATTGGTGTATGCCCATCAATGTCAGCTTGAACCAATCCTGCATCAATTTGATGATTTCCATTCCAGTCCACTGGGCCAAGGCCGATTCCCGCACTTTCATCTAGCGAGTTTTCATTTAAGGTGGGGCGCGTACCTCTAGAATAACTGAATGAAAGCGCCATGAACGGGTTATAATTCATGACACTGACGTAGTTTGGCTTGCAGAGAATACCGTCTGATCCCCCGTGGCGTAGCCCCAAATTATGTCCAAGCTCGTGCATCCAGACTATTGCTTCCACCAAGCCCTCAGCTGGCCCCAATATACTGAAATCCCCTGTCACGTAATTGCGGCGCCCATTTAGCTCCGCCCATCCAAAAAGTTCACTCGAGTTGTAATCTGCCTGTGTGTAATAAAACAGGTTTTGCCTGTTTTGATGGAAAACCTTAGAAGTTCCGCTCCCTCCCCCATACTCGCCCTGGTCGATTATAAGGTTTATCCCGGGTTGACCATTAGGGTTTGAAATTGGCGCGTCGTTAAATGAGTTCTTAAGAATTTTAATTGCTAAAGGAGTAAATGCAGTGGATGGTTCATTAATATCCCAATCAACTTCGACCAGGATATCTTTCCTCAGGGGTGAAACCCCCATGCTGATGAGAGGGTAGGGGTAGACCACCCGGGCTTCCAGACCGTCTGGCAAACCGTCCCCGTCGCTATCGGGATTCAAAGGATCCGTGTCGATTTGGAGTTCTTCGGAGTCAGTGAGTAGATCACTATCGGTATCAGCACTGTCGTCAGGCTGTAATTGAAACTCGTATCGCAGGCCTGCTCGCTGGCTAATTTGCAAGTAGCCTGGGGCATCAATCGTGAGTGACAATCGCCCTTCCCAGCCATCTGGGTAGTTGAAGATGCCGTTTTCATCACTATATTCGTGATAGATTTGACCGTGTTGGTCTGCGAACAATACCTGGATACCCGCGAGCGGAGATCCAGTTGTATCCACGACTTTTCCGGCATCGATCTGACATGCACACAAGAACAAAGCAACGATAAATAGTATTATTATTCTCATTTCCTATTCGCAGCTAATTGAGCTTGGCTTGCATTGTATGGGATTTGTATGTCTCGCTCTACACACAATAATAGCGGCTCTCGCAGAACCTAATTTGCTTCCATGGTGGTGGCCGTCTGCGGTTCAGGATCCCGTAGAAAAGCTTCAATTTCATCGATCCGATGGGCGGCATCCCGGTAGCCCAGTTGAATCAGCTCCCGGGTGAAGCTGGAATCGAACAACAAATAACTGGTCAGGTCGGCGCTTTGGGCATCCGGCGTGCCCAGGCCGTCTATCATATAGCGAATGCTTTTGGGCAACCGGTGCTGCATGGTTTTGGCGATAATCGCAATGTCAGCGGAGGGCGAGATTACCATGGGCGTGACGATGCGCAGGGGTTCATGATCCGGCTCCGGCTCGTCCACCAGATCCACCAGTGAGGCCAGTTTTTCGTGCTCCTGCACAAAAGCGTTCATGCGTTTCAGGTGTTCCAGGTCGGAATCCAGATGATCCAGAAAAATGGCATTCATCAATGTGCCGCAAATTTGCGACAGTGGCGGGCGCTGCAGATCGCTGGCAAAGTCTTCATCCTGTGACCATTCCGAGCGCAGCAGGCTGTTGGCGGATTCCTGACAGCGCACCCCGATGGCCAGCAGGCGGTCGGCGCCCAGGCGAATGGCCGGGCTCAAAGGGGTCACCAGGCGCATGGCGCCATCGCCAAAATACGCCGAAGCGGTGCCCATGGGTAGCTGTACCGGGGGGAATACGATGGGGATGGCGGCGGAGGCCAGCACATGACGGATATCAATCTGTGCTGACAGCGCCACCCGGCGGCTTTTATTCCACAGCGGGTGACCTTGCTTGCCTTCCACAAAGGTAAATGCCCGGCCGGTGTGATAACCGGTGGCGGTGATCCCCAAAGCAAACAGATCCCCTTCTTTCACCGCACGGCGGATCCCGTCCAGCTTCAGATTCTCGTTCAGAAACTGATACAGCGGTGAGGAATCCATTAACGATTGCACCCGGCCCGCGCCGATCAGGCCCCCCAGACCAAAATCCAGTACCAGATTGGTGGCGTTTTTCACCAGCGCCAGAGGATCGGTGCGGTATACCTGATTGGCCTTTAGCTGGGACCAAAGCTTTACCAGCAGTTTGGCGCCGGCGGCCAGGCTCTGGTGATTGGCGGCGATGCAACTGCCGTTGATAGCGCCGGCCGATGCCCCGGTGATAATGGAAAAAGGCGCCGCACCGTCAGCAAAGGCGGGAATTTCGGCGATGCGCTTCATCACCCCGGCCTGATAGGCACCGCGGGCCCCTCCCGCGGTCAGTACCAGAGCGGACATGGGGTGGGGTACTGGGGAGTTCTTGGGTAGCATGCTAAGGGAATCCAAATCCGGCTTGTGAAAGTCTCTGCTTCAATGCAGATGCCATGCCACGGTCAGCAGCGGGCTCCTACTCCGCCCGCTGCTGTTGCAGGTTACGCTCAATGGCATCCAGAAACCCGTACATGTCCACCACGGTTTCGCTATCGGGAGTGCGGGTTTTGCCTTTAAGGTCGGCGGTGATATAGCCCTGATCCACCGTCAGAATCAATGCTTCCTTCAGCTGATCCGAATATATCCGCAGATCGGTATTGGCCTCCCGCAGGGCCAGGGTTTCCAGGGCATTGGCCACCGCGAACAATAGAGCGGAAGGGTTGAACAATGCCACTTTGCCATCGGATTCCAGATATTTCAGATACAGGTCGTGGGCGGTGCCGTGGGGTGCCTCGTACAGCATGGTGCCGTCCATACTCTCAATAATGGAGCTGGCGGTGGCCAGGCTGCCCCCCAGGGCGGCGGAGATATCCGAGAAAATATCGCCGTCCAGATTCAACGACGGATACAGGCCGTTGCGGGGCGGGTCAGTGATCATCTTTTTTAGCTGCGACGATGGACGCATGATCATAAACGACGGCGGCTGCAGATTGTCGGTCACCATTTCCTGACGCACTTCCTTGATCACGTCGCTGAACACGTCATCATACTCCATATATTCCCGTTTCAGCCCGAAATAGATTTCCTTGTTGTTCTTGGCGGCATCCCGAAACACCTGCCCCACCCAGTCCTTGATCGCATCACGGTGGTTGGCCATGAAAATAATCGGATCGCCCTGTTTCACTTCCCGGGCGTGTTTTTCCTCGCCATCCAGCACGATTTTGATGATGCCGTCTTCCTCCACCGGCATATTGAAGCTGCCGTACTGGTCGCCACCGCCGGCGCTCATGCGGGAAATGGAAACACTGAAACGGCGATCGGGAATACCGTATTTTTTCAGCTCTTTGACCAGTTTGTAGAGTTTGCGGCCGGTGGTGTTTTCCGGTACGCCCCAGATGGCGCGCTGGGGCGGGTTGGAAACAATGCGGGCGGCCTGGGCATCAATCAGCTCGTAATGGTACGCCAGGCCCAGCTCCTTGAAGTTCGCTTCGTAGTGTTCATGGTAAATGGTTTCCACCGTGTCCCGCATCACACCGTCGTAGCCGGAGATGACCGTGTCTTTCAGGCCCAGGTACGCATCTCTTTTTTCCTCAATGGCGCGGGTGAAAAAATTATGCGCCCAGTCTTTTACATTGGCGATGTCGTTGGACGCCAGCAGCCAGGGATCGCCCTTGCGCAGCTGGCGCCGGTGCAGTTCTACCGGGCCACCGCTGGCGCCCACAAACAGTACCTTGATCACCCCGGTCACATGGGAGATTTCATTGTGACTTTCTTTATTGCCGCCGGTGTCCATGGTGTCCACCACGATGTCCCGGTCGATCCAGTCCGGATTCAATCGTTTCAGGTTGCGGAACGGGATGTCCTCGCGGGTGATGTTGCCGCTGATACCTTTGCGAATCGCTCCGTTGGGGGATTTGCTGGCCAGCGGTTTCAATTGATTTTTTTCCAGCCCGGGAATCTTTTCCAGAAACGCTTCCAGTTGCGGTCGGTTGACGGTCATGCCCGCGTTCTTAATGCCCACGCCGTGCTGCTTCAGCGCCTCAATGGCATCATCCACCACGTGGCCATTGGTGCGCAGCCGGTTTTCCGCCGACAGATCGATCTCCACCAGGGGGATATCCAGTTGACTGGTAACAAACTGCTCCAGTACCCGTTCGAAAGAGACCTGGGCCATTTCGTCGCCGTGGAGTATCACCAGGGGTCGGTTCACTTTGATCCGGTTAGCCATGTGCATTCCTCTTATCAGGCGGTTCCCTGTGCCAACTTTGGTCTATAGCGCTAAATTGATCAACTGTTTAAGCAATTCCATGGCCAGGGGCCATTGAGCGCCGTGAGGCGAAGATCAGGGTCAGGGCCCTGTCGGGTACGTTTACGGGTCGAAGACTTCTGATTCAACTTGGTGCAATTTCGTATCCGGGGCACCTTAATGGTATTGGGTCGGGCTGGGTCAGTGATGGGCCAAATTGTCAGTATGGTGTACACTAATGGTATCATTGGTTAATAAATGAACAGAACATGAATCGTTCCGCATTGCTTTTGATGGTGAGCTTGTTCTGGCTGGGGGCCTGCTCCAGCACGCCGCCGGCCTCGCCCCAGCCTTCTTCCGGACAGGGCTATCAGGCCCTGCCCGACACCGAGGCCCGGGACCGGCTGAGCCGGCATTTCCGGCAGTGGCAGGGGGTGCCCCATCGCATGGGAGGTATGACCAAGGGCGGTATCGACTGCTCCGGATTTGTGGTGGTCACTTACCGTGATGTGTTCGGCCTGCGTCTGCCCCGCTCCACGGATCAACTGGCTGATTTGGGCACTGAAGTTCCTCTACACCGGGTAAGGGTGGGGGATTTGTTGTTGTTCAAGACCGGCTTCAAACAACGCCATGTTGGTATCTATCTGGGGAACGGTGAGTTCATCCATGCCTCCAGTTCCCAGGGGGTGGCCACTTCGAATGTGCACTCCGACTATTGGGCCGATGCCTATCGGCAGACACGCCGCGTTCTGAGCCACTGAAGGCGGTAACGGACCGGTTATTCTCCCGCGGCCGGTTGCGCAGCGGCGGAATCCATTGCCAGATCCAGAAGTTCCAACGGACTGCGACGGTTGCTGCGGGCGATGTCCCCCAGGGTTTGCTGAGGGCTGTCCACCTGAATGCCCGCGGCTTGCAGCCGCCGTTGCAGGGTTGTGCCGGGTTCATTCTGCAATGCCGCCAGTGCCACCAGGGGCGCATTCTGCACTTTGCCCACCAGGCGTTTGGCCGGGTGTTCCCCTGGGTTGCCATTGATCAGGACCCAGCCCCCAGCCAGCGCCACGACCCCCACCAGGATGGTGATTGCCAGTTTATCCTGAAAATAGCGGGTGAATGGCCGCCAATGGTTGAGCATATGCAAGGCGATGGCGGCCACGAAAAGCATACCCAGCCACTCGTGCATGGATTTCACCAAACCTTCCTGCAAATGAAAAAACAACAACACGCCACTGCCCGCAACCACGGCGGCACAGCCGATGATCAGGGGCGTTGACCAGATCGGGGTGTTTATGGGTTTCATTGATGGGTCCCCCTACAGCCAACTATCTTTCTGGAAAGATAGATTACGGAGTTAATATCTTTCTGGCAAGATAATTGGGCGGGGAGTGTGTGGAACCACCGGAATCATTGATCCCGGTCATTAGTTGGTTCGGGCTTAGTTGCTGCCCAGGTTGGCCACCCGTTGCGACACGTCTTCCGCGCCGCGCTGGATTTCGTCCATGATATTGGAGACTTCCGTGATCATGGTCAGACCTTTTTGGGAGACGTCGGATACATCCTCTATTTTATTGGATATCTCCAGAATCGCATTGCGATTGGCGTCGATCACCCGGGCGATCTCCGAGGTGGATTCGCCGGTGCGCCCCGCCAGTTGCCGGACTTCGTCGGCCACCACGGAAAAGCCCCGGCCCTGCTCGCCGGCCCTGGCCGCTTCAATGGCCGCGTTGAGCGCCAGCAGATTGGTCTGTTCAGAGATGGCCTTAATGGTGTCAATGATGCTTTCCATGCTGCGAAACTGGTCGTTCAGCCCGCCCAGCGAGCTCACGGCATGGGATACCACGGAGTTAATGGTTTCCGGGGTGGCGACCGCGTCACGCAGGCTTTTCAAGCCGCTGCGGGCGATTTGTTCGGTTTCCTCAGCGGTGGAGCTGGCCATTTCCGCCGCTTCCTGAATCGCCAGATTGCGCTCAATCCGTTCCGTAATGTCCGCCCCTAATTTCACCACCCGCTCCACTTTGCCGTTGTCGTCGAGAATGGGGTTATAAGTTGCCTCGATCCACACGGTGGACCCGTCGGCTCGGCGCCGTTCAAACAGGCCTGATCGGTACTGGCCGGCGGCCAGTTGTTCCCAGAAGTGAGGGTTTTCCTGGTAAAACTCTTCAGTACAGAAAATGCGGTGATGGCGACCGGAAAGACTCTGGTCGGTGTAGCCCATCAGGTTCTGAAAATTCTGGTTGGCTGAAATTATCGTGCCATCGGGCTTGAAACTGATAGTGGCCATGGAACGTTCCAGTGCATCCACCACCGCCTGTTTATTGGCCGCCCGTTCGTGGTCCTCAGTGACGTCGGCGGCGATCTAAAGAATCTTGGTGACCGTGCCGTCCGGGTTTTTCACCGGCATATAGGTGGCTTCCAGCCAAATGGTGGTGCCGTCTTTCCGCCGGCGGGAGACGGTGCCGGAAAAGGACTCGCCACTTTGCAGCCGTTTCCATAACTGTTGGTAAGCGGCGGACCGGGCATAGTCCGGATCGCACAATTCAGAGTGCTTTTTGCCAATCAGTTCACTGCTGCTATAACCTACCGATTTTAGGAACAATTCATTGGCTGCCAGAATGGTGCGGTCGGCAGTAAACTCAATCACAGCCACACTGGATTTGATCGCGTCGATTTCGCTTTGCAATGCCTGGCAACGCTCCTGAGCGGCGGTCAGGGATCGCTTTAATTTCCGGTAAAACATGGAATACCTCTATAAGTCTTTGTTTCCACGGGAAAATCGACGTAACTTGTCAAAAGGCGTCATCAGATCGGCCAGATTGCACCAAGTCTGGAAAATGGGCCAACATAATCAGTAAAGACCAAATACCTTACTAACGCTAATAAGCATGTTGGCGCTAATCAACAAGTGGGTACCGGCTAACGGGAGGTTCAGGCCATGCCGTTCGACATCAGCAGCTATGCCAATACCATGGCCCAATACAATCAGTGGATGAACCAGCAGTTATACCGGGCGGTGGCAACGCTGGAAGACCGCCGCCGCAAGCAGGATTGTGGTCTGTTTTTCCACTCCATTCATGGCACGCTCAACCACCTGTTGCTATGTGACCGAATGTGGCTGGCGCGGTTTCAGGGGCAGCCGTTTAGGGCCAGTGGGCTGGATAAGGAACTTTACGCTCAGTTCGAGGCTTTGGCAGAGGCCCGGGAAGAGACCGACGGGGTCATTATCCAATGGGCCCTTGGCCTTGACTCTGAGACATTGCCGAAGCGTCTGCATTACCGCAGCTTGTCGGCACAGACTGACCGGGATATGGATTATTGTCTGGCGGTGACGCATTTCTTCAATCACCAGACCCATCATCGGGGTCAGATCACCGCCGCCCTGTCGCGCCAGGGCATTGATTTTGGTATTACTGATTTGATTTTTATGCCGTCGGCGGCCGTCAGGGATCAGGTGGGTAGATACTGAGTTCCCGCCGTTCTCGTTTGGGGTCCGGATCCTCGCGAGTGGACACGGATAGAATACTTTCCTGGATATAATCCTCCGGCAGTTTCGCGGCGCGGGCACCCTGCAGGACATGCTGCTTGTACCAGTCGAACGGCTGTAAACGGGGGTCAGTGTAAGCCTGCTTGTCGCCCACCTCGTATAGAAATACTTCCAGGCTCTCCCCCGTTGCGGTTTTCACCGGTACCCGCTTGTCGCGGTAACGGGGGCCCTCGTAACGGTCCAGAATGGGTTTGTGGCGGAGATCAAATTCGAATACCACGCCGTGGACCTCATGCCCCGGCATACCTGTCTCCACCACATCGCATTTGGCGGAACCATCGGCCCCCTTTTTGTGAAATCGAAGCTGGTAACCCGGTAATACTGCGCTGCAGTAAAAGCGCGCGCTGGGTATCCGTGCCTGTAGTCGAGGCACGGACATATTGGAGCCGTAAGCGAAGTAAAAGATATGGGTAGTGGACTCTCCCAGGTTCATCAGGCTCCTGTAAATTACAGCGGTAACGGTGGCAATCCAAGACGGTGCCACTGTAGCACTAACGCATGCGCGCGGCGAAGGGGGTATTGCCGGGTACCGAGTAAAGACCAGGGCCGGTGCGGCCGTAAATCATCACCTGGCCTGCCGTGTTGGTGGCGAAGGCCTCGCCCAGATAGCCCTCCTGCAGTAATCTTTCGATAGGCCATGCCGACGGGGCGGTGGCTTTACCCAGGATATGGGCGGTCATATGGAACTGGTCCTGCACAGAACCCGCACCGTTGAGTTGCACGAACCGGGTGCGATTGTGGGACTCAACATACTCCCAGCTGTAGGGGTTGGTTTGATCCACGTACATCAACTGAATCCCGGAACTAAGAGATTTGTAGTAAACGCGCTCGGCCAGCGGCGGGCCACCGCGGACTTGCTGCTCCCAGGCCAGGGGCTCCGTGGTGCTTATGGCCCGTATATGCATGCCTTTGCCGAATTCCTGATAAGCAAATTCAGCATAGTAATAGTAGTAAATGGTGCCGGCCTGATCCTGGCCCAGAAGGCCTTGAAAATGTTTGCCAAATCCCCCATCAGAAGCCACCTTAAGTACGGAGCCATCGGTACGGTTCTGAAGCGTCAGATCGGTACCCTCATGCAGCTCCGTCGCAACGGTTGCGACAGCGTATCTTTCATTGACTGCCAGTTTGCCTGTGCCCAGAAAATCGCTATCAACCGGTGAGCGGCCGGTTTCCGCCAGCGTACTCATGTCCACCGTGACCATTTGTTGGCTGCTGTTATCCACGTAATAAAACCGGTAGCCCGGACCAAAGCTGTAGCGGTGTTCGGCATTCGCCAGCGGATAGTGGAAACTGCTGGCCAGTGGAATCGAATACCATGCGGGGCTGCCGGCATCCACCCAATGGACCACTGTCTCATTATCAAACTGGGTCAGCATCAATGAGCTTTGCATATCGCTGGCGGTATAGATCTGTTGCAAGTAGGACAAGCTGCCTGTATTAGTGAGCCTGGCAAGCCAGACGGTCTGGTCGTCAACACCAAAGGCCAGAAACTCATTGTCATTGCCCACCACCAGTTGCGGCGTGAGCGAATCCAGATCCGGATCCGCCAGCCGCAGGCCATCGCTGTTACGCAGCTCCGGCCCTGATTCGGTAATGGCCAATTGAGTGCCGTCTGCGGTTATCGCCAGATCTTTGATATAGTCTGTGTCGTCTGCCAGCCAGATCGCTTCGGTGGGCGGCGTATTATCAGCGCAAGCGTTTAACAGCAAACAGAAAACAACGGCGGCTAAGCGTGGCAAGGTAGGATTCCCCAACATGCTATTCAATCCCTGTGTTCGTATAATAGTGAGATGTTAATAGTGAGATGTGCGCATTCGCCGCACCAGGAGAGTGTATACTGATGGCTGCCTTCAGGTACAGTCGTGCCATTTCTGTGGCATCCGCTTGAGTTTATGCGCTCTATTAGTGTGACTGATTTATGACGTTTCCCGCCGACACTCTGGACCTTAACCGTGCCATGAATCACTTTGCTGGCCACGACCGGCTCTGGCTATTCGGTTATGGTTCATTGATTTATAAAGTGGATTTTCCCTTTCTGGAGCGGCGGCCGGCACGGGTGCGTAACTGGGGGCGACGGTTCTGGCAGGGGTCTCACGATCACCGGGGCACACCGGAACATCCCGGCCGGGTGGCGACGCTGGTGCACAGCCCCGGCGCAGTCTGTGAAGGCATGGCGTATCTGATTACACCCGGAGAGTTCAAGCACCTGGATTACCGTGAGAAAAACGGCTATTTGCGATGGGTAACCGATATTCACTTTACCGGGGATGAGTCCTGCCCCGGGGTGGTATACGTGGCCGATGAGCATAACGCTGCGTTTTTGGGCCCGGCCCCGGAGCGGGAGATCGCGGAACATATCGCCCGCAGTGCCGGGCCCAGTGGTTCCAATGCAGAGTATCTGCTGCAATTGGCAGAGGCCCTGCGTGCCCTGGGAGAACATGACGAGCATGTGTTTGCCATAGAACGGTATCTGCGTTCGCTGCCGGATTCCGCTCCATAGTGTGGGCGGCACTGCCGGATTTCCCATACTGTGGCGGACTCGGTAGGATGAAGGCGTCGTTCGGGTAAGGGGGAAAGCATGCAGGCCATGGAGCAGTTGTTCAGTGCCTTCGCGGGTTTTATGTGGGGCATGCCCCTGGTCATATTACTGGTGGGGGGCGGTTTTTTCTTTGTTCTGTATTCCCGGGGCCTGCCGTACCTGCATTTTCGTCATGCCCTGGATATTGTGCGGGGCAAATACGACCGCCACGACGACGACGGCCACATTCCTCATTTTCAGGCCCTTTCCACCGCGCTTTCCGGCACCCTGGGCCTGGGCAATATTGCCGGAGTTGCCATTGCCATCACCATGGGTGGCCCCGGCGCCATTTTCTGGATGTGGATCACCGCCGTGGTGGGTGTGGCCACCAAGTACTACACCTGCACACTGGCCATCATGTATCGCGGCCGCGACAGTCAGGGGCAGCTGCAGGGTGGGCCCATGTACGTGATTCGCGAAGGGCTGGGCAAACGCTGGCTGCCCCTGGCCTATCTGTTTGCCATTGCCGGCATGTTCGGTACCCTGCCGGTGTTCCAGGTGAACCAATTGGTGCAGATCCTGCGGGACGTGTTTGCGGTGCCGGCCGGACTGGCCGGCAGTGAGTCCCACTTCGGTTTCGATCTGGGCCTGGGGCTGGTGCTTTGTGCCGTGGTGCTGGCGGTGACCCTGGGCAATATTCAACGGGTGGGTAAGGTCACCGCCAAACTGGTGCCGTTTATGGTGCTGTTCTATCTAGTGATGACACTGCTGGTGCTGGCGCTTGATATTGACGCCATCCCCGCAGCCTTCGGCTTGATCTTCCGTGATGCCTTCAGCGGCGAGGCGGTGGCCGGCGGCGCTATCACCACTGTGATTCTGATGGGCGTACGCCGCGGGGCGTTCTCCAACGAAGCCGGTATCGGTACCGAATCCATGGCTCACGGGGCCGCTAAGACCAGTGAACCGGTGCGCGAAGGACTGGTGGCCATGCTGGGCCCGGTGATCGATACTTTGCTGGTATGCACCTGCACCGCCCTGGTGATCCTGATGACCGGCGTCTGGCAGGGGGACGCCGACGGCGTTACCTTAACGGCGCAGGCATTCGAGTCCGTATTGCCGGGTTTTGGGGCCTATGCCCTGACCATTATGGTTTTATTCCTCAGCCTCTCCACGATTTTCACCTTCTGGTACTACGGCAGTAAATGCCTGGGTTTTCTAATCGGGGCCCAGCACCAGCATTACTACGTCTGGATCTACGGGGCCCTGGTC
The DNA here is from genome assembly GCA_002701845.1 of Pseudomonadales bacterium. Classification (GTDB taxonomy): domain Bacteria; phylum Pseudomonadota; class Gammaproteobacteria; order Pseudomonadales; family Ketobacteraceae; genus Ketobacter. Next base: position 42,540 of record NZXG01000012.1, read on the forward strand.
GTGCTGGGGGCCGTGGCTTCACTGGATGCCGTGGTGGGATTGATCGATGGTATGTACGCAGTAATGGCAATCCCCACTATGGTGTCCACCCTGCTGCTGGCAAAACGGGTCAACGCCGCCACCCGGGCCTATTTCAAAACGCATCCCGAGGAGCCCCATGGAGGGTGGGGATGAGGCCCCCGGCTCCCTTATCTACGCTGCGGGCCAGTTGCGGTGCGGAATTGCAAACCCCCAGTGAAACTCAACCCGTCCTATAAATTAACCCTCCATCGCCTTCGTCGTGGATGCCATATTGTGCTTGGCGATCATGGCATCCAGCACCTTGATGATGGTCTCCCGCTCATCGGCCTCAAATTCCTCAATGGCCTGAAACCGCTGACCTGAAGGAACAGCTGCCGCTGCTACGCCTGATGGAGAGCCTGGGCCCGCCTCAAGCTTATTTATAGGTCAGTACTGACGTTTAGTGGCGCTGTACACCGTGACAGAAGGCTTGAGATAAAGAAATTACGCTTTTCAAAAAACAAGATTGTGCGATCTTGAAGGATGCTGATAGTGTGGCGTGGCGACCACTTGGCTTAAGCCCCTCAACCCGCTACTCTGACCGCATTCCCCCACCTGGCGAAGCAAGGTTAATGGACTGGAAGCAGTTGGCACTGCAGGCGCAGGATCTGGTGATGGATTTTCCCTGGGTCTGGGTCTTTTCTGCATTACACATTCTGCTGTGGATCTCAGCAGTGCTCCATGCCCTGTTGTATAAGCGCGATCCCCGGGCAGCCCTGGGCTGGATCGGGGTGAGTCTGCTGTTTCCCCTGTTCGGGCCGTTCTTGTATTACCTGTTCGGCATTAACCGCATCGTCCTGTCCGCCCGCCAATACGAAGAGACTCAACAGCCCATTGCCATTGGGTACGAAGTTGGGCGGCGGGGCAGTCGTACCGCCAATCCGGTGGTGCCCGCCGATCCGGCGCTGCTGCCGTTTGTGAACATTACCGACCGGGTGGGTTCGCTACCCATTACCGCGGGCAACCGGATTGGCATGCTGGTGGAGGGCGCCGCTGCCTACGCCGCCATGCTACGGGCGGTAGCGGCGGCCCGGGATTATATTGTCATTACCACCTATATATTCGAGACCGATGAGGTAGGGCGCGAATTTATCGAGTCCCTGGCCCTGGCGGTTGAGCGAGGGGTGGTGGTGCGGGTGATACTGGATGGTATTGGCGCCAGCTACAACTGGCCCCGGGCCCGCCGCTTGCTGCGCCGGCGTGGCATTCAGGTAACCCGGTTTTTGCCCCCGCGTCTGTTGCCGCCCCAGTTCCATATTAACCTGCGCAATCACCGCAAGATCTTTGCGGTGGATGGCGAAGTGGGTTTTACCGGTGGCATGAATATTGGCGGCCGCTATCTGGTGGATCACCAGGCGGGAACCGGCACCAGCGACCTGCATTTCCAGGTGCGGGGGCCGGTGGTGGAACAACTGCTGCAGGTGTTTGCGGAGGATTGGCATTTCTGTACCGGGGAGAAACTGGAGCTGGCCTGTGCAACGGCGCCACCGGGGGGTGACGCGCTTGCCCGCTGCATCCGGGACGGGCCCACAGACGATATGGATAAAATCTCACTGACAATGATGGGGGCCATCGCCGCGGCCCGGGAGCGGGTGATTCTGGTCACGCCTTACTTCCTGCCTCCCAAGGCCATTGTCAGTACCCTGCAGGCGGCGGCGCTGCAGGGGGTGGATGTGAACGTGCTGGTGCCGGAAAAAAGCAATCTGCGTTATGTGGATTGGGCCTCGCGCAATACCATTCTGGAACTGCTGCAACAGGGGGTGAAAATCCGTTATCAACCGCCACCCTTTGCTCACACCAAATTGCTGATCGTGGACGGTTGCTACGCCCAGGTGGGGTCGGCCAATATCGACCCCCGCAGCCTGCGGCTGAATTTTGAGTTGAACCTGGAAGTAATGAGCGCCGCCACCATCGCGGAGCTGACCGGTTACGTGGAACAGCGTCTGCGGTTGTGTCGGGACGTGACGCTAGAGGAAATTCAGAACCGGTCTTTGCCGGCGCGGGTGCGGGATGCGTTCTGTTGGTTGTTTTCGCCCTACTTGTAGGGGCTGGTATTCTGCAGGGGCTAATTAATACTGTAAGCGCATAGGCGCGGGACCGACTCGCAGGCCCAATCAGGCGCCCGCGGCCGGCCCCGTCGGTCAGTCGCCGCCGCGCAGTTTCGACAGCAGGCGCAGCATCTCCAGGTACAGCCACACCAGGGTCACCATCAGGCCAAAAGCCGCGTACCATTCCATGTACTTGGGGGCGCCGGCCGCCACAGCGTTCTCGATAAAATCAAAGTCCAGCACCAGATTCAGAGCGGCGATGGCTACCACCACCAGGCTGAAACCGATGCCGATGGGGCCACTGTCGTGAATAAAGCCCATCCCCTCGAAGCCGAACAGGCGCATGCCGATATTCACCAGATAGATCAGGGCCACGGCGCCGGTGGCGGCCACCACCCCCAGGCGGAAGTTTTGGGTCACCTTGATCATACCGCTGCGATAGGCCATCAGTAGCGCCAACAGGGTGCCGAACGTCAGTCCCACCGCCTGCATCACGATACCGGGGAACCTTATCTCGAAAAACGCCGAAACCGCGCCCAGAAACAGGCCTTCCGCCAGGGCATACAGCGGTGCTACGAACGGTGCGGCGGTTTTCTTGAAAATACAGATCAGGGCCAGCACGAACCCGCCGATGGCGCCACCCCACATCAGCGGTTGCAGCATGGGGTTCATCTCACCGCCGGCCTGGGCCGCCTGGATGGAGTCCCAGGCCATGCCCCAGGTGACCATGGCGGTAATCAGACTCAGAGCCAGCAACATGGCGGTTTTGTTAACAGTGCCCCCCAGGGTCATGGGTGGGCCGCTGCGCTCCACGCCGGTAAAGGCCTTGTCACTGAGGGCGGGATTCGAGGTTCGCATAAGGGCTCCAGTGTCGATTGATAAGTCCTAAGGATATGCGGTCGGGCGGCAATCGGCAAACGGTGGAACGGCTCGCGGGGACCATGGCTGACCATCCGGGCTAATAACCCGCTCAATGACAAGCAGTTACAATAATCAAACGCACAAGTCAGGCGCCATGGGGTAACCTGCCAGGGCCATGATTTTTGAGTACGGAAGCTGATAACAAAATCAAAGCAGAAACACATTTTGGGGATGAGAATGTTATTGCGCGAAATCTTGCGGCTCGCCACGGTGGGGGTGGTGGGGTTGCTGTGTCTGGGTTATTTATCCGGCTGTAAAACCACAACCTCTTCCAATGTGGCCATGAAGATGAACGTGGCGGGCACCGATGCCGCCAGCAACAGCGCCACTTTCAATTCCCTCACCGCCGGTAACTTTTACACCAATGGTTTTCCCACGGATTTACGCCGCAACGCCGACGGCAGCATTGATATCGATGATTTTCCCCGCCGCTTTCACCTGCTGACCAATACCTATGTGCGGGGCATTAACAAGCACATTAATATCGGCGGTTATCACACCGTATCGCCCATTTATCTGCCGTTCACCGGCGCCATTGACGTGGCCAGCCTGCCGGACTGGGATCCGGACTATGCCCGGGCCGGATCCCCGATCCAGGTGGTGGACGTGGACCCGGATTCGCCGGAGTACGGGCGCCGGTTTCCCCTGCGGGTAAGCATGACCACCGAAGCGGATTCCTACCGGCCCCGGGATCTGCTGCAAATTCTGCCCACCCTGGGTATCAGCCTGCGGCCCAATACCACCTATGCCGCCTTTGTTACCAATCAGGTGCCATTGCCGGAGGGCAACAGTCTGACCCAGAGTCCGCAACTGGCGAGTTTGCTGGACCCGGCCAGCGCCACCATGCCTCTGTCCCAGCGGGCGCTGGAGGTCTACGGTCCGCTGCGGGATTACCTGGTGCAGCAGGGCCAGCCGCTGGATTCCATCGTCGGTGCCACGGTATGGACCACCGGTGATCCCACGCAGAAGATTCGTCGGGGAGCGGAATACGCCGCCGGTCTGCCGCTGGCACCGGTCACCGATCTGACGCTGCTGGAACAATATCCGGAGTATTGCGTGGTCCAGGGCTTTGTGGAAAGCCCCGGGTTTCAGCGGGGTCTGATCCCTTATCTGCTCACCGGCGGCCACGTCAACTGGGATGAGGCGGGCAACCCGGAACAGCGCTATTCCCGCAATGCCGAATTCATCGTCACCATTCCCAAGCACCGGCCCATGCCGGCAACGGGCTTCCCGGTACTGTTCTATCACCATGGCGCCGGCGGCAACGCCGAGCAGGTGTTCACCCGGGGCGAATATCTGCGCACCGCCATCGATATTGTGGTGCCCTATAAGGTTCTGGAGCGCGGCGGCGGTCCGTCGGAAATCGCGGCCCAGCGGGGCTGGGCCAGCGCCAGCTTTGCCGGTCACATGGGCATGGATCATCTGGGCCGGGTGCTGAATCAACTGGCCCTGGACCCGGGCCTGTGTCCCGACGCCGACACCGGGGGCGCCACGGCGCTGCGGGTGGATCCCGATATGCAGCTGAGCATGGGGCAATCCCTGGGCAACTGGACCTCCAGCCTGCAGGTGGCGGCGGACCCCGATGCCTTCGAGGGGGTGTTGTTTACCGGTGTATCCGGCACCTGGATCAAGCTGTTCACCAACAACACCCTGTTTAAAGTGGGCATGCGTACGGCGGTGATCAATCTGCTGCCTGGGCAGGAGTTGGATGACGCCCACCCGTTCCTGATGCTGATGGAATGGCTCATGGGCGGCGCCGATGTGGTCCCTCACATGGAAAATCTGCTGCGCTATCCCACCAAGGAAGCCCCCCATGTGTTGACCATTTCCGGCATTGATGACAGCGGCAGTGGCGAGCACGTGCAGCGGACGCATATGCTGGCGGTGGGGGTGGATCTGGCGGGCCCGGATCTGGGGGACAGTTACGACACCACGCTGTTTCCGCATCTTGAAATCGGCGGTGCCGAGCAGCTGCCCTATCCGGTGGTGAACAATTTCGAAGTGCCGGGCCAGGGGCCGCGAACCGCGGTGGTGGTGCGGCATGAAAATACCGTGCGCCCGGATCACAACGGGCATCATGTGACTTTTGATATTGAAGCCACCAAGCATCAGTACGGTTGTTTTATGGAGCATCTGGCCGAGGGGATTGCGCCCATTGTCGGGGAAGGCTGGATTCAGGGTGGGCCCTGTTTGTAAACGTCATTATTTTCAGCATTTGGACCAGCATGCCTGAATAACCAGGCAGGCAATGAGTGACCATGGAGGGAGCAATGAAACTGAAGGGATTCAGGGGGATCGGCGTGGGCGTTTGCCTGGCGATCATTGGAGGCTGCGGAGGCAATGGCGAGCCTTTGGAAATGAAAATGGATTTGTGGGGAGACGGGGGGTACTCGAGCCCCACCATGGTTTCTCTCAATGATGGCCAGTTCTTTCATAATGGCTTTCCCACTGATCTGCGGCGTAGTCAGAATAGCGGGCATATTGATATTGGGGATTTTCCCCGCCGTTCACATCTATTTACCGCCCGCTACATAAACCTGGTGGAAGAGGGCATTCAACAAACCGGTTATCACACGGTGATGCCCATCTATTTGCCGTTTACCGGGCCACTGGATGTGGATCAGTTGCCCGCCCATGACGCTGACTATGCGCGAGCCGATGCACCTGTCCAGGTGGTGGATGTGGATCCGGACTCCCCGGAATATGGCCGCCGTTTTCCTCTGCAGATTTCCATAACCCGGTCTGTGGATCATTATCGCCCCGGCAATTTATTACAGGTTGTCCCCACTCTGGGCGTGACCCTGCGTAATAACACCACCTATGCAGCAGTGGTCACCGCTGGGGCGCCGCTGCCGGCAGGTTATCGCTGGCGCCAGCACCCACAATTGGCGGGATTGCTTGAACCGGATTCCGGAACCGGGGTGCCGGACCGGGCTTATGAGGTGTTTGAGCCGCTCCGGCACTTTATCCAGGCCCACGGCCATCATGGCCGCCACAGTGTGGACCACCGGCGACCCCACCGGCCCCCTGCGTCAAGGGGCGGAACACGTGGCTTCCCTGCCGCCGGCTCCGGTGCGCAATCTGCATTTGCAGGAGGAGTTTCAGGATTACTGCATTATCCGGGGGGAAGTGGATGTTCCGGGATTCCAAAAAGGCATCGCGCCTTATGCGTTGCTTTCCGGTGGTGTGGACTGGAGTCCGCAGGGGTATCCGCTGCAGCAGTACACCCGTACCGCACCGTTCGTGGTGACCATTCCCAAGTACAAGGAAATGCCTGAAGCCGGCTACCCCATGTTGTTCTACCACCACGGTGCCGGTGGGGTTGCCAATCAGGTTTTTACCCGGGGCAAATATCTGGGCACCGGCGTGGAAATCGTAGACGAAACCCTTGCTCCCGCTATCAAGCAGGCTGGCAAGGGGCCGGCAGAAATTGCCGCTGAGCGGGGCTGGGCCAGCTCCGGATTCGGCGGCCACATGGGGGTGGATCATATGGGGATGATTCTGGGTTTTGGGTTGTTCCCCTACAATTTGTTGAACCCTGCCGCCATGCTCAACAGCTATTACCAGATGGTGTGGGAACGGGTGTACTTCCGCCGCGCTTTGAATGCCATGGAAATTGATCCCGCGTTGTGTCCCGATGCCATTCCCCATCCCCAGCAAGACCGGTTGCGAATCGATTCGGATATGTATGTGGTCATGAGTCAGTCCCTGGGGAACTGGACTGGCAGTCTACAGCTGGCGGTGGATCCCGATCCCATGGAGGGCGCCGTGTTCACCGGGGTGTCGGGCACCTGGATTCGTCTGTTTGATAATCGCGAGGAACTGAAGCTGGCCATCAATTTTGCGGTGCTGAACCAGAACCTCTCCAACCCCATCGACGATGCCCATCCCTTTATGATGCTGTTGGAATGGGCGCTGGGGGGTGCTGATCCGGTGGCGCATATGCCGTATTTGCTGCGCTATCCCCGGCAGGCGGCGCCCCATGTGTTGGCCATTTCCGGCATTAACGACAAAGGCGGATACGAGCCCGCCCAGCGACCGTTTCTGATGGCGGTGGGTATGGATCTGGCGGGGCCGGATCTGGGGGATACCTATGATTCCAGCTTATTGCCGCACATGAGTATCGCCGGCACCCGGCAATTGCCCTATCCGGTGAGCGGTAACAGGATGGTGCCGGGGCAGGGTGAGCGCACTGCCGTGGTGGTGCGCTATGAAAACACCCACCGCCCCGACGGCAATGGCCATCATGTCACTTTCGACCTGGACGCGCCCAAGCATCAGTATGGCTGCTTTATGGAGCATCTGGCACAGGGGCGCACCCCGATTGTGGGCGAGGGCTGGTTGCAGGGTGGGCCCTGTCTCTAAACCGCGCATTCAGTGGCGCGTTTGTTTGAACCAAATTGGTGCAGCTGGAAAGCGGGCTGGGCACGACCCACCCCGCTTTCCAGCTGCGACAATTTGTCACATTCCTTTTGTGGCGGCAATTTTTATACTGAATCCCGAGTGTCGGGCACAGGGAGGTGCCACTACGGCAAAGGGTCCACTGTCACCCGCCTCAATGGCACGAAACTTGCGCTTTCGCCAGAGTGTTTTTTGCTGTCAAGACGTCATGGCTTCATGGTATTAAAGCACGCTGAGCGTCAACACCGTTGCAAGGATCGTTATGTCCATTCGAGTCGCCATTCGACACCACACCAAATATTCCTATGACCGTAACACGAAACTGTTTCCCCATGTGTTTCGTCTACGGCCGGCGGTCCACAGCCGCACCCCCATCGAGGCTTATTCGTTCAAGGTCAAGCCGGAGAATCACTTCATCAACTGGCAGCAGGACCCTTTCGGCAATTTCATGGCCCGGGTGGTATTCCCGGAACCGGCCCGGGAGCTGCAGATTGATGTGGAGGTGATCGCCAACCTCAAGGTGATCAACCCGTTCGATTTCTTCGTTGAGGATTACGCCCAGAAGTACCCCTTTGAGTACGAACCGCAACTGGCCAGGGAACTGGTGCCCTATCTGGAAATCAAGGAGCATGGCCCGCTGTTGCAGGAGTGGCTGAAAAAAGTGGACCGCACCAGGCGCAATATTGTGGACTTTCTGGTGGACGTGAATCGCCAGCTGTTTAACGATATTGAATATTCCATTCGCATGGAGCCGGGGGTACAGACCTGCGAGGAGACCCTGGAGCGGGCGGTGGGCTCCTGTCGCGATTCCTCCTTCCTGCTGGTGCAGATCCTGCGGCATATGGGGCTGGCGGCCCGCTTTGTCTCCGGCTACCTGGTGCAGCTGAAACCGGACGTGAAGTCCCTGGATGGCCCCTCCGGGCCGGAAGAGGATTTCACCGACCTGCATGCCTGGGCCGAAGTCTATGTGCCGGGGGCCGGCTGGATCGGCCTGGATCCCACCTCCGGTCTGTTCGCCGGCGAGGGTCACATTCCTCTGGCCTGTACCCCGGATCCGGTGAGCGCGGCACCGGTGACCGGCGCCACCGGCAAGTGCGAGGTGGAGTTCGAATTCGCCAATGTGGTGGAGCGGATTCACGAGGATCCCCGGGTCACCAAACCCTATACCGAGGCCCAGTGGAGCGATATCCAGGCCCTGGGTGCGCGGGTGGATGAAGAGTTGCTGGCCAATGATGTGCGCCTGACCATGGGGGGCGAACCCACCTTTGTGTCGGTGGACGATATGGAATCCCCGGAATGGAATATCACCGCCGACAGCCCAGAGAAACGGGCCCTGGCCCACAATCTGTTTCTGGCCATGCAGGACCACTTTGCCCCCGGTGGCATCAAACACTATGGCCAGGGCAAGTGGTATCCCGGCGAGCCCCTGCCCCGCTGGCAGTATGCCTGTTACTGGCGCAAGGACGGCCACGCCCTCTGGCATTACCCCAATCTGCTGGCGGACCCCAATCGCAATTACGGTTTCACCGTGGACGAAGCCCAGAGCTTTATGCAGGGCTTGTGCAAACGCCTGCGACTGCCGGAACGCTTTGCCCTGCCGGCCTACGAGGACGCCCTCTACTATCTCTGGCAGGAGGGCAATCTGCCGGACCAGTTCGATCCCCTGGAACACGACCTGAAACTGGACGCGGAACGCAAACGGGTGCTGGCTCAGCTGGACCGGGGCCTGAATGAACCCGTGGGTTTCGTGTTGCCCCTGAGTTGGGACTGGCACCAACAGGGTTGGCACAGTTGCACCTGGAGCTTCCGCCGGGGTCACCTGCATCTGGTGCCGGGGGATTCCGCCATCGGCATGCGCCTGCCGCTGGAAGTGATTCACTGGCTGCCCCTGGCCAAACGGGAGCAGCACCAGCCCATCAGCCTGTTTGAGTCCGCTCCGGCGCTGCCCTACTACCCGCCCAATCTGGCACCGGTGGAATATGCCCAGAGCGACGAAGTGAACGAAACCGAATCCTTTGTGCAGACGGCCCTGTGCGCGGAGGTGAGGGAGGGTTGTCTGTATGTGTTCCTGCCACCCCTCACCCATGGGGATCATTTCATCAAACTGATGGCCGCCATTGAATCCACCGCCCGGGAGCTGGATCTGCCCCTGGTGCTGGAAGGCTACGAGCCCCCCAAGGACGTGCGCCTGGAAAAATTCATGGTGACTCCGGACCCGGGGGTGATCGAGGTGAACGTGCACCCGGTACATACCTGGGGTGAGATGGTGCAAAACACCATGGATCTGTACGACATCGCTCACCGCTGCCGCCTGGGCACGGAGAAATTCATGCTGGACGGCCGCCATACCGGCACCGGCGGTGGTAACCACGTGACCATGGGGGGCGCCACCCCGGCGGATTCCCCGCTGCTGCGGCGGCCGGACGTGCTGCGCAGTCTGATCACCTTCTGGCAGCATCATCCCGGCCTGTCCTATCTGTTCTCGGGGCTGTTTATCGGCCCCACCAGTCAGGCGCCACGGGTGGATGAAGGTCGCAACGAAAGCCTCTACGAACTGGAAATCGCCTTTGGCCAGATGCCCAGGGGGGAGGTGCCCCAACCCTGGCTGGTGGACCGCCTGCTGCGCAATCTGCTGGTGGATATTTCCGGCAATACCCACCGCTCGGAATTCTGTATCGACAAGCTGTATTCGCCGGATTCCGCGTCCGGGCGCCTGGGGATTCTGGAGTTTCGCGCCTTCGAAATGCCGCCCCACGCCCGCATGAGCCTGGTGCAGATGCTGTTGTTGCGCACCCTGCTGATGATGTTCTGGCACCAGCCCTATGAACACCGGCTGGTGCGCTGGGGCACGGAACTGCACGACCGCTTTATGCTCCCCCATTATGTCTGGGAGGATTTGCGTAATGTCTGCGAATTCATGCAGTTGCGGGGCTATCCGTTCCAACTGGAATGGCTGGAGCCGTTTCTGGAGTTCCGCTTCCCCCATTATGGCCGGGTCAATATCCGCGATATCAAGATCGAGCTGCAAACCGCCATCGAGCCCTGGCATGTAATGGGCGAGGAGGTCACCCGCGGCGGCACCTCCCGCTTTGTGGATTCCTCGGTGGAGCGGATGCAGGTGCGGGTACACGGATTGGCGGAGGGCCGCTATGTGCTCACCTGCAATGGCCGCCGGGTGCCCCTGCACAACACCGGCACCCACGGCGAATACGTGGCCGGCATCCGCTATCGGGCCTGGCAGCCGCCCTCGGCCCTGCATCCCACCATTGGCGTGCATTCCCCTCTGGTGTTCGATCTGATCGATACCTTCAACGGCCGTTCCATCGGCGGCTGCACCTACCATGTACACCACGCCGGGGGTCGCAGCTATGATACCTTCCCGGTGAATGCCTACGAGGCGGAGGGACGGCGTATCAGCCGGTTCTGGAGTCATGGCCATACCCAGGGGCCGGTCACTTCGCCGCCGGAGGTGCGGCCTTTCCTTCATAGCGAGGACCGTTTCTATCCCCATGGCAGCGGGGTGGGCCCCATGTCGCCGCCAACGGAGGAACCCAGCGGCGAATACCCCTATACTCTGGATTTACGGAGGCCACTGCGCACACTGGCGTAAACCGATATAATCGGCGGCCGAAGGCGGGTTAGGGGTTAAGCGAGCGCTATGACAATCAAAGCGGAAGAGCAGGCGGCAGCGCCGGAGCTGGAACAGATCCTGGCGCATTATCCCCAGGGTTTGTCGGGCTATGACGAAATGTGGGGGGCCGATTCCGGTACGGTCAATCCCCACTGGCGACGCCTGATGAAGGACCTCACCGGCCTGCGGGACACCGAACTGGAGCGGCGCCGCACCGATGCCCGCCGCCTGTTGCGGGAAAACGGGGTCACCTATCACATCTACAGTGACCCCAAGGGGCAGAAGCGCACCTGGCAACTGGACCCCATTCCCCTGTTGATTAACAGTAAGGACTGGGCGGCCATCAGCGTGGGTTTGAAACAGCGGGCCCGGCTGCTGGATATGATCCTGCGGGATATCTATGGCCCCCGCCGACTGATCAAGGAGGGCCTGATCCCCCCGGAGCTGATCTATGCCCAGCAGGGGTTCCTGCGGGCCTGCGACCAGGTGCAAATGGTGGATATGCCCCACCTGTTGTTATACGCCGCGGATCTGGCGCGGGGCCCCGACGGCCGCATGTGGGTGTTGGGGGATCGCAGTCAGGCCCCCTCCGGTTCCGGTTATGCCCTGGAAACCCGCATGGCCATGACCCGGGTGATGGCGGAGGAGTTCCGCCGCACTCAGGTGCACCGGCTGTCGATTTTCTTCCGCCACCTGCGCAGCATGCTGGCAGAGCTGCTGCCCCATCGCCAGGACGACCCCCGGGTGGTGATTCTTACCCCCGGACCTCATAACGAAACCTATTTTGAACACGCCTATCTGGCCTCTTACCTGGGTTATTCATTGGTGCAGGGGGATGACCTTACGGTGCGCGGCGGCAAGGTGTGGATGAAATCCCTGGACGGCCTGAAACAAGTGGATATCATCGTGCGGCGGGTGGATGACACCTTCTGCGATCCCCTGGAGCTGCGGGAGGACTCCCACCTGGGGGTGCCGGGCCTGTTGCAGGCCGCCCGCCTGGGTAACGTGATCATCGCCAATCCCCTGGGGTCGTCCATTCTGGAAAGCCCGGCCCTGATGCCATTCCTGCCCAATATCGCCAAGCACTGGCTGGGGGAGGACATTATGTTGCCGTCCGCCGCCACCTGGTGGTGCGGCCAGAAGAAAGAGCGGGACTATGTGCTGGCCAATCTCAAACAACTGGTGATCAAGCCGGTGGATCGGCGCGGGCCCTCGGTGTTCGGTTCCCTGCTCAGCGCCAAGCAGCTGCAGGATTTGAAGAGTCGCATCGAGGCCGCCCCCTACCTGTACGTGGGCCAGCAGATGCTGAGTTGTTCCACCGCGCCGTCCCTGCGGGATGGCCGCATTGTGCCCCGCCGGGTGCTGTTGCGCAGCTACCTCACCGCCCACCAGGGGGATTACGATGTCATGCCCGGCGGCCTGACCCGGGTGGCCCAGGATGAGGATGCCCTGTTCGTCACCAACCAGACCGGCGGCCTGTCCAAGGATACCTGGATACTGGCGGACAAGCCGGTGCACCAGGCCAGCCTCTGGCCCACCATCCGCCATATGGAAAGCCTGATGACCGGCGAGGGGGTGTTGCCCTCCCGTTCCGGCGAGAACCTGTTCTGGGTGGGGCGTTATTCCGAGCGGGCCGAGGGCCTGTTGCGGCTGATCCGCACCGTGCTGGGCAAGCTGGCGGATTACGACGACTACCGCGACGAATCCGACCAGGTGGTGCTGCAGCATCTGCTGGCGGCATTGACCCATTTCACCTGGATCTATCCCGGTTTCACTGGCGAGGAGGCCGAGGAAAAACTGCAGCGGCCGCGCCTGCATATCATGGATATGGTACTGAATCACGAACACCGCAGCAGCCTGATCGGCACCCTCAACTCGCTGCTGCAGAGCGCCTATAACGTGCGCGATCTGTGGTCGGTGGACACCTGGCGGGTGGTGGATGATATTGATGAAAACCTGCAGTATCTGAGCTCCAACAAGACCCGGTTCTCGGTATTGCAGACCGAACTGGACAGCCTGCTGGCCTCGCTGATGGCCTTCACCGCCCAGACCCAGGAGAGCATGCCCCACGAACACGGCTGGTATCTGTTGAACGTGGGCCGGCGCATGGAGCGGGCGCTGCAATTGATCACTTTCATCCGCACCTGTTTTGTGGAATACGCCGGCGAGGTGCCGGAACACCTGATGCTGGAAGCCACCCTGATGAATCACGAAAGCCTGATCACCCACCGGCGCCGGTACCGCTCCGTGCAGCATGTGTTCACGGTGCTGGATCTGATGCTGCTGGACCCCCGCCATCCCCGCTCCCTGGCCTACCAGGTGGACAAGATCCTGGTGCTGATCCGGGAGCTGCCGGACCCGTTGGGGGGACAGTCCCATCACCTGAGTCGGGAGCAGCGGCTGATTCTGCAGGCCAGCACTGAAATCAAGCTGGCGGAGGTGGAAAAGCTGGCCAACGTCAATGGTGAGCAGGGCCAGCGTCGCACCCTGGCCAAACTGCTGGACAGCGTGGAACGGCGGCTGGAGAAGGTCTCCGAGCTGCTGCATCAGAAATATTTCACCCATACCCAGAGCGCGCGGCAACTGGCGCCCACCCGGGGAGAGCTGCCGGCATGAGGTACCGGATCAAGCACACCACCCATTACAAATACAGCGCCCAGGTGAGCATGTGTTTTAATGAGGCCCGGATGTCGCCCCTGAATGGAACGCACCAGACCTGTGCGCGCAACCGTTTCGTAATACACCCTGCACCAGAATCGCTCCACAAGCGCTTTGACTACTTCGGCAACCAGGTCACCAGCTTCGATATTTTACAGCCCCATCGGGAACTGTCGGTCACGGTCCACAGTGAGGTGCAGGTGCTGGATTACTCCCAGCAGGCCCTGTTCTCAGCGGATTATCCCTGGGAGTTCATCCGTGACAGCCTGCAAACCAGCACCGACCCGGAACAGATCACGGTGCGGGAATACACTCTGCCTTCCCCCCTGATTCCCCACTCTGGCGAGGTACGTAAATACGCCCAGGAGTCCTTTCCCGCCGGCCGCCCCATTATGGAGGCCATGCGGGATCTGGTGGCGCGCATTCACAAGGACTTCAAATACGATCCTGGCTTCTCCACCATCAGCACGCCGCTGCACACGGTGCTGGCGCATCGGCGTGGGGTATGTCAGGATTTTGCTCATCTGGGGATTGCCTGTGTGCGTTCCATGGGGCTGGCGGCCGGCTACGTCAGCGGTTATCTGGAAACCCTGCCGCCTCCGGGGCAGGAAAAACTGGAGGGGGCCGATGCCTCCCATGCCTGGCTGGCGGTTTATCTGCTGGATCATGGCTGGATGCACTTCGATCCCACCAATAACATGATGGCCCGCGATCAGCATATCACCCTGGCCTTTGGCAGAGATTTTGCAGATGTGACTCCCTTGAAAGGGGTGATTTACGGCGGGGACGACCACAAACTTTCGGTGTCTGTGGATGTGCGCCGTATCGATGAATAAAGAAGAGAGTCTATGTCAGTAAGCTGGAACGAGTACGACCCGGGCAACTTCTACGATGAGCTGATCAAGTCCAAGGGCAAGCCGCGTAAATACGCGAAGAATCTGGCCAAGTATCTGGCGGACCACAGCGACGAAGAACTGGAAACCCGCAAAGCGGTGGCTGAGCTTTCCATCAAGGAAATGGGGATCACCTTTACGGTTTACACCGAAGAGGAAGGTTCCATCGACCGCTCCTGGCCCTTCGACATTCTGCCCCGCATGATTCCCAAATCTGAATGGGACAACATTGAGGAAGGCTTAAAGCAACGGGTCCACGCCCTCAATTTATTTATCGATGACATCTATCACGAGCAGAAGATTATCAGCGATGGGGTATTCCCCCGGGAGCTGCTGGCCAACTCGGTGAACTTCCGCAAGGAATGCGTGGGCGTGTCGCCGCCCCTGAATATCTGGGCGCATATTTGCGGCTCTGATCTGGTGCGGGATGCGGATGGTACCGTGTATGTACTGGAGGACAATCTGCGGGTACCCTCCGGCGTCTCTTACATGCTGGAAAACCGCTCGGTGATGAAGCGGGTGTTCCCCGAGTTGTTCGAGAGCTATAACATCCAACCGGTGGATGACTACTGCTCCCAGCTGTTTGATATGCTGGCTTCATTGTCGCCGCGGCCGGCGGATTACCCGGAGGTGGTGGTGCTGACCCCGGGGATTTTCAACTCCGCCTATTTCGAGCACGCCTACCTGGCCCAGCAGATGGGTTGCGAACTGGTGGAAGGCCGCGATCTGGTGGTGGAAAAGGACGACTGTGTGTACATGCGCACGGTGGAAGGTCTGCAGCGGGTGGATGTTATTTATCGCCGGATTGATGACCTGTTTCTGGACCCGGAAGCGTTCAACCCGGATTCGCAGCTGGGCGTGCCCGGTTTGATGCGAGCCTGGAAAAAAGGCAACGTGGCCCTGGCCAACGCGCCGGGGGCCGGGGTGGCGGATGACAAGGTGGTGTACGCTTTCGTCCCGGAAATCATCAAGTATTATCTGGGGGAAGAGGTCAAGCTTCCCAACGTACCCACTTACCGTTGCATGTTTCCTGAAGAGCAGAATTATGTGCTGGAACACCTGTCGGAGCTGGTGGTGAAACCCGCCAACGAATCCGGTGGCTACGGCATGATGATCGGCCCCATGGCCAGCAAGAAAGAGCACGAGAAATTCGCCAAGCTGATCAAGAAGGACCCGCGCAACTACATCGCCCAGCCCACTCTGGGTCTGTCCACGGTGCCCACCTTTATCGATCATGCGGTGGAACCCCGGCATGTGGACCTGCGGCCCTTTATCCTGAGCGGCGACAATATTTCCGTGACCATGGGTGGCCTGACCCGGGTGGCCCTGCGTAAAGGCTCCCTGGTGGTGAATTCGTCCCAGGGGGGCGGCAGTAAGGACACCTGGATCGTGGAGGAGGAAAGCTGATGCTGGCCCGCGTTGCAGAAACTCTCTATTGGATGGCCCGCTACCTGGAACGGACCGAAAACCTGGCGCGGCTGATTAATGTCAACGCCAACCTGATCCTGGATATCCCCAAAAAAACCATTCTGGGTTGGGAGCCTTTGATCGATATCACCGGGACCCGGGCCAACTACGAAGAGCGCTACAATAATTTCGAAGAGCGTTCGGTAATGAAATATCTGATTAGTGATGTGGAGAGCCCCGTTTCCATTGCCAATTCTTTAAAATGGGCCCGGGAAAACGCCCGTACCGTGCGTGACGTGATTCCGCGTGAAGCCTGGGAGCAGATCAACGGACTCAATCACTACGCCAGGGATCAACTGAATGTGGCCATGTCCAAGCGGGGCCGGTTCAGTTATCTCAACGAAATTATCCTCCGCAGCCAGACCATTGTCGGGCAACTGTCCGGTACCGTAAACCGGGATCAGGGCTACGTCTTTATCCGCCTGGGCCGCAATATTGAACGGGCGGACATGACCTCGCGCATTATCGATGTGCGCTCGGCAAGCCTGCTTACTGAAGAAAATATCGGTGGTCTGCGGCCATTTGAAAACATCCAGTGGATGAGTGTGTTGAAGTCACTTACCGCCTATCAAATGTATCGCCAGGCCATGCAGGCCCGGGTACGACGCAGTGACGTGGTAAAGTTTTTGTTTCAGTCCCAGCGTTTCCCCCGGTCGATACTGTTTTGTGTTCAGCAAATGGAACGCAGCGTCCAGTCCCTGCCGGATTACGAGGCCATCCTGCGGCGTATTCATCAGGCCAAACGTCTGATCCAGGGGGCCGAACTGCAGGCTTACGACCAGACCATGCTGCATGAGTTTATTGACCAGATTCAGATTGAACTGGGCAATATTCATGAAGCGCTGAACAACCAGTATTTCCTGACCGGGCGTATCAACAGTCAGGAAGAAAAGAAACAGGCCTCCTGACCCGGTTTTCGGCTTGACACTGAACACCCATTGGAATGATTTTTCGTTATTCCCTGTTGTATTTCGCGCTGGTGTTTCTGGCGGGGTTCTTGCTGGGTACCCTAAGAGTGCTGTTGCTGGCCCCGGCGGTGGGAGAGCATTCCGCGGAATTAATGGAAATGCCGGTGATGGTATTGGTTTGTTTTCTGGCTGCGCGTTTTGTCATAAAAAAAGGGCGCGTGAGAATAGCAGCAAAGCAGGCATTACTCATTGGTGTTCTGGCCCTGGTTTATCTGTTAGTTGTTGAATTGTCTCTGGTCTTGTGGCTGCGGGGGATTTCCATTGCTGATTATCTGGGGTCGAAAAAGTCAATGGCCGGCATGGCTTATCTGGTTTCGCTTCTGCTCTATACCTTGCTGCCCTATGCGGTAATTCGATCGAAAACAGGCGGTTAAAGTATGAAGTGGGCAGAGCGTAGGTTGCTCCACTGCATGCGATTATTATATGATTAATGCCCATAACTTATGCGCACAAGATTCCAACAAGTATGTATATAAGGGCAAGATCATGCAACAACCTTATAATACCCAGGCTCCTAAAAAGCCAACTAACGTCAGTATAAACAGTGACTTACTCTCAAAAGCAAAGGCACTCAAGATCAATTTATCTTCTACCCTCGAGTCCGCCCTAATCGAGCTAGTTAGAGCCTGCTCATAAAGTTACCGGCTCCCGATGTGTGGTGCCGGTACTTGCTGCTGGAATTCATGTGACCACCACTTTTAAACACGCCTCGTGATTAGCGGCATCAGCCAGCATCTCATCTCGGCAC
>NZXG01000013.1 GCA_002701845.1 Pseudomonadales bacterium
ATTTGAGGCATATGGCTTGGTTTTCGTGCACTATTGTAACCCTCGAAGCTCATATTTCATATTACAAACAGTGACTTAGATTATTTGAGCAGGCTCTACCTAACCATGAATCCCATTCGACCTGCGTCCACGGTGTCCAACCGGGAATATCTGTGTCGGTAGGCAATTTATGCTCAAGATCAATAAAAATCATTCACCCGCCTCCTCGCGCAGGATTTGGTCGATAATCTCATCGGCAATGCGATCTTGTTCAGCCTGCTCTTCTGGTGTGAGCGTGGTTTTTCGGAATCTGCGGTGTTGAGCCATTTTGCGCACAAACAGGGCGTAATCAGGATCACGGAAGTCGGCAGTGGAGAAACCTAAATCCGCCAACTCAGCGGATAGTCTTGTTAGCTCTGTATCTTCCTCAGGGGTGCGTGGAGATTTCACAAACTGTAGTGGTCAAGTGTTTTAGGCCACCGTCTTTTGAGTTTTCCAGTAGGTCTGCTCTGCCGCATTAGGTGGCAGGCCGTCGTTGTGCTGATGGGGTCGCAGAGCACTGTAGTAACCAATCATGTATTCCGTGATTGACTGCTTCGCAGACGCAAAGCACGTATACCCGGTTTCCGGCACCCATTCCGTTTTCAAACTTCTGAAGAACCGCTTTGTAGGTGCATTGTCCCAGCAGTTCCCTCGTCGACTCAGGCTTTGCTGCATTTGAAATTTCCAGAGTAACTGTCGAAAACCCAAGCTGGTGTATTGACACCCCTGATCCGAATGAAACAATACGCCCTGGGGCTTGCCACGCGATTCGTAGGCAATCGTCAGAGCTTTGTTGACCAACTCTGTGTTCGGCGACAAGGACAGCGCCCAGCCAACAGGTTTACGGGCAAACAAGTCGATCACCACCGCACAATAAGCCCAGCGCGTCCCTGTCCAAATATAGGTAATATCTCCGCTCCAAACCTGATTGGGCTCCTCTACATCGAACTCCCGATCAAGAAGGTTCGGAATATCAAGGTGCGGCTGTTCCGCCTTCTTGTAAGCATGACTGGGTGGTTGTGTGCTCACCAGCCCCAACTGCTTCATTCGCCGGCTAGCGCGATAACGGGTCAGCGGCGTTCCGGCCTGCGTTACCATTTTTGCGATGCTGCGGGCCCCGGCAGAGCCGTTACTGGCTGTATGCGCCTCCACGACCTGCTCCAACAGCCTCTGCTCTGTCTCACAAGGCGTTCTGTCCCGGTCACGCCAGGCCCGGTAGCTACTGCGATGCACCCCAAACACCTGACACAGGTGCTGCACCGCATAGCTCTCTTCAAGTCGCTCGATTATCGAGAATTGCTCAGGGAGTCCGACATCAAGAGAGCGGTAGCCTTTTTTAATATTTCCTTCTCTTCCTCCACCCGCCGTAGCTTTCGCTTGAGATCCTGAATCTCGCGCTGCTCCGGGGTTAGTGCATCACCTTTCTGTGAGGCCTTGCCTGAGCGCTCGGCTCGTAGCCTGCGCACCCAGTACTCCATGGTGGACTTGCCAACGCCCATCGCGTCACAAGCCGCCTTCACTGTATAGCCCTGGTCAACCACAAGCTGGGCTGCTTCCAAACGGAACTCTGGGCTGAAATTTCTCGTCTTTGTCATCATATCCACCTGACTTTCTGTGTGAGTGATAATACACTCAAAATCAGGTGGCCAGAATTACTATGCCACTACAGTTTCGCGGGTACGCATGTCTGCCGGGTAGTCTGCTCCCACGCCGTCATCTTCGTAGCCGCCAAAGGGTGGGTTGGTGATGATGCAATCGCGCTTTTGGGTGGCTGCCCACTCGTTCCACGGTTTGGCCAGGGTGTTCTTGTGCTCAACTTGATCCGGTACATCCAGCCCATGTAGCAGCATATTGGTAGTACACAGCAGGTGGGGTAGCTGCTTCTTTTCGATTCCGAAAATCAGCTCTTCAACTGCCTTTTTGTCGTCCGGGCCGGATTTATCCGTGATCTGGCTGCGGAAGTGGTCGATGGATGCGGTTAAGAAGCCCCCGGTGCCACAGGCTGGATCCAGCACAGTTTCGCGCTTGTCCAGTCTAGGATTCACCATTTGCACCATAAATTGGGTGATGGCGCGGGGTGTGTAGAACTCCCCGGCGTTGCCCGCGGCACGCAAGTCGTTTAGCAGCTGTTCGTATACGTCACCCAGGTTGGAGCGAGTTTTAAAATCATGGAAATTGATGGCGTCATCCAGCTTTTCTATCACCGCCAGCAGCAACGAGCCGGATTTCATGTAGTTATTGGCGTCTTCAAATACGTTGCGGATTACCTTGTGCTGCTTGCTTTTATTGGCATCGATTTGTTTGAGGGCGTCAAACATCTCGGTCACAAAGGGAATCAGTTCACTGCCCTGCTTCTGAGGCTTTCTTTTTCCCTCGGTATCGATTTCGTATCCCGCCCAGTTGCGCCAGCGGTATTGCTCCGGAATAGATGATGTGTAGGTTTTGCCATTTTCTTTGGCATCGTCTTCCCACTCTTCTTCCCGCTGATCGAAGACTTTTAAAAACAACATCCAGGTTAATTGGCCCAGACGCTGGGCATCGCCGTCTACGCCGTCGTCTTTGCGCATGATGTCCTGGATGCTTTTGATGGTGCTGCTTAAGTTCATTCTGTTTGCTCTTAAAAGTCGTTACGCCATAGCCACTCAATGGGCGCGGCCAGGCAATGTTCAGTTTTCAGGGGAATGGCGTTGTTACCACAGTACAGTAACACACCGCCTTTGAAGTGTTTGCCCGCCTGATGTGCCAGGCGCTGCAGGCCTTCACCATCTTTGGCTTGGATACTGGCGGCTTTTTTAACCTCGATGCCGTAGACATCGCGGCCGTGCTCAATCACCAGGTCTACTTCCACCTGATCTTTGTCACGATAGTGGCTAAGGCGTACCGGTTCTTCCAGCCAATCGGCCTGGGCGCGTATTTGCTGGATCACAAAGGTTTCCAGCAAGGGGCCAAAATTAGTGGAAAAGTTGTGCCAATCTTCAGCTTTCAAGTTGTTAAAGGCCGCAGCCAGGCCGCTGTCCACCATATGAAGCTTGGGCGCTTTGATCAGGCGTTTGGACTGGTTGCTGTGCCAGGCAGGTAGGCGATAGACCAGATATAGGTGCTCCAATATGCTGAGATATTTATCGGCGGTTTCGCGACGCATTTTCAGGTCGGTGGCAATACTGTTGATATTCAGCAAGCTGCCGGTGCGCAGCGCCAACAGTTCGGCCAGTCGGTAGAGCTCATCTTCATCTCGGATACTGGCGATGTCTTTGACATCGTTCTGGATGATGGTATGCAGGTATTGCTTGAACCACTGCCGCGCGCGGCCTGGGGTGCGGGTGTTGGGCTCAGGGTATCCGCCCTGGCAGACCCGTTCCGCTATGCCAGTTAATTCCTGTTGGGAGGCGGTGATACTGGATTTTAGTGTTTGGCTGAACAGCTGTGCCAAAAAGCTGGGGAGGCATTGTGCTTTTTCCAGTTCGGTGAGGGGCATCAGGTTTAGTATTTCAATGCGCCCAGCCAGGGATTCCTTTACTTTGGGCAATAGCAGTAGATTCGCCGAACCGGTGAGCAGAAAGCGCCCAGGCTTTCGGTTGCGATCCACCTCGGCTTTGATGGCTAGCAGCAGCTCTGGCACCCGCTGTATTTCATCCAGGGTGACATATTCTGGCAGGCTCTGAATGAAGCCTGTTGGATCCTGCTGGGCGGCGGTCAGGATGGTGTGATCATCAAAGGTCAGGTAGTGGCGTTCGGCCGCAAGCTGCTGACATAGTGTGGATTTTCCCACCTGGCGGGGGCCCAGAACACACAGCACAGGGGTATCGCTTAGGGCTTCTTCCAGCTTGGGCTGTAGGTGGCGCGGGTATAAATTCATCAATTGGGTAGATTGCGTCTATTTGACGGGCACTATAGCGTCTAATTGACTATTTGTATAGCGTCCATTTGACTATTATTGGATCGTCTACTTGACGCTTAACAGCGAATAATATCTTGCTAACTGGCATCGTCTTGATACAGAGCTTTTTCCAGCGCTTGCAAAGCTTCTTGGTAGTTGTCGATACCCCCGAAAATGCCACGGCGAATGTGGGTTTTGCTGCCCATTTGATCGAAGGGGGGCAGCTCCAGCACTTTGGGGTTTTCGATATCTTGGACGCCGTGATTGGCGAACTTCTCTAATAAGGCCTCCAATACGCTGCGAGCCTGGTCACCGTATTTACCAAATACATCGCGCTTTTTGACGTTGTTGGCACGCTCCTGGCGGGTCAGAGGCTTCTGATTGAAGGCGACATGGGTTACCAGGTCGAATACGTCCAATTCCGCACCGTTAGGCACGGCCTGTTGCAATACACCCAGTGGAACACCCTGCTCTGCCAGTTCTTCCAACACCGCCTGCTTGCGCTCGGCGCCGTTCCAACGGTGCAAGAAGTCGTTGAGGGAGCCAAATTCGGCTTGTAGCGCCCTTTTGATGTCATCTTTCAGGAGCACCCGGTAATCTTCGGTAATAAGCCGGCCATCGGCGTCCAGGTATTGGGAGCGTTCAACAGCTGTTTTTACGTCCACATCATCGATAACGTACTTGATGCGCCGTTCGCGCTCACCGGTATCTGTACCGGGTGGGGCCTCTTCGTCATCGGCTGGGTCTGGTCCATAGGGTGGCGATTCCGTATCACCAATACCCTGTTCTTCGAGATCATCCGGTGGCACCACAGTTTCGCCTTCTTTTGGCTCGTAGATCACCACGGGGTCACCGTCGAAATCAGGATCAAAGAACAGCCGGGTGGCCCCTTTAAAGTCCATGATGGTGAAGTAGAGCTTCTGGTAATCTTCACGCAGGCGGGTACCCCGACCAATGATCTGCTTAAACTCGGTCATTGAGTTGATGTTCTGATCCAAGACTATCAGTTTGCACGTCTTGGCATCGACTCCGGTGGTTAACAGCTTGGAGGTGGTGGCAATAACCGGATAGGGCTCGTCATTGTCTATAAAGTATGAAAGCTGGGCTTTGCCCTCGTTATCGTCGCCGGTTATACGCATAACGTAGCGCCGATTGCTGGCGGCAGCCGGGATGAGCTTCACCAATTCCTGGCGCATGCGCTCAGCATGATCCTGATCATCACAAAACACGATGGTCTTTGACATGGGGTCAGTGGCTTTGAGGTATTCCCATACTTTGCTGGCAACCAGCTGGGTGCGCTTTTCCAACACCAGGTTGCGATCAAAATCCCTGGTGTTGTACTGGCGCTGTTCAACGAGATTGCCGTGTTTGTCGATTTTGCCCTGTTCCGGCGTATAACCAACGGCATCAGCATCGGTGGCTATACGAATCACTTTGTAAGGGGCAAGAAAGCCGTCGTCAATGCCCTGCCTAAAAGAATAGGTGTAGACAGGCTCACCAAAATAGGTGATGTTGCTGATCTCTTTGGTTTCTTTGGGTGTGGCGGTGAGACCAATGTGGGTAGCGCTGCTGAAATATTCCAGTATGTCCCGCCAGGCGGAATCATCTGCCGCGCTGCCGCGATGACATTCATCGATCACCACCAGATCAAAAAAGTCTGCGGGGAACTGGCGATAGATTTGCTTCCACTCTTCCCTTCCGGTTACCGCTTGGTAGAGCGCCAAATAGATTTCGTAGTTGCGTTTAACCTCGCGGTTAGTGACCTTGTGCATCGCATCGCCAAACGGAGCAAAATCCTGCTGCATGGTTTGATCCACGAGGATATTACGGTCAGCCAGGAAGAGAATGCGCTTTTTGGCTTTAGCCTTCCACAGGCGCCAGATGATCTGAAAAGCGGTATACGTTTTACCTGTACCGGTAGCCATCACCATCAGCACCCGCTGTTGGCCGTGGGCGATGGCTTCAATGGTGCGATTGATGGCTACCCTCTGATAGTAGCGCGGCTCTTTGCCGCTTCCATCTGTGTAATAGGGCTGTTCGATAAGTTTAACTGCGGAGGGCTCTGATAACCCTTTCCACTGTTGGTATAAGGGCCATAAGTCATCGAAGCTGGGAAACTGGTGAAGCTGAAGCTCCCGCTCGACTGGCTGGGTTAGGCCGGTGCGATCGTGTAACAGGAAGCCCTTGCCATTACTGCTGATGGCGAAGGGAGCGTCCAGCATTTCGGCATAAGTTAGTGCCTGTTGCATGCCTTTGCCAACAGAAAAACGGGCTCTCTTCGCTTCGATCACCAACATCGGCACGTTTGGCCTGGCATAGAGCACATAGTCTGCTCTTTTGGGGCCGCCCTTGGCCTCTGGATTGGTGACCCGTGCTGCCAATTTGCCACGCACCATGACACGACCGTCCGTGAGATTGACCTCTTCACGGAACTGCTCCTGATGCCAGCCGGATTACTGTATGGCGGGCTTTATAAATTTGGTGCAGATATCTCGTTCACTGAGCTGGTGCTTATCCAAGCGCTCTTCCCCGGGATTCGAGCATATACTCAACTTTCGAATGATTAATATGAGCAGGTCAAAATGTACCTATCTTCATAATGGTTACAGGTTTTGACCATTCTTAATTATAGCAAGCCGTGTTTTTACTCAAGTCGAAGTCAGATATTAACACCACACCACTAACAAACCCAGTTCGCTAGTAAGCACTCACTCTGAACGAATGATAAGACAATGAGTAAAGCCTTTCCTTTGAATTTGACAGTACAAAAGTCACCATTTTATAGCACTATTTGCCCCCCTGATGTCTATCTAGAAAGCTTGGAAACCGGAGCCACCATGGAATGTGAGATCATTCTGAACCCTGAACAAATTTCCGTCACCCTAGATCAAGAAGACAAGCAGGCGCTTCAGAACATTGCCGATATGCTCGGACAAGCAGGCTTGCTTGCGGGCTTGCTGTCTGCAGCTCATGTTCTGTCCTGGATGGACAAAGAGGTCGGCATGGGGACGGTTGGAACCGAAGACTGGCTGGGCTTGGCAAAAACTATCGCCAATTCCAATCGCTTGGTGCTCATTGGCGTTCAAAAGGCCGCTGCCGCACAGTACTCCCGCCATTTCACCAGGGGCACTCACGAGCAAGCCCGCTTTTGGGCGAACTTTCAGAGCATCGTTACCCGTGTAATAAAAGGTCAATGCAAATGATTAAACGAGCAGTATTCTCACTGGCGCTTCTCATGTCTTTGGGGTGCCAGGCTGACACCGCCAACTCTGGTTATACCGTTGTCACTCAAGAACAGATGAAAAGCTTTACCGGCCGCGCCATCTATACCACTGAGCAAGGCGCCTATATCGGTGAGCTTAAGAACGGCAACCGCCATGGCTATGGTATCAGCTACGCACAAAACGGATCGGTGATGGCTGGCCATTGGGAGAATGACAAGTTCATGGGTGAAGGTGTTATGATAAGTATGGATATCAACTCTGTATCAGTGGGTAACTTTGATGGTGCCTCGCTGATTGGAGACGGGGCTATCACCTTTGAAGGCGATGTCGCCAAAGGCGACTTTAAGAAAGGTTCTGCGATGCCAGAGAATGTAGAGTGTTATCGCGCTGGTGAAAGGATTGACTGCAAAGGTAGCAAGCTATATAGCACTCCGGGGAACTGAACAGCGCAAGATAATATTTACACCTTTCTGGGAAAGCCAACCCGTTACTGCGGAATCCGGTGGCACCATTGTCAACCGGGAACCGTTGATAAATCTTACCGGCCGCGCTGTTACGTCACTGAGCGAAGGGCCTATGAAAGCTAGGTAAGGAGTATTATCGGGCCAATGGACCCGAACATCGTCAAGAATATATACCATTATGCTGCCCCTACTATACTCAAACCCGGATCGGGACCCTCCCCCCTTCTGCTGGATGCCGCTACTATCTCATTCCTGTAACCTTGGGATTGTTAGGGGCACACCTTTCCGGTGCCCGGATGATTGGGGGCAGCCATAATGAAAAAATGGTACTACTTCGACGAAAACCGCTGGCATGGCCCGGTGTCTGACCAGGAGCTGGAATCCCTGAGCCTGGAGGGCATCATTTTTGAAAATACACCGGTGGTTGCCAAGGCGCAGTTGGCGGAAGACGGCGATGATCCCCTCACCTGGGATAAGGTGCGGGAGCAGCATTTACTGAAGAACAACCAGGTTTTCAAGAGCAATGTCCGCAAGCTGCAGCAAATCGAGCCAGACCGGCATATCGATGGCGATTGGTCCTCAAACAGCGCGCTGGGCGCCATTATTCTGGTAACCATTGTGTTTGTGGAATTCGCCGTGCTCTATGGCTTCGCGGTCTATTATTTTCCCCCGCTGCCGGCGCTGGCGCTGGATGCCCAGAAAGTCATTTTCCTGTTGGCGCTGGCGTTGTATGCCGGCTTTTGGTACGTGTATTTTTCGGCCGGGGCCAAGCGCGGGCGCCTGAATGTACTGACGCTACGGCGCCTGCTGCTGAGCACCAGTCTGCAGTGGCAACCGGAACGGGCAGACCACTTCGAGGATCTCTGTTCCGTGCGCCATCAACTGGAAGAGGCGTATCGGGAAAAGGCCCGGGTCTCCATTGCCAGCATTGCCATCATGATCGCCGCCAGCCTGCTGATGTTGATTCAGGTGAACAGTATCGTGCTGGCGGAGCAGAATATTCTGCAGACACCGGTGGAATGGCGCTCCCTGATGCTGATCCTGGCCGCCATCTCTTCGTTTATCGCATTTATTTCGTTTCTGCTGTCGGTGGATTCCCTGGATTCCATGTTCAATAAATTCAAAACCGACAGCATCGAACTGGTGATGGTGCGGCGGTTCTATCTGTTTGTGGTGAATCCCAAGTATCTGGGGATGATCTTTATGATACTGAGCATCGTCAGCATTGCCGCCATGCACTCCGGGCTGATTGCGGCGATGTTGTTGTGTATTACCCTGTCGGTGGGTTATTACCACTGGTTCCCCAGCCCGGATGTGGTTTTGGAACTGAATCAGACGGGGGCGGAGCCGTCCACGGCCAATGGCGACAACTCCGCCACAAAGAACACAATGCAGCACCGTTACCTGGGCTTTATCTATTCCAGTTTCGCCCCTGGCCGGGTCCATCTGCTGGCACGGGTACCTCTGTTTGGCATTCTGTTGCCGTTGCTGGTTTATGGCCTGATTCAGTTCTGGTTCTTTAACCATGCTTGAGCAGATCCCCAGCTATCTACTGCCGGTGTTCAGCGCCCTGCTCTGGGCTCTGTCGGCGCCGCTGATCAATCAGGGGGTGAGGGGACTGCCCGCCGCCATGGGTCGCTCCGGTATCCTGCTGGGATTATTTGTGTCCTGTTGGTCCGGGGCCCTGTGCCTGAGTGCCTTTGTGTGGTTGAACGGGATTCCTTTTGCGTTTAACGGCGCGTTGTTTCTGGCGGGCATTCTCACCTTTCCCCTGGCCACCGCCACCTATTATCTGGCGTCGATTTCGTTTAAGAACCATACGGAAATCGCCTCCCAGTTTGCCAAGTCAAAACCGCTGATCACCCTGCCCATTGCCTATCTGTTGTTAGGGGAGCCGGTGGAACAGGGACTGTGGTTGTCGATCCCGCTAATCGTTGTCGGGGTGGGAATTTTTCTGGTGCAATCGATGCGGGGAGACACGGCTCTTAAACCGGTGGTGTTCGGTCTGCTGGCGGCGGTGTTCTGGGCCCTGGGTGAAATTTTCATGAAGCTGGGGTTAACCGAAAACAGTCCCCTGGCGGACACCTATGCCGCCCTATTGTCCGGTGCCCTGGGTATTTCCTGTTACCTGCCGTTTTTTCTGGGCCCCGTCATTCAGCAGCGCAGCGCCATCGGCACCTGGCTGTGGCCGTTCTGCGCCCATGGCATCATCAGCTTTGGTTTTGCCTATGTGTTTTTTTTCTCGTCGCTGGCCGAATATGGGGTCATGAAAACCGTGGTGATCAATTCCTTCTGGCCGGTGCTGGCGCTGGTGATTACCGCGCTGATCAATCGTCTGCGCCGGTTACCCAACGAGGTGCCCGTCTATGTGTGGTGGGCAGGACTGTTCCTCTGTTCCGGCAGCGCCCTGCAGTTTGTGTATCTGCTTTAACCCTGAGTTTCTGTTGTCACCCGAAGTTATGGAAGCTGGCGTAACTGGGGCAACACCGGCCGGTACATGGCGGACAATTGCTCTAAGCTCGGTTGATCCGGCGCGTGCTGTTGCAGCATGGAACCCAGACCACGCAGGGTTGCCAACGGCCCTTCGATGGCGATCATATTGGACAACCAGGCAGGGACCCGGCCACCAGGATCCACATAGGTGGTAAACACCACCCGTGTTTGATCCGCTCCTTTCGGAACGACGTCGAAAGTATTTTCCAGAGTGGGAATACGCACGTGACCATCGAACCGGGTGTCAGTGCCGGGATCATTATTGGTGTGAACCGTAACCCGGCCCTCGGTTACCGTTACCCGGGTGGTGGTGAATACATCCCGATCCGGCACCGGCCATATCCCATGGAAACTCAGGTAAAGACCCTCCTCCACCCGCCGGGCGCTCTTGTTGCGAAACACCCACTGGGGATACAGCTCCTCCCGGTCCAGAATCGTCAGCACCTCCAGCCAGCTATAGGGCAGCACCACCTCACCGCGGAAGGCCTTGACCGGGCCGGCCTCCACCTGCCGCACCCAGGTGCTTACCTGGTCGGGGGCGTCAGGTGTTTCCACCGGTTCCCAGGCGGGATCCAGTGCCCCTTGGGCATAGCCGGTAAGCAGCCAGCTCAGGCATACCAGTGAGATCAAACGCTGCATACGGACTCCCGTCTATATACCCTTTACTTTACGAATAATGCCACTGCCTGTCCGCCAAATCCAACCGCGATTTAAACACGTCAAGGGTTACACCCAACGACTGTTTCGTCTACGACGCCGGTTACCAGTATATGGCGCCGGTGGTGACTATCCCGCACCGGCCGTCGCACCCACGTCTTTTTCCGCAACGATTTCAGGTAAAGTAGGCAACTGTCACTTACTACAGGCGATGTACCCCATGAAACACTGGCAGGGTTACCTGTTTGCTCTGGGCGCGGTGTCCATCTGGAGCGGTTTTATTCTGGTATCCCGTTTCGGCGGCATGAGCCAGCTACAGCCCTGGGACATGATGGCCATCCGCTACGGTACCTGTAGCCTGATTCTGTTGCCGGTATGGCTGATCTGGTGGCGGTTTCCGGTCTGGCAACCCCGGTTTCTGATCAGCGCCTCCCTGGGTGGGCTGGCCTACGCCCTGTGCGTGTTCCAGGGCTTTGAGTCAGCGCCGGCCTCACACGCGGCGGTGCTCCTGCCAGGGACCATGCCCCTGTTTATTGCCCTGATCAGCCAACTGAGTGGCCAGGAACGCCTCACCCCCATCCGCTGGTTGGGTATTTTCGTGATCAGCCTCAGCATCCTGCTGCTGTTTTCGCAGTTGATCACCAGCACCCAGGGTATGCAATGGGGGCATCTGTGGTTTGTGGCGGCGGCATTTTTCTGGTCACTGTATTCGGTACTGCTGAAGCACTGGCAGATCAGCCCGTCGCAGTCGGCCATCAGTCTGGCTCTGGTGACCGCGCTGTTTTATCTGCCGGTTTACGGGCTGTTCATCGATACGAGCCTGAACCGGGTCAGTCTGAGTGAGTTACTGCTGCAGGCGGGGTATCAGGGTGTTCTTGCCGCCATCGTACAGATTCTGCTGTACGTGCAGGCGGTACGCCGTATCGGGCCTTCGGCCATGGGGGCAATGATGGCCGCCATTCCCCTGATCTCCGGGTTGGCGGCCACGGTGGTTTTTGCCGAACCCCTCACCGGCATGCTGGTGATCTGCCTGGCCCTGGTGAGCCTGGGGGTGGTACTGGCCAATATCCGCCGCACCCGGGCCAGAAGCCGGTAGCCCAGCCGCGAAGTGTCCCCGAGCCAGGGACTGCTGCGTCGCCCCCGGTTCCCATTCCCGGCCGCCGCCGCGTATACTGGCACTGACAGCACACCTGGCCACCCGGATCAGCACACAGGCATCACCGTGGACAAGACAACCCATCTTCCCATTCCCAAACATATTCTGTTCGACTGGCACGGCACGCTGGTGGATACCCAGGATGCCATGGCCTCGGCCCTGGAAGAGATGTTGCCGCAAATGGAGGATCTGCATCTGGTGGAGCGGTTGCGGCCGGAGTCCAAATGCAAAACCAAGGACGACGTCAAGCTGGTGCGTTATATGCGCCTGTTCCGGCGCTTGCACCCCAAGATTCTGGCGGAACGCCGGGTCAGCCGGACAGAAATTTTTAATGCCATATTCGGTGAGGACGAGGAAGCCAAAGCGCTGGCCCACCGCGCTTACAACAAGTGCTACCGGAATCATTTCGGCAAGGTCAAACCCTTCCAGCAAGGTGTTCGCGAGTACCTGGCCACCATAAAGCGCCTGGGGATTATCGTGGGTGTGGCCACCAACCGCAGCCGGGAGTTCTTTCAGCACGAACTGCGTACCGTGGATGATGGTTCCTGGCCCCGGCTGATTGATCTCTCTATCTGTGCCGACGATGTCACTCACTATAAACCCGACCCCCAGGTGATCCGCTACGCCCTGGCGCAGATTGACACCTACCCCCGACCGGACACCTGGTATGTGGGAGACAGTTACCTGGACGTTGTCACCGCCCGGGAGGCCGGCGTCACCGCGATTTTTTATAATGGCGGCTGCTGGAGTGAAGCCGAGCTGGCAGAATTGTTCGGCAGCGATCCCCACCACCAGCCGGATGCGGTAATCAACAGCCTGGATGAGCTGATGGACCTGTTAGAGGCGGTACAGGCGCAGAACCCCAGCGCTTTCAACAAAATTGTGGCCCGGGCAAGGCCGCCGGCGTTCCCGCCGCCGCAACCGCCCCCGCAGCATGTGGCTCCGGACTGGCATCCCTCGGTGGTGAAACTGATTCCCCCCACCATTGTTCTGTTTGACTGGCACGCCACCCTGGTGGACACCCTGGATGCCATGTACCGGGCGGTGGACGACATGCTGCCGCAACTGGCGGAGCACCGCCTGTTGCAGCGTATGGTGGGCCCCAACCAGAGCAAGTCTCCGGACGATGCCCGGCTGGTGGAATACGTCAGGGAGTACGCGCAGTTACATCCCAAGATCAAGGCCGACCGCAAGATTTCCCGTACTGATATTTTTGAAGTGTTGTTTGGTGAGGACACCGAGGCCAAGCGCTTGGCCCACAGTCTCTTCAATCATCACTACCGCAATCATTTTGGCACGGTGCTGCCGTTCGAGCCCAAGGTTCGAGGGGTACTGCTGGGGCTGAAAGCGCTGGGACTTCAACTGGGCATGATCACCAACCGAGACCGGGAGTTCTTCGAGCAGGAAGTGCGGGCGGTGGAGTCCGGCACCTGGGCCAATCTGTTCGACGTGATGGTCTGCGGCGACGATACCGAAAACCGCAAACCGCACCCGGACCAGTTAATTGAAGCGGCACGGCAACTGGGGCGGGAACCCGCGCTGGATATCTGGTACGTGGGTGACAGCACCACCGACATGATTGCCGCCAAAAGCGGGGGCTTTACCGGGGTGTTTTTCAATGGCGCGCAATGGGATCTGAATTGGCTGCACACAATATTCCCAGGCAATGCGCGCTACCCTCACAAACCGGATGTGGTGGTTAACGACTTCTCGGAATTCTGGGCACTGGTACTGGCCTGCCTCAAGCACAACAGCTGACCCGCGGGCAATTGCGTTTCCAGTGTCACCTCCAGACCCGGTTGCGGCAGACGTTGTTCCAGTAGCCGAAGTACCGGTGGTGGATTCCGTTCTTCCGGAATCTGCAGCAATCCCAGATTGCGTAACCCCTGCCCCAGAGCCAAACTGCTGGTGGTCCGGACTATGGGTGCGGCCAGCACCATGCCCAGCAATACCGGGGTCAGCCACCAGAAAAACAGCGGCGAATAATAATACATGGCTCCGCCCCAGAGCAGTGCCAGCCAGGTGGGTTGCCAGGTGCGCTTTATGGCCTCGCCCCAGGGTACCAGGCGCCCTTCCCGGGCCTGGGCGTTCCAGTTGACCTTGCGGCCGACAAAAATACTGAAGATAAAATAAGTGTGGTACACCATCATCAGCGGGGCGATGAGAATGGCAAACAAAGCCTCCAACAGGACGCTACACAGCAATGCCGCCCGCCCGCCATACGCCCGGGGCTGCTGAATTAACCCCAGTATGGCCCCCAGCACTTTGGGCATCAGCAACAACGCGGCGGTGAGCACAAACAGCGAAACAATCTGTTCGGTCTTGGCAATGGGCCAGTCCGGAAACAACTGATACTGCTGGGTGAAGAAACGGTTGCTGTTCACCGACCGCATCACCGCATCCACACTGCTGAGGGCCAGCATCAGCATCCACACCAGGGAACTAAGATAGGCGATGGCGCCGAATAGCATATGCAGCCGGTTAATAAAATGGAAACCGGGTTTACCCAGCAGCGCCAGATGCTGAATATTACCTTCGGCCCAGCGCCGGTCCCGGGTGGCATAGTCCAGAATGTTACTGGGCAGTTCCTCATAGCTGCCTTTAAAGTCAGCCCGCAGGGCCACGTCCCAGCCGGCCTGGCGCAGCAACGCCGCCTCCACAAAATCGTGGCTGAGGATATCGCCGCTAAAGGGCCCCCGCTTGCGCCGCAACCGGGGCAACCGGGCATGTTCCCGGAACGGGGCAATGCGAATGATGGCATTATGACCCCAGTAATTAGCGGTATCGGTCTGCCAGAATGCCATGCCCGTGGCGAGCATGGGGCTGTACAGGGTTGCGGCAAATTGCAAAAAACGGCCAAACAGGGTTTGCTGGCGCACCGGCATTGGCACCGTCTGCAGCAACGCCAGCCGCGGGTTGGCTTCCATGGTGCGCACCAGCGACATAATACACTGACCCGTCATGATGCTGTCGGCGTCTAGCACTACCATGTGTTCATACTGGTCGCCCCAGCGTTCACAAAAATCCTCGATATTGCCCACCTTGCGCTTGGTGTTTTGCTCCCGGCGGCGATAGGTCACATGGGAAGCCAATGGCCCCAAACGATGCAGCAGACCTTTCCAGGCTTTTTCTTCCGCGGCAATGGCTTCCGGCTGCTGGCTGTCACTGAGCAGGAAAAAATCAAAGTGAGTGAGCTGGCCGGTGTGCTGCAGTGAGCGCAAGTTTGCCTCAAACCCGCAGATAACCCGATGGGCATCCTCGTTGTAAACCGGCATGATCACCGCCGTGCGGCTATCGATCGGTGTGTTACCCGGCGCCACCGCCGGCAATGGTTTCAGCGTCAGCGGATCCCGGCGCAGCAACTGCAGGATAAACCCCAATACCGCGTTCCAAAACGCATGGACAATCCAGGCGAAAGTCACCACGAACAGGCCCAGCAATGCCATTTCCAGCACAGTGAGGCCATTGGGCAACAAAATTTCCAGCATCAGATAGCCACCGGTCACAGTGGTGGCCATCACCAGTAGCAGAAACAGGGCACGACGCAGCACTTTGCCAGGCGCCCTTACCTGCGGTCCGGTCATCGGCCGCTTTCGCTTGTCATCCCTTTCACTCCGGGAGGTTGTTTGTGCTCCAAACATAATTCCATACCTCACTAATCCGTTTGCCACGCAAGCTTAAAAACAGTCGCATATCCGCTGGCTGTTCCGGTTCCAGCGCCACTTTAAAAGAAACCCGCCACAGGTTTTCCTCCACTATTTTCACCGCATAAAGATCACTGACCGTGCCCCCGCTGACTTTTAACTCCGGTTTTATAGCCTGGCTGGCGGCAAAACGCTTGATCGCATCACCAGCAAAATCCACCACAAAGTGACGTTGGGTGATGGGGGGTGGCTCGGTGCCAGGCACGTGAGCCCAGCCATTGCGGGTGCGCTGGACCCAGGCCAGATTGGTACCCTCCATTACCCGGTCCACGGTGGTCACCCGGTAGCGGAAATCCAGTTCCGCGCCGGCCTTCACCGGTTCCCGCGGCACCCAGTAGGCGACGATGTTATCGTTGGTTTCGCTGTCGGTGGGAATCTCCACCAGTTCCACCCGACCCCTGCCCCAGTCCCCCAGGGGTTCCACCCAGAACCCCGGGCGCCGGTGATAATCGGCCTCTGCATCCAGGTAATGTTCAAACCGGCGATCCCGCTGCAGTAATCCAAAGCCCCGGGGGTTGTCATCCTGAAACGAAACCACCCGCAGACTGGCAGGATTGTTCAGTGGCCGCCAGATCCATTCCCCCTGGGAGTTATGGATCAGCAGGCCGTCGGAATCGTGCACCTCGGGCCGGAAATCGTCATAGTAACCGGTACTGTTTTCGCCAAACAGATACATGCTGGTGAGCGGTGCCAGTCCCAGCTTGTTAATATCCTGGCGCGCAAACAGTCGGGCCGTCACCATCAGTTCCGTGTTCAGTCCAGGCTGCAACTCAAAGCGATAGGCGCCGGTGACGGAGGGACTTTCCAGGAGGGCGAAGAACACCAGGGTGCTGGCCTGAGCCGCCGGTGGCTGCAACCAGAAGGCGGAGAAGCGGGGAAATTCCTCACCACCGGTTTCCGCGGTATCGACCGCCAGCCCCCGGGCCGATAAACCATAGACCTGACCTGGCCCCACCAGACGGAAGTACGAGGCCCCCTGAAACACAGCGACTTCATCTTTATAGTCACTGGTGTTTAAGGGATAGTGCACACGAAAGCCGGCGTAGCCGGGGGTGGCATTGGGATCCACTTTCAGCCCCTCCACCGGCTTACCCAGAATAAAGTGGGACTGTTGATAGGGATAGGGTGAGGGCCGCCCTCCCACATCCAGGGTATGAATGTCCACGCCCTCCTTGTAAATAAATCCGGGATGAAAAAACTGAACTTCGAACAGTGCCTTTTCGCGCCACAGGGCATGTTGGGGATCGAAACGAATCGCCCGGTACTGGTCGTACGACAATGACTGCAAGGACTCCGGCAGCGGATGTTGATACGCTTCATGAGGTTTCCGGGCGTGCTCCCGGGCCAGTTGGGTCAGCCGTTCAAAATTCATGGCGGGAACCGTTTCCGCCTGAGCGCTCCTGGCCCGAGCCTCAGCCACGGAGCTTTGATCCGCTGCTGCCCCCAGAGCCGGTTGCTGTCCCGGAAGTGTTAGCAGCAAGGCCGCCGCCAGTAACGCGCGCTGGCTGCCCGATAATAATCGGTTACACCTCTGCCCATGCCAATTCAGACTGCGCTTTTGCTGAAACATTCCCCGCCCATCTCCTTACCGGATCACACCGCGCCGGCCACGCTCCCGATGCAGCAAATTCTCTGCCAATCTCTCCCCGGGCAAAAAAGCTGGCCCGGGCCATGCATACCAAGTCACACTATTGTGAGAAAACCCGGTCAACACGTCAGCTACTATCCGGCTGTTCTGCGAACTTACGCACTATTGCAGGGACATTGGAGGACCATTACCGGATCACTATAGTTGCAAGCTTTACAAGACCTGTGCCCGCGATGAAACTGAGCAAAACAAAGGGTGGATTACAACGAGGACGAAAAGGATGCGACTGCTTATCAACCTGATCACTATACTGTCGGTGCTGTTGTTACCATTGACGGCCACCGCGCAACCGCTTCTGGGTGCTGACGACACGGTGCTCACCGGTAGCGCAAAATCCCTGGTGGACAGCATCAGTGCGCAGACCGGCCTGAACTCAACCCAGTCCGCCGCCGGGGCCGCGGCATTACTCGCGCTGGCCAAGCAGCATCTGCAAGCGGATTATTTCGCCGACATCACCGACAATGCGCCGGGTCTCTCCCAATTGCTGGCCGGGGGTGCCGGAGGGATTAAGTTTGGCAGCCTTTACCGTCTCACAAGCCGTGACGATGCCCTGGCGGAGTTGCGTAGTCTGGGTTTGAACTCACAAAACCTTAATCAGTTGGCCATGGCCGTTACTGGGTTTTTACAGCAGAAAGGTGTCAATCAGCGAACCCTGGATACGCTGAAAGGTCTTTGGTTGGCTTGAACAGAACTGGAGGATTGACCGAGAATAAATGAGTGGGGCCGCGATTTCGCGATCCCACCCATCGCTTTTCCACCATGGCTTATACTGCCAACAACGGCATCCAACAGGCCCTAGCCCAGACGCACCCGGGTTTGGACACCCAGGTCGGGCTTTTCCTCACCTTTCAAATTGGCTTTGGCGATCTCCCAGCCAAAGCGCAGAGTGCTCTTGGTGGAGCAGGAGATTTCCGCCATTTCCGGCTGAAACGCCAACAGTAAAATGTTGTCATCCTTGATCCCACCTTCGTACCAGGCCTCCACCATGGGTGACCAAAACCGCTCAATCACGTCCGGGTTCACCTGCTTCATCACCCGGCCATTGATACAGGCCCAGAAATGATCCCCTTCGTTGGTCAAACAGATTTTGGCCGCCACACCGTCTGCCACGGTGGCGAACCGATCATTGTCCTTGCGGGTGAAGAACCAGATGGTGTTGGCCTCGCGATCCACCATGGGCGCCATGGGACACATAAAGGTATCGGTGCCTTCCACGCCCAGCATCACTGCAATCACTTTATCCAACTCATCCCACAAAGCGTCCGCCGGGGAGTCCTGCACTTGTTTCAGTAAACTGCTCATATCAATGCTCCTTCGCTGACTGAGTGGTTATGCTCTGGTGGGGGAATGTCTCCCGGCCACCCTAAACCGGTTGTTAGGGCTTACCATTAAAAAATCATGCCAGCGCCGTTTGCGCGCCGGCGAGGTCGCTATGATGGGGTGAATAGGGTTGCAGAGGGGCAGGCGTTGTAAAATTGGCCACTGATATTTGTAACGACTTCAGTTGCCGGACCACATCAGTTCAAACCCCAGGGAGGCGGACCACTGGCTGGCCTCAACCTGATTGGCCAGATCCAGCTGCCGGTTAAAGGTGCTGCGCAGATAAATATCCATGGCGGGATTGCGGCCACTGGGCTTCATGGCCTCCCAGGTGAGTTTGGCATTTCCCATGTGGGAGCGATACTGGGTTTCCAGTTGAGAGGAGGCCACATCATTGGCCTGATCCCCGTAATAGTACTCCACATGCAGGCTGAGATTGCGGGGCAGCGTACCCAGGTAGGCCTGCATGCCATAATGCCGGGCCTGATAACGGTTCGCCAGATCAAGTTCCGCCGCGTCATTCCAGCGGGCCCTTACATTCAGCCAGAAATCCGTCCGCGGTGCCCAGCCCAGATTCAACTCCGCGGTTTCCCGGCGCCAGTCCGAAGGCTGCAGAGGCTGCTGAGCGCTAAAGGTGACCGGTTCCTCACGCCAGTGATCCTGGTCACTCACCAGATAATCCAGGCTCCATTGCCAGCGCTCGTGATCGAACAACAAATTGATACCAGTCTCATCGGATTCCTGTAACAACTCATAACCCTGGGCCTGCACCTGTTCCGGCGCCTGCCACTGGTTACGCTGGTAGTAGCGGGCCGAGATCACCGGTTGCCCCAGGGGCAGAAACAGAATCCGGTCAAGGTTCATCAACTGGTAATTAAGACGGATACCGGCCCGGTCCGAGGTAGGGATAAATTCCATGACGCTGCGGTCGGTGCTGTTGCCCTCCCGGGTCCATTCCAGCTCCATGCCCACCCCCCGGACGCGGGATTGCACCAGCAGCTGGGCGGTATCCTGACCCCGGGGCTGATTCAGATTGCCCAGGCTGTAGAACTGCTGATCCACGGAGCGATACAACGCCCGCCCCCGCCACCAATCGAACCAGCCACTGCCCAGCACTCCATCGGAAGACAGTGACATCTCCGCCTGCAGGGCCTGCCCCTGATTGACCTGGGTTTCCTGCAGCAGACGGCCCTTTTGCTGTTCGGAGCGGGCGTATTCCACCCGCGCGCTCCAGCTGCGGTCGAGCCACTGGGTACTGGCCGCCAGGTTCCAGCTGTTCACCTCCTGGGAGGCCGCCGGGTTGAACAGGAAGTCTTCGTCGGACCAGTGCAGCTGACCACCGATGTAGCCGGCTTCCACCTGTACCGGATCCCACAGGGACAGGTTCAGGGTACCGCCATAACTGACTTCACTGGGGGAGCCCACGGTGGGATTGACACTGAACGACTGCACGCTGTTGCTTTGATGGGTGAATACCTGGGCCCGATACAGGCCCTGATTGTCGTAGATCTCGGCGGAGCGGCCACTGCGTTGGAAGCCGGCAAACAGCAGATCCTGCCGTGCCACCGCCAGATCCCGGTAGCGGGTCTGCAGGGGTCCGTCCTGGGCCGGCAGGTCGGGCACCAGAACCCCGGGATTCTCCAGCGCTGCCGGACCCTCTGCATTCCCCACCACCGCCAGGGCCGGGTTAACGGCCAGGCACAGCAGCGCCCACAGGCCAAAGGCCGCGCGCTGGCGACGAAATACTAGGGTTGGTCCGGACCTCCGGCTGCTGGTCATCAGGTTCGCTCGGTCACTGCATTAACTACGACGATAGGCGATTCCTTACCAGGATAGGCCACCTGTCCGGGATTGGAAGGTGAATTTGGCACTTTTTGCCGGCAATTGTGTCAGTTTACCGTTTGGCGGGGCGTTTCTGTAATTTTCGTTGTAAGGTACGCCGGTGCATGTTCAAAGCCCGGGCGGTGGCGGAAATATTGCCGTTGTGTTCCCGCAGCACCCGTTGCAGGTATTCCCACTCCAGCCGTTCCATACTGAGGGGCTGTTCCTCCACCGGCACGGGCTCTGGGGCCGGGGCCGCCGCCAGCAGCGCCAGGATCTCGCTGCTATTCACCGGTTTACACAGATAGTTGTCGGCACCCGCCTTGATGGCCTCCACCGCGGTGGCCACACTGGCGTAACCGGTGAGAATCACCACCCGCTGCCGGGGCCGGAGCCGGAGAATCTCAGCCAATACCAGCAGGCCGCTTTCACCGTCCAGATTCAGGTCCAGCAGCACCAGGTCGAAGTCAGCCTCCCGCAGGGCCGCCAGCGCGGCCGGCGCCTGCTGCGCCGTGCTCACCGCCAACCCCCGCCGCTCCAGGGAGCGGGCCAGGGTGCGCAGGAACACCGGATCGTCGTCAATCAGCAACAGGCGGGTGGGGTCAGGCATCATCCGGTTCCAGCAGCGGCAGGCGCACTTCCATCAGAGCCCCGCCATCACTCTCCCGCAGGGACAGTTTGCCGCCCAGGCGATCGATACTGGCATGGGACAGGAACAGCCCCAGACCCAGCCCCTCCTCGCGGGTGCTGACGAAGGGTTGCCCCAGCCGCTCCCGA
The DNA here is from genome assembly GCA_002701845.1 of Pseudomonadales bacterium. Lineage (GTDB taxonomy): Bacteria > Pseudomonadota > Gammaproteobacteria > Pseudomonadales > Ketobacteraceae > Ketobacter. Next base: position 21,163 of record NZXG01000013.1, read on the forward strand.
ATGGCCGCCGGCACCCCCGGCCCCTCATCCCGAATCTGAATCAGAAGCTGATTATCCTGCCGCTGACAGCGCACCTCGGGAGTGTGCTCACTGACCCTGACCGCGTTATCCAGCAGGTTGAGCAGGGCCTGCACCAGGGTGGCGTCGCCTTGCACATGAAACGCCGGCCCGACTTCATTCTGCACCTGCAGGCTGCGGTCAGGGTGCAACAGGTTGAACTGTTCCCGCAATTCCGCAATCAGCGCGGCCACGGCCAGCCGTCGGGGCCGGTTTTCCCGCAGCCCTTCCGCCCGCCGCATCATGTCCCCCAGAATCTGTTTACACAGGTCGATCTGCTGGGCCATCAGGCGCCGGTCCTCCTCCGCTTCCGGATCCCGCGCCGGCCGCTCCCCGAGATCGTCCACCAGCACAGAAAGGGTGGCCAGGGGCGTGGCCATTTTATGGGCGGCGCTGGCGGCGAAGGTGGCCAGGGCCACCAGTTGCTCATCCCGTAATATCGTCTCCCGCTGGGTGGCAATCAATTGTTGCTGGCGGCGGCGGGAGGCGGCCAGGGGAATCACCAGGGCGCAAATCAATAGAACCGATACCGCGAAGCTCAGCCACATGCCCACCAGATGCAACCGTTGCAGCCGGTCACTGCCATGGCTGCCGTGATGAGTGCCGGCAACCGACGTCTCCTCCAGCGCAATAAAGTACCGGGTTAACAGGGAATACAGGATCATGACCATCAGGGCCAGCAGCAGGGTGCGGAGCCAGGGCTGCGATACCGCGCTGATGGCCAGGGGCACCAGCAGCAGTGAGATCACGGGGTTGGTATGGCCACCGCTGCCGTAGAGATAAAACGCCAGATTAAGTGCGGACAACGCCAACACCCAGAACGGCAGCGCCTCCGGCAGGGCCCGGCGCCGGCGCCACGCCAGCCAGACACCCGCACTGAGCAGGGCCTGCCCGCCGAGCGCGCCGCCCACCACCATGAGCGGCAGGGTAAAGCCTAGCCACAACAGAATCAGCGCCGTGACCGCCAACAGCGCCAGCAGCGCGGTGAGATAAGCCAGCAGAGTATACCCGCCGTCGGCGGGCCCGTTACCGGACAGAGCCGGTGCCGGGCGGCCCCCGTTCACCCACGGCCTCCCATCGGGCACCGGTTAAAACCCGTAACCCACCTCAAACCAGTAATCACAGGCGTCACCACGAAAGTCATCACGATTGTCCGGCTGCCCCTGAATCACGTAATAGTTATCGCGGATGGCTTCATAGGGGGCCCAGTAAGGCACACCTTCACCATTGGGGTTACCGGTGCGGGCGAAGTTCCCCCAGGCCTGCTGCATCAGATCCCGCACCCGCCGGTCCGAGCGGCTGATCTGCGCACTCAACAGGGGAAACTCAAACAAATAGCCCACATCCGCGGTATGAAAGACCCCAAGCTCCGGCGCATTGTCCTTGAAACCCAGGGCGACAATACTCATCACCACACTGAACACGTCTTCTTCCAGGGAATACATCCACACGCTATCGTGCTCGCTGTAGGTCCGGGCCATGTTCAGGGTGGGGCACTTCATAATCAGATCCCCGCGGGCCTGGGCGTGGGCGGAACCGGCATTGGGGTAATCGGCAAAAGGATACAGCGCCGCCAGATCCTCTCCCTGCCCCGGATAGCGGGACTCCATAAACTCTGCATAACCTTCCGCATCATCGGGATGGGCCAGGAACCCGGCAAACAGACTGCCTTCGTCTTTATTGGTGCCCAGTAACAGGGGAATGTCACGGCCCCGATACTGCGCCACCAGGTCCAGGGGGCTCTCCGGGAAAACATCACCATCGATCACCAGCCCGGGCCGGTAGGTCCATTCATCCAGGGTCCAGCCGAAGGAAGTGAACAGATCGTATTTTTTCAGGTCGCGGATGGTTTCCACCGGCACCTCGCGGGCGCACTGCAGGGGATTGGGGGTATCCAGGCAACCCAGTTCCGCCACCAGCTCAATGCCGATCTGTTGGGCCTGCTCCAGGGTGAGTATGCCCAGGGTGTCACAGGCACCGCTTTGCAGAATCGCCTTATGCAGCAAAGGTTGCGGTTCATGAGCTTGAGGCGAGGCCAGCACCGCGCAGGTGTTGGTGGCACCGGCGGATTCGCCAAATACGGTGACGTTGTCGGGGTCACCGCCAAACCGATGAATTTCATCCTGCACCCACTGCAGCGCCGCCAGCAGATCCTTGATGGCCTGGTTACCATTGACGGCCTCGCCGGCGCCCAGTGCCGGCAGCGCGAAAAAGCCGGAAATCAGCAACCGGTAATTGGCGCTCACCACCACCACATTTTGTGACTGGGCGAGCTTTTTGCCGTCGTATTGTAATTCACTGCTGGAACCGGCGGCCTGGGCCCCGCCATGGACCCAGAACATCACAGGGTGCGGGCCCTCGGTATCCGGCGTCCAGATGTTCAGCGAGAGGCAGTCCTCACTGGGATTGACCACCGGCAGGCCGGTTGCCCACTGGGTGCAGGCATTGCCTTTGTATTTGGCCTGGAGCACACCCTCCCAGGGCTGCGGTGGCTGCGGGTCTGCCCACCGCAGGTCATCCACCGGGGGCTGGGCGTAGGGAATGCCCAAAAACTCCAGAATACCGTCGTCCCGCTTGCCTTCCACCACGCCATAACCGGTGGTTACCTGAGGTTCGGCACCACACCCCACCAATAACACTGAACCGAGAATTGCTATCAACCAGATCGGTTTCACCACTACCCCCAAACACTTTGATTATTCTGTGTGGGAAGGATGGTACCACCAAACGGCCTTGGCAGAGAAACCGGCCTGAGCGGTCAATCAGGCCCCACATCTGAGATCCAGCGGTCAGCCCAGCCGGCCATGTTCGCTGAGCAGGCGGATGGCCGCCGAGGCGGCGGCAGTGCGGTTTTCCACACCCATTTTTTTAAACACCTGCTCCAGGTGCTTGTTCACGGTTCGCGGACTCATCTCCAGGATCTGGGCAATCTCTCGATTGGTTTTGCCATTGGCAATCCAAAACAATACTTCCCCTTCCCGCTCGGTGAGGGAAAAGTTCTTGCGCAGCAGATCGGTATCGGAATCGCCGTCCTCCTCGAACAGCCGGAACAAATGCTCATGGGCATTGACCTCACCCAGGTATTTACACTGCAGTTTTTTCTGCGGGGCCTCCAGGGTCAGCCGGCGGCCCTGTTCCGGTGCCCGTTCCAGCCACTGCCGTAATTGAGGCGCCAGTGTGCTCTCCAGCCAGCGGGTATCGGCCATGGCCAGCTCGAATAACGCGAATACCTGGGGCGTGGCCCACAGCATGGTGCCGCTGTCGTCGGTGGTAAAAATATTCTGGCCGGCAGTGTCCAGGGCCATGCGCGCACTCTGGGTCATACGGGCATTGTTCAAATGCACCCGCATGCGCGCCACCAGCTCCGGCGGATTAATGGGCTTGGCCACGTAATCCACCCCCCCGGCCTCCAGCCCCATCACAATGTGTTCGGTATCACTGAGACCGGTCATAAAAATAATGGGAATATTCTTCAGTCCGCTTTGCTGCTTCAGCCGGCGGCAGGTTTCGAAACCGTCCATATTGGGCATAATGGCGTCCAGCAGAATAATATCCGGGATCATTTTGCTGGCAATATTAATGGCCTGCTCGCCATCCAGGGCAATCAATACCGTGAGCCCCTCTTCGTCCAATACCTGGCTTAACATGGCAAGGGTTTCCGCGGAATCATCCACCACCAGCGCCACATCGGATCTTGTCTGCCGGTTGATCACGCTGACTGCACCTCACTGAGTTCACGGATACGGTCCAGACGCACCTGCTGGATCGCGGTTTCCAGATACATTAGGAACGGCTGGCTGATGCTGGCATCCTGCTGCAGCTCCCGCAGTTTTTTGCGCAGGCCCTGCAGATGACCGATTTCGGCCATGGTCCGCAATTGCTGGATCACCGCCGGGGGCGGCAGGTCGGCCTGTTGCAGACTGTCCGGCGGCAGGGTAACCGCCGGCGGCGTCTCCGGCTCATAGAGCCATTGAATATCCAACAGCCCGGCCAACCGTTCCAACAGGGTATTAACCCGCACCGGCTTGATCAGATAATCGTTATGCGGGCGCATGCTGCCCTCTTCCTGCTGGCCTTCCCGGGCGTCGGCGGAGATCATTACGATGGGCGCGGTCATTTTTTCCTGGCGCAACCGTTGCGCCAGTTGCCAGCCGGTCATGCCCGGCATGTTCAAATCCAGCAGGAAAATATCCGGTTGCCAGTGCGCCACCAGTGCCAGGCATTCCGGCCCGTCTTTGGCCTCCGCCAGAATAAAGCCCAGGGGTTCCAGTATGGATTGAATCAGCTCCCGGTGAGTCGGGTCATCGTCCACCACCATCACCTTGCGCCGGGCCCCCAGATAGCCGCGGATCTTTTGCTCCAGGGTGGGGGCCACCGCCGGTTTGGCAATACTGGACAACATCAGGGTCACGGTAAATCGACTGCCCTTGCCCGGCTCGCTTTGCAGGGCGATGTCACCACCCATGATTTCAGTGAGCAGGCGGGTAATGGTCAAACCCAATCCGGTACCCGGTGCCGGCACCTGCCCGGGTTCACGAATGCGCTCGAAGGGTTTGAAAATGCGTTCCACATTGTCCGGGCTGATACCCACCCCGGAATCCTGCACCAGAAACTCTGCCACCTGATTGCGATAGCGGATCTGCAATAAAACCTTGCCCTGCTGGGTAAACTTAATGGCGTTGGACAACAGATTAATCAGAATCTGCCGCAGGCGTTTTTCATCGGTCACCACAAACTCCGGCAACCGGCCCTCGCAGCGATACTCGAAATCGATACCCTTGGCCTGGGCTTGTAGTCGAAACATATTCACCAGCTGATCCATCAGCTTGGGTAAACGCACTTCGTTGCGATGCAGATCCAGGCGTCCGGCTTCAATCTTGGAGATATCCAGTAGGCCTTCGATCAGATCCGCCAGGTGTTCACTGCTGCGCAGAATCACGCCGATGGCCTCCCGCCGGGACTCCGGGATTGACCGGTCCCGCTCCAGCAACTGGGCATAACCCATCACCGAATTCAACGGCGAGCGCAACTCATGACTGATACCGGTAAGGTAACGGCTCTTGGCCTTGTTGGCGGCCTCCGCCATTTCCTTGGCCTGCTGCAATTTCAGGTCGGTTTGCTCGTGGGCCAGGATCTCTTGATGCAGCAGCTCTGTCTGACGCTCGGTTTCCTCCTGGGCCACCAACCGGCTTTCGTGAGCCAGCACAAACAACCACACCGCCACCCCGACGATAATCAACAGGATAAAAAACTCTTTCCACAACAGGCTGGCGATCAGATCCCGCACCTGGGGATCCTGGGAGGTGACTTCGAAGTAGACCACCGTCAGTATTAACGCGATAAACAGGGAACAGAAACACATCAGCGCCAGGAAGTGGCCAAACCGGGAATTCATCCGCGCCACAATCCGCTCCGGCAGAACTGAACCCAACAGAGTCAGCATCTGTTCCGACAACCGGGCCTGGGGTTTGCAGCGATCCTGACAGCGGGCGTCCAGGGAGCAGCACAGGGAACAGATGTGACCGTCATAGGCCGGACAGTGGGCAATATCCTCCGCTTCAAAACTGTGTTCACAGATACAGCAGGTGGCCATGCCATTGTTGGTGGCGATAATGTGGGGCTCGCGGGCGATGTAATAGCGGCCATCGGTGGCCCAGGCAATCAGCGGCGCTATAATAAAGGCAGACCCGAGCGTAAGGTACGGCGCCAGCGCCTGGGCAATGGGACCGTAACTGCCCATGTGCGCGGTAATCCCGATCAGGGACGCCAGCACCATGGAACCAAAGCCCACCGGATTAATGTCATAAAGATAGGCGCGTTTGAATTCAATGGTGGCGGGGCTCAGGCCCAGGGGTTTGTTGATCACCAGGTCCGCCACCAGAGAGCCCACCCAGGCCACCGCCACGATGGCGTAGACCCCCAGAATTTCCTCCAGGGCTTTATAAATGCCCAGCTCCATCAACAACAAGGCAATCACCACATTGAAAATCAACCAAACCACCCGACCGGGATGATTGTGGGTCAGCCGGGAAAAGAAATTGGACCAGGCGATGGAACCGGCGTAGGAATTAGTGACGTTGATTTTCAACTGGGACAGAATCACAAAAATCCCCGCCATGGCCAGGGCAAACTCCGGCGACTGGGTGATATAACCAAAGGCCACCCGATACATGTGGGTGGGGTCCGAGGCGTCCTCCGCCGCGATGCCGTGTTGCAGTGCCAGCACCGCCAGAAACGAGCCGGCAAAAATCTTCAGAACACCAGCCCCGATCCAGCCGGGCCCCGCCATCAGCATGGCCAGCCACCAACGGCCGGCGGACACCCGCTCCCGGGCCGGCAGAAACCGCAGAAAATCCACCTGCTCACCAATCTGGGCAATGAGCGAAAAGATCACTGAAGAGGCGGCGCCAAACAGCAGAATATTGAAGCCGGTGCCGGACTCCTGTTGCGAGCCTTCAAACTGGGTCCAGTCCTCCACCGACGCCACGTCGTGCCAGGCGATATAGATGAAAGGCAACAGCTGCAGGCAGACCCACAACGGTTGTGACCATAACTGGAACCGGCTGATGAGGGTGATACCGTGGGTCACCAATGGAATCACCAGCAGCGAGCTCAGCAGGTAGCCGATGGATAATGGAATGTGAAACAGCTGCTCCAGGGCCATGGCCATAATGGCAGCTTCCAGGGCAAAGAAGATAAAAGTAAAGGAAGCGTAGATTAATGAGGTGATGGTAGAGCCGATGTAGCCAAATCCTGCACCACGAGTGAGCAGATCGATATCAACGCCATATTTTGAGGCGTAATAGCCAATGGGCAGGCCGGTGACAAAAATAATCAGCCCCACCGCCATAATGGCCCAGGCGGCATTGGTAAACCCATAATTCAGGGTGATGGCGCCGCCGATAGCCTCCAGGGCCAAAAAGGAAATGGCCCCCAGGGCGGTGTTGCTGACCCGGGCCGCCGACCAGCGGCGGGCACTTTTGGCGGTGAAACGCAGGGCGTAATCTTCCAGGGTTTCATTGGCCACCCACTGGTTGTAACTGCGCCGTACCCGGAAAATTCGCTGTCTTGCTGCCATAGCCTCTTTGCTCACCCCGCGACACCCCCGTTACACCGGGTGTCAGCGACACCTGAATCACTGCGTGCTGTGGGTGCAAAATCCGCTTTTGGCGAACCCCCAGTCAGGGCCGATCGGGCCCGAAATGGTTTTTGAGCAAAGAACATACCAAACTAAATTCCTTCCATGGGGGGCGCCGCCCGCTGGCATCGCAGCCGCCCACCGGTCAGTTCAACCTGCAGCAGACCGGGGTCGGCGGAGGCCGTCGGCCCCGGACCCGCCAGCAGCGCTTCTGCCACCGGCACCAATAACGCATCCCGCACCCGCCGCCGTATGGCCCGGGCGCCGTAGCGGGGGTCATAGCCGGTTTGCGCCAGCCAGCGAACCGCGGCTTCAGAAAGTTCCAGCGCCACCCGTTTGCGGGCCAGGCTTTGATTCAGAGCCGCCACCTCCAGCTTGACGATGGCCTCGATGTCGCCGCTGCCCAATGCCCGATAGATTTCCACCCGATCGATACGGTTGAGAAACTCCGGGTCGAAATGCCCCCGCAGGGCCTGCATAAACCGCTGCTCCCGGGCGAACTGCCGGGACCGGAACCAGCGGCGCCAGGGCCGGTCGTGGTCAGATTGCCACTGCCTGGAACCCAGGTTACTGGTCATGAATATCAGACAGTTGGTAAAGCTCAGTTCGCGGGTACCGGAGGCCAGGCGCAATCGCCCGCTGTCGAAAATATTCATCAGACTGCGGGCCACGTCGGGGCTGGCTTTCTCCACCTCATCGAACAACACGATCCCGGGCCGGGTGGAGGTGCCCCGAATGGCCTCTTCGTTCATCAGGGTGGTGTTTTCCTTACTGCCCACATAGCCCGGTGGGGCACCGGTGATGGCGGCGCTGTAATGACTCTGGGACAGGGTGTTCATATCGATGCGGCAGAACGCGGAGGGGTCGCCGTGGATGCCCTGGGCCAGGGCGCGCACGGTTTCGGTTTTGCCCACCCCGGTATCCCCCAGCAACAACATCACCAGCAGGGGTCGCCGGGGATCACTCAGCCCCGCCTTGATGACCTTCAATTGCTGGCACAGGGAGTCGATCACCGGATCCTGTCCCACCAGCTGCCCCAGCAGCTGGCGGTGCAGCTGCTCGGGGTCAAAGGCAAAACGGGACCAGCCGCCGGCACTGGTGGCCTGCTCCCGGGCCTGGCGATTGTGCTGACGGTTGTGGTCCAGCACCTCATTGATAAAGGGCACAGGCTACCCCCGCGACGGTTAAGCGGTTTTCTCTTTTTCCGGCACCGGCAGATCCCCCACCGGGCAGTCCGCCACCCCCACGGTACTGCGGGTGATGGCCTCCACATCCTGCTGGGTTTTCTCGGCGTCCATCACCCAACTGCGATAGAACTCAAACGGGCAGTCCGCCACCCCTTTGTCGCCGTCACCGGAACCGTGAATGCCGGTGTAGCCCCGGTGCAGGAGCTTGAACAGGTGATTCTGGGACTGGTCATTGGCGCGGGCATCCCGGATCTGGGAGACGGAAAGCTGGGCATACTGCACCCCCATGTCCTCCTCGCCACATTCCCCCAGGGTACGGCCATCGAAGCCAATCACCGCGGAGTGACCAAAATAGGAATACACCCCATCGAATCCGCTGGCGTTGGCCACCGCCACATAGCAGTTGTTGGCCCAGGCCATGGTCTTGGCCATCATCACCTGCTGGTCCTTGGCCGGGTACATATAGCCCTGACAGCGCACAATCAGCTCGGCACCGCGCATGGCGCAATCGCGCCAGATCTCCGGGTAGTTGCCGTCATCGCAAATGATCAGACTGATCTTCATGCCCTTGGGACCTTCCGTTACGTAGGTGCGGTCGCCGGGGTACCAACCTTCGATAGGGCACCAGGGGATACACTTGCGATATTTCTGTACGATTTCCCCCTGGTTATTGATCAGTACCAGGGTATTGTAGGGCGCCTTGTTGGGATGTTCCTCGTGTTGCTCACCGGTGAGGGAAAACACGCCCCAGGTGTTGGCCTGGCGGCAGGCGGCGGCAAATATATCCGTTTCCTCCCCGGGAATGGTGGCGGCGGTGGCCATCATTTCCTCCGGGTCGTACATGATGCCCATGGTGCTGTACTCAGGAAAAACGATCAGATCCATCCCCGGTAGGCCCTGCTTGATTCCCACGATCATGTCCGCAATCTGCCGGGCATTATCCAGCACCTCGGCCTTGGTATGGAGCCGGGGCATTTTGTAGTTCACCACTGCAACCCCCACGGTATCCGGGCTGCTGGAGATATCACCGTGTCTCATTCTGCGTCTCCTGTGAATGGATGGCACTGATCGGCCTGGTCGGTGTTAGCCTGGCCGGTTGGCAAGCGAAACAGCCAGAACCGTACTCCAGCTCCCCACACCTGCCTATGCGTCAAATGACGTAGGGGCGGTGGTCATTCTCCGAATGTTGCGACCCGGACAAAAACGCAATACTCCCCATCACGACACGCTGCCTTGCGCCCCGGGGGGGTGCTGCCGACGGGTGGCCTGTGTCATTTCAGGGTCGTAAACCAACACGAGGTCGAACCATGTTGTCCAACATCCTTAGCTCAACGCTTAAGAAGACCATGCTGGCGCTGTCCGCCAGCCTGATACTGGCGCCCGCCGTTACTCAGGCGGCTGACGTCAATTCCACCGGGCTTGCCGTTACCGATGACACCGTCACCGTGGGCATCCTCCATTCCATCACCGGCACCATGGCCATCAGTGAAACCGGCTCGGTGCAAGCGGAAAAGCTGGCCATCAAACAGATCAATGATATGGGGGGCGTGCTGGGTCGCAAGATCGAGTACATCCAGGAGGACGGCGCCAGTGACTGGCCCACCTTTGCTGAAAAAGCCAAAAAACTGCTGGTGAATGACAAGGTGGCGGCGGTGTTCGGCTGCTGGACCTCGGCGTCCCGCAAAGCGGTATTGCCGGTATTCGAGCAGTACAACGGCATGTTGTACTACCCCACTTTTTACGAAGGTCTGGAACAGTCACCCAATGTGATTTATACCGGCCAGGAAGCCACCCAGCAGATTCTGGAAGGTATTGACTGGGCTGCGGAAACCAAGGGTGCCAAAAAATTCTATCTGCTGGGATCCGACTACATCTGGCCCCGCACCTCCAACAAAATCGCCCGCAAGCATATCGATAAACTGGGCCTGAAAGTGGTGGGTGAGGAGTACTACCCCCTGGGTCACACCCAGTTCAACTCCGTGATCAACAAGATCAAACTGAAAAAACCCGATGTGGTGTTTATCTCTGTTGTGGGCGGTTCCAATGTGGCGTTCTACAAGCAGCTGAAAGCCGCCGGTATCGATATGACCAAGGAAAAGCCCCTGTTCCTGACCATTTCCGTGACCGAGGATGAAATCCTGGGTATCGGCGGCGAGAACATCGAAGGCATCTACGCTTCCATGAAATATTTCCAGAGCCTGCCCAACGAAAACAATAAGGAATTTGTTAAAGCCTTCAAGGACATGTGGGGCAAGGACATCGTTATCGGAGACGTGACTCAGGCCGCTTACCTGGGCCCCTGGCTGTGGAAAGCCGCGGTGGAAGCAGCGGGCTCCTTCGACGTGGACAAGGTACGGGAGGCATCCCCCGGTATTGAACTGACCACGGCGCCTGAAGGTTATGTGCGCATTCACAAGAACCATCACCTCTGGTCCAAGACCCGCATCGGTGTGGCCCAGACCGACGGCCAGTACAAGGTGGTCTATGAAAGCCCTGAGTTGATCGAGCCCGATCCGTTCCCGGAAGGTTATCAGTGATCAGTGTTCGGGTGGCGCTTCGGCGCCACCCTCTCGGTTCCTTCTTTAGGGTAGTACTGTCTGGAGGCTGACATGTTTGCCGAATACACCGCGTCAGAATTGACGTCCATCTTCGCCATGCAGGGATTTGCGGGGTTGATCCTGTTCTCAGTGTTCGTGCTGATGGCATTGGGTCTCGCGATCATCTTTGGTCAAATGGGAGTGATCAATATGGCTCACGGGGAATTTATGATTCTCGGGGCCTACATCACCTACTTAACATCCAATCTTTTTGCAGAGTACGCGGAAAGTCTCTTCTCCGGGTATTTCTTTATTGCCATGCTATTGGCGTTTCTCACAACCTTTGTGTTGGGGGCGTTTGTCGAGTGGTCGATGATCCGGCACCTGTACAAGCGCCCATTGGATACGTTGCTGGCCACCTGGGGCCTGAGCCTGATCCTGCAACAGTTTTACCGTACCGTGTTCGGCGCCCGCGAAGTGGGGGTGACTCTGCCGGACTGGCTGATGGGTTCCTATCCCCTGACCGATCTGATTGAAGTGCCCATCAACGGTATCTTCGTGATGGTGATCACCATCTGTATCTCCGTGGGCGTTTACTTCTGGATGTACCGCTCCCGTTGGGGCGGCCAGGTGCGTGCCGTGGTGCAAAACCGGGAAATGGCCGGTGCCGTGGGCATCAACACCGAAAAAGTGGACCGCATCACTTTCGCCCTGGGTTGTGGTATTGCCGGCGTGGCGGGGAGCGCCTTCACCATGATCGGTTCCACCGGCCCCACCTCCGGCCAGTTATATATCGTCGATACCTTCCTGGTGGTGGTGTTCGGCGGTGCCGCCAGCCTGTTGGGCACCATTGCCTCGGCCTTCACCATCTCCCAGGCGCAGTCCACCATGGAATTCTTCCTCAGTGGCTCCATGGCCAAGGTACTGACTCTGCTGGTGGTGGTCGGCATTCTTATGTTGCGTCCACAGGGTCTGTTCTCACTGAAGATCCGTCACTAGGAGTATCCGATTATGTCTTACGGAATGCGATCTTTCCTACCCAAAAGCGATGCCATGAAAATACTGCTGCTGGCAGTCCTGATCATGGTGGTGTTCCCCCTATCCATGGACATTTTCCGGCTTAACCTGGTGGGCAAGTATCTGTCTTACGCCTTTGTGGCGTTGGGACTGGTTCTGTGCTGGGGTTACGGCGGCATCCTGAGTCTGGGTCAGGGGGTGTTTTTCGGCCTCGGCGGTTACTGCATGGCCATGTTTCTTAAGCTGGAGGCCTCCACCCCGGAGGCCACTGCCATTCAGTCCACGCCGGGCATTCCCGACTTTATGGACTGGAACCAGCTCACGGCGCTGCCCTGGTTCTGGGAGCCCTTCCACAGCCTGAGTTTCACCGTGGCCGCGATTATTATAGTGCCGGTAATCTTTGCCTTTATCATCAGCGTGGCCATGTTCAAACGTCGGGTAGGCGGGGTTTACTTCGCCATCATCACCCAGGCCATTGCGGCGATTCTTACCATCCTGATTATTGGCCAGCAGGGTTATACCGGCGGTGTCAACGGCATCACCGACCTGCGGACTCTGAAAGGCTGGGACATCCGTACCGACGAGGCCAAGTACATCCTCTACTTCTTCTGCTGCATTATGCTCATTGGCTGCCTGTTTGTGGCCCAGTACGTACGCAAAAGCAAACTGGGGCGGTTGCTGGTGGCCATGCGCGATAAAGAGGACCGGGTGCGCTTTTCCGGTTACGACGTTTCCAATTTCAAGATCTTCGTGTTCTGTCTGGCGGCGGCTTTCTCCGCCATCGGCGGCGCCATGTTTACCCTGCAGGTTGGATTCATGTCCCCCACCTTCGTGGGCATTGTGCCTTCCATCGAAATGGTGATCTTCTGCGCCGTAGGGGGCCGGTTGTCCATCTTCGGCGCCATTTACGGCACTCTGGTGGTGAACTGGGCGAAAACCACTTTTTCCGAATCATTTCCGGAACTCTGGCTGTTTGGTCTCGGCGCGCTGTTTATCGGTGTGGTGCTGGCCTTCCCACAGGGTCTGGCCGGGCTTTACACCACCTGGATCGAACCGCGCCTGAGTCAGTGGTTCAAGAGTTTGCGCTCAGCGCGACCACCCATGCCCTCCACCACCGCCGACTCCAGGAGTTAAACCATGAATGCCATCCAACAAGATTTTGTCCTGGCCGTTGAGGGACTCACCGTGTCCTTCGACGGATTCAAGGCAGTCAATGATCTTTCTTTCTACGTGGATGAGAACGAGATCCGGGTGATTATCGGACCCAACGGGGCCGGTAAGACCACGGTACTGGATTTGATTTGTGGGCGCACCAAAGCCACGGACGGCACTATTAAATTCCGCGGCAAGGAGCTGACCAAAATGAAGGAACACCAGATTGTCCACGCCGGCGTGGGGCGGAAATTTCAGAATCCGTCCATCTACGAGGACCTGACGGTGTTCGAAAACCTGGAAATTTCTTTCCCCCGGGGCCGTAACGTATTCGGCGCGCTGATGTTCAAGCGGGACAAGGAAGTGGTAGACAAGGTGGAAGAGATCGCCGATCTCATCTTTCTTAAAGACGATCTCAACAAACAGGCGGCATTGCTCAGTCACGGGCAAAAGCAGTGGCTGGAGATCGGTATGCTACTGATTCAGGATCCACAACTGTTGATGCTGGATGAACCAGTGGCCGGCATGTCCGTGGCGGAACGCAAACAAACGGCGGAACTGCTGAACAAAATCACTCAGGGCCGCTCGGTGATTGTCATAGAGCACGATATGCAGTTCGTGGCGGATATTGCCAAGCGGGTTACGGTGTTGCACCAGGGCAAGGTTTTGTCCGAAGGCTCCATGGAGCGGGTGCAAAACGATCCCAAGGTCAAAGAAGTTTATCTGGGCCACTAAGGAGGATACGCGGATGTTGAACGTCGCCAATTACAAGGTCTCCTACGGCCAGAGCGAGGTGATTCACGGGCTTAACTTTGAGGTCAGGCCCAATGAAATTGTTGCCATCATGGGCCGCAACGGCATGGGCAAAACCACGCTGATGAAGTCCCTCATTGGTATTCTCCCCTCCGAGGGTCAGATCACCCTGGACAACACCGAGTTGGGCAAAATGAAAAGCCATCAACGAGTGGCCAGTGGTATGAGCTTCGTACCCCAGGGGCGAATGATTTTTTCCACCATGACGGTAAAGGAAAATATCGAAACCGGGCTCACCACCACCAAGGAGAAAAAGGTCCCCGAAGACCTGTACGAACTGTTCCCGGTGTTGCTGGAAATGAAATCCCGTCGCGGTGGCAACCTGTCGGGCGGACAGCAGCAGCAGCTGGCCATTGCCCGGGCTCTGGCCTCCAAGCCCAAGATGTTGCTGCTGGACGAGCCCACCGAGGGAATTCAGCCCTCCATCATCAAGGATATGGCCCGTACCCTACGCCAGATCCGCGATGAACGGGGTCTGTCCATTGTGGTATCGGAGCAGGTATTGAGTTTCGCCCTGGATATCGCTGATCGCATTCTGGTGTTGGAGAAAGGCGAAATCGTGGCGGAAGAATCCCGAGAGAATGTCAACGAAGAGAAGATTGCGGCGTATCTGGCGGTGTAATCACAGCGCCGGCTATACCATGTAAAACCACTGTCTGGAGACTATGACCATGGCTGAAACCATTATTAAAATTGATCTCAACAAATCACCGTACGATCAGGACACGATCCATAACCGCTGGCATCCGGACATTCCCATGGCAGCGATGGTGAAACCGGGGGATGACTTTATTATCGAGTGTTACGACTGGACCGGGGGCCAGATCAAGAACGACGATTCCGCGGAAGACGTGCGCGACGTGGACCTCAGTCAGGTGCACTTCCTGTCGGGCCCGGTGGGCGTGGAAGGTGCCGAGCCCGGCGATCTGCTGGTGGTGGATATTCTGGATATTGGTGCCTTCCAGGAAAGCCTGTGGGGCTTTAACGGCTTTTTCTCCAAGCAGAATGGCGGTGGTTTTCTCACCGAGCACTTCCCGGAAGCCCAGAAATCAATCTGGGATTTCAACGGCATGTTCACCAAGTCCCGGCATGTGCCCGGCGTGGAGTTCGCTGGTCTGATTCATCCCGGATTGATTGGTTGCCTGCCCTCCAAGGAAATGCTGGCGGAATGGAACAAGCGGGAGAAGGAACTGTTCGATACCGATCCCGAGCGGGTTCCCGGCCTGGCCAACCTGCCCTACGCCGACACCGCCCACATGGGCAAACTGACCGGCGCGGAAAAAGACTCCGCCGCGGCCGCGGGCGCCCGCACCGTGCCCCCGCGGGAACACGGCGGCAACTGTGACATCAAGGATTTGTCCCGGGGCTCCAAGGTCTACTTCCCGGTATACGTGAAAGACGGCGGCCTGTCCGTGGGCGATCTGCACTTCAGTCAGGGTGACGGTGAAATCACTTTCTGCGGCGCCATCGAAATGGCGGGCTGGATTCATATGCGGGTGGAGCTGATCAAAGACGGTATGGCCAAGTACGGCATCAAGAACCCGATCTTCAAACCCAGCCCCATCACACCCAAGTACGATGACTACCTGATCTTCGAAGGTATTTCAGTGGATGAGCAGGGCAAACAGCATTACCTGGACGTGCATATTGCTTATCGCCAGGCCTGTCTCAACGCCATCGAATATCTGAAGAAATTCGGTTATTCCGGAGCCCAGGCCTACGCGATTCTGGGTACCGCTCCGGTACAGGGTCACATCAGCGGGGTGGTGGATGTGCCCAACGCCTGCGCCACGCTATGGCTGCCCACGGACATCTTCGAGTTCGATATCAAGCCCAATGCCGATGGCCCCACCAAAGAGCTGGACGGTTCCATCGACGTGCCCCTGGCCCCGGACAAGTAACAGGAGACGGTTATGCCAGTCTATGACTACAAATGCAAAGACCATGGCCTGTTCCACGAGCTGGCCACCATGGCGGATCACGACAAACCCTGTGCCTGCCCCCAATGTGGGCAGCTGTCGCCCCGGGTGATTATGATCCCACCGCAGTTTCTCAATATGGACAGCGATCGGCGTCAGGCCTTCGCCACCAATGAGAAAGCCAGTCACGAACCCATCTTCTCCACCGACGCCAGTCGTCGGGTGCGCAAGCAGGATGGGGGTTGTGGTTGCGGTGAGCATAAGCAACGGGATTCAAAACTGTTCTACACCGCCCGGGGGGAGAAGTTCTTTCCCTCCATGCGGCCCTGGATGATCAGCCACTAAATCGTTCCGCGACGGCTGTTCCGCGACGGCTGTTCCGCGACGGCTGTTCCACGACGGCTGTTCCACGACGGCTGTTCCACGACGGCTGTTCCACGACGGCTGTTCCACGACGGCTGTTCCACGACGGCTGCTCCACGACGGTCACACCCGCTTTCTACAAGTTTGCGGTGTGGCCGTTTTTACTTGCAGCCTGCTTCAGGCGCCGCGGTAGCGGGCGTAAATATCCCGGGCCCACTGCAATTGCGGTTCCAATGCCGCCACTTCGCTGTGCAACGGTTCCGGTAACGCGGCTGGCCAGTTAAGGCCATATTGCGGTGGCATAAACAAAGGCGCCAGTAATGCCGCAGCGGTCAGATCCGCCCGGCTGAAGCCGGCACCCACCAGATAGCCGCTATCCCCCACCGAGTCGTTCAACCGCTCCAATGCCATCAGCACCCGTTGTTTGGATTCCGCTGCGGTGGCAGGATTTATGTTCATCCGTTTACGCATCACCGTCACCAGCTTGGGATAGATCAAGCGTAACCACGGCCGCCACCAGAACGGCCCACCGGTGGCAAAGAAACCGGTTACTAGTGATGGATGCTGCAACAGGGTCTGGTACACATAGCGCCGTACATGCACGCCGATTTCCTTATCCAGATAGCGCTCCCATTCCAGCGCCGCCTGGGCCTCGCCGGAATTTACCGGCGTCAGCTTGCGGGCCGGGAACTTTTCATCCAGATAAGTAAGAATCTGCTCCGAACCCTGAATGCTGCGGCCCTCGTGCTCCAGCACCGGCACCGAGCTTTGTGCCGCCAGCCGGCGGATTACCTTGACGTGCTGCCCCGGCAGCAGATTTTTGGTGGTGTAATCCAGCGCCTTAAAATCCAGCGCCCAGCGGGCTTTCTCACAAAAATGGGAGATGGGGAATTGATAGAGAGTCAGTGACATAGTGGGACGCTGTGGTTACCGTACTTTGTTGTTGGCTTGTTGTTGGGTTGTTATTGGTAATTCTGTATTTATTGTAAATCAGAGCTACGTTCTATCATACTTGGCAAACCATGCCTATCAGCCAACAGCCACAACGGGAGTGAGCATGAAGCAGTTACTGGTGGTGGCTCATGCGCCATCCGACAACACCCGCAAGCTGCGCGAGGCGGTACTGGAGGGCACCCGGCACCCGTCTATCTGCGATGTCAGCGTCAAGGAAGTGGAACCGCTGCATGCCATCGCCAACGACGTGCTGGAGGCGGATGCCATCATTCTCGGGACCCCGGAAAACCTGGGTTACATGAGTGGGGCCTTGAAAGACTTCTTCGATCGTATTTATTACCCCTGCCTGGAACAAAAGCAGGGGCTTCCCTTTGCCTTATATGTGCGGGCCGGGCAGGACGGCACCGGTACCTGTCGGGCGGTGGACAGCATCACCACCGGCCTGCGCTGGAAAGCCGTGCGGGAGCCCCTGGTGTGCCGGGGCCAATGGAATCCGGAATTTGTGGACCAGTGCCGTGACCTGGGCACCACCATGGCCATGAGCCTGGATGCGGGCATCATCTGATAAACCCTCTACTATCAGTAACTTAGCACATTCTTTCTGGTGCCCGGTCAGACCCGGCGCCAGCATTGAATTTTTGGGTCGCTAAATACCTATCTGTTTCTACACTTAATGACTGAACACCGATTATCGCTCGCCAGGTTTGAGTCAATTTGAGCAAAGGAGCTACGATGAATCTCGGCCCAATTTCCGCGCTGTTCAACGGCGCAGCCCACCGCCAGAACGAGGCCCGTCTGGCGCAACTGGAGTCACTGTTTCAGGCCATGGATCAGAGCCATGCCCGGGTGGAGTTCGATGCCGACGGCCAGATTCTGGATGCCAATGAGCAGTTTCTGCGGTTACTGGGCTTCCCGGCAGATGCGCTGCCGGGCAAGAGCCATCACAGCCTGCTGCCACCGGAACAGGCCAGCGCCCTGGACGATCTTTGGCGTCATCTGCGCCAGGGCCAGCCGCAGACGGGGGAATACCGGCACCGCACCCAGGACGGCGCCACCCTGTGGCTACAGAGCAGCTTTATTCCGGTGAGCGATGACACCGGCCAGCTGCAGAAAGTGGTCTGTTTTGCCCGTGACGTGACCCATCAGCGCCAGCAACAGGACGATCAACGCCGACAATTGCAGGCCCTGGACCGCTCCCAGGCGGTGATCGAGTTCGATATGGACGGCACCATCCTCAATGCCAATGACAACTTCCTGGCGGTGATGGGCTACCAACGGCAAGAAGTACTGGGCAAGCACCACAGCATGTTCGTGGCCCCGGAAGAGGCCAATGGCGAGAAGTACCGCCGCTTCTGGAGCACCCTGCGTCAGGGTAAGTTCCACTCAGCCACCTACCGGCGCCAGGGCAAAGGCGGCAAGGCGATTTGGATTCAGGCCTCCTACAACCCAATTCTGGATGATCAGGGCCAGCCCTACAAAGTGGTAAAGTTCGCCTCGGACGTCACGGAACAGACCCTGAAAAATGCCGATTTTGCCAGCCAGATTGATGCCATCTCCCGCTCCCAGGCGGTGATCGAGTTCAATATGGATGGCACTATCCGCGGTGCCAATGACAATTTCCTCAGTGTCATGGGCTATCAGGCTGACGAGATCATCGGCCGCCACCATCGCATCTTCGTGGCGCCGGAGGAGCGGGAAACCCCGGACTACCAGGCGTTCTGGCAGGCTCTGCGCTCTGGCGAGCACTTTTCCAGTGAGTACAAGCGCATTAGCAAGAGCGGCGGGGAAGTCTGGATTCAGGCTTCCTACAACCCGATCCTGGACCAGGAAGGCAAGCCCTTTAAAGTGGTCAAGTACGCCACGGATATCAGCGAACAGAAGCGCCGTAACGCCGATTTCCAAAGCCAGCTGGAGGCGATCTCCCGCTCCCAGGCGGTGATCGAGTTCAAGCTGGACGGCACCATCGTCCATGCCAACGACAATTTCCTTCAGGTGCTGGGTTACCCGTTGGACGAAGTGGTGGGTCGCCATCACCGTATGTTTGTGGACGATGCCTTTGCCCGGTCTCCCGCCTACAAGTCCTTCTGGGATGCCCTGAACGCCGGAAAATTCTTCAGTGAAGAGTACGAGCGTATCGGCAAAGGGGGCAAGCGGGTGTGGATTCAGGCGTCCTACAATCCCATTTTTGATGCCTCCGGTCGCCCCTATAAAGTAGTGAAGTACGCCACCGATATTACCGAGCGCAAACAGGCCGTGAACGAGATCAACCAGTGCCTGCTGGCCCTGGCGGAGGGAGATTTGGGGCAGCGGGTACAAGGAGCCTATCAGGGTGAGTTTCTGGCACTTAAGAGCGCCCTCAACAGCACCATGAAGCGGTTGCAGAATATGGTGGCCAGTATTCAGACCGCCGCCGATGATATCCAGGTGGGTGCCTCGGAAATCCAGCGCGGCAATATGGATTTGAGCCGGCGCACCGAAAGTCAGGCGGCGTCACTGGAGGAAACCGCCTCCAGCATGGAGCAGATGACCGCGCAACTGAACCAAAGCACCACCAACGCCCGGGACGCCAATCGCAGCGCCGATATCGCGGAAAAGGCCGCCATGGCCGGCAAGGAGGTGGTGCTGGACACCATCAAGGCCATGGAAGCCATCCAGGGTTCCAGCAAACAGATTGCGGATATCATCACCGCCATCGACGAAATTGCCTTCCAGACCAACCTGTTGGCCCTGAACGCCGCAGTGGAAGCAGCCCGGGCCGGGGAACAGGGTCGGGGCTTCGCGGTGGTGGCCGGCGAGGTACGCAGCCTGGCGCAACGCTCCGCCGCCGCCGCCAAGGAAATTGGTCAGCTGATCAAGGACAGTGTCAGCAAGGTGGAAACCGGCACTTCCATGGTGAACAAGTCCGGCCAGACCCTGGAGGAGATCATCAATAACGTGGTCACCGTCAGTGCTCAGGTGTCGGAAATTGCCTCCTCTTCCGCCGAGCAGTTGGCTGGTATCCAGCAGGTCAACCAGGCGGTGAGCAGCATTGATGAAGTGACCCAGCAGAACTCCGCCCTGAT
This sequence comes from Pseudomonadales bacterium, assembly GCA_002701845.1. GTDB lineage: Bacteria > Pseudomonadota > Gammaproteobacteria > Pseudomonadales > Ketobacteraceae > Ketobacter. The sequence goes on from NZXG01000013.1 coordinate 41,362, forward strand.
GGAGGAAGTCACCGCCGCCACCACCTCCATGGTGGAACAGGTGGATAAGATGCGTCAGGAGCTGAGCTTTTTCCAGCAGGGCTGAACCACCCCGCCCACCACGTCAGCATTCACCCCCGGAAGCAGCCCATGGCGGCTGCATTCCGGGCCTGAATTCGCTACACTAGCCGGCCCATTCAGCGGCGTTTTTTTGAATTCCCATGCTGGCAGCGAAATCCCTGTTCACCTATCCCCATTACTGGGCGGAATGCTTCGGCACCGCCCCGTTTCTCCCCATGAGCCGTGAGGAAATGACGGCCCTGGGCTGGGACAGCTGCGACATTATTATCATCAGCGGCGATGCCTATGTGGATCATCCCAGTTTCGGCATGGCGGTGATCGGCCGGCTGCTGGAAAGCCAGGGGTTCCGGGTGGGCATTATCGCGCAACCGGACTGGCACAGCGCGGAGGCCTTTAAAGCCCTGGGCCGCCCCAATCTGTTCTATGCCGTGTCCGCCGGCAACATGGACTCCATGATCAATCGCTACACCGCAGACCTGAAAATCCGTCACGATGACGCTTATACCCCCGACAATGTGGGGGGCAAGCGGCCGGATCGTGCCGTGCTGGTGTATTCCCAGCGCTGCCGGGAATCCTATAACGACGTGCCCATTCTGATTGGCGGGATCGAAGCCAGTCTGCGGCGGGTGGCCCATTACGATTACTGGAGCAATAAAGTGCGGCGTTCAGTGCTGATGGACGCCAAGGCCGATCTGCTGGTGTACGGCAACGCGGAGCGGGCAGTGGTGGAAATCGCCCACCGGGTGGCCGCCGGCCAGGCCATGAAGAGCATTCAGGATGTGCGCGGCACCGCCTGCATGGTGAACGAGTTACCCAGCCACTGGGATTGCAAGGACTCCACCAGAATCGACACCCCGGGGCGGGTGGACCCCATGCACAATCCCTATCACTGGGAGCAGACCAACGAGGCGTTGAACGCCCCCTGCGCCAACGGGGAAAACCCCGCCCCGGCGGACCAGGCCCAGGTGGTGCACATTCGCCCCGCCGCTGGCAGCAAGCCGGAACTGATCCTGCTGCCGGCGTTTGAAAAAGTCAGCAAGGATCCGGTGCTGTACGCCCACGCCTCCCGGGTATTGCATCTGGAGACCAACCCTTCCAACGCCCGCACCCTGGTGCAGAAACACGGTGACCGTTACCTGTGGGTGAACCCACCGCCGGTGCCGTTGACCACCGAAGAGCTGGACGACGTCTTTGAGCTGCCGTTTCAACGGGTGCCCCATCCCGCTTACGGCAATGCCCGTATTCCGGCCTACGAGATGATCCGCTTTTCCGTGAACATCATGCGCGGCTGTTTTGGCGGTTGTTCCTTCTGTTCCATTACCGAACATGAGGGTCGCGTTATTCAAAGCCGGTCCGAGGATTCCATCCTCCGGGAAATCGAAAAAATCCGCGACCAGACCCCCGGCTTTACCGGTACCATCTCCGACCTGGGCGGCCCCACCGCCAACATGTATCAGCTTAACTGCGTCAGTGAGGAGATCCACCAGAACTGCCGCCGGCTGTCCTGCGTGTTTCCCACCATCTGCAAAAACCTGGTGACCGACCACAGCCCCACCACCCGGCTGTATCGTCGCGCCCGGGAACTGCCGGGAATCAAACGGGTCATGATTGCCTCCGGGCTGCGCTATGACCTGGCGGTGCGGGATCCGGAATATGTGAAGGAACTGGTGACCCACCATGTGGGCGGCTACCTGAAAATTGCCCCGGAGCACACCGAGACGGCGCCCCTGGATAAAATGATGAAGCCGGGCATGGGTGCCTACGATGAATTCAAAGCACTGTTCGACCGGTTTTCCAAAGAGGCCGACAAGGAACAATATCTGATTCCCTATTTTATCGCCGCCCACCCCGGCACCAGCGATGAAGACATGCTGGGGCTGGCGTTCTGGCTCAAAAAGAATGATTTCCGTGCCGACCAGGTGCAGACTTTTTATCCGTCGCCCATGGCCATGGCCACCACCATGTACCACACCGCCAAGGACCCAATCCACCGGGTAAACTACAAAAGCGCTGAGGTCGTTGTTCCCAAGGGGGAGAAACGCCGCCGTCTGCACAAGGCGTTTCTGCGTTACCACGATCCGGACAACTGGCCCCTGCTGCGGGAGGCCCTGAAAAACATGGGTAAAGCCCACCTGATCGGCTATGGCAAAAAGAACCTGGTCCCCCCCCGCCAGCCGGCCAATCATCCCTCCGCCAAACCGGGCACCGCCAATTCCGGAGCCGGCAAGCGCCGTAATCGCAACAACCCCGGCAAAGGGGCCTTCCTCACCCAGCATACTGGGCTGCCGCCCCGGGGCGGCATTGACGCCGGCCGCGGTGCCGGCAAAAGCGGCTCGGGTAAAAGTCACTCGGTTAAGAGTACCCGGGGTAAGGGCAAATTGGGTAAAGGCAAACAGGCTCGCCGGGGGCGGCGTTAATCCGCCGCCGGCGGTTCCACTTCCAGCAGCGCCTCATCCAGCAGAGTGACAAATCCCGCCGCATTGCGGTGACCTCCACCCCCGAAGCGTTGGGCAATGGCCGCCACGTCCTCGCCGGCGGCGGTGGAGCGCAGAGACCAGCTGCGGCGCTGGCCTTTGTCGGTATAGCCGGCGGCAAACGGCTGACCCTCCGCCAGCTCCCCCACCAGTTCACTGACAATGGCCCGGGGGCAGTTGACGATGGGCACTTCAAAACCGGCGATCCGGCCCAGGGTGGCCGCCCGCCGCCCCTGTTCGATCATCTGCTGCCGGTAACGATTGATGGCGTTACCCTCGGTCACCAGGCAGGCAAAGGCTTCCGCATCGGTGGCCACCTGGTGCCAGTGTTCGAAACGGAAGGGATGGGACATCAGCCCCGCATTGACATCCTGACTTTCCGGAATCTCCCAGCGCCACATATCCCGATCCTGCACGCAGGCAATCAGTTTCGGCGGCGGGCCGGCATGAAAATATTCCCAGGTGATCATGGCGCCGGAGCGCTCCATATCCAGAACCAGTTCCAGGTTGGGGCACTCCCGATCCAGACCCGTTAATTGCTCCAGGGCCGTGATATGATGGTCCAGCACAATCACCCGCTCAGCCTGCCGGCACAGCTGCACCATGGGCTCCCGTTTATAGGCGTAATCCAGCACGTAAACCGTGCGGCCACTCACCTCCGGCGGAGTATCACCATGGGCCGCCGGCAGATAGTCCGCTTCGATACCCCGGTTAAGATGAAAATGCACCCAGGCGCCATAGGCGCTGCCGAATCCGTCCAGACAATTGGCGTGAAATATTACCAGGGGTTTATGGCTGTCACTCATACTGCAATCTGTTCTCAATGCTGGGGCGCGCACTCTATCACGCGCGGTAAATCTCTGTCAGCGCCCGCTCGGTGAAACTCACCAGGTTGGGCCATTTTTTTACGGTTTCCTTTAATGGTGACGCAATGGGCGGCTGCAGAATATTGGCCAGGTAACTCACCGCCACTACATCCAGTTTCACCAACTGCCCGCCACCGAACCAGGGCTGATCCCCCAGCAATGTCCCCAGGGCGTCAATATGTTTGGCGCCGATGGAATACACCTCGGCCCGGTTGTGCCGGCCCATGCCCTGTCCAATCAGATCCCCCTGCATTTTTTTGCGGATCTGGGTGGTGATCACCGGTCGGATCAGTTTGGGAATGGCCCCAAACATGGTGTCACGCACCTGGTCCCAGTTGTCGTCATCCATCCAGCGGCTGTACACCATCACGAAGTACAGGCTCTCGTCACACATGGAGCGCATGGCATGGTGTACCGCCCGGGTCACCTGATCCAGGGGCTGATCCAGATCCAGCATCTGATGGGAGTGCAGATATTCATAGATCTGCTCCGAATCCCCCATCACCTGGCCATTGATTTTCACATAGGGAATTTTTTGTTTCGGCCCTTTGCGGGGATCGTTCTGTTCCACAATCCGATACGGTAATCCGCCCAGCTTCAGATAACCCTCCAGCTTCATGCAAAAGGGTGAAGGATTCGGCAGGCCCCAGGCCCGGCTGAACTGATACACGGTAATATTAAACATGACGGTTCCCCTGACCTTCCCTGCAGCGCTGTTTCCTGGCGGATCATAACCCGCACCGGCAAGCCTGCAAATGCACTGTCTGTACACTTGTGTAAGCGGCCTCTAAACTTGGGGCCGGTTTGTTACGGAATGTTCATCCTCGTGTTGCCCATTGAATCCATCCTGCCGGCGCTGCTCGGCACTCTGCAACAACATCAACTGGCGGTTTTGCAGGCGCCACCGGGGGCGGGCAAGACCACGCGGGTGCCCCTGGCGGCGCTGCAGTGTCCCTGGCTCGGGGGCCGCATTCTGCTGATCCAGCCACGACGGCTGGCGGTGTACAATGCGGCCCGCCGGCTGGCGCAACAGCTGGGGGAAGCCACCGGGTCGCGGGTGGGGCTGCACACCCGCTATGAGCGGGAGGTCTCCGCTGACACCCGTATTGAGGTGATCACTGACGGTATTTTCCTGACCCGACTGCAGCAGGACCCGGAGCTGAAAGGCGTCGGCCTGGTGCTGTTTGATGAATTCCACGAGCGTTCGGTGAACCTGGACCTGGGGCTGGCGTTCGCCCTGGAGGCCCGGGCCGCCCTGCGGGAGCCGGACAACCCCCTGCGCCTGCTGGTGATGTCCGCCACCCTGGATGGGGAGCGGCTGAGTCAGTGGCTGCAGGCGCCACTGCTGGTGTCGGAGGGGCGCCAGTACCCGGTCACCACTCACTATCGCCCCGCCCCCCTGGACCGCAATCCGATCGACCACATCACCCAGGTGGTGCGGGAGGCACTGGCATCCCAGCCCGGCAGCCTGCTGGTGTTTGTGCCGGGAATGGGTGAGATCCGGGCCGTGCAGCGGCGGCTGGAAGCGGCGGAGCTGGCACCCGGGGTGGACCTGTTCCCCCTGCATGCCTCCCTGCCCCGCCCCCAGCAACAGGCGGCGCTGGAACCCTCACCCCCGGGACGACGCAAGGTGGTATTGGCCACCAATGTGGCGGAAACCAGCATCACCATCGAGGACGTGCAGGTGGTGATCGATTCCGGTCAGGTGAGGGTGGCCCGTTACGACGAACGCCGGGGGCTGGATCGGCTGCACACGGAAATGGTCTCCGCCGCCGCCGCCGACCAGCGCCGGGGGCGGGCCGGTCGGACCGGGGCCGGTGTCTGCTACCGCTTGTGGGGGGAAAGCCGCCAGGCGGGCCTGAAGCCCTTCGCCGACCCGCAAATCCTCACCACGGATCTGCAGCCGGTGGCCCTGGAACTGGCCCGCTGGGGGGCCCGGGACGCCACGGAACTGACCCTGCTGGACCCGCCGCCGGCCCCGCGCCTGGCCCGGGCCCGGGCACAATTGACCGCCCTGGGCGCGCTGCGGGCGGACGGCGCCATCAGCCCCCTGGGCCGGCAGTTGGCAAGCCTGGGGCTGAGCCCCCGCCTGGCGCTGCTGGTGTGGTCCGCCCGGGGCACTGCGGCGGCGGCGGACACCATTGCCTGCGCCGCCCTGCTCACCGAGGGTGTACCACAGGGCACCTCCGGCACTGATCTGCGGCGGCACCTGGAGGCGCTCAACGGCACCCCGGCGCCGGGCCCATGGCGCCGGGTCCGGAGACTGCAACAGCAGCTGCAACGGCGTCTGGACCGGGAGCGACCACCCGGCGGGGACCAAGTCCCTGCCATCACGCTGCCACAGGCCCTGGCCCGGGCCTTCCCGGACCGGATCGCCCGCCAACGGTCGGAACAGCCACGCCGCTACCAGCTCAGCAACGGCAAAGGGCTGGAACTCGCCCCCGGCGACGCCCTGCAGCAGTCTCTCTACCTGGTGGTACTGGATGCCGGCGGTGGTGGCTCGGATCTGCGGCTGCATCTGGCCTGCCCCATTACCGAAGCGGAACTCACCGCCGCCCTGGATGAGCACATTCAAAGCCGGGAAACCGTGGCCTGGGATGCTTCCCGGGAAGCGGTGAAAGCCGAGCAGCAACACTGTCTGGGGGCCCTGGTGCTACGGCGCTCGCCGCTATTGGAGCCGGCCCCGGAGGCGGTCCAGGCCACTCTGATGCAAGCGCTGCGCGCCCGCGATCTGGAGCCCCTGCCCTGGAACCGGGAAACCCGGCAATTCTGTCAGCGCTGCAACTGGTGGCGGCAACAGAACCGTCCGGACTGGCCGGACTTCAGCACGCCAGCCCTGGCGGCGGAACTGGAGCATTGGCTGGCACCATTCCTGGCCGGTAGTAACAGCTTTGCGGATTTGTCGCAGGTGAATCTGTTGGATGCCCTGCAGCACCGCCTGGGCTGGGACCAGCTGGAGGAATTGGACCGGTGCGCACCCACGGCCTGGCCGCTGGCCACAGGCAGGCGAACGCTGGATTACAGCAACGACGGCCCCACTCTGAGCGTCCGCCTGCAGGAGGTTCTGGGGCTGGACCAACACCCCTGCCTGGCGGACGGCACCCCCATTACCCTGGAGTTACTCTCCCCCGCCCGGCGCCCACTGCAAATCACCCGCGACTTACCGGGCTTCTGGCGCGGCAGTTATCAGGAAGTGGCCAAGGAGATGCGCGGCCGCTATCCGAAACATGTCTGGCCTGAGGATCCTGCCCGGGCCCAGGCCACCACCCTCAGCAAGCGGGCTCTGCAACGCTAGCAAGCGCTTAGCCGCCGCTTGCCTGAACCACAAACTCTGGTGTAGTTTAGAAGCTACGGATGCAGTCAGACCCACAACAATAATAACCAGCGATTGCCAACGGACGCCCACCAGGGCGCGAGACGCCATGAGCGATAATGACCTCCGACAACTGTCCCTGAGTGGCGACCCCCTGGCGGATGCCGTGGTATTGCGTCTGGACCCTCCTGCCACCTCCAGCTTGCTGGCGGAAACCATCTATCAGGCCAAAACCGAAATCGGTGTCTATCAGGAGTTTATGGACCAGTTGCACAGCACCCCGGCCTGGGTTGACTGGGATCAGGTCGAGCACGGCCGTCACCTGCTGGCCACCTTCAATCATGCCCGCAGCATCGCCATTTTCTGTGGCAGCCTGCTGGAAGGTTACTGCCGTGCCCGCGCCACCGCCGCACTGCTGAGCAAAGGGCATCTGCATCAGGTGGTCCGCCGGCGTCTGCAACAGGTTCACCACCTGATCCACCGCCTGTTGCCACCTGACAGCCTGCGTCCCGGGCAGCCGGGCCACAGCGCGCTGGCGGAGCTGCGCCTGGACAATGCACTGCAACGTAAGCAACTGCTGGCACGGGGCTGGCGCGAAACCCAGCGCACGCTGCCCTTATCCCAGACCGATCTGGCGTTTGACATGCTGGAGCAGAGTCATATCGCCCATCAGGGCATGGAGCGTCTGGGCATCGACCTGGCCCCGGAGGATCGCCTGGCGCTGCAGCACCTGTGGCGTTACTGCGGTTGGCTGTATGGGGTGGACGAACGTCTGCTGAATCCATCGCCACAGCAGGAGGCTGCTCTTTATCGCCAGCTGCGACAGGGGCCGGAGGGTATGACCAAGGAACACGAATTACTGGCCCGCACCACTCTGAGCTGCGTGGCCGAGCTGGGATTGCTGCAACTGCCAAAGGAGGTACTATCCAGCTTCAGTCAGCTGTGTCTGGCACCGGCCACTGCGGCCGCACTGGGTATTGAGCCTTCACCGGAATGGACCCGGGCGGCGCACTTCTATGTCACCGCCAACCGCGGCGCCACCTTCCTGCATTATCGGATCCCGGGAATGAGTGGATTGAATGAGCGCCTGCAACGTTACCTGTCCCGCAACCTCACCGCCGCCCCGGGGTCGAGGCCACTGCGCAAGAGCGCCTGATGCCGCCGACGCCTGACGGCTTTAGCAACCTGCTGCTACGGCCTCAGGCGCCCTCGGCCCGCACCGAACGGTTGCGCCCCTGGTCTTTGGCCTGGTACAAGGCCTTGTCGGCGGCGGCAATCAAATCCTCTACCTTATCCCCAGGCGCCGCCACCTGACCGGCCACTCCCAGACTGGCGCTGACGGGAATACGTTCGCCCTTGTAAATAAACTGCAGCCCCTGCACTTTGCCACGCAGCTTTTCCGCCACCCGGTAAGCATCCTCCAGTGAGGTGTCAGGCATCACGATGGCAAACTCCTCACCCCCGTAACGGGCCAACAGATCCGTGCCCCGCACCATCACCTGATCCAGGGTACTGGCCACCAGTCGCAGACAATCATCCCCCACCAGATGACCATAACGATCATTGAATTGTTTAAAGTGATCGATGTCCACCAAAATCAATGACACCGGCTGACCGGTACGCATGGAACGCTCCAGTTCCCGCTGCAGGGTCTCATCAAAATAGCGCCGGTTATGCACTTTGGTGAGCGGATCGGTGACACTGAGTTTGGCCAGTTCGCGGTTGGCGATTTCCAGGTTGGTCATGGTGCGTTCCAGTTCCTGGGTACGCTCCTGCACCCGGTCTTCCAGCTCCCGATTGGTCTGCCCCTGCAGTTGCAGCATGGCCCCCTGGGCCGCCAGTTTTTCATCCCGCTCCAGGTTCATCATCACCTGTAATTGTAACGCCTCGGCCTGAGCCTCCTCCCGCTCACGTTGCACGCGATTGATGCGTTCCGCCAGCGCCAGGGACAACAGCAGCATTTCCAACACGAAACCGATCAGCTGACCGTTTTCGGTGACGGGGCCGTGAGGCAACACCCCTTCCATCATCAAGACGGCGGCGAATGTAAGCACGATCAATCCGGTCCAGGCAACTGTAAAATAACGGGCCGATTTGTTGCCTTTAAACCATAACCAAATCGAAGTGACAAGGGCGGCGATGCAGGAAAACAGCGCCATCACCTCCATCAGTTCCACCCAGCGCACCGGGCCGTGCAACAGCAGCACCGATACCCCGACAAACCAATAGGCCGCCAGCACAGTGTTCAGATGCAGTACCCAGCCACCGTATTGCTTCAGTTGCAGGAAGTTGCGAATAAACAGGGCGGCGGCAAAAAAGCTAAGGTAGATGGACAGAGCAAAACCGTTCAACCGGAGCCAGGGCAGCCCCCCACACCAGGCGATCCCCCACGCCGGTCAGACCAAACTCGTAGACGATAATGGAGGCGGCGTAAACGCTATAAAACAGGTAACTACTGTAACGGGTAAACACGTATAGCGACAGGTTATACAGCAACATGGCCGCCAGCACGCCGAAGGCCAGGCCGTACCAGACGTAACGCTCCACCTGGTGGTCCTGCAGCGCCTCCGGCTGCCACACAAACATGGGTAACATCACGTTGTAGCGGGACTGGGCCCGAATATAGATATCGACAGTGGCCCCCGCCTCCACCTGAAACGGAAAGATCCAACTGGTATTACTGAGACTGTGATCCGGCTTGGGGAAACCCAACCCCTCCACTTGCGTGTCGACCCGACCGGTGACGCGGTTGATGGCAAAGAACTCCACCATCCGTAAATTGATCCAGCGAATTTCCAGCAACCGCTGCACCTCGGCGGCGGTTTGGTTGGCAACCCGAAAATGAAACCACACCGGGCCCCGCTGTTTGCCCACGTTGATGGAGCGTCGCGCCAGCCTCTGCCAGCCATCCGCCGGCAGCTGCAGCGGTGATTGGAATTCGGTATCCGGGGACTGCACCTTAAACCGCACACTGTCAGCGGGCAGCCGCAGTTCCGCCACCCGCCCCACAGCCACCGCTTCCGGCACGGCAGCCCAGGAGCCTGATGCCGTCACCAGGCCAAGCACAAGCCATAACATGATCCAGAATCGCAACACCAACGCGTATACCCAACGGCCCCTTTCTTCTATTGATTATAGGAGGTGGTGCTGCGGTATTCGTTGCAGCCTGTAGCGTTTGTGTAAGGACTCGTTCACCGCGCCGGCAGTTTTGTCAAAACTAATAAAATATGGGACAGTAGCTGCGACAACGTCAAAAATTCCTCCGCCCACAACATTCAATGAAGCGACTCTGCATTCAATCATGAGCCACACTACCGAGCTGCATTATCAAGTTACCCCTATCGATCCCTATGCCCATGTGTTTCAGGTGACTTTGGATATTCCTTTCCCGCTCAGTGCAGGTCAGCTGCTGCGAATGCCCGCCTGGATACCCGGCAGCTATATGATCCGCGATTTCGCCAAAAATATTCTGTGGCTCAAGGGCAATTATCTGGAAGGCGACACCGAGACGGCAGCACTTGAACTGACCAAAGTCGACAAGCAAACCTGGTGCCTGCCGGAAACCACCGGGCCGGTGCGCCTGACCTATCAGGTATACGCCTGGGACATGTCGGTGCGGGCCGCCCACCTGGATCAGACCCATGCTTATTTCAACGGCACCAGTGTGTTCCTGGAGCTGGTGGGTCACAGCCATCTGCCCTGCCGCCTGGACATCCGTAACGCGGATATTGCCGAAGCCCGAAACTGGCGGGTGGGCACCGCACTGCCCTCCGCCGGCGCCGCGACCTACGGTTTCGGTGCCTACCGGGCAGCGGACTATGGGGAGCTGATTGATCATCCGGTGGAAATTGCGGACTTCGATCTGGTGAGTTTCGAAGCCTGCGGCATACCCCATGATTTTGTACTCACCGGCCGCCATCATGCAGACCTGCCCCGGCTGGCGGAGGATCTGAAAGTCATTTGTGAATACCAGATCCGACTGTTCGGGGAGCCGGCGCCCTTTGAGCGTTATGTTTTTATCACTTGGGCGGTGGGGGATGGCTACGGCGGCCTGGAGCATCGGGCCTCCACCAGCCTGATCTGCAAGCGGGAGGATCTGCCCGCCCCCAGTCAACGGGGCCAGGTAAGCGAAGGCTACCAGACGTTTTTGGGGCTGTGCAGTCATGAGTATTTTCACAGCTGGAATGTCAAGCGTATCCGCCCCGATATTCCCTACGATTTAAGCGTGGAAAATCACACGCCGCTGCTGTGGGCCTTCGAGGGCATCACCTCCTATTACGATGATCTTACCCTGGTGCGCACCGGCCTGATCGGCCAGGAGGATTATCTGGTGACCCTGGGCAAAAGCATTACCCGCTTGCTGCGCAATCCGGGCCGCCGCCTGCAATCCACCGCCGAGTCCAGCTTCGACGCCTGGACCCGGTTTTACAAACAGGATGAAAATGCCCCCAACGCCATCGTCAGCTACTACACCAAGGGCAGCCTGATCGCTCTGGGGCTGGATCTCACACTGCGGCGGCTGACGGATCATGCCGTAACCCTGGACCAGGTGATGCGGGCGCTGTGGCACCAGCATGGTCAAACCGGAACGCCGGTGGCGGAGGACAGCATCCAGCAGCTGTGCCGGGCACATCTGCAGCAGGCGGACTGCGCCGCCAGCATCGCGGAACTGGACCGGTTTCTGCAGCAGGCGATCTATGGCACCGGGGATTTGGCCTTTGCCCAGTTGCTGGAACCGGTGGGCGTGGGGTACCACCTGCGCCCTGCCACGTCCCCCACGGACAGCGGCGGACGTGCCGCCAACGGTAACGCTTCCCGGGTGGATCTGGGTATCGCCACCGGCGCTGACAGCGGCGGCGCACGGGTGCAACGGGTGTTGAACGACAGCCCCGGCCACCGGGCCGGCCTTTCCGCCGGGGATCTGCTGATCGCGCTGGACGGTATCAAGCTGGAACAAAGCAACCTGGAGACGCTGCTGAGCCGTTATCAGCCCGGCGACAGGGTGAGGTTGCATGCTTTTCGCCGCGACGAGTTGATGCGGTTCCAGGTTACCCTGGCCCCCGCCCCGGCGGACACCGCTTATCTGAGTATCGACAATCCGAACCTGGCGCGGCGTTGGCTCAGCGGGAAGTGAGTGGCGGTCCCCGCAGTTGCGGGTCCAGCCGTTCCTGATACCAGTTCAGGCGCCAGCACAGATGGGGGCCGGTGGCGCGGCCGCTGGCGCCCACCAGCCCCACCACCTGTCCCTGTTTGACCGGCTCCCCCTGCTCGACCAGCAACTTGTTCATGTGCAGATAACTGGTGCTGATACCATGACCGTGATCGATCACCAGGGTGCCACCGGAGAAAAACATGTCGGGATGAGCCAGGGTAACGATACCATCAGCGGGCGCATGAATTTCCGTGCCCCTGGGGGCGGCAATATCCACGCCGAAGTGAGGCCGTCGGGGCTCACCGTTGTAGATCCGCTGGCTGCCAAATACCCCGGTAATGGGCCCTTCCACCGGCCAGCGGAAGTCCTGTAGAAATCCATCCCGGCTGGTATCGGAATCCCGGGCGGTTTTCACCTGCCCGGCCTCCTGTCGAATCCGGGCCAAATCCGCGGGGTCCGGGTTCACGGTGCGGGAAGGCACCCCCTCGATGCGCTGCAGGCGGTAATGACGTTTGGCGATGGTGAAGCTGAAGGACTGGGCAGGCTGTTGATTCGGTGTGACGGTCAGCTGTTGTTGCAATTCCGCATCCCGGCCAAAGCCCAACACAAACTCACCGGCGGCGGTCTGGGGCAGTTGCCGACCCTGGAACTCCACTGCCACACCCTCCGGCGCGCGGCCGGTGACCATACCCCCCTGGACAAATTGGCCATGAACACTCAGGGGCCCCAGCGTGCGGGTCTCCGCACTGGGCTTCACCTGCTCCTGCAACAGCGCCCGGTCCTGGTCCGCTGGATAGCCATCCGCCACCCGGCCCTGATCCGCCTGCCACTGGCGCAGGGCACGTTTGGTACGGGAGCCGAAAATGCCGTCTTCCGGCCCGGCATCGTAGCCCAGCCGGTTCAGGGCGCCCTGAATAAAAGTCACGGTTTCCACGGTCAGGCGTTCATCGTCCGGAGGCGACACCCGCAGCCCTCCGGCGCCGTTAATACGATCCGCCAGCAGGCCCACCGCCAGGGCGTAGAACTCGGAGCGGTTCCAGCCCAGTATCACCTCGAAGTTGTGGTACACCAGAAACGCCGGCCCGTTATGGCCGGCGGGCACGATCACCGACGCCGGCAGGTCCAGCGCCGGCACCGGGTTGCCCACAGCATCTTTCAGCCCCAGCTCACGCCAGCGGCGCAGAGGTTTGCTCACATCACGCCCGGCCTGGGTGTAATCGAACCCCTTGGGCAGCAGCACCTCACGGCCCCAGCGCAGATTCCGCTCCCAGCCCAGCTGTTGCAGAAAATGGGCGGCGGAGGTGAAGGCATCCGGCAGACTGTTCCACAGATCCGCCACCTGATCGCCGTCGGCATCCACCGCGAACCGGCGATAGGCGCTGGGCATAAACTGCATATTACCCATGGCCCCGGCCCAGGATCCCAGCATGGTGCTGTGATCCGCCACCCCCGCCTCCACCAGTCGCAACGCATCCATCAACTGCACACTGAAAAACTCACTGCGGCGGGGGTCGCAGGCCAGGGTGGTGAGGGCATCCAGCACATTCATTTTGCCCAGATAGCGGCCAAAATTGGTTTCCATGCCCCAGAACGCCACCAGGTATTGCGGCGGTACGCCGTATTGCCGGGTCAGGCGCCGCAGCAGCGGGTAGTGCTCCCGCATCAGTGTGCGACCGGTGGTGACCCGTTCCTCGGTCACCCGCTGCCGCAGATAATTGTGAAAGGTTTCGGTAAACTCCGGCTGGCGGCGATCCAGTTCGATCACCCGGGGCAGATGACGGACAGCGTCCAGTTGGCTGTCAACCACCCGGGGATCAATATCCTCCGCCAGCGCCCGTTGCTTGAGGCCAGCCACACATTGCTCGAACCCGGCGCTGCCGGCCTCTGTCCCGGCGTCCGTCCCGACCTCTGTCGCTGCCAGCGTGACGCCGGCGGGGGCCCCGATCAAACCTGCCAGTAACCCGGCCACCAGCCCATAATTCCATGATTTCATTTGGGTAATTTCCTGATTGAACTACCCATAAGGATGCGGGTAATTGGCGCCGCTGGCAACTGCTGGAGCGCCCGATTTAATCCGCTTCCGCACCTTCTTCCAGGCGCTGGGCCAGTTCCAGTACCACACTGCCCCCCACCTGATCCCGGGGGTCCAGCTGCTGTAATTTGTACAGCACCGCCAAGGCCTGCCCCAGTTCCTGTTGTCGCAGCAGCACGAAACCCATGGCCTTGAGACTGTAGAGGTACCAGCGGGCCGCCCCCTCCGCCGGATCCCAGGGACCCGAGCCGGCATCAAGGTGCCACCAATCCGGCGCAAAGCCGGCGTCCCGGGCACTCAACTGCAACACCTGATGGATGCGCTGCTGTGCCTTGGAAAATTGATTGGAGTAAGCGTACATTTTGTACAGGGCCACCAGCACTTCCAACCGCTCCGGCATCAGCTGGTGGGCCTGGAGCAGCAGGGCTTCCGTGCGGTCCGGGTCCTGATAAACGTCCAACGGCTCCCGCAACAGTTTCTGCCACTGCAGATCCGCCACCTCGGCCACCCAGGGGGCGCCGTCGAACAAGTCGCGGATCAGCATGGCAGCGCCTCCGCCAGTGCGGCCGGCTCACACTCTGGCGGCAAATCGAATACCCCATCCCGACGAATGGCGGCCTTAAAAGCTTTCATCACCGGCCGTGAGATCATGGTTTCCGCCAGCACCCGGTATTCATAAACCTGCTGCCGCAGCGGCTGCTCCCATAGCGGGTCCTCGGCAGTGGCGCCGGCACCCCGGGCCAGCCGGCCACACACCCAGTGGATAAAATCATGAACTTCCGCCCCCAGGCGCAGGCCCGGACGCCCTTTCACCGCGTCATATAGCGCCACCATCACCACCTTTACCCGGGGATTCATTTTGCACTTACCATCCAGAATCTTAAGCATCACCGCGGTGGCGCAATCCACCTCCGCCGGATCCCAGCGACGGCCGGCCACCCAGTGCTTCATCCAGGGGCCCAGGGGCGCCGGTGCCGGTTCCAGGGGGCTGACTTGCATGGCGGTAGTCCTCCTGTGTTGATCAACGCCTTCAACCACGGCATTACCAAAAAACCGCACAGCTAACTTGGGTAGCAAACCGGTAGCAAACCCCGGGCCATCCCCAAGTCACTGATTTATTTAGACCGGGCCAGCGCCAGATGGGGCCGTTCCATGACAATTCCAGCGTACCCTGTCGGATCTGCAACAGGCACTGCGGCGGGCTCCGGTCAGCCCGTCTCACCCTGCCACTGCTGCACCCGCTCCAGACTTTCCCGGTAGGGCTTCAGAGAGGCCCCCAGCAGTAACACCGCCAGGCCGGCGGCGGTCACACTGATAATCAGCAGTGAATAACGCAGGGCCTGATCATCCCGGAACACGTAATCCGTCATCAGTGCCACCGCCGTGGGCCCCACCCCCAGCCCCACCAGGGTAATCACAAACAAGTACAGGGCCGACGCCTGCCCCCGCATGGGGTTGGGCATGATTTCCTGAATCGCTGCCGGGGCCACCCCGAACGGCATGGCCAGGGCGAAGCACCCCACCCCCACGGTGCAGATCGCCACTTCCACCGAGGCGGCGGCATAGCCGAAAAAGCTGGGCAAAGCCACCACGGCGGCGATCAGCCCCACCCGCATCGGCGCATCCTGATAACCTCTGGCGGTAAGTCGGTCACACAGCCGGCCGCCGGCGATGATGCCCAGGGAGCCGAACACCCCGATCAGCAACCCATAGACGTAGCCCACCTGGGCTGCGTCCATACCATGGGTACGAATAAAGAACGCCGGCACCCAGGACGCAGCCCCATAGGCACAGAAGGCCACGCAGGCAAACCCCAGGTTGTGCAGCAGCACCGTTTTGCGATTGCGCCTGAGATAGGCCATCACCTGACTGAGGGAGACATCCACCCCCACGCCGACACCCTGGCGTGGAGGCTCCCGCAACAGCAACAACAGACTGCAGAAGGCCACCCCCACCACCCCCAGCAGCAAAAAGATCAGCTGCCAGGGGCGGATAGTGCCCACCAGCGGCAAGGTCATGTCCCCCTGGGCCGAGGCGAATTGAATCACCACACCCCCCAGCAAAAATGCCAGTCCGGAGCCTACATAAATTCCCATGGAATACACGCTAATGGCGGTGGCCCGCCGCTCCGGCGGAAAACTGTCCGCGATCAGCGAATAGGCCGCCGGCGACAATGCCGCCTCCCCGGCACCCACGCCCACCCGGGCGAATAGAAAATGCCAATAGTGACGGGCCAGGCCGCAGGCAGCGGTCATGGCGGACCACACCAGCACCCCGGCGGCGATCAGTCCACGACGACTGGTGCGGTCCGCCAGCCGCCCCAGGGGAATGCCGCACAGGGTATAAAACAATGCAAAGGAAAAGCCCATCAGCAGGCTCATTTCGGTGTCGGAAATCGCCAGGTCCCGACGAATGGGGCCCACCAGCAGATTCAGTATCTGACGATCAATGAACGACAACACATAAGCCAGCATCAGGATAGTCACGGTGACCCAGGCGCGGGCCGGTGCGGGATAGGGTGAAGGTTGAGCCACTGGAATCACCTCGGCGGCATTGTAAACTTTGCCTTTGAGGTTGGCTCAGGATTTGAAATTCCTGCAACCCGGACTCTTCGAATCTGTCACATCCGGGTGCCAAACAACCACTTTACCCCACCTTCGCTCGGCTTTACCCCATCGCTCAGCGGCCATCACGGATGCGATACTCTCCGCGGCAAGCCCGGTAATTCAGCCCCCGCCGGTTCAACGGACGCTGGGATCCTGCATCATCACCCCCTCCGCAGCCACCTCAGGATCCGGTTGCTTACAGCGATAGCCATCGGGGTACACCACCTGCACGATCTGTTGGGTGCCGATGCTGGCGTGCAGCAACTGAAACATGGCCATGGCCTCCGGTTGTGATAAATGGGTAAGACGCCGCCGCAGGCCGGACTCCGTGGTATAGAAAAGATCACCACCGCGCTGGATCTGAATGGATTTAATGGCTTCCGGAAAACATTTCACCGCCGCCGGAAGCGGCGCACAAAACAGCAAAATGCACGGAAATATGCCCCATATTCTCATATTTTTCTCCCGTTAAATTGGCTTATATTGGGAAATGGCATCTAAAATGCTTAACAAGGGGTACAGCAAAAAAGGAATACCCTCACAACAACAGGATCACCCGCCACCATGAGACGGTTTTACAGTGCCGACTACCCCCCGATCATTCTGGACATAGAAGCATCGGGATTCGGCGTCAACAGTTATCCCATCGAAGTGGGCTTTGCCGATCACGACGGCAGTCGCTTCTGCAGCCTGATCCAGCCGCTGCCCCAGTGGACCCACTGGAGCGACAGTGCCGAGGCGGCCCATGGCATTTCCCGCAGTGCCCTGGCCCAACGTGGCCAGCCGGCGCTGCAGGTGGCCCGCGAACTCAATCTGCGGCTGCAGAACCGCACGGTTTACAGCGATGGCTGGGTGGTGGACCACCCCTGGCTCATGACATTGTACTTCGCCGTGGGCATGCAACCCAGTTTTCAGCTGTCGCCCATCGAGATGATCATGACCGAACATCAGGTGGCCCTGTGGGACGATATCCACGAGGACGTGATTGCCGAAAGCAGCGAGCAAAGACACCGGGCCAGTACCGACGCCTGGATTATCCAGCAAACCTGGATCCGCAGCCATTTTCAGGCGCTTCAGTCAAGCACCAGAATGAGGCTGGCCACCTGAAAATGCCTCAGGGCGTCCCATCAGCTGGCAGGGTTCACCGCTAACCATCTGATTGTTCTGCTCCAGACCCTGGCACAAAAACTGCTTGAACCTTTTCGGGTACTGGACAAGTCCTCTACTCACCATTTTAACGCCGACTCTTGTTCGCTTTGGGCTCGCACACACCGGATTTGGGAACCGGTGTGTGTTCGACCCCCCTCTCCGCGCCACAGTCCCCCGCTTTACCGTCCCCAGCCCCAGGGTTATGATCTGCGGGCATATCCAATAGCCTTTTCAGCCATCATGAGTTCAGCAATCATGAGCAAACCATGAGCCAAGCGCCGGACAGCCCCGACCTCGCCCCATTACGGCGCCAGGACCATGCGGCGTTCGAGGCCCTGGTACGCAACCATCACCGTCCCATGCTGGCAGTGGCCCGGGCCATTGTTGGCGACAGCCTGGCGGAAGAGGTGGTCCAGGAAGCCTGGGTGTCCGTCTACCGCAATTTACCGGGCTTTGAAGGTCGTTCCAGTTTGAAGACCTGGCTCTTCAGCATTGTCAGCAACCAGGCCAAGACCCGGCTGCGCAAAGAGAAACGGGTGATTGCCTTTGATGATCTGAGCGTCCCCGACACCGGGGTGGATTACCTGGACAGCGGGCGCTTTCACGCCGGCAATGGCCACTGGAAAACCCCACCCCCCGGCTGGCACCTGGATTCACCGGATCAGTTGTTGGAGCAGTCACAACTGCAGCACTGCATCGATCATACCCTTAAGGTGTTGCCGCCACAGCAGCGGGCCGTGTTCCTGTTACGGGATATTGAACAGCAGGAATTGGCGGCCATCTGTAATATTCTGGAAGTAACGGAGTCCTATGTCAGAGTGCTGTTGCACCGGGCACGTTTGAAACTTATGCAGGTCATCGACCGCTACCAGGAAACCGGCGAATGCTGAAATGTAAGGACATCGCCCACGAGGCCAGCGACTACGTGGAACACCACCAACACTGGTGGCGGCGCCTGTTGTTTCGGCTGCACCTGTTCCTGTGCGCCAATTGCCGCCGCTTTGTGCGCCATCTGCGACTGACCCGACAATTTATCCGCCGGCGCGGCGCGCCCGCCTCCCCACAGGAGGTGGAACAGGTACTGTCTCAGGTAGAGTCCCGCCATGGTGGCAGCACCGGCGCGCAGTGACGGGGTCGCCCGGATAGGGTCGCCCGGATAGGGTCGCCCGGAAAGGGTCGCCCGGAAAGGGTTTTCAAATCCGAATCACTCGCTCTCGGCGTCGCCGGGCAAGTTAACCCCCACTGGACGGCGGTTGGAACGTTTGTCATCCCAGCTCAAATCTTCAGGATCGTACCAGTTGATCGCCGTCAGCACCTGCGAACGGGTACGTTCGGACAGAGTCACCCAGAGCTCCGCAAACGCCTCCAGCCCCTGCTGACGGCGCTGCGCTACTTTACTTTGCAGCCGGGAGGTGATCTGGGGCAGATTAAGCGCCTCCCCCAGTTTGCCGGGAACAATGTATTCCTGACCCAGAAACTTGCGCCTGTGAGTCCGCTGCTGCAACACCTGTTGCAACGCCCGGGCAGCCGCCAGGGCGGAATGTTCATCAAAGTCTACGTGGCTGGTCATAATCCCGCACAGACTGAAGCTCGAACCTCACAGCATAGCAACTCACCTGAGGCATCACCAGCATCCGCAGCCCACCCCAAAGCGCACATTTACCGGGCACACCACACTCCACCCCGGGCACTCATGGTGCGCGTGCAGAACGTTTTTCGCATCCTCCGGTGCAAAGATGGGGCTTTGGCTGCCCTATTCTGTGCCTATAAGTGGGTATTGCTTTATTACCGTGCTGTGGCATCTTTGTTGCTTCGCAGCGAACTGATCGATCATTCCCGCAAACCACGATGACGCAAACCAGCAGGCACTCCAGGAGAGTGTATTGAGGAGTCAGTAATGAGTACTGTGTATGAAAAAATTGGGGGCGAGCCCGCGGTAGACGCCGCGGTGGAATTGTTTTACAAGAAGGTGCTGGCGGATGACCGCATCAACCACTTCTTCGAAGGGGTGGATATGGATAAACAGCACCGCATGCAAAAAGGCTTTTTGATCTTCGCTTTTGGCGGGCCCAATAATTACAGTGGCAAGGGCATGGCCGCCGCCCACCGCCGCCTGGTGGAAGAAAAAGGTCTTAACGACAGCCACTTTGATGCGGTGATGGAAGACCTGGGGGCCACATTGAAAGAACTCAATGTCCCCGATGAGCTGATCGCGGAAGCCGCTGGCATCGCGGAAAGCGTCCGGGATGCGGTGCTGAACCGCGCCTGAGACCCAGCGCTATGTGTTTCAGGGCGAACCTGTTCGCCCTGACGCCTAGCCGGCGTTACGGTGCAATTCCGGCAGCTGATATTGTTCCCGCAAAGCGTCCACTGCGGCGGTAAGATCTTCGTTGTCCAGCCGTTCCACCACCGCCGCCTGCTCTTCGAAATCGCGCCAGTTTCCCCGCATGGCATAGACCCGCAACAACTGCAGGCGCAGGTCCTGGCGCTTGGGCCGTTTGGCCATCTCCGCCGTAATCACGTTCAGCGCCCGGTCGTACTGCTGATCCAGCAAGTACAGATCAATCAACTCATTGACATCATCGGCGCTGGCCTCTTGTTCCAACGCCGAATCCTGGCGGGCGTGAAGTGCATGGTGACTGGATTTTTCCTGAATCTGATGGATGGCCTCACGCACTTTTTCCGGCGCATCCGCCCGGCTGCGATCCCGCTTGGCGCCGAACACCAGCTCGTACAGATCCTCGTCCTGAATGGTTTCGGTTTCCCGCAGCGTGCTCACTCTTTTCACCCGCCACCCCATCAATAACATCAACAGGCTCAACGGCAGCAGCGCCAGCAGATACCACAACCCGGAACCGCTGCGCTCAATCAGCCGCTGGCCGTCAGCACGATTGCCCTGAATCAGATCCTGGGCCACCGCGGGCCGCCGGGGTGCCGCTACAGTGCTCACAGCAGCCGGGTTTTCGAGACTGACGTTGTTTGCGCCCTGGCTTGCAAGGTCAAGCTTGTCCGCCTTGGGGTTGAGGCTGGCTGCCAGCGCCGGGGACGACACCGACGCTGCGACTGCCGGGCCGCTACCCGTTGCGCCGGCACCGGCCTGCTGCAGCCGCTGGGTGCGCAATTCCTGCACCAATACCCGGGCCAGATCAATGGCCTCCTGCATGGTGGCCTGCTGCTGCCGCATCTGCGTCACCTGCTCGCGCAGACGCTGCTGGGACGCCACCAGCTCCACCCGTTCCTGCTGCAGTTCCGCCACCTGTTGCCGCAGTTCCGCCACCTGGCGGGTCAATGCACTGTCGGCACTGTTGGCGGCGGCCGGTGCGCTCGGAGCCGGGGACCCCTGGAAAGTCAGATTCGCTTCTACTTCGGGGTAGCCGGCCGCCGCCACCGGTGCGGAGGCCGGTGATGGCGCCAGCGCGGGTACCGCCAGCCAGGCGCCCTGTTTAAGACGATTGCGATCACCGGCGATAAAAGCCTGGGGGTTGGCGGCGTGAATGGCATCCATCATTTGCTGAATCGAGAGCCCGGTGCCGGCGCGGAACCGGCGCCCCAGGGCCCACAATGAATCCCCGGCCCTCACCCGGTAACGATCCCCCAGCTCCGGCACTACTGCGCTCACTGGCTGCGGACGGGCTGGGGTTGGGGCTGGGGCTGGGGCTGGGGCTGGAGTTAGGGTAGGGGTCGCCGCCGGCGATGGGGAGCCCGCCAGGCGAACTTTGGTGGTGGTCGTCACTGCGGATCGGCCCGCCCCATAGCCCGGCGGGTCCAGCAACAGATTGTAGCGCCGGTAACTGGTGCCACCGGGCCAGCCCAACTCCACCACGATGTCCAGAAACGGTTCCACCAGGCGACGGCCGCTGCGGATGGCCACCATTTTATCCCCAGCTTCCGTGCCGGTAACGGCAAACTGCAAATCACCGTGACTGGCTTCGTAGCGTACATTCATACGCTCATAAACCGACATGTCCGCCAGCCTGACCCGGATTTCCTCCGGGGCAAAAGTGTGGGCGGATAACAAAGCCACCTGCGCCTGCAGCGGAGCCCCCAGATAGGACTGGACATCAATATCCCCCAGGCCCAGCCCATTGGCAACACCGGCGTGCAACGCAGCGCCAGCCAGTAACATCGACCGATACTTCATAATTCAACTCGAATGTTTGCTCAATCCC
This sequence comes from Pseudomonadales bacterium, assembly GCA_002701845.1. GTDB lineage: Bacteria > Pseudomonadota > Gammaproteobacteria > Pseudomonadales > Ketobacteraceae > Ketobacter. The sequence continues at coordinate 63,183 of NZXG01000013.1, forward strand.
TGCTTAAAATGTAGACCAATTCACACTTGGATTGACCAGGGAATACACAGAAACCCTACGAAATGCAGTAAAACCTTTGCATTTGGCACTTTATGACCGCCCAGCGGATATGAGTAGAGAACCAGTTATAGCAGGACGTTATAAAAAGGGCATCGCGGCATGGAACAGTGGTTTGAACAGGTGTGGTATTGCGCGCCACAGTCCAGCGCTCCCCGGCAACCGGGGTTGATCCTCAGCGCCGGCATCCACGGGGACGAAACCAGGCCGGTTGTGCTGCTGCGGCAGTTACAACAACAGCTGGCGAGCGGGCAACTGCAACCGGCCCGCCCCCTGTTGCTGTTGTACGGCAATCCGCGGGCCATGGCCCGGCATCAGCGCATGATCACTGAGAACCTGAACCGCCTCTTCACTTCCCCGTCTTCCGCCAGCGCGGATGGGCAGCGGGCCCGGGTGCTGATGGATGCCTGCGAGCGGCTGGGTCGATTGGGCCCGGTGGCAGCCCATTTCGATCTTCACAGCACCATCAAACCGTCATTGATCGAACGCTTTGCCCTCTGTCCGGTGAGCCCAGTGAGTCCGGAGAGCCCGCCACCCTGCCACTATCACTGGGCCGCGCCGCTGAGCCGGGCCGGGTTCGGCGCTTGGGTGCAACAGACCCGACGCGCGGCCACGTTCTCCCAGTTCACCCGGGATGCCCTGAACTGCGACAGCTTTACCCTGGAATGCGGCAGTCACGCTTCGAAGCCGGACCGGGAGAACCGGCTGCAGCCGCTGGCCCGTTGGCTGCACGATCTGATCAGCGGAGCCGCCGCCCTGCCCGCGCAACCAATGCCGGTAACCCCACCCTGGCAACGGTTCCGGGTAACGGAGGAAATTCTGCGCCGCAGTGATGACTTTCAGTTTCTGATCGATGAGCAGGAACCCAATTTCAGCGCCCATCCCCCCGGCACCCCCCTGTATCGGGATCTGGATGGGGTGGTGAAGGCGGCGGGCCAGCGGCATACCCTGTTCCTCAACAGCCAGGTGGCCCCGGGGCAGCGCGCCGGACTGTTACTGGAATCGCTCCAGTAAGCGGGTGGGTAGATCCAGAACACCGTAGATCTCCGCCACAATATCCATCATTTCCCGGGCCGTGGGCCAATGGGAAAGCTGTTCCAGGGTCAGACTTTCGGGATAGCGCCGCTCCACCAGCTGCACCAGTTGCCGGTGCCGCTCATCGTTCAGCAGTAGCCGGCCCTGCAGGGCATTGAGCTCCGACTCGTGCAGAGTGATCCGCAGCCGCAGGCACGCGGGCCCGCCGCCGTTACTCATGCTCTGCCGCAGATCCATGTACACCACTTCCCGCAGCCGCAAAGCCCGCCGCAGCTCCACCTCTACATACTGGCGCACCTGTGCATCCCGCTCCGCCTCCAGCGGCAGTACCAGCATGGGATGATCCACAGGCCCCAGCAGCTGGCTGTTGAACAGATAGCTGTCCACCGCCCGCTGCAGGGAAATGGCCTGCTCCGGTACCTGCACGATACGCAGTTTGCCACCGGCCCGGGCCTGCAACTGTTGCAGGCACTGGGGCTGATCCACGAAGGCCCGTTCGTGGCACAGCAGGACACCGGTGTGGGACAGGGCGATCACATCGTTGTGAAACACCCCGGCATCAATGGCATCGGGAAGCTGTTGCCAGTACAGCACCCGCTTCGGGTCCAGATTGCCGGCCCGGGCCAGGGCCTCGCAGGCATGGCGGGTCTGACGGGCGGGGTAACGGCGGGGCCCGGTAACATCGTCACCATCCCGGCCGTACACAAAAACGTGCAGGGCCCCGGCCCCGGGTACCGGTATCCGCATATGGTTGGCCGCCCCCTCGTCCCCCAGGGCCGCCACACCGGGCAGGGGCCGGGCCACCTGAAAATGATCCCGGCTGGCAAATACATGGCGCAGCAAATCATAGGTGGCGGCCACCTCCAATTGCCGGTGCAAATGGCTGATCAGGTTGGCGGGAATCAACACGCAGCGTTGTTGCGGATGATCACAGGAGGGAATCACGGTGGCGGCGTTGGCCACCCACATGGCGGAGGCGGAACAAGCGGCACTGAACAGGGTCGGCTCCTGCTGCCAGGCCTGGGCCAGCAAGCGCTGGGGCGGGCCCTGAAAGCCCAGTTGGCGCAGGGCCCCCAAATTGGGTCGCAACTGCGGCGGCAGTACCCCCTGGGGCAAACCCCGGTCCAGCATCCAGCGCATTTTCGCCAGCCCCTGCAGGGCGGCCTGACGGGGGTTGGAAACCTGCCCCCCGTGGCGGGCCGACGCTAGATTTCCCGGCGCCAGTCCGCCGTAATGGTGGGTGGGCCCCACCAGGCCATCAAAATTCACCTCACGCCAGGGCATGCTGCAGTCCCGGTGGCAGGCTGGCGGGCAGGCCGGGGTGTGGATGCACCAGGGAGGCCACCGGATAGGCACAGTAGTCGGCCGCGTAATCGGCACCGGGGCGATGATTGCCACTGGCCCCCACGCCGCCGAATGGGGCCTCACTGCTGGCGCCGGTGAGTGGCTGGTTGCAGTTGACGATGCCGGCCCGCGCCTGCTGGTAAAACGCCTCGAAATGATCCGCCGCGTCGGTGACGATGCCCGCGGCCAGCCCGAAACGGGTGGCATTGGCCAACGCGATGCCCTGGGTCAGATCCCGGTAGCGGTAAATCTGCAGTACCGGGCCAAACAATTCCTCGTCCACCGGTTGCTGAGCGCTGCTCATATCCACCAGAGTCGGCGTCATCAGGGTGCCGGACTCATTTAAGTAGCGCGGTGGCAACAACACCCGGCCCCCCACCGCCTGTAGCAGCTGCACGCCATCCCGCAGGTGGGCCACCGCGTCGCGGCTGATCACCGTGCCCATAAAGGGCTGGGGTTCGGCGTCCGCCGCCGCCACCGGCAGGTTGTCCGTGGCCGCCAACAGACGCTGCAGGAACCGGTCCCCCCAGGGATCCTCCGGTAGTAACAATCGGCGGGCGCAGGTACAGCGCTGGCCACTGGTGACGAACGCCGACATCAGGGCCACGTACAGCGCGCCCTCCAGGTCCGACACCGGCTCCACCAGCAGGGGGTTATTGCCCCCCATTTCCAGGGCCAGCACCTTATGGGGCTGACCGGCGTACTGCTGATGCAGATAACCTCCGGTGCGGGCGCTGCCGGTAAACAGGATGCCATCCACCTGGGGGTGTTGCACCAGGCCGGCGCCGGTCACCTTGTCGCCAGCCACCAGATTCAACACCCCCGCCGGCAGACCGGCCTGGTGCCACAGGTCCGCCAGCCAGCACCCCACCGCCGGGGTCAGCTCACTGGGCTTGAAGACAATGGTGTTGCCCGCCAGCAGGGCGGGAATGATATGTCCATTGGGCAGATGCCCGGGAAAGTTAAACGGGCCGAATACCGCCAACACCCCATGAGGTTGGTGGCGCAACCGCAGGGTACCCTGGGCCACCGCCTGTTCCCGCTGACCGGTGCGTTCCTCATAGGCGCGCAGGGAGATAGCGCCCTTGGCCACCATGGCCTTCACTTCGCCGCGGGCGTCCCATAGCGGTTTGCCGGTTTCCCGGCTGATCAGGGTGGCCAGCGCTTCCGCGCGAACCTGCAGCTGATCGACAAAAGCCTGCACACAGGCCATACGCTGCGCCAATGATCGCTGCCGCCACTCGGGAAAAGCCCGCCGGCAGGAGGCGACAGCCGCGGCCACCTGGTCACCGTCTGCCGCCCGACCCTGCCAGAGCACCTCGTCAGTCAGTGGATTGGTGGATTGCCAGAGGTCGCCCTGACCGGGCTGCCAGTGCCCGTCAATAAAAATGGATTCATGCATCCTCTGAGCTCTCCCGGGCCAGGACCAGACAGCGGGCCTTTTCCTCCGGTGCCATCTGCAGCACCCCCCACAGGTCGTTCACATTATCAGGGTACCGGCCATCAGTGCCCGGCAGCAGCAAGGTACAACGAAACTCATGCCGGTCCGGATTACACACCATCAGCGGGTAGCCTTCCAGCGCCGCCACCTGGTTACGGCTGGCCAGGTAGCTGTCGCGTACCGCCCGCACCCGATTCACATAACACTCCAACGTCGGGCCGGCATCAAAAATATCCACGCAGCCTTCGTAGCGAAACCCTTCGGCTTCCAGCAGCCGCCGCGCCGGTCGGGTTTCATCGTGCACCCGGCCTATCACTGTCCGTGCGGCCTCCGGTAAAAAGTTGGTGTAAAAAGGATAGCGTGGCATTAGCTCGGCGATGAACTGCTTCTGATCCACTGCGGTCAAATAGTCCGCCTCGGAAAAATCCATATCGAAAAAGTGCCGGCCCAACCCCTCCCAGAACGGGGAATTCCCCTGGGCGTCCAGATAGCCTCGTAATTCAGCAATCAGCTTTTCCGCAAACAACTGCGGAAACTGGGCCACGAACAGAAAGCGTGATTTCGCCAGCAGCGCACCGGCGTTACTGCCCCGCTGATCCGGATGCAGATACAGCGAACAAAGTTCACTGCAACCACTGTGGTCACTGGTAAGAAACAGGGTGGGAAACTGGTGATACACCTGCAGAGTCTGGCTGGCATGAACAATGGTGCTGACCCGATAGGTGTAATGAGTCTGATCCAGGCCCACGGCGGTCTCTATGCCCGCCACTCCCAGCATGTCGCCGCTGGCGGTGTCCTCCAGCACGAACCAGAACAGGCCGTTGCTGTTGTCCGCCAGATGCCTGTGGGTGTGGACCGCATGGGTGAGTTTTTGTGACAGAGTCAGTTCGTCGGGGGGCAAGGTCGTCAAACCGCCGCCACTGGACTGCGCTAACTGCACGATCCCCTGCAAATCCTTCGACCGTGCCAATCGGATCACCAGCATCGCCCTCTCCCGGTAGAGGTTGGTTGGTCCAGACTATAGTTATCTCTAACTACAAACCTCACTATAGGGCATCAGGGCGCCGGGTTACCAGTGACTTTACATTGACAACAGTTTTACAGTCGGATCTCTCCCTGTTGTATTTTTTGAAACAGTTCCGTTGTGAGTGCCACATAGGCATTTTGGCCGGAATCCAGAAAATACAATGGATCTTCCGACTGCTCCGGGTCAAAGCCGGCTTTTTTCAGTTCGACTTTACGGTTTTTAAAAGTGCCGGTAATTTCGTGTTCATCCCGCACCCGCAGAAACACCGGCACCGCGTAGGCCGGCAGATGGGAAGTGAGCGCCGCCGCCAGTTTTTTACCATCAAACTGGTCCATATCGCCGTGGAAGGTGATGGCCGCCATGCCGGCCCGGCCATCGGCATTGGGCACCTGCACACCGTAAACCACCGCCTGATCCACCTCGTCGATATGCTTAAAGGCAGCTTCCACCTCGGTGGTGGCCACGTTCTCCCCTTTCCAGCGGAAAGTGTCCCCCAGACGATCCACAAACTGAATGTGCTTGTAACCCTGATCCCGCACCAGGTCGCCGGTGTTAAACCAACAGTCCCCCTGTTTGAACACATCCCGCAGCAGTTTTTTTTCGGTGGCTTCCGCGTCCGTATAGCCGTCGAAAGGGGCCAGGCGGTTGATCTTGGTGATCAACAGGCCCACTTCACCGGTGTCCACCCGTTGCATCCTGCCGCGGTCATTGCGCTTGGGTTGCTCTGTTTCCGGATCAAACGCCACCACTGCAAACGGCAGGGGGCAGAAACCGGCAGTGCAGTCCACATCGAAACTGTTGACGAACGCCAGGTTGCACTCACTGGCGCCATAGAATTCACAAATCCGTTCGATACCAAAGCGTTGTTTAAACTCCATCCAGATTTCCGGTCGCAGCCCGTTACCAATGATCACCCGCACCCGATGCTGGCGGTCCTTGGGTGAAGGCTCCTGGTTCAACAGATACCGACATAGCTCACCGATGTAACAGAACGCGGTGGCATCGTGCTGCCGCACTTCATCCCAAAAGCGTGACACACTGAACTTTCGGGTCAGGGCGATACAGGCACCACTGGAAAGGGCCGAGCCCCAGCTGACGGTGAGCGCGTTGTTGTGATAAAGCGGCAGGGGTACATACAGAGTATCTTCCGGGTTGAGCCGGGCCGTGAGCAGGCCCATGCCCGCACCGCCTTTCAGCCAGCGGCTGTGGGACATCACCGAAGCCTTGGGCATGCCGGTGGTACCGGAGGTGAAAATATAGAAACAGGGCTGCTTGCTGCGCACCGCTGGAGTGGAGCGGGGATTGCTGCTGGACAGATCCCGGGTGATGGCTTCCAGATCCTCATAACCTGGCGGACAGTTGCCAGCATCGCCTCCCATCCACAGGAAATGCAGCGCTGTATTCTGTTGCGGACAATAGGGGGTGGATTCCAGCGCACTGACACTCTCCTCCCCTACCACAATGACCTTGGGTTTGATTAACCCCAGACTGTGACTGAGCACCTCATCCCGCTGGTTGTAATTCAGCATGCCGGCAATAGCCCCCAGCTTGGTGGCCGCCGCCGTGGCTGCCAGCATATCCGGGCGGTTTTCCGAGAGAATGGCCACCACGTCGCCCTCCCCAACCCCCAGGCGGGAAAAATGGGCCACGATACGGTTCACCCAGGCATTAAAACTGCGGTAGGTCCACAGCTTGTCATCGAACTTGAGGGCGGTGGCCGCCGGCCGGGTGCTGGCCTGGTGCTCCAACAGGCGGCCGATGGACATCTTTTTTTCCGGCCCGGAATGCAGCATGGTGCGAACCCCCTTTAACAGGGCCGGCAGCTCCGGCACCGCTTGCAACATGCCACTGGCAATTTCCGTCAGTTTGACTTGTTTGGCGCTCATGTAAACCCGTTATCTGGCTGCTACGTTGGCGTCGTATGATCGCAAACTTAACACCGCGACACCAGACTCTGGCGTCCCCACTCCTTGCCCCCACAGCCAATGCCGGTTCAGGGCAGAGGTATCTGCGGAGCCCAGTTCAACCACTCGGGTTCCGCCTCGGCATGGAGGATAAAGCGGGTACCGTCAGGCACCGGTGACAGGGTCTGCCCGGCGTCCGGGGTGGCGAAGCCAATACCCCCGGCGAGAATCGCCTCCAGGGATTCGGTCTTGATGCTGGCGCCACTGAACAGGCCCACATCGATATTTACGCCGCTGGCATTCCAGAACCGGGTACCTTCCCGCACCAGGGTGGCGTAGTCAGGCTCGATATTGGCATAGACCAGCACTTCATTGGCGTTTGGGCCTAACTCATAGCCAGTCACTTCGCCTACCACAATATCCCGGTAATAAATGCGCAGCCCCTGGCGGATGGAGCTCAACCGTGGTGCCACTAACACCAGATTCAGGCCCTCGCTGGGCGGCGGTGCCGCCGCCGGTTCCAGGGCTGCCTGAAATTCATAGCGGGTGGGTCCGGCGCCGGGCTGAACCTGGAAATACTGGCCCTTGATCAGGGTTTCCAAATGGGCGGAGCCGGTGAAGCCCAGTTGGGGCTGCACCAGCCAGAAGCGGGTGCCCTCCACCGCAAAGCGTTGCGGATGCTGAGTCAAAACCGCTTCGGCAACCATTCCGCCGAGATCCTCTTTCAAACTGAGCCTGCGCACCTCACCCACCACAAACCCCTGATATTTGATCAATGTGCCCTGTTCCACCCCTTCACTGCTGGGCAAATGGATGCGCACCACCAGCCCATCCTCCCGGGCCCGCTCGTAATCCTCATACAGGTTGAACACATGGCCATTCCGCACCGGTTCCCCACTTTCCTCCGGATTGTAAAAAGCCACGCCGCCCTGCAGAATGCTGGCCAGGGATTCGGTGCGGATTTTCAACCCGGAAAGAGAACCGGTGACAGACACACCACTGGCTTTCCAAAACCGGGAATGGCTGTTAACCAGATCAGCATATCGTGGCTCAACAGTGATGTCGGCAATGACCCGGGTGCCCGCTTCCGCCAGCGACACTGCCTGCACCTGCCCCACCTGGACTTGGCGATACAATACCGGGGAACCACGACTCACAGAACTGAGCTCCGGACTCTCCAGCTTCAGGTGTAACCCGGGGCGCTGGTAATCCACCTTTGGCGGCTGGGCCAACGCTACAAACTCGCGACTGGCGGCGGCCTCGGTGTCCGGCGCAGGCTCCATCTCCACATATTTACCCTTCAGCAGAGTATCCAGCCCCGACACCTCCTGCAAAGAAATCTGGGGTTCCACCAGCCAGAAGCGGGTGGCTTTGGTGAGATAAGGCACCACCCGGGGATCAAAACTCACCGTCGCCTGTACCGAACGGTGATCATCCCGCAGCTCGACGGCCTGCACCAGGCCCACCTGAAAACCATTCAGCATGACCGGAGTCGCGCCGGGTTCCAGTGACTTGGGCGGCCGGAATACAATAGTAGCCTCCACCCCGCGCCGGGCGGCTTCATAATCCGGAAACAAGGGATAAACGTCACCGTTGCCGGCGGCCGGGTTGGCCTCTGTCACCGGCGGCGTATCAAAGGTAATTCCGCCCTGAATGACTGACAGCAGGGATTCGGTTTTTACCTGGATCCCCGACAAATCCGCGCTGGCCTCTATGCCACTGACATTCCAGAAGCGGGTCTGTTGGCTGACCAGGTGAGCATATTCCTCCTCGATATGAACACTAATGCTGACTTCATCCTGATCCGGCACCAGACGATATTGGGTCACACTGCCCACCACGACTTTCTTGTAAAGCACCGGCGCATCCACATGCAGCGAACCCAGGTCGTCCGCCCGTAACTCAAGATGCAAACCTGGCACCTGAGTGTCCAGAGCGGGCGGCGAGTCCAGCGCAGTAAAGTGGTTGGCTTTATCGCCACTTAACCCCACTTTCAGGCCGATATAGTTACCAGTCACAATGGTCTCAAGCCCGGTGATGCCCCGCAGGCTGATTTCCGGCTTTACCAGCCAGAATTGCGTGGACTCTCGTAATAACGGCTCCATCTGCCGGTCCATCTCCACCGTGGCGATCACTCCGTCCAGATCAGTGGTGTCCAGCCGGATATCCGTCACCACTCCGGCGGTAATGCCTTCATACATGACTTTGGTCTTGCCCACCTCCATACCAGTGCCACTGGCAAAATCAATGGTGATCTCAATCGGCGACTCCACCAGAGACTTCACCAGCAACCAACCGCCGATGGCTATCGCGATCAATGGCAGCAGCCAGACAATGGAGATGGAGTGGGAGTCCTTTATCAGGGCATCTTCGTATTCCCGATCAGTCATGAGCCTCTTCCTGCAAATCCCAGATCAAGCGTGGGTCGAAGCTGATCGCCGCCAGCATGGTCAACACCACCACCATGGCGAAGGCCGAGGCACCAGGGCCGGCACTGACCTGGGCCACGGCCCCCAGATCCGCCAGCGTCACCAGAATGGAAATCATAAACAGATCCAGCATGGACCAGGCACCGATCACTTCGATGATACGGTACAAAATCATGCACTGCATCTTATTGAGTGCCCAGCGAAAATGAATGGTAAGCAGCAGCAACATTATGCCCAACAACTTTAACACCGGCACGGCAATACTGGCGACAAACACCAGCATGGCGATGGGCAGCATGCCTTCTTCCGCCAACCGCATCACACCGGAAGCGATAGTATCGGGTTCACCGTCACCGAAATAAACCACCGTCATAATGGGATACAGATTGGCCGGCGCCATGGCCACCCAGGCGGCAATCACAAAGGCCCAAGTACGAGCCAGACTGTGAGGCCTGCGCTGATGCAGGGGGCTGCCACAACGGGGGCAGGCGCTGCTGCCATCGCCCCGGCTGCGTACCAGCAGGCGACAGTCATGGCACAACACCAGCTGCTCAGAGCGCGCGGTTTTCACGCAAGCCTTGCTCCCCTGGCCCGATAGCCTCCGCGCCGGCCAATCTCTTCCCAGATGGGGCGACTGTCAAACATCACGGTATTGAGCGTGGTGGCCAACAGCATGCCCACAAAGCAAAGCAGCCCCACCCCCAGGTGCACCTGGCCCGAATCAATCATTTTCACATAGGCTACCAGAATACCCAGCAGATAAACTTCCAGCATGGCCCAGCGGCGAATCCGGCGTTGCGCCTTCAGCAGTATTATCAAAAATGACCCGTATGCCCGCCACCGGGCCAGCAGACAGATCAGCAGTACCAGTAAGGATTCCAGCATTGGCGCCAGCATACTGCAAAACAATACCAGTAATGCCAGCCACCAGAAGCCCGCCGCAAACAGATGCAGCACGCCCTTAACCATGGTGTCCACAGTGTCCAGCCCCAGCAGATTAAAAGTCATAATGGGCATAAGAAACGCCGGAGGCATTAAAATCAGAGAAGTGAGACTGAGCGCCAGGCCGCGCCCCACGGGGTCACGGGCAGACCGCAACAGCGTCGCACGACAGCGGGGACACACCAGCTTTTTTCCGGCTGGAGGTGACGCTACGTTGAGCAGGGCATCACATTCGGGGCAGGCCACCCGGTTCTGCTGGTAAAGCCCCATGGCCGCTTCAACGACCCGGGTGTTCAAGCATGGCCACCAACCTCGCATTATACAAGGCCGCCGTTCGGTGCCTGGCAATTGCCTGGTACTCAGGCGCCTTCACCATGGCTACAAACGCCTGAATGGAGGGGTAACGTACCAGCAGGACTTCGTCCCAGTGTTCATCAGCCGGAGCCACCAGGGCATACTGGGGTGCGCCCATAAACACCACTTGGCCGCCCACGGCCTGAACGTGGTGCAGCGCCTCCCGGCTGTAGTGCTGGTAAGCCTCCCGGCCAGTACAGGGCTCGACGCTATCAGCTTCGTCATACTCAGCCTGCTCGCGAAACGCCAGCAGATTCAACATCACCACCGGCGTATCCGCAGGTAGTCGCGCTACAGCCTCGGCAAAGGAACCCGGGCTGGGATCAATTGTGTACATGGATGCCTCCTGTAGGGAACAATTGCCAGGGAGAATAATCAGGGCACGCGCACCGCGATACCGCTGGCACTGATATGACCAAAACTGATGATATCGAATTCTTCCCGGATGGTAACCTTAATCACCGCATTGGCACCCATCTGCCGGGCCTTCCTGATCAGTCCCTGGCGTGCGTGACGTGCTTCCGGTGGTGAGTGAAACGGAGAGGGTGGGCGAATAATCACCTCCAGCGGACCAATGACCTGGTATGGAGTATCCAGATCCCCTGCTATCAGGCGTACCGGGTACGCCGTGGTGACAGTGTCCCCGCTGGCGGGGTCTACATTGGATTTCATGCGATAGCCGGAACAGGCCATCAGCACCATGATCAAAGGCGCAAATAACAATAATCTCATGGGCTGTTTCTCATCAGTTACAGTTGCTGTACCACTATAACGGATTCGCGGCCGTTGATCAGGTGCCTCGGGCCAGCGGTGTCCATTCCGCTGCTGCCAGGCTGATTGACACCTGAATCGGGGGCCGGTTGCGCCTCATTGGGCCTGGCGGATCAGGTTTCTTCGGAGGCAGTCCTCACCGGCTCCTGACTGGAACTGGAAAGATAGTCAGGACGGGGCCTCAGCCCACTGAATGGACGCTGATTTCTGTTCTCAACACTGTTAAACACGAACATGGCAATGGACCGGGGCCAGGGGGATATATTGTCCGGCGAACCGTGCAACAAGTTGCATTCGTGAATGACCAAAGTGCCTGGCTTGCCATAAATGCCTTTCAGGCCCTTTTCAGTCAGAGCCTCAATACTCTCAGGACTGGGCACACCGGCCATTTGCTGCCGCAACGATTGCTTATGATTATCCTGCTCGGTCTTGCCTTCACAGGACACAAAATGCTTGTGGGAACCGGGTATGACATAGAGGGGCCCATTGAACTCGGTGTTTTCATCCAGCATCAGCCACGCGGTAACCGCGCGCATACGTGGCATACCGTCTTCCACGTGCCAGGTCTCAAAATCCGAATGCCAGGGAAAGGATTTACCGCGGAAAGCCGGCTTGATATTGACCCGGGATTGCATGATATAAACGTCGGATCCCAGTATCTGCTGAACGAGGTTCAGCACCTTGGGATGCCGCGCCACTTCGGCTATCATTTCACTGTGTTCATGGACGGCAAAGATACTGCGCAGGTTGCCACTGTCCGGCTCCAGCACCAGTTCCTCTCTGCCTTTCAACTTTCGTTTCAGGTGAGTCAGTTCCTCCCGTACCGGATCCACCATATCGGGCAACCAGTCGGGCAATACCAGATAGCCGTTATCCTCGAAAAACGCCATTTGAGCATCCGAAAGCGCGTGTTCCCGTGCCGGTTCCGGCCTGCCGTACACTATCGGGTCTACACGCTCCAGGATGTTTTCTTCTTTTTCCACCCTGGAAGGATACAAATCCTGAGCAGCATTCATTGAACTATGCCTCCTTGTCGTAGTTAAATGTTTGCTTCTGCATCGGGCACACGCAACCACCAGCCTGCTGGTGAGAAGCCACGCCAGACCATATGAGCTTTACATTGTGAAAAAGTGGAAGCAGCCGTCCGTAGAACAGGACCGCATATCAGTATTTAACTCCCACTTCAGGGACGGGTTTGCGCTCAGCCACCCCACCATACACACTAAGCAGGTGGTGCCATTCCTGCAAACCAGGCCCGCAGAGGATACAGGTTTGGCCGTCAGGATTGCAACTATGGGCCACCCTTACGAACTTTGCCACTGCCATCCTGACAGTAATCTACTGCACCCAGTGTAGGGGCTCCGCTATACTGTGAATGTTCCGGTTGCACTGAACTTTTATTCATATTTTTTATTTAACAGCTTGTTGAAAAACTCCCCATATTGACTAACTTGTGAGAAAATATCTTTTTCTCATCTTTAAGAAGTCCAGAGGCCATCTATGC
>NZXG01000014.1 GCA_002701845.1 Pseudomonadales bacterium
ACTTGATCAGTAAGGTTGCTAATATCCGACCCAATGCATTACGTGGTTGAGGTGATCAAATACTTCCAGAATGACTGATCAAGTTCGCCGGAATATGCAACATGAAAGGAAACAGGGACCAGTATCTATTTTGGGCCAACTATGAAAGTGTCGTAGTCAAGGAAATAAAAGGAATCTGACAGTGCTTCGATACTTTTTGTTATTAATTTCTCTGTTGTTAACGGCCTGCAGCAGCAGTTCAATGTTGCGATCGGGAACTCCGCAGCTGATGACAGGGCCTGTCAGCGAGAAATTCACCGGCACCACGCTCCTTAGCACTGACAACTCTGTTTATGTCGGCGAAATGAGAAATGGCAAACCCCATGGGCAGGGAACCTGGTACCTCAGAGATAAGATGGTGCTCACTGGAAACTGGAATAATGGGGAATTACAAGGGAAGGGTACCGTAATCAGTATTGAGACTAATTCCATCGCCAGCGGCAACTTTGAGAACGGTCGCCAACAGGGAGAGGGTTATTTTGAGCAAAACGGTCGGGGATTCTACGGTCAAATCGTTGATGACGTTCCCGAAGGAACAGGCAAATGCGTACAGGACAACCAAATTACTGCCTGTGAGTTTTAACCGAACAGTGATAGCAAGACTACTGAGCCATTAGGTGCTAGGCCACTAAATACTCTAAAGCACAAACATCTCATACCCTAATGCCAGCAGCATGACCCTGCATGGGTGTGGGTTGCCTGGCGTTTAAGCCGCAATCGCCCGCCGACAAAACTCCCAAATGTCATTGGCCAGCTGGGTGCGGCTGGTGTGATCCAGTGGCGAGTCCTGGGCGGAGAGCAGTTCGGTATGCACCGTTGTGGATACCAGGTTGTAGACCAGGGTGGCCAGGCGCCGGGGGTCGTCCTTGCGCACCAGGCCGGCCTCCATGCCGTCGGCCAGTTGTTTTTCGATCAGGGCGATCAGCGGTTGCAGGGCCGCCTTCAGGTCTGTGGGTCGGGATTCCGCCAGCCGCAGGTGTTCCCGACTGAGGGCGGCGCCGCGGCGGTCGTTGCTCACCACGCCCTGCTGCATGCTTTTACCCAGCACAATAAACCGCACGATCAGACGCAGCCGTTCCAGCGGGTCGTCCAGCTTGGACACATGTTCACCGAACAGGCGGGCCGCCTTGCGTATGGCCTCCTCGAACACCGCCAGGATCATGTCGTCCTTGCCCTCGAAGCGCTCGTAAAAGGCGCGGCGGGACAGTCCGGTACGGGTCAGCACCGCACGAATGGTGAGGCCTTCCAGGCCTGCCTCATCCAGCAGTTCATAGGCGGTTTCGACGATTTTGCGGCTGCGTTCCATAAGATGGTCGTGACCCACCTCCAAGACACGCTGGGCTGAACGCTTCTCCCATAGTGGGTGATTACTGACAGTTTGATCCGAAGGGGCGGATTTGCTCATGAGCGGAGGTACGGCGGTTTCCAGAAGAACAGTATTCTCCTATTTCGCCTGCGATCCCGGGTCATGTCAACCTGAGTGCTTCCAAAATCCCTGATTTTCCCGTTGACACCGATGGGTGATACGCTTTACTCTCCGAGAACGCTGTTCTCAAGGGCCTTTGGCGAGGCTTGTCTGAAAAGAACTGATTTACTGTCTGGAGTCTTGAATATGTCTTTTTTGCCGGAAAACTATCACTTGGGGCTATCCCTGATTGCCTTTGCCAGCATTATTGTCTTCCAGATCGTGAGCCGGGGGCTGGGTAAGTTCATCCCGGTGTTTGGTCGCGCCGCCAAGCTCAATAAAGAATCCTACGACAAGAAGATGCAGCGCAAGCTCTATTCCGAGAACCAGAAGCTCAACCGCAATATGACTGGCTGTTCGGCACCTACGACACCGGTAACGGCTGGGGCAAGAACAAGCGCGAGCCGACCAAAAGCAAAAACTCGCCCAGCAACACGGCTGAGTCCGCCGGTTAAGCAGTCCGCTAAGGCATTGCAGGCGAAGGGGTGTCATCACCTCTTCGCCTTTTTTATGCCCCTCTTATGATCCGGTCCTTTATTGCCCAAACCTTTCTTAGTCAAACTTGTCTTAGCCGAACTTGAGTGACAGGCCCCTGATCAACATCTCAGGCCCGGTCTGGCAATAGCACCCCAAGAGCACCGGCCTCCGCCACGACACAACCACCAATAACGGACACCCTCAGGCGCCTTCGCCGCCGGTTTGAGGAATATTTGCCCGGGTGTCGGTAACAGTTCTCAAGCGACCAAAAAAATCGCCAAATATTTGATTGTCCTAGCTCGCTGTCTATTCTTGAGATTGGGTTATTCAAACTATCGAAGCGCACCGGATTAACCCCATTCGTTAGAAGATCAGTGAGCATTCGTGTGACTGAATTCACACGGCTGCTGAGACCTAAGGACGAGTTATAGCCCCCAATGAAACGAATTGTTTGCCTGTGCACACTGCCTCAATCGTTCCAGGACAATCTGTCAGCCTATCTGATGGACGCGTACGACGATTTGAGAAAATTCAATATTGAGTACGATATCAAGGGCATTTTTATCGTTTACCGGAATACCGTTCTGTTGGTGTTGGAGGGGGAAGGCAAAGCAGTAGCCAGAGCCGCTTATAAAACCCGCATGGACACCCGGTTTAAAACCTGCAGCATTATCGTCAATTGCAAAATCGAAACGCCCTATTTCAACCGCTGGTCCATCAGGCTGGTGAAACCCGACTCAGAATCTCAACAGCTCTTCCTTAACCGGCTGAAGAAAGAACTGGAAAAGGATTTTGTATTTGAATCGCCCAAAGATCGCAAACTGTATGAAGATATTTACATAGCAGAACGCAATCAGGTACCCGCAGGCGCGCCCGCCGCGTCGGGCGCCGGCGCGCCGCAGGCTCAGGAGCTTAAGCACAGTGATCTGGTGCAGTATTCGGTCTCGCTTTCGGCATGGCCTAAACCAACCCAAATGAAACTGACACCGCCGGCCATGAAAACCTGCTCACTGATCAGTAATCGCTTTGTGCCCTACCAGACACTGATTGATCGGAAAATCTGGCCAACGGAGGCCGATCTCGAACAGTTTATTAATTTGTTGTACAGCCTGGGAACCCTGAGCCTCAAAATGTATCAGCAGCCGGCCGGCGTCAGCCCGGCGCAAGCCGAACCGCAAAAAACCGCAGAGCAAAAAACCTCTGAAAAGCAGGATCGTTTCAGTCAACTGATTAAAAAATTTATCACTTCGCCCAGAAGCAAGGTGAATTAATCCGTTATGGACAGAATCTACAAAAAACTTGCGATTGTTGGTGAAGTTGGTGCTGGCAAAACCCAGCTGATCCATACCATTAGTGAAATCTCCCCGTTTGCCACCGAAGCCCGCTCCAGTGTGGACATCGGCAAGGAGTTCACCACGGTGGGTATCGACTACGGCAGACTGTCCCTGGCTGAGGACGTGGCGCTGGGGCTCTATGGCCTGCCGGGCCAGAAACGCTTCTCCATGCTCTGGGACATGGTGACCCAGGGGCTTTGGGGTCTGCTGATTCTGGCGAAGTACAGCGACAACTTTGCGCTGGAGAGCCTGCAAACGGTGATCGATCATTTCGCCCCACACCGGACCAAGGTCCCGGTGGTGATTGGAATCAGTCACTGCGAAAACACCGATTATGCCGACCTCGATAATTTTATCGAATATCTCCAAGTGGTGCTGGCCAACTACGATCTGGCCTCGCCCATCTATCCGGTGGACCCAAGGGACGTGGAGTCATCGATCATGGTTTTGCAGCTGTTCGATGCATTAAACGACAGTTACTCAAATGACGATTGGATTGAAAGCGATGCTGGATAACACAACCGTAGCCGCGGCTGCCAAAGACCTATGTCAGACCTACATGGATGGCTACGAAGCCCTGGAAGTGATCAGCCTTTCCACCACCGACGGGTTCCCGGTTCACAATCATTCCCGGGGCAGTGTCAAATTTGATGTGGATACCATGGCGGCGGCCGCCAGCACCCTGTATTCCGTCAGTAATGCCGTGTCCAAACAGATTCTGGCCAAACACTTCAATATCACCATTATTGAGTCGCAGAGCGGCAACATCGGCTTTGTGGCATTGAGTCTGGGGGATAAGGATTTTGTACTGGCCATATCCGCCTCGGATGAAATGAACATCGGCAAACTCCGGGTTCTTATTAACCGGCTGGCGGATGAAATAAAGAAAACTACACTTACATAGTCAGCTCAAGTCTGTTCACTAACCGTTGCGAATTTATACACCCTGTTAAGGAGAGAATACATGTCAAACATTTCAGAAACCACTGCGGGTCTAATGGAAATAGACGGCGCCCTGGGCTGTGCAATCGTTGATTACACGTCCGGTATGCTGCTGGGTGAAGCCGGGGGCGGTGTTGACCTGGAACTGGCGGCCGCCGGCAACAGCGATGTGGTCAAAGCTAAAATGAAAACCATGAAATCATTGGGTATCAGCGGCAACATTGAGGACATCCTGATCACTCTGGATACTCAGATTCATATTATCCGTCCCAGCATGACCAATGAAGGCCTGTTCATCTACCTGGTGCTGGACAAGGCCAAGTCCAACCTGGCCCTGGCCCGGCGTAAGGCGGGAGACCTGGAAAAACAGCTGCAGCGGGTATAATCACCGCGCCCAGGAAGTCAGCGCCCCGCCCGGGTGCGCTGACTCTCTGGTTTGCAATCCATCTTGCCCCGCTGCAAAAACCTCATCGTCCGACACCGGCAACGCATTCTAGTGCCATGTAATCACACCCGCGTACCATTCAACCGGTCCCCTTTAAACCGCCCGCCAAAGCATTCACCGTCAGCAGCAGTTGATTCAACAACGCCGGCTCCACCTGATCCCCCGCTGCTTTTTGGGTTCGATAGCGTTGCAGGTCGTGCAACTGGATCCGATGCAACGCCTGCAGCGATGCGTGCCGCAATTGCTTGGCTGTCAGTTTCTCCATGCGCCGTTCGGAAAGCGGGTCCGCCAGGATGGCTCCGGTGTATTTCAGCGCCGCCTGGTAATCCGCCAATATCATGTCCAGTAGATACCGGCGAATCTGCTCATCCCCCACCAGCTCCGCAAAACGCTGCATGACCTCGGGGTTGACGTCCAGCAGGTTGGTTTCGATGTGGATCATGAGATATTTAAAAAACGGCCAGCGCTGCGCCAGTGCGCTCAGTTTATTACCGCTGGCGGCATCCTGGCCCATCACCGCCTGTAATGCGGCACCGGTACCAAACCACCCCGTCAGATTAAAGCGGGACTGACTCCAGCTGAAGACCCACGGGATGGAGCGCAGATCCGCCAGGGAGCGCTTGCCGGTACGCCGGGCCGGCCGGGAACCGATCCGGCTTTGTTCCAACACATCAATGGGCGTGGCCTCACTGTAGAAGCGGATAAAATCGGGATGATCCAGTAGCTCTCTGTACGCCTGCCTGGATACCGTGACCAGTTGTTCCATCAGGGCATAATCCGCTGCGAACTCATCCTGCAGATCCCGCTGCGCCGCCTGCTTTGCCGTACCCGAAGCCAACATCTCCAGGTTGTGGGCGGCATTGGCACTATTGGCGAACTGGTTGGCAATGGTCTCGCCCTGAATGGTCATTTTGATGGTGCCGCTGACGGTGCCGGGAGGCATGCTTTCCATAAACCGGTGAATCTTACCTCCACCCCGGCTGATAGTGCCGCCGCGACCATGAAAAAAACACAGCGCTACGCCTTGACGGCGGGCGATTCGGGTAAGCTTCTGCTCAGCCTGGTAGATGGCCCAGCGACTGGCAAGTATGCCGCCGTCCTTATTGCTGTCGCTGTATCCGAGCATGATCTCCTGAAGCGGTTCGGCGTTATCACCCCCGGCCGGCAACAGACGCTGGCGACTGAGCGGGTGGGCAAGAAAGTCGTCCAGAATCCGTTCCCCGGCCGCCAGATCCTCGATGGTTTCCAGCAGCGGCACCACCTGCAGTGGTACCCGACTCAGGCCCACCTCCCGCAACAACAGATACATCACCAGCAGATCGCTCAGGCTGCGGGTCATACTGACTATCAGCGATCCCACACCGGCGTAGCCGTAACGGTCACCGTGCGCCTTAACCGCTTTGAGGTATCCTAATACATTATCAGCCTGTTCACCGCAGCGATGTCCCGGTGGCAGGAACGGACGCTGGCTCTGCAGTTCCCGATTGATAAATGCCAGTCTCTGGGCTTCATCCCATTGGTCGTAGCGGAAATCCGCTATACCACTGGCTTCCAGAATCTGAGTCAGCGCGACCTCGTGATAGGCGCTGTTCTGACGAATATCCAGTTTCGCCAGATGAAAACCAAAACAGATCAGATTGCGCTGCAGCGGGAATATGAGTTCCGCCACCAGACGCCGGGCTCCCACCTCCAGCAGCGACCGTTCCAGCAGTGCTAGGTCATCCAGCACGGCTTCCGGATTGGCGTACCCGTTTGCTGTGTCACCGCCGGCGGATTCGGCGATAGTATTGCGTAATTGCAGCACCATCAGATTGGCAAACTGACGCCAGGGTTCGTTGGGGTTACGGTTCAAAGCGGCCTCCCCCTGGTGGCCGTGACTGGCAGCGCGGGTCCATAGGGCGTCCTGAAAATAGTCCGGCACTGTTTGGGTCAAAGAGGAGAGGCTGAGCTGGCGGGCCAGTTCCAACAAGCCCTCCAGCTGCAGCTGCAAGGCGGCCCGGCGATGCTCCCGCAGGGTGTCCGCGGTGAACTGCGGCGTCACGAACGGATGCCCATCCCGGTCACCACCCACCCAACTGCCTAACTGAAGCCGGGGTAACTGGTGAGCCCGTGACAACAGCTCCGGGTTAAAGCCGGCGTCGGCCCAGGCGTATAGCAGGCGTTGATCCGAGCGCCGCAGCGCCTGAGGCATGATCTTGGCCAGGTAATACAGCAGGTTGCTGCGCTCATCCTCCAGCGTGGGCTTTTCCAGGTAGATTTCGCCGGTACGCCACCAGCGCTCCAGCAATTGCAGCAGGTTACGATGTAGCTCATCGGCCTCCTGGGGGGTCAGTTGAGGATCCTCCCGCTGCACCAGCAGCTGATACAAAGCGCGATGGATTTCCAACACCGTCACCCGTTTCGCCTCCGTGGGATGAGCAGTCAACACCGGCACCACATTGAGCCCGCCGATCACCTCGGCAATTTCCGATTCGCTGTATTGCCGGCGCAACAGGCTCAGGGTTTCGGCCCAGGAGCCCCGCACAGCGGCAAGTCCGCTCTGGTTTTCCAGCTGTCGCCGCAAGCGGGTGGAGTTGGTTTCCTCCACCAGGCTTAGCAACTGAAAACGAATACTCAACGCCTGCAACAGTTTACTGTCACTGATGCTGTCACCGGCCACCGTCGGGTTGCTGTCAAGCCGGCTCAAATAAGCGGCCAGCGCCTGTTCCCCCAGGGACGCCAGCATGGCACTGAAGCTCTCCAGCAGATAGTGGAAATCCGCCTGGGTCTTTTCCAGGCTCTGTTTGTGCAGCTGTTGTTTCTCCATGCCGACCACCCCCGCCATTCACAGTCAAAGCCCTAACAGGATGTAAAGATTCAAGGCACCTCAATTACTAACGGAAGATCGGCGCCCGATCAAGCCGGCGCCCGGTCACACTCCCGGGCCGGGAGCGAATTTACCCCAAATTTCAATGCGTTATAACGACAATTTGCTTCCATCGACAACCATGATTGACTCCGGAGGAAGCCGCTGTGGAAAGCCGTTCGACTGGGTTGCGCAAACATTGTGCGGCTGAGACGATTCTATCCAGCTAACACAGATTTACGGGAGCAGAAACGATGCAACAGTTCGGTTGGGAGTCCACCAGTGACGAGGTACTGGCCGGTAAGAACCTGTCAGGCCAGACCTATTTGATCACGGGTGTTTCCGCCGGTCTGGGGGTGGAGACCACCCGGGCCCTGGCAGCGCGGGGCGCTCACATCATCGGTACCGCCCGGGATCTTGCCAAAGCCCGCACAGCGCTTGCCGGCTACCAGGAATGCGACAACCGGGTGACTCTGGTGCCCCTGGATCTTGCCGACCTGTCCAGCGTGCGCCAGGCCGCCGGCCAGATCGTTGAACTGGCCTATCCCCTGTAGGCCATTATCGCCAACGCCGGAGTCATGGCACCGCCGTTTGGCCGCACGGTGGATGGTTTTGAAAGTCAGTTCGGCACCAATCACCTGGGGCATTTTCTGCTGATCAATTTGCTGGTGGATCTGGTTGCCAGCGGCGGCCGGGTGATTTCATTGTCATCGGTAGGTCACCAGTTCAGTGATATTGATCTCAGCGATCCCAATTTCGAGCGTACGCAATACGATCCCATCATTGCCTACGGTGCTTCGAAGACGGCGAACGCCCTGTTTGCGGTGGAATTCGATCGTCTTCACCGCCGGCAGGGCATCAGAGCAGCGGCGGTGCATCCCGGGGGGATCCTGACAGAATTGGCCCGCCACATGTCGGCGGAGTTGATTGACCGGATGATCGCGATGGGACGGGCGGAAGCGGATCCGGACGCCCCCCCGGCGCGGTTACAAAACCCCCGCTCAGGGCGCCGCCACCAGTCTGTGGGCCGCCTTTACCGCAGACGCGGATGAGATCGGTGGTCATTATTGTGAGGACTGCCAGGTGGCGCCGGTGGCCCGCAAAGGTGGCGTACGTCCTTACGCGGTGGACCCGGAACGGGCACAGCAGCTTTGGACACTCAGCGAAAGCCTGGTGGGTGAAACCTTCCTTAAGTGAACCTTAAAATGCGCCATTTTCTTTGCAGAAAATGGCCGCCCTCCTCTGACTGACGTCAACGTATCAGCGTTTTTATGAAGGCATACTAGGGAATCTCTGATTGGACCTTCGTGTCCGTCGGAAGATGATGACGCCGTAATGGCAAACGTTGAACCGAAACATCGCCTGATCGGAACATCAATCATCACATCTTAAATCCATTGCAACTAACGGTGTCACTCAACACGCCATTGTTAGGCAAACTCATAACGTGACTGACCGCATGACCAATAACATGACTCATCACGTGACTAAAAAAGAGGAATTTGATTTATGTGGACCAAACCAACTTACAAAAAACTCCGCCTTGGCTTTGAAATGACAATGTACGTGGCTGCCCGTTAAAACCCATGTACGTTTTTGTTCTTGGTTCCGCTGCGGGGGGTGGATTCCCGCAGTGGAACTGCCACTGCCAAAACTGCAGCAACGTACGAACCGGTCATCCCGGCTATCGGCCCCGCACCCAATCCTCTATTGCCATCAGTGAAGATGGCATGCACTGGCTTCTGGTCAACGCCTCCCCCGATATCCGGCAACAACTGGCAACCCTTCCCCATGGCCCAACCCAATCCGTCAGACAGTCACCGGTGCAGGCCGTGTTATTGTCCGATGCGCAAATGGACCATGTGACCGGGTTGGTTATGTTGCGGGAAGGCTATCCCATGGATTTGTTCTGCACCCCATCCGTGCAGCAAGAACTGAGCCAGCACTTTCCGCTGTTGCCTGTGCTATCCCACTGGAATGACGGCCTATTGCACCAACCACTGCCGGAACACCACAATGGATCGTTTCAGGTTTCCTTTCTGCCGGAGCTGGCGTTTTCAGTGATTCCACTGCGCAGCAATGCGCCGCCCTATTCACCCCGCCGGGACGCGCCTCAGGCCGGGGACAATATCGGTCTCATGGTGCGGGACCGCAAAACCGGAACCAGCCTGTTCTATGCTCCCGGGTTGGGAGAACTGACTCCGGAATTGTTAGCCGTGATGGCGCAAGCGGATTGCCTGCTGGTGGACGGTACCTTCTGGAGCGAAGATGAGATGCGCCTGGTGGGACTATCGCATAAGCAGGCCCGGGATCTGGGACATCTACCACTGGAAGGCAAGGATGGTATGATCGAATTACTGGCCGGATTCCCCGCCGCCAGAAAAATTTTTATTCATATTAATAACACCAACCCCATATTGAACGAATACTCTGTTGAATACCAACAGGTCCGCCAGGCGGGCATCGAAGTGGCATGGGACGGTATGGAGATTCGGTTGTGACCGTCGCCGCGCCCACTGACCACGATATAATTGCATTGCGCCGGGGTATCCGCCTGCAGTGGGAACAGCACCAGCAGGCCTGGGTAATTCTGTTTCCCGAAGGCATGGTCACGCTTAACGACAGTGCCAGTGCCATTTTGCGCCTGTGTCAGGATGAGGTTTCGGTGGGGACGCTGATCGCCACGCTGCAGCAACAATTTCCGGATGCCAATCTGGCAGCCGATGTCCGCGAGTTTCTGGCCACGGCGCTGCAGGAAAACTGGCTGGTTATTACCCCGGATCGCCTATGAACCCCGTTCCGTTTTGGTTGCTGGCAGAACTGACTTACGCCTGTCCTCTGCAATGCCCCTATTGCTCCAACCCGGTTGATTATCCTGCAGTGAAGGCGCGGGAACTGAGCACCGGACAATGGGTGTCGGTGTTGCGCCAGGCTCGCGCCATGGGCGCGGTCCAGCTCGGCTTGTCCGGCGGCGAGCCCTGTGTGCGCCCGGATCTGGAGGAACTGGTGGCTGAAGCCAGACAGCTGGGCTTTTTCAGTAACCTGATCACCTCCACCGTGGGGCTGACGCCGACGCGACTGACTCGCCTGCAGCAGGCGGGTATCGATCACATTCAAGTGAGTTTCCAGGGCTCCAGCGCTGAGATTAGCGAGTTCTTCGCCGGCTCTGACCAGTTTGAAAATGGCCCGCCTTATCCGCGAGGCGGGAATCCCGTCGGTGCATAACTTCGTGCTCCACCGCCACAACATTCATCAGGTGGAGTCCATGCTGGAAATGGCCCTGGAGCTGGGTACGGAAACCGTGGAACTGGCCAACTGTCAGTACCATGGCTGGGCCCTGCGGAATCTTCACGGGCTACTGCCAACCCAGGAACAACTGCTGGCCGCGAGCAAACTGTACAGACGTTTCGGCAGCGCCATGGTGAGCAAATGAAAGTCCTGTTTGTGGTGCCGGATCTATATGAGACGCGACCCCGACTCTGCACCAACGGCTGGGCCACCACCCTGATTAGCGTAACGCCGGACGGGCGGGTGTTGCCCTGTCAGGGGGCCCAGGAATTTCCCGCTATGGCGGTGCCCCGTATTCAGCAACACAGCCTGCAGTGGATCTGGCAGGATTCGCCGTTATTCAATCACTTTCGGGGTGAGGACTGGCTACCGGAAGAATGCCGTGCCTGTCCGGAGCGGCACCAGGATTACGGCGGCTGCCGCTGTCAGGCGTTTCAGTTAACCGGTGACCCGGCCAACTCTGACCCGGTATGCGACCGCTCCCCCAATCATCAGGTGGTGGTCAGGCTGCGCAACGCACCCCCCAACCCGGAACTCATCATGCGATCGCCCCAACAACCGGTGCGCAATACCAACAGTCTGCCAGTGGACGACGCCGGATAACGATATTACTGCATTCGCCCTGTACGAAACCAAACGCCAAGGACACCAACCATGAGCGCAATCCCAGCCTGGAGCCGTGAGGCATTCGAGCAGCAACTGCGGGCCAAAGGCCGTCTCTACCACATCCACCATCCCTTCAGCGTGGCCATGAACAGCGGCCAGTGTACTCCCCAACAGATTCGGGGCTGGGTGGCCAACCGCTTTTACTATCAGATTACGATTCCCCGGAAAGACGCCGCCATCATGGCCAACTGTCCGGACCAAAACGTGCGTCAGCACTGGGTGCAGCGGATCCTGGACCATGATGGTTATGGCGACAATACGGGTGGTATTGAGGCCTGGTTGAGCCTGGCCCGTGCCGTGGGTCTGGATGCCGATGAGGTCAGGGACTGCCGGCATGTACTGCCAGGAGTCCGCTTTGCCTGCGATGCGTATTTGAATTTCGCCCGCCAGGCCACCTGGCAGGAAGTGGTATGTTCGTCATTAACCGAATTGTTTGCACCCGGTATCCATCAAAACCGACTCGATAACTGGCCGCAGCACTATCCCTGGATCGAACAGGCAGGCTACGACTATTTCAGGCGCCGACTGGGGGAGGCCCGCCGCGATGTGGAGCATGGCCTGGCCACCACCCTGGACCACTTCGTCAGCCGCCAACAACAGGAAAACGCACTGGCGATACTGCAGTTCAAACTGGATGTGTTTTGGAGCATGCTGGATGCCATGCAACTGGCTTACCACTACAATGAACCGCCCTACCACAGTTGTTGAGTCGCAGCCGCCGGCGCCAGTTGCCCCTGGCGCCAATGCCAGTTGACTGAGCCGGTAACCTCCCACCGGAAGTCTCCGACACTGAAGCCCGAGCCTAGTATGCTCACCGGTTGCGCCCACTTTGCATCAGTTGACTTGCAACCTTTCCGGTGATGCTGCATGTTAGCGGGCAAAGCTCTATACACCCCCAGGCGAACGAGTGGTTGTTATGCGAAACAAGTGGTCCCCCAAACTTGCACCTGACCAGACCGGCCGAGTGGCCATTGTTACCGGGGCCAACACCGGATTGGGTTTTGAAACCGCGCGGGCATTGGCGGAAAAAGGTGCACAGGTCATTATGGCCTGTCGTGATGCCAAGCGCGCGGAATCGGCACGCCAAGAGATTCTGAGCCAGCTGCCGTCAGCTCAGATTACTGTGGAACTCATTGACACCGGCAGCCAGGACTCGGTGCGGCATTTCGCCACCAATTTTCAGCAAGCACATTCGCGCCTGGATCTACTGATTAACAATGCCGGCATTATGATAACCCCTTACTTCCAGACGGCGGACGGCTTTGAAGGTCAGTTGGGCGTCAATTATCTGGGGCATTTTCTGTTAACGGGCCTACTGTTGCCCATGCTCACAGCCACGCCCGGCTCCCGCGTGGTAAGCCTGTATAGCCTGGCCGCCGACTGGCACGGCGTTCAGTTCGATGATTTGCAGTTCAAAGAAAAATATGACGCCACCAAAGCCTATTCCCAAAGCAAACAGGCCTGTCTGATGTTTGGCCTGGAACTCAACCAGCGCCTGCAGGCAGCAGGAAATAATACGATTGCCCTGGCCGCCCACCCCGGTTACTCCAAATCGGACCTATCCCGCCATCTGTCACTGCCGATCCGGTGGATGCTGGCCATCTTCGGCCCGCTGATTCTGCAGCCCACCGCCGACGGCGCCTTACCCACTCTCTATGCCGCGTTGGACAATGATCTCAAGGGTGGTGAAGCGGTGGGTCCCGCCGGGCGCAAGCAGACCCGTGGCGCCCCGGTGGTGGTACCCGTGAATGAGCAGGCACAGGATGCCGCGGCCCGCTCCCGGCTCTGGTCGCTATCGGAAGAACTCTGTGGCATCAGCTACGTGTTCTGAACCAAGAAAAGGGCCACTCCCCGTAGGAGAGTGGCCCTGCCAAAGTGAGCTTTATTAGTGAAATCCAGGAAACTTTATTCCACTGCTAAAACGTGACGCTCGGACATACTGCTTTCCAGGCCATTGATATCCACAGTGGACACCGCAAACTGGTACTCACCTGTGGCTAAGTTCTCCAGCACAACCTGGTTATTGCTACCATTCACTTCCACCATGCTGCCAAAGCCGGACTCCTGAGTAGAGCCGTAGTACACACGATACGAGTCGATTTCACTAGCTGCCAGGGGCGAGCCATCCGCACGCTGCGAGGGTCTATTCCATGACACCTGAATATCAAAATTTGTAACGGCCGCCAACACGGACACACTCACTGTTCCACTGTTCTCGCTACCGGCACTGTTCGAGACTACACAATGGTACTGCCCCTGCTCATCCGGAGTAACATCATTCAAAACCAGGTTAGAGCTGGTGGCGCCACTAATGGCAGAGCCGTTGAAGTACCACTGATACTTGGGACTGGTACCCGAGGCTTGCACAGTCAAGGTCACATCGCCACCTTCCGAAACAATCTGGTTGCCGGAGACGGATGTGATAACGGGTGCAACGGTGGTATCAGCGTCTGAGCCGGAATCAGTAGCAGGGGGCGTTGCACTGCCGGCAATCACCGTCACACTGACCGGTTCACCCACCGGCGTGCTGTCAGTATAGGCTTGGGCGGTATAGGTGATCTGTCCGCTCAGTGAACCGCTACCAGTACAGTCAAAGTATTTGCCGTCGGAATCGCCACATGCTGCATATGGAGCAAAACTTTCAGTCCGGCTGCTGCCATCGGACGCGCTGAATCTGACTTTGTTATAGGCTAGGTTTTCAAAATGCACATCCAGGTTGTAGCCACTGTTATCTTCCAGCAAAATTTCGCTGCCGTTAGCATAAGAACCGATCACCGCGTTGGAATTGACATCGATCAATCCAAAATAAGCGACCGGCTTTGTGGTTTCGCTGACAACACTTCTACGTACTTTGAGGGTAGCGGGTTCCCCTACCGGATTTTGATTAGAATACGCCTGCGCCGTAATAGTAAAGTCGTTACTGAAGGCGGAGCTGTCACCACAATTAAAATAATCGCCTCCGGAGTCGCCACACAAAGCGTAAGGCTCCACGCTCTCGCGACGACTAATCCCACTGCTGGTACGTAATAACACACTATCATAACTGAGACCGTTAAAGGTCACTGCAACGTTGAATGCCGATTCAGTGTCGATGTCCACTTCGGCACCACTACTATAACTGCCCGAAACGGAATCAGTATCAGCATCCACCACTTTGAAAAAGGCTTCAGTCTCAGCATTCTCCTTGAGCACACGCAGCGTACCCGGCTCCCCCACCGGTTGATTTCCAGAGTAAGCCTGGGCTATCAAAGTAAACTCGGGATGATAGGTACTGTTATCGGCACAATTGAAGTAGCTGTCTTCACCCTCGTCGCCACATGCGGAAAAAGGGGCAAAGCGTTCGGTTCTTACATGCTGATCGTCCACGTAGAAGCGGACACTATTGAAGGACAAGTCTGTAATCTGGGCACTGAAGTTGTAGGTGTTCAAATCACCCAGAACAACCTGCTTACCGGATTGTATTCCGGACTGTACCGTTTTGCCTGTTGCAGTGTCATGTAGACTAAAACTGACTCCGGCAGAGGCATAACCGGATAAACACAACATAACGATACCTGACAAGACACTTATTTTGCTCATGGCGATGGGCTCCAATCACTTCTGCTGGTGAGTGCCGTTGCTAGCGATGCGGGAAATTTTGGTGATAACTGCTGCCCTTTGAAAGTGGTTTCTAATTCCATCACCACCCCTGAGAGACCTATCACACGCAAATTTTGAACCTCATCACAACGCTCGGGACACGCTGGTTATAAAGTAGCAATTCAGCCCGACCCCAACGGTCGGGCTGGTTTCGTTTTTAGTTAGTTCGATGCAGGGCCAGGGTGCTTGAGGCACCCATTTCGGGTGCAATGCTCAATAAAATCCGATCAGAACCGGTCTGATGAGACAAAGTGGTTACCGTTTTCTGATCGCGACTGATGACCACGCGGTTCAGGTCGCTGTCCAGGCACTGATTGGCGCAGGTAAAAGTGACACTGGATTCATAGGTTTCAAAACGAATACCATAGCCCTGGGGGGTACAGGATTCTTCATCCAACGAGTGATATCCCGTGCTGACAATGGCGTAGGGGGTGAAGCGCATGGTCAGTTCTGCAGTGGCGGTCTCCGGGCACGCCGATGAGCGCACCACGCCATCCCACTTGGTACCCAAAAGATCCAGCACCACGGTGTCATCAGTCTGACGCCTTGAGGCCAGCAGTGTGGCGTGGAAATGCTCGAACGCACTGAGGGCATCCTTCAATCCCACACCATTGGTCACTGCCGCAATCATGTCCTGCACGATGCCATTGGCTTCAAACAGCGTCGCCGGTTCATTGAGTGGCAGGGGAAACTGCGCCAGGTAATCGTGGGCACTGTCACTGATACTGATACCGTTGCTGGGATCCGAGTCGCTGTCGATGGTCTGCAGCACCCGCAGCATGTTCTGCAATTTGTCAGGTTTGTCTTCAGCATCGATTAAATCCAGAGGCGTCACTTCCTCCTGCGCCAGGGCATCCCCGAGCAGAGTACGGCCGAGATAGAAAGTGATCTGCTCCCCGGGACGGTAGCTGAAACTGCCGTTGATGTCGGTAAAGCCGCTGAGACTGTCAGTTTCGTAATAAAGGCCGGAAACGGCGCTGTCGAGAAACCGGCCGGTAGTGACCTGACTGCTCACCAGTGAAGTTTCCGGCGCGTTTTGGGAAACGGTTTCCGTAGTGCCACCGGATGTCATCGCTGTGGTTTGACCGCCAGCGCTGTCTGCGCCGCCACATGCGGCTAGTGTGCCCGCCAGTATCGCGGTCGAGCACAATAGAATGGATTGTTTCAAGGTACTGCTCCTTACCCGTTGAGGTGTTCGGCTAACCTCGTGTTAGCTACTAAGAAAGTAGCTGCTGGCAGGTAATTTTCGAGGCTGTCACGAGACTTTAGTGGGAGTTTGAGCAGCGGGCGGCACGGAAGATGTGATGCTGTTTTGGAAACCAGGACCCAGGGCTATAACCCTAATACAGGGAAGGATTTAGCACTCCGGTGACAGCCGCCAGGTACGGTAATTCAATCGGCGGTAATGACGTGATGTGGCGCACACAAAAGTGGGGCCAGAGTGGTCAACGGACCATGGAGCCGCGCAGGCGCCGGGACGCCCCGTCCACCAGAATATTCAGGAACGCTGTCACAACAATCAGCAGGAACGCCCTGTCGTAACGTATTTCTTCAAACGCGGAGTCGATATAAAAACCCAGGGTCGCCACCCCCAGCAGGCCCAGGATTGCGCTTTCCCGCAGGATCACTTCCCAGCGATAAAACAGCAATGCCAACATCGCCGGGTAGCGACGCGGGGTTTCCACATAAGCATAACGCAGCAGTCCACGGGGCTCACCGGGGCGAGCCCCTTGACGCGGGTGTTCCGCATCGCTGGCGTTGGCCACCAGAAAAGCAATCAGTCCGCCGTTGTGTAACGCCAGGGCCAGCACCACCGGCAACCCCGAGGGCCCCAGCAGCAGCAGAAAAACAAACGCCAGCATCAGTTCCGGGATACAACGCAACACCAATAACAGAAAGCGGCCGGGCCAGCGCAGCCAGGGACCCATCAGGCTGCGGCTGGCCCAGGGATAGCACAACAACACCATCAACCCGGTGGCCGCCACCGCCACCTGAGTCAGCGCCAGAGTCTGCACAGTGCCGGGCCAGATCTGTTCCTGCCAGAGCCAGGCCAGCCACCGACCCACTCCGGGCCAGTCCCCTGCCAGCAACGCCCGGGGCCAGATATCTTCTGTGACGAACCGCCACAGGGAGCCGCCGGTACCGAAACCAACAGTGTCCGGCAGAGCCCAGACCGCCGCCACCACACCAGGCACCAGCAGCCAGCCCCGCAGCCAGTAGCGAAGACTGGCGATCAACAGAAGAAAGGCCCAAAGTAAGGCACCCGCGGCGCTGTATTGCCCCTGTTTCAACGCGGTTTCCAGGTGGAAGCCCAACGTGGGCAGGCCGATAAAACCCAACACCGCACTGGACCGCAATGCGCATTCAAAGCGATAGCGGGTGTAACTCCTGAGTGCGGGCCAGGATTGCGGAATCAGGGTATAAGCCGCACGCTTAAGCGCATTCACTCCCGGTGCCAGGGTGGTAGCGGGCTGCCGTGACTGCTGCAGAAATATTTCGGCAAACACTTTGGCAAACACACCGGTAAATGGAACGGCGATGGCCAGTATGCCCGTCAACGGGCTGAGGCCGTACAGCTGCATAAAGATCAGGCCCCAAAACAATTCGTGCACTGAACGCAGCGCGGCGCAAACCAACCGCACCGGCCGCCAGTGAAACACCAGTGCCAGCAACAGACCCAGCGGCGCCGATAGAGCAATGGCCAACACGGCGAATGCCAGAGTGTGCACCAGCCCCCATAGCAGTTCCGACGGATCTTCCCAGGCCGGAGTTAGCAGGCCCCATCCCATCCGGCCCAGTTCCGCCCAGGGTTCGCTGCGGTAAACTTCGAAATCCGCCAGCGGCAACGCCAGCAACGCCAGCACCAACATCAATAAGCTGACGCCATTGAGACGGCGGACACTGGACTCCCGCCACCAGTCTGGTGTCAGTGCCGGCATCATGACGTGCGTATCACCCAACCCTCACCGGCGCTGGCGGCCGCTGGCGAAGGTAACGAGGTGGAGCTTCCGGTCTGCTGATAAAACTGATCCAACTGTGATTGAGACAGCTCCCGGGTCGGACCATCATGGATAATCCCACCGTTACCCAGCACAATAACCCGCTCAAAAAAATTCAACGCCAGTTGTCGGTTATGCAGACTTACCACTGCGGTATCGTGTTGCTCCAGCACCCAGCTCAGTAACTGGTGCGCCTGCAGGGGGTCCACCGACGACAGTGGCTCATCCCCCAGAAACACCGGCTGCCGCCGAAACAGCGCCCGCCCCAAAGCCACCCGCTGACGCTGACCGCCGGAGAGTTTATCCACGGAGTACCAGAGCCGGTGCTCCAATCCCAGGCGCTGGGCCAGCGCTTCGATGGCACGCCGCTCGGCGGCCAGGGGCCGGAGCAGATTCCATAGCGCCGCCGCGGTGCCGATGCGCCCCAGCCCCCCCATAAAAATATTCTGATAAGCCGACAACAATTCCACCAGTCCGCCGCTCTGCGGTTGCAGCGCACTCAGCTCCGGACGCAGCCGGTACAGGCCGTCCAGCAAGGTGGTTTTGCCCACACCGGATGGCCCCAGTAGTGCCACTTTCTCACCGCGCCGGATAGTCAGGCTGATATCCCGCAATACGCAATGCGCTCCGTAGTGGAATGACTGCGCCTGCAACTGAAACAGTGGCGTTTCTGTCATGAGTTATTCGTCCAGCAGCCCAATGGACCGGGCGGTATCCTCAATGGGCGCGTAATCCTGGTTGCCTGCGGGCACAAAACTCTGACGGGGAAAACTGGCCAGTAGCTGCGGATCCTCCATGGCCAGCAACGCCTGGCGTACCTGCTGGCTGAAACCGGCACCAAACTGCTGGTCCACATCACCCCGAATGGTCCATTGATAATCCGGATAGGTGGGTGTAGTCCAGATGACCCGGACTTTATCGGTATCGATTTTACCTGCCGCCAGTTGCGCATCCCAGACGGCGTAGTTCACCGCGCCCAGTTGATAGGCCCCGGTCTGGACCTGAGCGATGGTGCGGGTATGATCGCCGGAAAAGCCCACCCGGGAAAAAATCTCATCGGGGGCGGCATCAAACCGTTGCCGCAGATAAAATTCCGGCATCAGACGGCCGGATGTAGAGCCTTTGGAACCGAAGGTAAAGGTTTTGCCTTTGACACTGGCCGGCAGCTTGTCAGCGGGCTCAATACCAGTGCTGTGATGGGCAATAAAATAAGTCTTGAAAAACTGATCCTCGTAGCCCTGGGCCAACGCCTCGGAGCCGGGTACCAGCCGCCGGGCCTGAACCCCGGACAATCCGCCAAACCAGGCCAGTTGCACCTGATTGTTGCGAAACGCAGTAATGGCGGCGGCGTAGGATTTCACCGGCACATAGTGCACCTCCACCCCCAACCTGGCGCTAAGATAGTCCGCCACTTTGCCGAAGCGGGCCTGGAGCCGCGATTCATCCTGATCCGGAATGGCGGTAAACACAAAGCTGTCGGCCTGGGCCTCAGTGGGCAGACTGACCGCCCACCCACCGGCCAACAACCAGAGTCCTGCCAGTAATCCGCGCAATAATGTCATGATTCCCCCTTCGGTGTGATTCAACTGCCATGAATGCCGGCAGTGGCAAGATAGTCCAGCACCTGTTCGCGATCACCGCGGAACCGAATCAGGTGCTGGCGTTTACTAAGCTGGTAATCGTACATGGGGTCGTAGTAATCCACCAACAGCGCCTCGATCCAACCCCGGTGCGCTTCCGCATCCCCCTGCTGATGACACTTCAGGGCCTGGTGTAACTGTTTGCTGATCCCGTCATAGCGCACGCCCCCCAAGCGTTTGCGCACGCGATACAGCGACTGGGTTAAATCCTCAGCGAAGGCTTCAAATCCCTGCTCCATTCCCAGATGAGTCTGCCAGGCCGCCAGTTTGCCAAGAATATAATTGTGATAGCTGTGTTCGACCCGTTGGGCCAGAGACAGCTCCAGCAACACCAGGGGACTGCGGGCCATGGCCCGACTCAAATCCGGCGGCAGGGCACAACGCCCCACCAGCCGGCCTTCGTCTTCCAGCAACACTGGAGCCCCTTTGGGCCGCGCACTCTGCTCCGCTTTCATCAGCGCCACCGCCAACGCGTTTTCAAATTGCAATTGCGACGGCTGCCCACCGGGCCGACGGCCGAAACTGGAACCCAGATGATTGGCCAGCCCCTCCAGATCCACCGTGAGGGGCAGTTGTCGAATCAAGCCGGTTTTATCGCAGCCGGTTCGTCCGCCCAACAACAATAGGGGTTGTTGTTGGCAGATGCGCGCCTGCTCATCGATCAACAGGCGGCGTAATGCTTTGTAGCCGCCGACCACCCGCGGATATTCACAGCCGGCCTCGGCCATCCACTGCTGACAGATCTGACTGCGCAGGCCGCCGCGCCAGCAATACAAGGCGCCGTTGGGATGACGTCGGGCGAACGCCACCCAGGCCGCCACCCGTTGCGATTTGGTGTCACCAGACACCAATTGATGCCCCAGTTCGATGGCGGCGGCCTGCCCCTGCCGCTTATAGCAGGTGCCCACCCGGGCCCGCTCGGCATCGGTCATCAGTGGCAGACTGACGCTGGTGGGCAGCGACCCTTTGGCGAATTCACCCGGAGAACGAGTATCGATGAGGGGCGTGTCGTTCAATAACAGCTGGCGCAATTGGAGCGCGCCCTGCCACAGCATGGCGGTACTCACTGGGTCAGGGCTCCGGCCAACTCGCCCGTCACCGCCACCCAGTGCTCATCCTCCGCAGGACGCAAGGTGCCGATGGGCCAGACATCGATACCCTGCTGTTGCAGCAATGACTCCAGCTCCTGAGTGCCGGTGGGCCGCACCGCCAGCAACAGGCCGCCGCTGGTTTGCGGATCACACAATAAACTACGCACTAGATCGCTCATGGGGGCCAGTTTGTGGCCATAGCTTTCCAGATTGCGGCCGGTACCTCCCGGCACGCAACCCTGGGCCAGATAGTTCAGTGCTTCGGGAATCACCGGCACCGCCGCGGCCTCCAGCCGGGCCTGTAAGCCACTGCCCTCGCACAACTCCAGCAGATGCCCCAGCAGGCCAAAACCGGTGACATCGGTGATGGCGGTCACTCCTTCCAGGGTGGCGGCTTCCGCCCCCACGCTGTTGAGCCGGCACATCAGATCACGGGCCAGGTGCTGATGCTCCGGTAACAGTTTACCCTGCTTCTGCGCGGTGGTGAGAATGCCCACCCCCAGCGGCTTGGTCAGATACAATGTATCCCCTGCCTGCGCCTGATTGTTTTGTTTTAAATGTTGCCGGCGGCTGAGCCCGGTTATCGCCAGCCCGAAAATGGGTTCCGGCGCATCAATGCTGTGGCCACCGGCCAGGGGAATACCCGCGTCGGCGCAGGCCTGGCGCCCACCATCCACCACCCTGCCCGCCACCTCCGGCGGCAGCTTATCCAAAGGCCAACCCAGAATGGCGATGGCCATCAGCGGTCGGCCGCCCATGGCGTAGATGTCGCTGATGGCGTTGGTGGCGGCAATACGACCGAAATCAAAGGGATCGTCCACAATCGGCATAAAAAAATCTGTGGTACTCAACACCACCTCGCCGTTTCCCAGATCATAGGCGGCGGCATCATCCCGGCTACTGTTTCCCACCAGCAGGCCGGGAAATGCCGGCAACTGGAGTTGCGACGTCAAAATCCGGTCCAGTACCCCGGGGGCGATTTTACAGCCGCAACCGGCGCCATGGCTGTAGGCGGTCAGACGAATGGCATCCTCGGTCATTATCTGCCTCGTTGTTCCAATAGATCCGCTGATGATACGGACTCGCCGCGGATTTGTCAGCGTGGTGACAGGCCCCGGTAACGCTGGAATAAGAATCCTGGAATAGGAACCCTGGAATAGGAATCCCGGCAACAATTTGCTACGGTGACAAAACCCCATTGGCCAACGTGGAAGTAAGGAGGTACCGCCCGTGTCCAAGCAACGAGTACTGGTTCCCATTGCCGACGGCTCTGAAGATATCGAATCCGCCACCATCATCGACGTGCTACGGCGGGCTGAACTGGAAGTCACCGTGGCCAGTGTGATGCCGGAGGGGCGGCTGGAGATTACCGCCGCCCGGGGCATTCGCATGGTGGCGGACGCTCATATCGAGCAGTGCCAGGGGCAGACGTTCGATCTGATCGCGCTGCCCGGTGGCGCCAAAGGCGCGGAAAACCTGCGGGACTCCGAACTGTTGATAGAAATGCTCCGGGAGCAGCGTGACAGTGGACGCTGGTTCGCCGCCATTTGCGCCAGCCCGGCGGTGGTGTTCGCCAGCCATGGGCTGGAGCAGGGCTTTGCCACCACCGGCCATCCCAATTTCACCGAGCAACTGAGCGACCATCGTAATCAGCGGGTGGTGGTGGATCGCAATTGCATTACCAGTCAGGGCCCGGGCACCGCACTGGAATTTTCCCTGCAGCTGGTGGAGAGCCTGCTGGGCAGGGAGGCCCGGGATCGGGTGGCGGCGCCGATGGTGTTGTAGCCACTTCAGTGATCCCGCAGGCGGTCAGCCTCTTCGGCGCCCGGCCCCAGGGGTTG
Source organism: Pseudomonadales bacterium (assembly GCA_002701845.1). GTDB lineage: Bacteria > Pseudomonadota > Gammaproteobacteria > Pseudomonadales > Ketobacteraceae > Ketobacter. Next base: position 22,712 of record NZXG01000014.1, read on the forward strand.
GCCGTAACTGAACTCCACGTAATTGCCCGAAGGATCCTTGATTCCGCAGTAGTAACCCACTGGATAAGGGTCCTCTCTGGGGGGCCAGATCAGTATCCCCTCGGCTTCCGCCTGGGCTGCCAGCCGGTCCACCGCCTCGTGGCTTTCCAGCGCGAAGCCCATATGGGCATAATCCGGTTCGTTGTGCACCACGGGCGTACCCCCACCCATCAGCACAAAGATCATTTCCGTTTCCCGCCCCGGTTCCGCCAGCCACTGGATTTTTCCTTCATCCCGTTGATGGATGACCCGCATGCCGCAATAACGCTGGTAAAAGTCCACGCTGGCGCCCATGTCCACCACATGCAGAGCCAGATGAGTCAAAGTGGCTGCCATATCAGGTGCCTCCTTATCTTTTTTCAGGCTTTCTTAGGGCTTTATTCCGGACTGGCGTCTGGTTTTAACACCGCCCTGGCTTTCAGCACCCACATCAGAAAGCAGGGCAAAAAGGTCAGGGTCACCACAGTGGAACACAGGATACCGGCCAGTACAACAATACCCACACCCCGGTACAACTCAGTACCGGCACCGGGTATCAACACCAGTGGCGCCAGCCCGAATACGGTGGTGAAGGTGGACATCAGAATGGGTCGCAGGCGCACTGACACCGCATCCATAATCGCTTCCTGCACCGACATCTGATTTTTTGCCAGATTGATCCGGGTCTGATCCACAATCAGGATGGGGTTATTGACCACGGTACCCAGCAGAATCAGAAAGCCCAGCATGGTGATCATATCGAAGGGCTGGGAAATACCCAGGGCATTCAATCCAATCAGCCCCACCAGACCACCGGATAGTCCCAGGGGTATAGTGGCCAGAATCACCAGGGGATAACCCCAATGATTAAAAATCGCCACCAACAACAGATAAATCAGAATCAATGCCACCGCGAAGTTTTCATTCAGGGCTTCCTGGGTGGCCTGCAATTGATCGGCGGCACCGGAGATATCGATGCTGACACCCTCGCCAATCTCGCCCTCGGCGCGCATGGCCGACAGCATGTCGTTACGGACTTTCGCCACTGCCGTTTCCAGGGCCACTGAGCGGGGGGGAATAATCCGCAGGGTCACGGTACGATGGCCATCCACCCGGCGCACTGTGGCGCTGTCCACGGTTTCGTGGAGGCGGGCCATGGCACCTAGCGGCAACACGCCGGCATTGGGGGTCATCACCGGCAGGCCCGGCATATCCTCCAACTGGCGATTCTGGCCCGCTTCACTGAGCAGAAAAATATCCACCTTGTCATCGGCCATAAAGAATTCATCCACAAAGGCGCCATCACTGAGGGCCGCCACCGCGTAACCGAATTCATCGGCGGTCATACCGTATTCCGCCAACCGCTCCCAGTCCGGCCGCACCTCCACCAGTGGCTGGTCCAGCGACAGGGAGGAAGGTTCCGATTGAATCTGGGGGTCTTTAAACAGATCTTCCGCCCGGCGATAGGCATTCTCGCCAGTGGCGTACAAGGCCGCCAGATCCGGCCCGGAAATATCCAGGTTGACCGCCCGGGTGCCGCCGTCGTTACTGGAAATAATGGAGCCCCGGGAGGAGAAAGCACGCATGCCCGGGTATTCCTCAAACATTTTGGTGAGAGCATCCATCATAGGCAGAATATCCTGTTCCCGGATGGGCTCCGACAGCACCCACACCGAACCGGAGGACACATTCATGGCATAGTAAGCCAGAGCCGGTAACGGTATTTCACCCTGATCAAACAGCGCCGGGTCGGCACCCACCGTGGGCTCGATCCGGTGTCGCAATTCCGCGCCGATTTTTTCCATTTCCTGCAGGTTGTAGCCAGGGGGGGCAATCATCAGGGAGAACGCTTTGGGCTCCTCACCTTCCGGCAGGTATTCCGCCGGCGGCATCAGGATCACCGCCAGGCCCAGGGTCAACGCCAGGGCCACTACCATGGTCACCAGACGCCGCAGCGGGGCCGCCACCAGCCACTGGATGCCCCCCAGAATCCGTTGCTGGGCCGGGCCGCGATGATCCCCCTGGGCCTTGCCGCCGAATCCCAGGCGGGCACTGGCAGATGGCACCACGGTAATGGCCACCAGCATGGAGGCGAGGATGGCGGCGGAGATGGCGATGGCGATGTCGGAATAGAGCTGCCCGGCCTCCTGCTGAATAAACAGAATGGGAGCGAACACCAACACGGTGGTGAGGGAGGATGCCAGAACCGCGGTCCAGACCTCCCGTACCCCGGTGAGGGCGGCCTCGAACAGCGACAGACCCCGCCGCCGGGCCTGCTCGATACTCTCCAACACCACAATAGTATTGTCCACTGTCATGCCGATGGCGAACGCCACTCCCGCCAGGGAAATCACGTTAATGGTACGACCGAACGCCAGCAGGCCGATAAACGCGGCAATGGTACACAGCGGGATACTGAGCACGCCAACGGTGGTGGCCCGCACCGAACGCAGAAAGAAAAACATCACCAGCGTGGCCAGCACGGCACCCAATCCCAGGTTGGTCCACACATTACGAATGGAGGCTTGCACATAACGCACGTCGTCCCCCAACAACAGGATTTTCAGGCCGTTGGGCTCCAGCAGATCCTGCTCCATATTGTCCACCAGGGGCAACAACTGCTGTTTGATGTTAATGACGTTGGAACCCGCCTCGCGCCGCACCGCCAGCCGGATACTGATCTGGCCCTCGGCGTAGGCCTGTTCCCGCACTTCATAGTGATCCAGGATCACCTGGCCCACATCGCGCAGCCGGACGGTGGCATTATCCTGTTCCGATAAAATCAGATCCTCCAGTTCGCTGATCTCGGAGAATCGGCCCACGGTACGAAACAGGTAGCGGCGCTTGCCGCTGTCGATATCCCCGGCGGACGTGTCGCTGTTGCGGGCCCGGATTCTGCCGCGCACCTCACTCAGGGTCAGCCCCCGTTGGGCCAGTTTTTCGGGATCCAGCATCACCTGCACCTGACGTTCGGCACCACCCCGTATCTGCACCTCGGAAATGCCTTCCACCCGCTCCATTCGTGGCCGCACGTAATCGTCCACGAAGTCGTACATCATGTTCATGTCCAGATCCAGCGGGTTGCCGTCCAACGGCACGATACTGAAATACATGAAGGCATTCTGGGAAAAGGAACTGCTGTAGAGCCGGGGTTGATCCACGTTTTCCGGATAGGAGGACACCTGGCTCAATGCATTGCTGACCTCAATCAGGGTCTGATTGATATCCACCCCAAAGGGAAACTCGAGATCAATGGAGGCGCGGCCGGTTTCGGCCCGGGAAATCATGCGTTGCAGGTTGGGAACGGTGCGCAAATAACGCTCCTGCTCGATCAGTATTTCCTTTTCGATATCCTGGGGCGTGGCGCCGGACCAGCCGGTACGCACGCTGATGGTACGCACTTCCAGATCGGGAATCATCTGGATGGGTATGCGCAGCGCGGCCACAATACCCAGCACGCACATAATCAGCACGGTAACGCTGACAATAATGCCCCTGCGGATACTGGCTTCAAACATGACAACAGATTCCTGATCGATATTCTATTGAAGTTAAAGGGATTGCGTTGGTTACCCGAGTCAGGGGTTGGTGGGTGCCACCAGTTTCACCGGCTGGTCATTGCGCAGCACTTCGTTACCACGGATTACCACCCGGGCCTGCGTCGGCAGGCCCGACAACACCGCCACCTCACTGCCGGATTCACGGCCCAGAGTCACCCGCTGCCGCCGCGCCAGTAACTGACCCTCCCGTTCCTCTACGGTAAACAGGCTGAAGCCGCCATCGGGGTTACGCAGAATGGCGTCCCGCGGCACCATGGTAACCGACTGATCCTGATTGGTGAGGGTAAAAATGGCGGTGGCGGAAGCGCCGGGAAGCAGTGCCGGGTGGGGCTCAGTGGCCACCAATCGTACCCGGAAGGTGCGGCTGACACTGTCGGCCACTGGCACCTGTGCTTCGATGCGGGCGGGCACCGTCTCCTGGCTGCTGATATCCGGACGAATCACCACCTGAGTGTTCTCGCTGAGAGCACCGTACTGGCTCTGCGGTACCTGAACGTCCAGATACAAATCCTCGGTGGCCACCAGTTCCAGTACCGGTGTGCCGCGGGTCACCCATTCCCCGCTCTCTGTCATCTTATCGACGATCACACCGGCGAAGGGCGCCGGCAACTGATGCCACTGCACCCGCTGCCGTTGCACGGAACGGGCTGCCCTGGCGGCCTCCAAACGGGCTTTGGCGGCGGCCAGAGCCGCCTGACGCAGGGCCAGTTCGGTTTTCGGCAGATGATTGTCCCGGGTCAGGCGCTGGGCTTCGTCCACCAGACGCTGGCTTTCGTCGGCATCGGCACTGGCTTCCTCCAGATTGGCGGCAAGCCGGGCCAGCTCAAATTGTTCCAGGCTGGCATCAAGCTTCAACAGCAGGGCGCCGGCATCCACCTTGGCGCCGGCATCCACCAGCACCTGCTCCACTAACCCATCAACCCGGGGTGAAAGACTGGCCCGCCGCGCGGCCACCAGCGATCCGGAAAGCCTGATTTCGCTGACCGCCTGCTGCTGGCTGGGGCTGACCACCACCACCGGCGCCGGGTCCTGGGCCCAGGCGGGAGCCCAGGCCGTTATCCCCAAAATACACAGGGTTAAAAACTTGACTGGTTTTAACATCGCTGGCCGGATCCCCCAAGCATTGCACCAGAGTTGTATCCAATATGACGAGCGACCTTAGCACAGGTTCATGCTGTTTAGCGCAATGCGTTAAGAAAGTGCATATGTTTTTCGTACTGGTCGATGATATCAGCGATCAACTGCTCCTGGGTCCAGCCCATTACGTCGTAATCCTGACCGCCTTCTTTCAAATAGACTTCAGCGCGGTAATAGCGCAGCTCTTCATTCCGCTGCTCCGTCACGTCCCGCATTACAAAGCTGGGCGGCTCGTAAGGCCGGGCATGCACGGAATAGAAAAAGTCGATTTCATCACCGTGGGATACCTCGATCCAGACCCGGTCCTGGTCATCACTCTGCACCTGGGCTTCCAGGCTGCTTTTGTTGAACTCCGACGCCACCTGCTCCATGGCACCCCTGACATCCTTATCCAGAAAGGTCATCACCTCATCCCGGCTAGGGTGACGGATAATCCGCAACAGACGTTTCTGCCAGGGCACTGGATTGTGAACAATGCGTGGGGCCAACATCGCTTCCTTGAGGCTGACCCGCTTGACGATTTCCAACCGCAGCGCCCGCACCAGCCCCCAGCACATAATCAGCATGATAATGGTAAAGGGTAACGCACTGGCAATGGTGGCGGTCTGCAGGGCACCCAGTCCTCCAGCCAGCAACAGCGCGGCAGCAATGGCGCCTTCCGTCACCGACCAGAAGATCCGCTGCCACACCGGGCTCTCGGCCTCGGCACCGCCGGAGGTGAGCATATCCACCACCAGGGAGCCGGAGTCAGAGGACGTCACAAAGAATGTAATCACCAGAATGGTGGCCACCAGGGAGGCCAGTGAGGAAAACGGGAAATACTCAAAAAATTTGAACAGTGCGACGGAGGCATCCTCCGACACCGCCGCCGCCAGTTGTACAATCTGTTGGTCGAACACCAGGTTCAAGGCACTGTTACCGAAAAAGGTCATCCACATAAAAGTGAAGCCCGTAGGCACCAGCAACACACCAATCACAAATTCCCGAATGGTCCGGCCCCGGGAGATGCGGGCAATAAACATGCCCACAAAGGGTGACCAGGCAATCCACCAACCCCAGTAAAACAGGGTCCAGCCGCCCATCCAGCCCTTGGGCTCATAAGCATTCAGCAGGAAGGTGTTATTCACCAGTTGCGACAGGTAATTACCGGTATTCTGGACCATGGTCTTTAACAGGTAGACCGTGGGCCCGGCCACCAGCACGAAAGTCAGTAACACCAGAGCCAGCACAAGATTCAGCTCGGAAATACGGCGGATGCCACCATCCAACCCCAATACCACCGAGGTGGTGGCCAGCACGGTGATTCCGGCGATCAGTGCAATCTGCACCCCCACTCCCGTGGGTACATCAAACAAATAATGCAGCCCGGAGTTCACCTGAATTACACCCAAACCCAGCGAGGTGGCCACACCAAACAACGTGCCCAGCACCGCAAACACATCCACCGCATGGCCAATGGGGCCATAGATTTTTTGCCCGATCAGGGGATACAGGGCCGAACGGATCGTCAGGGGCAGCCCCTGACGAAAACTGAAATACGCCAATGCCAGGGCCACCACCGCGTAGATGGCCCAGGCGTGCACCCCCCAGTGGAAGAAGGTGATACGCAGCGCATCCCGGGCGGCATCGGGGGTACCTTCCAGAGCGTGGGGCGGCGCGGCGAAATGCATCACCGGCTCCGCCACCCCGTAAAACATCAGCCCGATACCCATGCCGGCGGAGAACAGCATCGCAAACCAGGAAGCGTAACTGTAGTCCGGTTCACTGTGATCCGGCCCCAGCTTGATGCTGCCGTAGCCGGAGAGCGCCAGCACCACCACGAACACCAGGAATATGGCCACCGCCAGCACGTAGAACCAGCCGACGGTTTCCACCACCCAACCCTGCACGGCGTTAAAAATAAAACCCGCATGCTCCGGCAGGCTTACCGCATACAATACAATGGCCAGACACAAACCCGCCGCCCAGAAAAATACCGGCGGATTAATCTTGATCCAACTGGCTTTGGTCAAATCACTCATAAGTAGAAATCCAATGACACGTACAGGGCCTCAAAATCGCCCTCATTCACCCGTCCGTCACGATCGATAAAACCATCCTGGTTCAGATATTCCACGTAGACCCAGCCGGGTCCGTAGTCATAACTGAAACCCGGCGCCGCCGCGGTAATGGTCTCAGCGTCGGAACCCTCCGTGTCCGGCTCGGCCACGGTGGCATCCAGATAAAAGGTCCAGGGGCCGGTGCTGTATCCGGCTTCCAGCGCCAGGCGATCATTTTCCACCTGATCCACTACCCCGGCGGAGACGGCGTAATCCTCTGGCAGGTCCCGCTGCATAGTGATCCACGAAGCCTTGCCAAACCAGTTGTCCACATTTACCAGGTAATACAGAACCGCGGCCTGATGATCACCGTCCACCGGGCGTTCCGGATCCATCAGGTTTTGTAGCCGGCCCGCCTGGAAAGAAGCACCCAACGTGTTCATGGTGTCGAGGTCATAGGCCAGGTTACCCACCAGTGTCTGTACCTTGCGGTAGCTGTCCGAGCCACCCCAATGGCGGTTATCGTCCACCGTGTCGGTACTTTCAGAGCCCCAGTCATCCGCCAGATAGAACGCCGCATCGTAACGCCAGCCATTCATATCACCATGCAGCTTCGCGCCCACATCCATTTGATCTCCAAACCCCGCCAGAAAAATGTCGCCGGGCCAGAAGTTGACAGTCTTCCAGCCGAATGGCACCTGACTCTTGCCGACGACGATTTTATGATTCTGATCCAGTTGCCAGCCTACCCAGGCTTTGTGCACAGTCCACTGGTCACCGGTGGAATTATTGTTGGGGTCGGTAAAGCTGCCGGGCCCGGCGCGCACTTCCGCGGAAAAACTCCAGCGCCCCTCGCCTTCCTCGGCAGCGCCATCCAGATAAAAAATAAGGGCCTCATCACCGATGGTGCCCCAACTGTTTTTATTGGCTTCGTCATCCGGCAGGTATTGATAATTCGCCCAGATACCCCCGGCGATGGTGGTTTCAGCAAGCGAGTGTGAGGGCAGGGAGAGAAGGGAAAGCAGAGCGAGGGGCAGGACGGGGGAACTCCGTCTAAGCAGCATGATTTATCTCCTTATTCTGATCAGCCGCTCTTACCTTCGCAGGTTCCTCCCTAAGGTTCAAGTCATGCTTCAGGTTTCGCAGTGGTTTCGTTGCCTAGTCCAGAGGCTGGATCAGTCGCTGTAGCAGTTGTTGCATCTCCTCCACGCTGATATCAATGTGTTCCACCACCCGGCCATAGAGCATAATGGTGGGCACATTGCGTCCACCCAATTCCCGCTGCGCCTGTTGCAGACAGTACAGCACCACCCGTTCCCTCCGGGTCAGACCATCCCGCACGTCGGGAATATAATCCTGGGGATCCGGGCTTTTACTCAAGGGCACCTCTAAAAATTGCCCCGATTAAAGTAAAATACCACCATCGCATCAAATAGGTCACCATCACTATGCAAGCAGGCTTTTTCGAT
>NZXG01000015.1 GCA_002701845.1 Pseudomonadales bacterium
TCGCACAATGAAAAGTGCCGCCCCGGCGTTTAACAAGGCGCAGCAGCGGGACGTCTGGCTACGCGGCTCAATTGTGTTTGATAACACAATTGCTCCACTACGCCAAACGCCCCTGTGCTTAGTGTTATGCGAGTGGAGAGATCGCTCACTACATATTCATGCAACGACAAACGATCAAAATATGATCAGGGAGTCATCGATGACAATTAGATAATTACATCTTTTGTTGAAATGAAAATGCCCAGCATATAACTTTGTTTTTTCCTAATTAAACTTTGGGGGATTTAGGATGAGCACAAAAAAAGTTGTATACGTTATTTTGATGTTACTTTCTTTAAACACTTCACGAATTGCAATTGCAGCTCCAGATGCAGCAGGCGCTGTTCTCTTAACTGGTGCGATTAGCGGTATAATTAGTGATCTTAAACAGGCGGTATCTGATGTAATTGCAAACATGGATGACGCGGTTAGCAGAAATTTATTCGAGGGGCGGCAAGCTGGACTACTGCTAATAGATCAGATAGACATCGTTGGGCAAAACTTAATCGGGAAAACATTCGAAGAACTGAATGAATCAGAAAAAAGGCTTTTCGAAGACTTGAACGTATCCATACATAAGCTCCAAGAAACCGAAAAGGTTGCAGCCGAGGATATAAAGAAAGTTGTGAGAGAGTCTGGAAATGCTCTCTCGGTTTTACCATTTGCTGATAAGACTCCTCTCGTAACAGAGTATAAACCTTCATTCATTAAATCTGGAGGAAGCCCCAATTCTGATTTTATAAAAATAAAGGCTATGGGAATATTGCTTGGGACGGGTGAACCAAAACTCAAAATATCTGGCACTACTTGTGACGCAGCAGGAAAAAGTGAAAGTGAGCTTGTATTCAATTGTCCGAAAAATATATTTCAAGCAGAAAGTCGCATAGATGCAATATATGGTGATTTGACAGTTTATCAGAACACAGGTTTTTTGGAGGGCATTAAGCGCTTTCTGGGGTTTGGAAAAGAGTTAGAAGAAAAGGCGTATAAAGTGCCACTGTATGTAATACCTTCTCAGCTTGGCACGTACAGCTTTTCAATGTTTAGAGAAGAGAAGGTGATTGAGCGTAGAAGTCGATCTCAAGGTTTTGAGCACACAAATGATCATTGCCAAGGTGGCCGTGACAAGACGTTTCCATTTGCTCCTCAAACCGGGTGGATGATAGATACGCCAACTGTAAAAGCTAACTGTGATTCCAGAAAAAGCAGTTCTTGTAATGGGCTTCGCAATGTTACTGCTAACGGTTTTGGCTATAACTGCACGATCAGAAATAATGGTGAATGCGTAAAAGCTTTTGGAAAGGTTGTTTCTTATGATGGTAGAGGTCAATGTAAAGGAACTGCAACATGGACAGATTTTCGGGAGTTGTCGCAAAGGGTCCAACACAACGCTGTAGGTGGATCAATAGTGTGGGGCAAAGATGTTTCGATTCCTTTATTGGAAAATGTAGATGCCGTTCGACTTACAGTTGAAACCATAAACGGTAATGTTATTGTTTTGACTCAGGCAAGTAGCGATCCAATGGATTGGTTTGAGCTCGAGACTGATTACGAAGCACGAACAGTAATAATAAAGCCAAAATCTCTCGAAAGCGCATTAGACTAATCGAAAAGGAAATAAAATCGGAAGTTAACTTACAATTAATTATTGTATCGAGCATGTTTATCGCATAACAAAGCGGTGCAGTGGAGCCAGTTACACTGGCCCACTGCACCGCGGCGTTATGACAGCCAAGTATGGAGCCAGTAGATGTCGTTCGAGATGAAAAGAGATGTGTTAATTCATTTCAATGAAGCTACAAATGAAGTTGTAATTTTTAACGTAGCTTCTTCCGAAACAAGCAATATTCGAGAGCAGGAATTCCCCGCCAGCAGATTCAAAATAGATTGGCTTAAATCAAAAGATCCCGACGAGGCTGAAAAGCTTATTGGATCAATGGTGTTTAGTACAATTGATACATTTTCGGATAAACAAATAAAAATACGAGACTACAAGCACCTTATTGAAGTTGAGAATGAGCAATCTATTGCTGAATTAGAAATTGAAGCAAGTAGTGGGTCAGATGAAGCCAAGTATCATCTTGCTATAATGTATCATTCCGATGCAATATTGCATTCAGATAGAACGAAACTAGAACGCGCAGAAGTTTTACTAAAAGAATCTGCTTCTCTCGGATATCCAGATGCTATTGAATTCCTAGAGAATGATTGGCTAACTTTAAAAAATGCAGCTATCCGTCGTATTGGTAAAAATGCAAAGTCATAACAAGCCGCATCAATCGCTCCCTGCGGTCGCTGGGACAGATAAAGCTACGCAAATTTTTGGCATGGCTACGCCATTTTACGCCAAAAATCTGCTCCACTTTAGCTGCCCCTGTGCGGAGCGTTATGTCGGCGAGTGAAATCCTGCTATGAAAGATGAAGAATATAGAGAACTTGAAGTAAGAATTCGTGATTATATGCGCGAACATCTGAACCAGCATTATTCCAACTTGAAGAATCCAGTTCGAAGTACAATCATCGATAGGACAAATGCATTAAGCTATAGGTCGGCCGCCGTTCAGTGGAATTTTAATAAGCTAAAAGATACTGCTAAAAATGCCGTAAGCTTTATTTTTAGTCAGGATCGATCTGAGATACAGTCCAATACTATCAATCATCTATTTCCGCTTTCATTTTGCTTTGACGATATAGTGTTTAACCTCTTGTCTTTGGTTGACTATACGGCAATGCTAATGATCTCAATTATTAGTGCTAATCGTTCCATGTCTATGAAATGGAATAATCTGCGTAAGAAGCTTAAAGACGATAATCTTGGTTTTCCTGATACTGCTGAGCTTGTAATAAAAACACATGATGCTTGGGTAAACAAATTATCTGAATATAGAGCCGGGGTATATCACAACAATAACCAATACGTCGTAGCCGAGCATTGGAGCGATTACCTTAAAGGAACTGAAAATATTGCATTCTATCTTCCTGATGTGGCTGTTAAGCAACTACCTTTGTTTGAGCGAAATGATAAGATCGATATGATTTCGGGTGCAGAGGCTCTTATAGATGAAACATTTTCTATAATTGAGCAAATACTAAAGCTGTGTTATTCAGAAAAGCCAGCGTCAAATATTTTCATGACATAACAAATTGCTGCACGTGGAGCCAGTTACGCCGCACTACCATGTGGCTCGCTTTGCTCACTCTACCACATGACAGCACGTCGCAACTGGCCCAGTGAGCAAGGCGTTATACCCCATTAACCCTCAAGAAGGATCGAATATAAAAAGTTAAAATCAGCGGCTATCGTTGGAACCTTTGGAATTGGGGTGGTTCTTACAAACACGGCGAGCGCATTCGAGGATTTAGGCAAAGACTGTAAAGCCTATGCAAGAGCTGTTTTTGCAGTTGCGGAAGTGTCCATGCACCGGGGTGAGGCACAAGCCACGATGAATCAATGCACTGGATTTCCAGATCAAGAGAATAATCAACCAAACAGGTGGTTAAAGAAAGATGACATACTCATCAGGTAGTTTAATTAATCAAAAAAAATGGATCTTACTTTTTCATTTTATTATTGGTGCAATAATAGGCGTGCTTCTATTACATCCGTTGACGACAATGGTATTCTGGTACGAATACAAGGGCTTAATCGAATTTCCGGGTAACAGCCCGATAGAGTTTTTGATTCAGCGTTTAATTACTGAATTCAAGTTTGAATTAATGCCTATGAGCTTTGTGTTTGCACTGCTTGGCGGTATTGTTGGTCTATTGTTCGGTCTGTACCATATAAGACTGTCTGGCCAAAAAAATCTTGTCCGCTATCTGGAACACGAGCTTGCTGAAGAATTACCCTTATTGATTGCCAGAGGCGAAAGTGAGCATCTTGAATTCAAATCCACGTATCGTTGGGATGTAAGACAACAGCGAACGAATCGCGCACTTGAGTCGATTGTCATCAAAACCATCGCCGGTTTTTTAAATCGCGAAGGCGGTACACTGCTAATCGGTGTTGAGGACAACGGCAATATCATTGGAATCGACTCTGACTTCCAGACATTGAAACACAAAAATAGAGACGGCTTCGAACGCGCACTGATGGATACGGTTAAAACCAGTCTAGGAGGAAACGCTTGCGCATTACTTCATTGCCGGTTCCACGATATTGAAAATAAAACCATCTGCCGCGTCATTGTCGAGAGCGCTGTTGAACCTGTTTATTATCATGAGGACAGCGTAGCACGGCTTATGGTACGCACAGGTAATAGTACACGAGAGCTGGATGCGCGGGAAGCACATGCCTATCTTTCCAGTCGAACAACAAAATCTTTTTCTTTATAGGTACACAATGAATACGCATTCGCATAACCACGACACTGAATCAATAGGTGATCGCCGCCTGGGGTTCGCCATCGCTATCAATATGCTCTTGACATTAGCACAGGTCGTCGGTGGTATTCTATCGGGCAGCCTTTCACTTATTGCTGATGCGCTGCATAATTTCAGTGATGCCGCCTCACTGCTCATTGCCTGGGTCGCCAGAAAGATCGGGCGTCAACCGGCGGATCATTTCAGAACCTTTGGTTATAAACGCGCTGAAGTTATCGCCACATTGATTAATTTAGTCACGCTTGTCCTGGTTGGGCTGTACCTGGCCTATGAAGCGCTATGGCGAATCTATGAACCACAGATTATTGAAGGCTGGATGGTTGTGATTGTGGCGGCGATAGCACTTGTGATTGATCTGGCAACCGCGTTTCTTACCTTCACCATGTCTAAGCACAGTATGAATATCCGTGCCGCTTTTTTGCACAATGTATCGGATGCACTGGCTTCACTGGGTGTTATTGTTGCCGGCACACTGATCCTTCTTTATGAGTGGTACTGGAGTGACACCTTAATAACATTATTGATAGCCGCGTATGTTTTGTACCAGGCAGCCACGATGTTACCAAAAACCATTCATATCCTGATGCAGGGAACACCGGAGGGCATTGTTATTGATGATGTCATCACAGCCATGCAGCAGGTAACAAATGTTATCAATGTTCATCACGTACATATCTGGCAACTTGACGAGCATCAGAATGCATTAGAAGCTCATGTTCTACTTTCTGATTATTCACAACTGGATAAAGTGAAGGGTGAATTAAAAACAGCGCTTGCACAAAAATTCTCCATCGGGCATTCAACACTCGAGTTTGAGATTAAAGAATGCAAATATGATCAGTGTTAACTTTTTTATATCGAAGCAAGTTTTAAATGAGTAATTGTGGAAGTGAAGAGTCTGTAATCATTCTTCATGACAGATTGCGTTATGTTCTAGGCATCGTATTTTAATGGCCAATTGTTATCTGATTATAAGAAACAAAAACGTCAGCAGCTCTTAAGGCTGTGATTGCAAAGAAGGACAAGGCATAACAAGGCGCTGCACTCGGACAAAATAAAGCTGCGCCGCTTCGCTTTGCATCTTTATTTTTCCGGTGAGCTTGGTCGTTATAGGTAATCGAGAGATATGGAAGAATTCGAAGAACCACAATTTATGGCTGTTGACTCAAACAGTGATGAATACCAACGAACAATTGATATGGCCCAAGAAACACTGGGACAGTTTAAAGCAGGTTTAGAGCTTCTATCTGATGATGACTATGCCTGTGTAAAGTTTTTCATTCCAGAAAGTCCCGAGTCTGAAGAAGGCGCGTACGGGAAGTTTCCAAGCATTAAAGCTCTGGTCGGTTCCGTGGTACCAACATGGCTTATCCAAAGCGTCCGATAACTCAGATGAAATTATGGCCTCGTCCTTCGTGAGTTGATTCAAACAACACTTTTTGTATTTCTTGCCACTTCCGCAAGGGCATGGTTCGTTTCTATTACTGCCCAAGACTACCTCTCAAATTAACTCACAGATCTTAATGAGATTGCCCGAATCATATTTCTAATATCAGTAGACGTTATCCCCTTGCTCATTACCTTGTCTGCCATAGACAACATTTCGCGCTTTACTGTCTCAGGGATGTTCGCGTCAGCAGTTATCACAATCTTGGTAGCCTCTTTGCATTCGTGTTCGTTGTCGCGAAGAAAACGAAGAAACTGCAATCCATCCATACCAGGCATATGGTAGTCGATCAAAAGCAGGTCGAATTCAAAATCCTCGACATGCCTTATCGCATCGGATGAGCTTGAGCAAAAGGTGACTTGAACATCTTTTCTCCGAAGAAACTCCGGTGATAGAAGCTCTTCCATTTGGCTAAGATACTGTGCGTCGTTGTCAATCACTAATACTTTTAATCCATCTTCGACAACGTTATGCACATAGGATGAACTGAACCCTAAACCGTTACCTACGGACACAAACTTGATCCATACCTGATAGCTGTTGATTTGGAACACAGGTGCACGACCTGCGGCATTCTCTACCCAGTCACGCCTAGCCTTCCAGACATGAATTTTAAAGCGAAGTTAAGTGAATATTTGAGTCCTATATTTTCTTTAGTAGATTTATATCTTTCTAACGGGTTTGGAAAGATGACATCGGGCGTATTTGATGTAGCCCGCTCAATGTCAGATTTAAACTCAAAGTATTTACCTTCACTATTGGCGAAAACATTCCCAGGCCTAGATTCTTTTGATCATTTGATCTACCACACAGGAATTTCTCGGGTAGATTTTACGTTTGAAGAAATCGATCAGGAAAATATGTCTCAATCTTGGCAATGCAACAAACGCGAGTTCTTGCGAGAAGCTCGTACTACTCTCCGTCAAACCCTACGAGAAATTACAGATCTAATTGCATATGAAATCAAAATTCGGGCTCCAGCGGGACATGCGTTGAAAGATGATTCTAGCAGCATGTATTTAGGGGAATGTCCATACTGTACTGCTTTTGGAATGTGGTACCAGCATTGGCATTACGCCATGCCAGTGAAGATTGGCGATTTTCAATTAGCTGACGCACCAAGCCATACCAAAACTATTCATGCAACTGGAGGTAAAATTGTAGAGCTTCCCGCAAATATCATAAATACATTATTCAGAAACGATCTCCTACATAGTTTTATTGAAATCATGCATCAAGTTAAGGATATACTAGCCTTTTGCGACAAAAAAAGGCAGGCTGGTTTCAATCGCTGGAGTTATTCTCAAATGCCACTTAGACCAATAAAGCTTTATTCAGACTATCTCATATTCAGTACAGGTCGCAATAATGGATGTTTGGTGTATAAAGAGCCGGACATCATGGAGTTGCCAGTCATTGGCGACAACGCCCTTTGTGAGCCGGTTGATTCAATATATAGCTGTTACGAAAAACGGGGCGTTGACTATTTCATTAACAAGTTCAATGAACGCTACTTTCTTGAGAGACGTTCACCTTTGATGTAGTAATCATTGGTTCCTGTCCTTATTTCAAACAATTTTATGCATGATTATGCGCACTCTGCATAATTGGTCAATATGTAACCATGTTGCAAGATCAATCATTGGTTGAGAGGCCTCCCTCGGTTTCTTCAAACCTCCTGGCTACGGCTCGAACAGAGTTAGCGGACATTAACTTTACTTTATGTTATGTAAACTTGAAGCTCTGCGTACATTGATAGGGCGATGGAAAAAATTTACTAAATGTCTTGGAAGTAAAACACATAACCATATGTTTTTATTGGCTTTATAACTCAGCCATCTTTACTATTTTACTTGGTTATCCACAAAACCCACTGAATAAACAGCTTGGCAACAAACCCCACCATTCCCAACGTAAGCACCAGGAACAACACAAAGGTCCCGAATTTCCCCGCTTTGGATTCCCGTGCCAGTTGCGCAACGATAAACACCATATACAACATAAACGCAGCCAAGCCGATAGACAGGCCAAAGCTGGCAATCTGCTGTTCGGTGAAGCCCATGACCGTATTCATGAGGTGCCTGCTTCCCGTGCGGCTTCCCTTGGGGGTAGCGCGCTGGCATCCACGCTGTCACGATACACATGCCAACTGGCGTGCCCCAATACCGGAATTACCAGGACGCTGCCCGCCATGGCCAGTATGCCCAACATGGAACTGACTGCCAGAGTGACCGCCCAGACGGCCAACGGAATGGGGTTTTGCAGCACCACCCGCCAACTGATCAGTACCGCGGGCCAGACCGGAATTTTGCGGTCCAGCAGTAAGGGGATGGTTACCACCGTGGAGGCGTAGACCGGCGCCGCCAGGGTGACGCCAAGTAACCACCACCATTCAAAGATATGATTGTCCCTGGCCAGGACTATGTACTTGAGAAAATCCAGGGGCTGGTTGATGGGTACTGGTGACAGGAGAGTGATAAAAGCCGCTGAGGTGAGCACCCAACCGGTACCGGAGAGACACAGCAACAAGCCGAAGCACACCAGCCGCCAGTCATGCCTGGGGTGCCCCCGCCAGCTCCACCAGGTACGGAACACCAGCCCGAAGCCCACCGGGTCGCCCCGCTCCAGGGCGCGGCTGACCGCGTACAGACCCACCGCCACCACCGGCGCCAGGGCCAGAAATCCGGTAAAGGCCCCTGCCAGCAGCCAAAATTCATCGTAGGCCACCAGCAACAGCACCAAACCGAACAAATCCACCGCCGCGCCATGGGCCAGTCCAATCAAGGGTGCCTGAGTAAAGTCAGCCCAGCCTTTCTTCAGCCAGACCAGAGGGGCTTCTGTAGAGAGTTCCCGAACAATGACTTGAGAAACCGCAGCGTGGCTCATTAACTCGCGTTCCAGGTCGTTTAACGATCAACCTGGGACTCTAACACAATGATCGCCTAATGGCAGCCGCCGTTGTTGGTTCGTCTATTTCTCAGCGCAGCCCGCATCACCAGCAGCAAAAGCAACAGGCCACTGATCAAAGGTGACAGGGACCCGCCCCCGCCTCCGCCACCGGACCCATTACTGCTGCGACTACTGTCGGGCTCTGACTCAGTGGGGTCTTCCTCCTTGCGCAAATCAAAGGCAAACAGAAGCGATTCCGTCTCTTTCGGCACCAATAACAGCGCCAGCACATATTGCCCTGCCGCCAGGTCCAGTCCATCAAGCTGTATCGAAAGATTACCACCTGTGGGCAAAAACTTTTTGAACTCCTGGCCTTCGCCATATAAGCCGATGGCCATTTGTTGGGAAGCTACTGGAAAATCCATATCCACCAGGGCAAAATCATAAATCCCGGCGTCAAGATCGACCTCTTCCACCGCGGTAAGGCCATCACCGGCGAACAAAAAAGCGCTGGTGAGGGGCTGCTGGGAGGAATCCAGTAATGTAGCGCGTAACAACGCATTTCCGGCCGGGCCAGCCTCCGCAACCCCCACCAGATAATACGCTCCGGGCTCAATATCATTCCACTGATGTTCACTGCTGCCGGTGAAGACTGGAGTTTGGTGGATAGTGGCGCCATTCAACAGGGCATAGGCAGCCTGCTGCGCAAGATTGACAAACTGGAAATCCTGACTCTGCAGGGTGGCTGTTGGCAATGAAGTGATCTGCAGATTATCCAGTAGTCGGGCTTGACCAAGAGCAACGGCGTCGGAGTGCACCACAGTTTCATTTCCATCCTGCACCTGATAGACAATCACAGCGTCAATATCTGAGGGGTGGCTTATATAAACGTTGTATGCGCCCTGTAAATCGACCAGTTCCCCGCTGGCTGCAGGATGCAGCCATTGTTCCTCTCGCTCTAAATGCAAGCCAAAATTCAGAGCCGGCAGCGATGGTTGCCATGCTTTAGACAGGATACGGTAAGCGGCACCCGCCAGATCCGGCGTGTTTGGCAGCTGGCTGATCATAGCCGGAAGGCGCTCACCGTCGGGAACCAACAAAACACGATCCTGATAATGCTGGTCGCCGGCGTGAAGTTCCCAGAAAAAGCCTGAAGCGCCCTCTTCCGGCAGATCCATAGTCAGGGTTAAAACATGGGGCCCGGCTTCAAGCGTCAGCACTTCACTATCTGACTGCGCCTGCAAATCCAGAACGACAGGACTCCCGGAGGTACCGGCGATCACCGCCCGCGGTGCACCGGTAACCGCGAACCCGGCGTCCGGCTCGATATGGTCGAAGGCAGAGAATTCGAGGCGAACCTCAGCTGGCTGCGCCAAAGCGAAAGACTGTGTCACCAGCATTCTGTCGTTAGCGGACGATGTGTTCTTGCTAAAACTCAACTGCTCATCAAACAGCGGCACGCTATCCACCGGTTTCACCGCAAGCAGCGTTTCAGCGATGGTGGCATCTCCCAACTCCACGTAGGCCAGCAGATTATATTCTCCAGCGGGGAGTGTCACTTCTGCGCTGGTTGACCCAAGCGCGACTTTCACAGCATGAGTGGTGCCGTTAAGCAGAATCGCTTCGCCAGTGACGGGCTCGCTTCCGGTGGGCAGTTGTGAAAACGCCAGGGTCAAGGTGGTTTCCTGCGCCAGCGCCACTTTATCCGTAAACGCCGACGTCTTCCCCTGAATAAACACAACGCCTTGTGGTGTCTCTGCGGCCACCACAGTGCCAGCAAGAGCAAAACAGAAAACAGCCAGAAAGTTCAGTAATTTGTTAAACATCGACGAAGGCTCCGAAGGCTGCACTAAAGGCTACAGGGAAGACACTTTATCTTCCAATTCACTCAAGGTTGTCTCGGCCTGATTTCTGCCACGAAAGTTTCCTTCCGTCTGTAATGCGGCGGCCAGGTACTCTTTTGCTTTGGCATAATCCGACGTTTTATAATAGGTCATTCCCAGATGATATTGGATCTCCGGGTTGTTCGGATAAGCCCCCAGTGCCCGTTTAATTAATGGAAGCGCTTTGTTGTATTCGCCTTTTGCATAATGGACCCAGCCCATGGTGTCCTGGAATAAAGGGTTACTTTGCGCCAGCAGCCCCTGACTGAGTTCATAAGCCCGTTGTATATCCGCTTCTGCTGCGGATTCTCTGGATACCAGTAACATGGCAAGATTGTTTCTTGCCAGAAGATTGTCGGTATCAGACTGAAGAATAGCTTCGTACTGATCAATGGCGGCATTGAGCGCACCCTGCCGCTCATACAACCCTGCCAATTCCATACGCAGACGTTGGTTGCCCTGGGTTTTCTCTATACCTTTACTCAACGCGGATTCAGCGGCTTTCATATCATCCTGCGCCAGAGCGGCAATGGCCAGGTTACGATAGGGTAACCACCAGCCGGGATTGATTTCCGCCGCTTTACTGAATGAACTCTCAGCGGCAGGGAACTCCCGTTTGGCAAGATATAATTCACCGCGGAAGTTATGGGCCGGCGAATTCTGGTCCACTTCCTTAATCACCTCATCAAGCCAGGCAATGGCCTGATCAAACTCTTTAAGTGCCACCAGACTGCGGACTTTGGCGGACATGGGCTCAATGGCACCGGGTTTGGCCGCCAACGCCTGATCAAAATAGTTAATGGCTTGCTGATGATCACTTTCCAGCTGATGACTGATACCCAGATAAAGTGCATACACCGGATTCTCCGGATCTTCGGCGCGCAGATTTTCAGTCAGAGCACGGGCCTTATCACTGTTACCAGCGGCCAGATATTCCGATACCAAGCGCCCCTTAAGCTCGAGGTTCCCGGGCATCAGTTCTGACGCAACAGCCAGTTGCTCCGTCACTTGCTCCTGGTTGTTCAGCTCTTTGTACAAGCCAGCCAGGCGCAACCGGGACTGGATATCCCGTGGCTGCAGACTGAGGGCTGCCTTCAGCATATCCACCGCCAGCTCCGGTTCGTTATTCATTACGTAGGCACTGGCCAACCATTTCAGTACCTGAGTATTTTCCGGGTTGGCGTTCAGCACAGTGCGCAGATCGGATATGGCGTTAATGGCATCCTCCTGATCCAGGTGCATTTTTCCCCTTAATGTCAGGGCACTGATATTGCCAGGATGATCCTTCAATACCGCCGCAAGATGTTCCTCCGCCTGATCAAGATTGCCCTGCATTTCGTTAAGATAGGCCAGTCGGTTACGGGCCTTAACCGCCACCGATTCACTTTCGTCGAGATAGGATGTATACATCGCCTTGGCTTCATCCTGGCGCTCGCTACGCACATAGAAATCAGCCAGTTTGAATCGAATATCAAAGTTGTCTGGATATTCATCCATATATTTTTTGAGAATGGATTCAGCCTTTTCAAGATCTTTCCTCACCACATACAGATCATGCAATGCCATGACCGCCGTGGGTACGTTTTCCCCGGACTCTATAATGTCAAAATAAACCTGCTCCGCCTGCTCGGGTCGATCAAGTTTTTCGTAGAAAGCCACCAGCTTGTGTTTTAGCTTTACATTGTCCGGATCCAACTCAATCAATCGTTTCAATTTTTCTTCAGCCAGAATAAATTGGCCCCGACCCATATAATACTGGGCCAGCATGGAATTTATGGAAATACTCTCCGGCTGTGATTTATTGGCCTCCTCCAACACCCTGACAGCCTCATCTTCCCGATCATTGAGCGTCAACATAGAGGCATACATGATGATGGTATCGATATCATTGGGATCGAGCTTGAATGCCTGCTCCACCAGACTCAGGGCCTGCTCTCGCTCTCCTGTTTTGCCCAATGCCCCGGCTTTCAGGGTGAGCCCCCCAGTGTGCGTCGGGTCATTCTCCAGCACCTGGTTCGCCAGGTCCAACGCCATTTCCGACTCATTCGCCATGAGATACAGCTGGCCCAGCTTAACCTTGGCTTTGGTATGATCCGGTTCCAGTTCCAGCACCGCACGATACTTACCCACAGCCCCGCGCCAGTCCTGCAGCTTTTCCAGCGTCTCCGCGTATCCAATCAGACCATCCAGGTCTTTGGGGTCGATTTTCAATACGTTTTTATAGTTGATTCGGGCCTTGTCGTAGTCCTCGGTGGCGAAGCTTTGTTGCGCCTGCTCCAGATACTTTTCTTTACGACCTTCCACGCCATCACAGGCGGCCAGGCCAAAAATGATCGCGATAGCAACTAATAAACAATTGATTTTCATAGATAATCGGCCAAGTATGTCAGTGACTTAACGGTTGCGAATAATGTCACATTTTTAAGACAGCTGTGTTACACCAGCGGCGCAGCCAGCAGCCAGACCAAGCTGATAACCGCTGCCCCAAAGGCCAGGGTGAAGGGAAATAATCGCAGCTGACGGTAAAGCCCCCGGGTGATGGCGTATTCGAACAGATAGAGTAATACCAGGTACTTGACCACTTGTAGCGGTAAATGATCCAACTCTATGGCGGAACCGGCAAAATAGGGGATCAACAATGCCAGCAGCACCAGCAGGATATCCAGTGGAGTGGTTTCGAAGCGCTCGTATTTCTGCATCATGATGGCGACAAAGACCCAAACCCCGCCCAGCACCACCAATACCCACTCAGTAAGGTACCAGTACATGGGACCCGGGTCATTAACGTATGCCAGATAGCAGAGCAACGCACTGAAGGTATAAGTTGTGAGACGATCCAGCCATTCGTTAGCGGTTTTACGCAGTGCCACCAGCAGGAACATCAACGCCAGCATTGCCGCCAAGAGAGAAATATCCGCAGACATTTCGTTGATACCCAAACACAGGTGAACCATCAGAAACACGCTGAGCAAAAACAGATAATGCGGCAGATACTTATCCAGAGGCCAGTTGTGCACCAGCGTGTGAACCCGGATCCATTGCCTGCTCACCAGTTGCCGCACGAATCCCGGAGCAGAGAATTGCAGGCCTCTGGACTCCGCATAAGAAAACAAGCGATGAATGATAAGCATATAGAGCAGGAACAAACCAATGGGGAGCCAGTCACTGCTGTACGCGGTGAAAAACGCGCTGATAATAAAAACCGCCTGAATCAGGTAGAGAATCACCACCGTTTCATAATGACTGAATCCCAGCGCCAGCAGTCGATGATGGATATGCTGTTTGTCCGGCGCAAAGGGTGAGCGCCCTTTACTGATACGTCGGCCCATAACACACAGGGTATCAAGCAGAGGCAGCCCAAGGATCAACACCGGAGAGGCCTTGGACAGGGCGATATCCGCATTCTGGGTAAGAAGAATAAGCTCCACACCCAGAATAAAACCCAGAAACTGGCTGCCAGTATCCCCCATGAACACGGAGGCCGGGTGAGAGTTGAAACGCAGAAAGCCAAGCACCCCACCGATGACCGCCATGGTCAGGATCAGCAGGTCGGCCGCTTCCACGTTGAGGGCCAGCACTGCGATCAGACCAAAACTGAGCAGAGTGGTACCACCGGCAAGGCCATCCAGGCCATCAGCAAGATTCAGCGCATTGGTGACTGCCAGCAGACAAAACAAGGTCAATAACACCGATACCCAGGGCGCTAATGCCTGTCCGTCCATTAATGGCGCATAGGTGATGCTGATATCCCCCAGGAATATTACGATCAGTGAGGCGATTGTCTGACCCAGAAATTTATAGCGATAGGATATGTCCTTACGGTCGTCCCAGACACCGAAGGCCAGAATAACCAGCGCCGACAGCAACAGGGCCAGATACTGTCTATCGAAGGGCAGCCAGATGGACATTGGTACCAGGGCGCCCAGGACAATGGCTATACCCCCGATACGGGGTGTGACCCGGGCATGCACCTTGCGCTCGTTGGGGGTATCCACTGCCCCGATGGTGGAGGCAAAACGCATCAGCGGTGGAATCAGCAGTAAAGTCAATAGCATGGCGAGAATCATTATGGCGTAAAAAGTCATGCAGCAATTCTCAACTCTACCAACCGATCGGGGACTCTAATTGCCCGGAGTAACAAACAACGCATATCAATCAGGAATATACAGGGGCAGGTCGTCGGCGATCTCCTTGACGAATCGCTGCAGGTGGCGTTCGGCTTTTTCCTCCCGCTCGAATTCTCCGATCTCCGTCATAACCCGCACCAAAGCGCCATCGGACCTGCCCTGAGTCAGCCGATCCCAAAAGATCCACCATTTGGCCATAAACTCATTGGTGATAATTCGATTTCTTCCCTGCAGCCAATAATAAGCCATAATCTTGGCATTCCCTTTGGCAATGATGGCACGGTTAACCTCCAGGGGCCTGCCGTTCATGGTGACGCCGGGCACTATCTCCTGGCTTAACGACTTTATGCGCCAGCCGGCACCGGGCAGACAGGATCGGGGGGAATGAATGGTGCCCTCTCCTTCTGCCTGCACTGCATAGTAAGCCACGTAAAAATCAATAGGATTGCCGTAAGGTGCCTGGTAATCGGCCACCACGTAATCATCCAGTTTCAGTTCATCCAGAAAATGCGGTGCGATGGAACCGGGGCGTCCCAACCATTCCCCTTGTAACATGGGAAATGAAGCCAACCGTTGCCGGTCTGGATACACTGTTTCCGCCACCTGCAAGCGGAAGTTCACCAGCACCAGCGCCAGCACACAGGCCAACACGGCCACCAGGGGCCAGTTGCGGACGAACACGGATGTGGCGGGATAATGCGCACCCGGGGATTCCTTTTCACCGCCCTCCGCCTCCGGTTTCGGTTCCGGCTCCAGCATCAGGGTATCGGCGAAGGAACGCTTGTCGCCCACCAGCCAACTGATCAGTTTGATTTCGGCGATCAGTACCAGCAGAGCCCCCATAAAAACCACCCAGCCCTCGAAGTCATGAAGCACGCCTTCCGCCATTTCCTTGCCCCAATATTCCACCGTGACCCCAATGATGCCGATGCGAATACTGTTCATCAGTACCGAGATCGGCATACTGGAGAGCACAATCAATATCCGGCGCCAAAGCGGGGCCTGGTACAGAATGGCGATAATCATGCTTAGCGCCAGGAGCGGAAACAGATAACGCAGACCGTTGCAGGCCTCCACCACCTGAAGCTGCATCACGCCAAGATCAATGACGTTACCCTCGTAATAGACGCTGATATCGAACAGCCGAATAAACCAGACACCGATCTCAGTGGAAATCAGCTGCAATTGGCTGGACAGGTTGTTATAGAGAAAGGTCGGCAGCTTGACCATAAACACCAGCAGCAACAGCGCCGGCCAGATGGCGCGAAACCCCCGCCAGCCCAGGGCAGCCAGCGCCAGGCCCCAAATGCAGATAACGAACGCGTACTGTCCCATGGTGGAAATCACCGCAAGCCGCCCGGCCATATGCAGCAGCCCCCCCAGCAACACCACCATTACACCCAGCCAGGCGCCCCGGGGTGAGACCTGCAATCGGTGACGACGCTGATAGATCAGATAGGCGGCCACCACAGGTATAAAGAAGCCATGGCTGTATTCCTCCTGTTCCTTCCAGGTATCCACCAGGGATAAGATGACTGGATAAAACAACCAACACAGGCAGGCCGCCGCTGCCAACAACAGCAACAGCCCGCTCGAAGTGGCCAGTTTATTCACCGATGCGGGATGAGTTGTGTCCAAAACCAGGGTCCGTTAATAATCAATGGCGTCCAGCCACGGATCATATTTCAAGATTGTGTAACTTAAGTTAAACCCTGCCACTCATTTGCATCGGTAGCGTAAGACTACAGACATATTTCTGTTATATATTACCGGCTTTCAGTCACTTCAATGGCGGGTCGGGTCGCCAGACGCGGGCCTTTTACACCATGGTAAGCGAAACAATCTCAGGCGGGCGACGGTGGTTCCGGCAACGCCTGCAACCGGAGGATTTTCTGAGCCTGGCAGTCATCGGCCTGTGCCTGTGGCAGGTTCTATACCTGCTGGCGAGCGGGCAATTGGGCGTCAAGGGCGGGCTGGAAATGGCGGATATCGCCGAACGCCTGGTACGGGGCCAGGGGTTTGCCTCCCCCTATCTGCCGGCGGACGTGGTCCGGCCCACTATGGTATCGCCACCCCTTTATGTGGGAATGATGGCCGGGATTTTCAGCCTGTTCGGCATCAAAACCGATTTGGCGCACGGGATACTGCAGCTTATGAACGTGCTGTTTAATGCCGTGACGCTGGTGTGCCTGTTCCGGGTTTGTCAGCGCTTGTTCAACCCCTTGACAGCCCGTCTTTTCGCGGTGCTCTTTATTTTGCATCCTCACATTCTGTTGTTGAGCAGCAGTATTTGGGAAACCGCTCTCACCACCATGTTGCTGAGCATTATGCTCTGGTTCATGGTCTGCGCCATGGACCGCTATCGAATCGCTCATCAAATTCTTTTGGCACTTCTGTTCGGGATCATTGCCCTCAGCAATCCGGCCTGGACGTTAAGTTACCCTTTGTTTTGTCTGTTCCTTTACCGACCATGGGCCGCTGGCCCCGGGATATCGAAAACCCTGTTGCCCATCGCTGTGATTTTTATCAGCTACCTGCTGGTGGTGTCACCCTGGCTGATCCGCAATTATCAGGTGGCGGGGGAGCTCACCTATGTCCGCAATATGAGCGGCCCGGAGCTGTTCAAGGGCAACCATTTGCAATCCGGCGGCGGGCATGGGATGGGGTTCCATGACTACTGGATATATAACAGCGAACAGCAGCAGCGGATCTACCAGGCCATGGGTGAGCAGGCCTACGATCAATGGATGCAACAGCGTGCCCTGGAAGTTATTCAGGAGAACCCGGGGCATTATCTGACCATGACCCTGGTGCGGATAGCCATGTGGTGGTCCGGGGATGTGGATGTGCTTTGGAAGTGGTATCAGGTGGGGTATTACAACAAATTGGCCATGGGCGTGGTGATGACGGTGGCCGGGACTCTGACCACCTTGCTGGCCATTCCCGGGGCCTGGCTGCTCAGACGCCGGCTCCGGCAACTATGGCCGGTTTTTGTGTTGGTATTTATCTTACCCATCCCATACTATCTGATGATTATCGGGTTTCGCTATCAGGCTTCGCTAATGGCATTTACCCTAATCCCGGTAGCCTATTGTCTTGCGGTTTATCTGCCGGTGAGATTGCCCTGGCTTAACCACCACAGGGCGTACCCACAATGAGTGCGTTAGCCGGTACATGAGGCCGCGAATCCCAAGCCGATACCTGCGCCTGCTGAAGAATACCGCCGCCCTGGCCATTGTAAAGGGCAGTCAGTTTCTGGTACCGGTGATTACCCTCCCCTTGCTGCTGCGGACCGTGGGGCTCGAAGGCTATGGTGTGCTCAATTTTGCGCTGTCGGTGGCCCAGTTCCTGGCGGTATTCGTGCAGTATGGCTTCGCCATCTCGGCAACCCGGCGTATATCCGCGGCGCGGGAAGACCCCCACCAAATCAACCGTATTTATTCAGTCACTTTTGCCACCGCTGGTCTGATGGCCGGGGGCGGCTTTCTGGTCTATACCCTTCTCCTGCTGCAATTTCAGGTATTCCAACAGCACTTCCTGATCTTCCTGGTGTGTGGCGCCTATCTGGGAATTCAGGCCCTGATTCCCGTCTGGCTGTTCCAGGGATTGGAACGCATGGGTTATATAGCCTGGGTCCATGCCGGTTCCCGGCTACTGTTTATCGCGGGTTTGTTTGTGCTGGTACGGACCAGGGAAGATCTCCTGTGGGTGCCGCTGTTGAATCTGCTGGCCGCGCTGATGGCATTACTGACTTCCCTGGTATTGGTGTCACGCTCGCTGAATGTGCACTGGCAAACGTTTCAAGGCAGGGAGGTGTTGAGTACGCTGCAACAGGGTCGGGATGTGTTTATTTCGCAACTGGCCCCTAACCTGTATAAGAATTTTTCCGTGTTTATGGTGGGCTATGTCAGTCCGGCCGCCATCGTGGGTGCATACAGCGCGGCGCTGAAGTTGATTGAGGTGGCTATCAGCATCGGGACCGTTGTTTCCAACGCGGTACTGCCCATTCTGGCACGTAACCCTTCACACCACCGCGCCTATAGTCACGGCATGCTGGTACTGTCCCTGTTTATTTCCGTTTGCCTTTTTGTTGGTTCTCATTGGATTGTCAACTTGTTGATGGAAGCCCCCGCCGCGGAGTTGGTGTACGGGATTCAGGTACTGTCCATTACCGTCCTGTTCGTTTTCACCTATCACACCTTCGGTGTCAACTATCTGATGTTGCGCGGCCAGGAACACAGAGTACGCAACTACAATCTGGCGGTATCCTTAGGGGGGTTCGCACTGCTATTGGTATCGGTGCCCGCCCTGGGCTACCAGGCTGCTTTGTGGATTGTGTTTGCCAACCGGCTTTGTATCGCCTTGCTCAGCTATTTTATGTACCGCCGACATCGGCGACTGCCGGACTAATTACCCACCTTGGGTGGCTTGGGGGGCACCTGAGGCAACTTAAAGGGCGGCACCGGCACATTGGGGAAAGGGTATCTGATAATGTCATCCACTGTGGCCTGGGGCACATACCACATATACCCAATGCGTCGATCGTAATCGACATCCGCCAGGTGCCGCTTCGGTTCGCCACTCCAGTCACTAAACAATGGGCGGGAGAGTCGCAGGTCGTAAAAGCGCGCCCATAGTGGCTCTGAGGTCATATCGCTGACCACCACCTTATCGAATCCGTACCGCGACGGATCAAACCGATGTTGGCTGGGAGCAGCGGATGGGTCCTCAGCGTATTCCAGCTGCAGGGTTTGCGCCGGGCTCTCTAACGACACTTTTTCAATACGAATCCCCTGCATCTTCACCGCCTGCAGCCAGGCAATACCCCGGTTAACGGCACTTTTGACCTCAGCAGAAGGATCATCCAGGGCCCGCAACAATTTTAAGGTATCAACCGTCGCCAGACTGGAAACCGCTGGCAGTTCGTAAACCCGGCCCTGAGCTGGCTGCAGGTCGGGACCCGGTAAGTATTGCTGGGCCCAACCCGACGGCTGGCCATCAATACTAATCTGAGCGCGCAGTATATACTCAATACCACGCTCAAACGCCGCCCGATAGCGGCTACGCTCGACACTGCTGATAAAGGGGAAATTTCCCTCATAGGCATCCTGTAGTGCCCGCAATGCGCCCGTCATTGCACCATCGTTGAAAGTGACATATGCCCCATAGGAACTGAGATTCGGGTAATTTTGGGGCCAGCCACCGGAATCATATTGCGCCCGCAACAAATAATCCAAACCCGCCTTGGCTGCGCTTGCGAAATCTGAATTGCCCGTGGCGACTGCCGCCCGCAGCAGAAACCGGATATGGCTATGAGTCGTTTGATTATCCAGCGTAGTTACATGATGAGAGTAAACCCTGGAGTCGGGGAATGCGGAATCCTGGTTGGTTTGTTTCAAGGACTCTATATCCTGTTCACTAAGCAGGTCGCAATCAGGATCCGTGTTTTTCATCCAGCCCCCCACGGCGGTCTGCAGCGCAACCATATTACGGGCCACCGTCACAGCCGCCGGGCTGCCATAGGGCGCCAGCCCCTTCTCCAGTGGCTCCAACCGGTGCCAGCGCAAACCGGTGGTTCGACGGAAGGGTGCGTGTTCCAAAGCCTGTGTGTCACTAAAGTCGCCACAAGGCTCCGCTTTAACGCAGGATATTGTTAAAGCCGCTGACATTATGGTCACTAAAACTACTCGCATCCGCTGCCTGTACATACCGTTCTCTCCGTTTGAGTCATAACGGGGTCCGCCGTGATTCCACGACCCAGCACCTTACATTGCCTGTCATAGACCTGAAATCAAAGCGCCACAATATTTATTTATAGTCCCGTGTCAACGTACACTAGTCGCTATCCACCAAGACCGCCACCGGGATTCTGCTTGTTTTTGATCCGGTCACAATCAATGCCGGCACAGGATCGCAAATCGGATTGTTTGTAGTTGCATGAAAAAGATCAGTTTGTTTTTACCGTCCCTGCGGGGCGGTGGCGCTGAACGCGTGATGTTAACCATAGCCAACGCTCTGGCGGAAAAAGCGTTCCAGGTGGACCTGGTGCTGGTGCACGCGGAAGGCCCCTACCTGCATCAGGTGTCGGCCAAGGTAAATGTGGTTGATCTGAATTGCAACCGGGTGATCGGCGCATTACCGGGGCTGATTCGATATCTCGCCAGGGCGCGACCGGACGCCATGATCTCCACCATGCGGCACGTTAATCTGGTGGCCATTACCGCGAAACTGATCGTCCATCCGACCATGACTCTGTTGGTACGCGAGGCCAATGCCATGCCCCGTGCCTCCAATAGTCACCTGCCGTTAAAAGAGCGGCTACTGCCATTCATGATGGGATTTCTGTACCGCCGTGCGAACCGGGTTATTGCCGTGTCCCAGGGAGTAGCCGCGGGGCTTACCCAGCGGCTTGAATTGCCACCGGAGTTAATCCAGGTAGTGTATAACCCCGTAGTGGATGAAGAAA
Organism: Pseudomonadales bacterium; assembly: GCA_002701845.1. GTDB lineage: Bacteria > Pseudomonadota > Gammaproteobacteria > Pseudomonadales > Ketobacteraceae > Ketobacter. The sequence continues at coordinate 21,235 of NZXG01000015.1, forward strand.
TTTTTCGCTTGGCGCGGCAGCCGGTGGTGCATCCCTGGCTGCAGAACAAGACCTGTCCGGTAATACTGGCGGTGGGACGCTTGTCGCCACAAAAAGATTACGAAACCCTGATTGGGGCCTTCGCGAAAATACACCGTGTCCGTCCGGCACGCCTGATCATCCTGGGGGAAGGCAACCGGCGCGATGAACTGCAGGCAATGATTGCTGAGTTGGGCCTGAAGGGGGTCGTGGATCTACCAGGGTTTCAGGAAAATCCGTTCCCCTTTCTGGCAGCGGCCGATGTGTTTGTGCTGTCATCCCGGTGGGAAGGCCTGCCCAACACCCTGATCCAGGCCCTTGCCCTTGGCACACCGGTAGTAGCGACAGATTGTCCCAATGGTCCTGCGGAAATCCTCGAATACGGCAAATGGGGGCCGCTGGTGCCAGTGGGTGACAGCGCTGCACTGGCCGATGCCATCCACTATCAACTGGACGCCGAATGCCAAGCGGAGGACTCACCGAAGCATCAGGTTGCCGAGCGCTATGGCGTCAGCAACATCTTGAGCCAATACCTGGGGGCAATGAATGCCAGCGGATGACGCCACTGCGGAAGCCTGCCAGACCACTGCCACTGCTGCCGACTTAACGCGGGTGGTGGCCCAAAATCTGGTTGACCCCCTGGTTCTGCAGCCGGATCTGGTGGCGCAGACCCCGCTCTATGTACATTGGCAACCACATCAGAACGTGGTGACCTATGGCAGCGATCCTGTGGCACTGCTCGAGACCGTTGCGCCATTGACGATCAATCAACAGGGACTTTCCTTTTTGTTGCAGGACGGTGTAATTCCACCGCCTGCCAGTATCTACCAAAACGTGTTCATTTTATCAGTGGGAGATCAACTGACAATTCGCAGGAGCCATGACCAGAAGCTGAAATTGACATTCACACAGCATTTTCCATTCAGCGAGCAATACAAACAGCATACCGTTGAGCAACCCTACAATGAGTCGCGGCTGCTGGAACAACTGGTGCAGCCACTGTTGAATGCAGGACTGAATCATACCGAACACTACCTGTTCCACAGTGCCGGCAAAGATTCCAATTATCTGGCTCTGGCCATGGCAGAGGCCGGCCTCGGCCATTTGACCCAGTCTGTTACTTATAAGGCCCGTGGTCCGGCGGACGAATCGGAAATCGTGGCAAAACTCTGTAAAAAGCTGGGTTTCCGCCATCGCAGCGTTACCATTCCCCGTCACATCAAGACCCCTGAGCAGAAGCGTGTTGTGGATTATTTTACTATGGCGCCCTTTCCCTGCACCGATAACGCCGCGCTGCTCTATCCGCTGATTGCACCGCAACTGGATTCACATTGTCACATCATTGATGGCATGGGTAATGACATTTATATAGGCCACATACCACCAGCCCGGGAGTATCGCCTGCAAACCAGCGCCGGACTAATGAAGGCCCTCCACGGGTTGCTTCCCCAGGGATTGCTACCGCTGGAGCTGGAGGAACAACTGCGGCGCACCCGGGCCCACCGCACCGGTCTTTCGGGATTACCCCACCGCACGTTAACAACGTTTTTCCCGGGACAGCGGGACACCCGTGATTTCTGGTTGGCCCGGGACCGGGAGTTCGGAACTGCGGACTACCTGGAATTCAGGGCGCGTATTCGAGGCGGCATCATTGATAACGAACGGTTTATTCGCAAGTTACGTAATGCCGCCGCAGTAAACGCCTGGCGTTTGCACTTGCCCTGGATGGATGCGACAGTGGCGCATACCGTGTTCCATTACCCGCAACCAATGCTGTTCGATAGAAAGCGACTTCGCAATAAAATTTTTATCCGGGAAAGCCTTAAAACACGGCTACAGCTGGATTCCGACCAACTGGGGAAGAAAGCTTTCGCGTTTGATTATCACGGCCTTCAACAAAGCATGCAAAAACTGGTGGATGCGGAAGTGCTGGCCTGCCCCTACTGGGACCGGAAAGAGCTGGAACCCCTTTACCGACAGTTCTGGTCGGACGCAAATAGTGCGTCGACGAAGTCTCAAATCAACGGGGCCTGGATTCATCGTCTGTTCCTGATTTCCGGGTGGCTGAATCACTGCAAATATCTCGAGCCCGCCACCAGTATAATAGCCCCATGAATACCGTCCTCAACCTCATTACTGGCCTGAACACAGGCGGCGCTGAAATGATGCTGTACAAGATCATTCACCAGGACCAGGATTATCGTCATGTGGTGATTGCGTTAAATGGCGCCACCACCACCCCCATTGGCCGCCGGCTGCAGGCCAGCAACGTGGAGGTTCACAGTTTGAACCTGAAATCATCACGCTTGAAAATCCCAGCCCTGATGACCTTATTCAAACTGCTTGGCAAGTATCGACCGACCACCGTCCATTGCTGGATGTACCACACGGCTTTGGTCAGTGTACTGGCAAAACCATTTATGCGCCACGCGCAACTGGTATGGAATATTCGCCATTCCATTCATGACATCAAATTGGAAACACTGCCGCTACGTATTGTCATCAGCCTTTGCGCCTGGATGTCATGGTTACCTTCCAGAATCATTTACAACAGCAGTATCAGCAAACGTCAACATGAGGCACTGGGTTTCAATAGCGGAAAGGCTGTGGTGATTTATAATGGTTTTGATCTGCAAGCGCTGCAAAGCAATCCTGCCAGCAAAGTCTCATTACGGCATAACTACGACATCAGAGAATCGATGTTTGTAATTGGAGTCATTGCAAGATACCACCCTATGAAAGGCCATCGTCATTTTCTGGAAGCACTGGCGGAATTGAAGCAACGACGACTAACCCAGGGCCAGAAACCGGGTTTTGTCGCCGTTTTGATTGGCGCCGGTCTGGATGCTGACAACACGGAGTTGGTTGGACTGATCAATCAACTTCAATTACAGAGTGAAGTGCGGCTGTTGGGGGAACAACCGGATATTCCCCAGCTCATCAATCTATTGGATTGTCTGGTATCGTCATCCCTTTGGGGCGAGGGATTTTCCAATGTCATCGGTGAGGCAATGGCCTGCAAATTACCCTGCATAGTGAGTAATGTGGGGGACTCCCCGTTTATAGTGGGTGATACCGGTATGGTTTATGAGCCTGGAGATACCAATGCATTGGTTAGTGCCCTGGACGCAGTCATGTCCACTCCGGAACCCATCCGTCACCAGCAAGGTGACCGGGCACTGGCGCGGATAGAACGCAATTTTTCCCTGGATCGGATAGTGGAACAGTATAAAACGCTTTACCGATGAGCCAGGTGGTCGTTCTCCCAGGCGGGTTTCACTCCAGGATTGATAGCAACAGCAGGCAAGCAATGGATCAGACGATTATTTTGTTCAGTAATACATCCTGGTATCTGTACAATTTCCGTAGCGCTTTGGCGCAGTCCCTGCGGGAAGCTGGCTACAGGGTGGTTATGGTTGCCCCCAGAGACCAATATACGGAGCGACTGGAACAGGCAGGTTTCGAATTTATACAAGTGGACATGCGCCGTTCAAGCCTCAATCCATTACGGGAATTACTGTTGCTCAGGCGGATCCGTAAGCTACTGCTGCGCGAAAAACCAGACATCATTGTCAACTTTACCATTAAATGTGTCGTCTACGGGACCTTTGCTGGCGCCACGGTTCCCGGCACCGGTCGGGTCAATGCAATTGCCGGGCTCGGCAGCGTATTTTCCGGACACAACTGGCAATTCAGGCTATTACGACTGCTACTGAATAATCTGCTGAGGCTGGCACTAAAAGGTACCGCCAACTACACCATTGTGCAGAATCCAGATGATCAGCGTTACCTCATAGACAATCAACTGGTCAAGCCCGACCAGATACATCTGATCCGAGGGTCCGGTGTTGATCCTGAAAAATTTGCGCCCTCGGGCCAATGCACTGTTCCTGTCAACACCAGGCCGCGGGTGGTGTTCGCGTCGCGCCTGTTGCGGCCGAAAGGACTGTTTGACTTTATCGGCTGCGCACAGCGATTGAATGACAGGTTTGAGTTTGTGATCGCCGGTGAACCGGATCCGGGCAACCCGGAATCCATATCGGATCTGGAACTGCAGCACCTCGTTGAGCAGAAAGTTATCTCCCATTTAGGCCAGGTGGATGAAATGGCGATCATGTTGCGCCAGTCCCATCTGGTGGTTTTACCGTCCCGCTATGGGGAAGGTGTACCCCGTATTTTGATAGAGGCCGCTGCCTGTGGATTGCCCCTGGTAGCCTACGACACCCCAGGCTGCCGGGAGATTGTCCAGGATGGGATCAATGGCGTTCTGGTGAAGCCCGCCGACCATCAGGGCCTGGACCAGGCAATCCTCGATATTCTGGAGGATCAACCAACCTACGCGCGGATGGCGCAAGCCAGTCGTAAGCTATTCCTTGCGGAATATACCCAGCAGAGAGTCGTCGAAGATACACTGAAGGTTGTCAGGCGTGCCGCCTCTTCAGCATTATCCGATCACCATGCAGATACTGAATCTCCGTTTCAGTGACGGTTTGCATAGGGCGCCGCCAGTGGTTCCCCCACGAACACTCCCTGACCCGGCATTTTAACACTGCTCCAATAAGCACTAATCAGTGATTCCCCCGCTTCAATGCGGTGCATCAGCACTACCGGATTGGGGAACTTTTCCAGCATGTTGCAGGGTTCCGATACCGCGCCGTAACTGGCCGTTGCCCCGGCCTCCAACCAGCGTAACAGGCTCATCTGGTAACTGTCCGTCAGCATGCCCCCGGCGGAAGTTAAATGATCGGCAACCGCGCCTGGCAAGAAACGATTGGTTCCCAGATATGACACTCTGGAATCACCGATAAAATAGAACAACAGATTATCTTGAGAGGTGAGATAAGGTGCTCGCAGATGTGTTGTTGTGATACGGCTGGATTGATAGTTGCGAAACGCTCGGGCAAAACGCCTGGCTCTCAGGCTTCGGGCAGGATCAGGGGTTTCAACCAGGAACGCCTTGCCCCGCGGGTTGGATCCATCGGCGGTGATCCCACGGTCAATCAGTCGGAATACAGCCTGTTCCGAAACACCGGCCAGCATCATGGAAGGCCTGATTTGGATGTCTCCCTGATGAGATTCGACAGTCTCGTAGAGCGGTGACTGGAACGTTGGTAAGCAGGCCTCCGGTTGATGACAAAGATCGCTACGGTGGCCAAATGTCAAAGCACTGGTTATGGAGCTACAACCGACACGATAAGGCCGGGTCCAGGTGATCGCATAAGCCCTGATGCGGTCGGTGGTATTGGCCTGAATCACCTTATAAAGCTGCGTAAAATCGTCGGGGGAAATCGCACTGTCATCACCAAAAAAGCTGACATAGATAATATTCTCAACCGGGATTTTACGCGCCTTGCGATAATAGTCACCTACCGCGACGCTCTGCGGATCCACCTCATTAATAATGACCGCAACCTGATTAGAGCGCAGGGCCGCCCAAGCGGGTGACCCCATGGCCATCATCAACGCACACCCAACAATAACCAACAGATTAAGTCGCGCTATTAACTGACGTTGTTGAATACCGTACCTAATACCGGTTTCTCCCCCACCAGTTCGGCGATTCGCTTGATATCGGACCGTTTGGTCACTCCTTCCTCGATTACCAGCAATATGGCATCGTAATTGTCTGCGAATGCCAATGCATCATCCGATTCCAACAGTGGCGGCATATCATAGATGATGATCCGTTGTGCATAACGGGTCTTAAGTTCACCCACCAATGAGACCATATTGGGCGCAGCCAGCAGCTCGGAGGAGTCTTCAAATCGCTCTCTACCCGGCAATACCACCAGGCTTTCTATATTGGGAGTGAACAGCATGTCTTCTATTCTGGCGTTGTCCAGCGCGTAATCACTGAGCCCGAGAATCGGCGTGTAATTGAAATAACGATGGATGGAAGGGTTGCGAAAATCAAAGTCCGCCAATAGCACGGTGCGGTTCGGCTCCAATGACACGCTGATGGCAAGATTAATGGCAGTCAAAGTCGCTCCCTGACCTGAACGCGCACTGACCACCGCCAGGCTGTTCCAGTTGTTCCGGGCCAGTTTTCGGATGACCTGGGTACGTAGCAGTTTATAGGATTTGATGACGGACCTGGAAGATGCCGGATTCAAAACCCGATGACGGTTTAGGTAGTCTTTTTCGACCTTATGAATCTGAGTAAAACGATAGCGAATCGGGTAAACCAGTTTGGTGGCCCCTTGCATGCTGTTTACAACCTGACTGTTACTCGTATTCACGTTCATAATACTCACCTTAGCTGAGTTTGCGCAGTGCGACATACCAGAGTACATCGATGGGCATCCAGGTGAAATGAATGGTAGCCAGGGCAGCCAGGAATAAGACAACGCAACCTGCTGCCAACCCGTATTTCAGCCGCTTCTCCGCCACCAACTCCTGTGGTGTGGTAATATGAGGAATAGACGCCAGGGGCGACTGCCCGAGAAAGCCGGCCACCGACGAAGGGCTGCGGAATGTCTGATCCAGCTGTTCAAGAGCCAGTACCGACAAACCCGCCGCCAGCAGCGCCAGCAATAGACCACCACTTGCGATCAGCAACCGGTTGGGCCGCACCGGTTTAACCGGCGTAAGCGGTGGCTCTATCAGGGTGAAGCGTTCGCCCTTGCTTTCCTGCTCAAGGGATTTTGCCATCCTGGCTTCAAGTTGTTTCGCCTTGAGTTCCTGATACTTACTGACGGTGTTTTCGTAATCCCGGGTTAACTCGCGATATTCTTTTTCCACCTTGGGAGCATCGACAATAGCGGTTTCCAGTTGATCCAGCTTTGCTTTTACCTGATCCCGGCTTTGCCGCAGCTGCCGCAATTCAACTTTTACCGTTTTCAGGGACGTAGCCAGCTGGACGTAAGCGGGATTGTCTGCATCATTCAGATCCTCGGTACTGTAATTGTCGAGACTGCCTGAGTCGAGGCGTTCCCGCAGAGCGGCGAGCTTGTTAACCAATTGCTTGACGTCAGGATGGGCATCGCCATAGCGGCTCCTGGCATCGGCCAGTTCCGCCTGGTAGATTTCAACTTGACGTTTCACGAAACGGGACTCACTGGGGTAGTCGCCCTCCTCCAGCAATCGGTCCAACTCACGACGGGTCTTCACCACATCCGGATGATTCTCTGAATAAGTGGCCAGCAGGGTGATATAGCGGTTTTGCAGCAACCGGGCCCGGGCCGTGGGGGTCAATGTGGCTTCCTGGCCCGCGCCAACCACGGCGTTGGTGGGCTCCTGCTGCGACAGGCTGGATTCCAGGAAAATCCGGCGCTCTTCCAAGGTCCGGATCTGTCGGCTGATTTCAAAGTACTCCCGTTCAGTACGCTCCATCAGATTCATATTTAAACTGGTTAATTCCGGCAGTTTACGGAGGTTCTTTTCCTTGAACTGCGCCAGCCGGGCTTCCAGGGCTTCACTTTGCTGCTGCAGACGCTGGACTTCGTCCGCCAGGAAAGCTTCAGCATCCTCTGCCATGGCTTGTCTGGTTTTGATATTTTCACTGAGAAACAGTGAGGTGAGTTCATTAGCCACTAATTGTGCGGTCTTTGGCGATTGATTTTCATAGCCTATTTTAAATGCAATAGTGGCTTCAACCGGTCGACCGGAGCGGGGATCCACCACCTCGGCACTGATCATGCGATGACTGATATCCTTGCGCATCTCATCCACCACCCACTCCAGTGGTTCCTCTTCCCGCTCCTCCTCATACAGATCGTATTTTTTTATTAATTCAACCAGTTTGGAATAGGTCATAACCCGCTGGATGATCATTTGTATCCGTTGGGCTGCAAAACTGGTGACCGTTGACCGCACCAGCTCCCGGGGAATCTCCTGCTGCTCAATCAGAATCGTCGATTCCGAGCGGTAACTGGGAGGCGCCAGTAGCGCATAAGCAATGCTGATACCGGCCACAATCATCCCGACAACAACGGCTGCTTTCCACCGCCGTTTGAAGATAGAGATAATATCGTCTAGCGAGATTTTCTTGTCGGAGTGCGATTCCAATTCAATTGATCCTCTGCCCATTGGTACAACTGCTGGCTGTGTAAACCCTTACCACTGCAACTCATCTAACAACCAGGTCACACTGACCTGAATTCGGTTGGACTCCGTATCTACATTATTACTGGTATAAGTGCGTTCCAAGTAACGATACTCCCCGCCAAGTTTAAGTTGGGGTGTTAGCGCCCATTCCGCACCGACGATCACGTACACGTTATCCAGATTATCGTCTGTATCCTGTTCCAGGTCACTGCGCTGTTGGCGTAAAAGAATCTCACCCGTGACTGTAAACTTCTTGGATAACCGAGCCTCACTACCCAACGCCAGACTTCTATATTCAATTACCGACCCTACAGAGTTCGGCGACAGCCTCCGGTTCAGCTTGATCCAACCAAGGGAGGTTTCGCCACCGTAACGGAGATTGACGTCTGCCACTACGCCATTGCCTTCTTCCTCGTATGGCACAAACACATCTCCAAACAGTGTACGTATTACATATTGACCTTCGTAATCGGTTTGGCGATAACCGACACTGACATCATAAGTAAGACGCTCACTAACCGAACCCCTCAGACCCAACGACGCGCTGGTGCTCTGAGTATTATCAAAGAACAGTTGGCCGTTGAACACCAGCGACCTGGGCTCAAAATCCTGGTAATCAACACGGTCCATGGCCGCACTCAGGTACATCCGATGCAACTCTGTCAAAGAATAGAAATATTGTACAACCGCGGTGTTATAGTCATATTCCGTCAGCTCCCGTGAAAACTCATCGAACCTTAGCGCCTGATGATACAGCGTCACTCTTGAAAATTGGCGTTCCGATATTCCCATAGCCAGGGATAAGTCAGCGGCCGCCCGGTCCCGCTCTACATTGACCGTTGTCGGACCGCTGGTTAACGCCTCATCAGTCAGCGTGGTATCTCTAATAAAACTGAGGTTACCGGAGAGTTCTAGACGACGATATTTTCGCGCCCCTTTGATGGTCAACTTGGCATAGTCATTCTCCTCATCCAGAGGCTGACTTAAATACTCATCCTGCACCAGAGCGTCTATCTGCCAGTCTGACCGCTCGGTGTGACGTTTATAGTTGACTCCGACGCGGGCCAGTGCTCCAACCACATCATTCCGAAAAGCCGTACGCAGACCATAATTATCATCCGCCGAGAGCCCGGCTGCGATGCGCATTTGCAACCTGTTGTCACCTGCCGCCACCAAATTAGCGAACAACAGGAGCCATACAGCCAATGCTGTTGTCTTGTACCCGAACACCTCAGGGCACCAGAACCACGTCACCACTCATTAATTCAATGTTCTGCGCCAGGTCCTTACCGTCTTCCATATCGCCATAGCGAAACGGAATTGCTGTAGGCGCATCCTGGCGGATTACCAGAATATCATTGCGGTCTGCATAGGGCGTCATCCCCCCTGCCATACTGATTGCCTGCAGCACAGAGGTGGGCCCAAGCATGGCATACTGGCCGGGGCGATTGACCTTACCCACCACGTAATACATATTCCCTGCCGCCTTTAGCAACGCCACGTTCACTGACGGCTCGGGGATATACGCAGACAGCTTATCAATTATTTCCTGCCGCAACTCCCCAATGCTTTTGTTGTGGGTGCTGATCTGTCCCACCAGGGGAAACGCGATATCTCCATCCGGTGAAATCAGCAGTTCTTTGGACAGCTCTGGCTCTTTCCAAACCGACACTTCCAGGACATCACCCGGCTGTAAACGATATCCTGAAGGTTGTTTCTCTTGCGCAGTGGCAACAGCGGTAAAACAGGCCAGTACTACACCCAGCACAAGCACGGTTATTTTCAGCAAATGCAGCATAACGGTTTTTCAATATGAATCACTCAGGATCGCTTACTGTAACCGCTAAACATGAAGCTTTTATTTCTTTTATCTTGCAGATAAAAATACAAAGGCCGGACTCAGAGAGTCCGGCCTTTGTTCACAGCTAAGGGTTAAACCAGTGCGTCGCGCTTGATCCAGGCCATGCCGAGCAGAGCACTCAAAAACAGCACCGCGGCGCCGGGTAGGGGTACGTTGGTGCCATCCAGGTAGTCCAGTTCAATGCCGTACAGACCCAATGCGGATTGGGTGGCTCCCTGGGCAAATATTGAAAGATAGTAGGAATCCTGATTTCCGATATTAAATGTGATGCTGTCCTGGGCCATATCCGTGAGGATGAGTTCCGCCACGGACTGACTGGCGGTGGTTAAGGCAGCGCCCAGCCGCTCAAAGGGATCGAAAAATTCAAAGTCCGTGAGCGTCAGTTGATATTCCCCCAGTGCCAGATCCTCCAAAGCCACAACACTATAGGAAGAACCCTCCACTGCCTCAACGTTTTCGTAGACCATACCGGGGGATACCGCAGCGGCCTGGACACTGATACCGGATCCCGTGGTAATACTGATATCCCCGGCGTTACCGGCGTCCATTACGGACAGCGTGCCATAATCAATGGCTTGGTTATTGCTGGTTAACATGGCGCTGAAACCGGTGGTCGCTGACGCCAGCAGCGCCGTCGAAGCCAGCGAGACGAGTATTTTATTGAATGACATACTTAGTTGCTCCCATGGTATTTAAGGTTTCCTTGTTTTCTGTTCCCTCTGACTCCGACCGCTGGTCATTGCCACATTGGCCCCGCTTTTCCCGGGCCGGAAACAGGTACTTATCAAAAAAATGCTGCTTGACGGGTTGCCTGTCCAGCTCTGCCAATCCTCCCTGCCGTTTATTAGCGATTCTGTGGCGGATATAGGGCGGTGTCGCCCCGGCTGCCACCAGTATCTCCAGATCCTCCTGATCCACTGCTGCCTCCTCTGACTGCAATCCGAAATTCACAATCCGATTCAGATCCGCGGCGTCCAGTTCCAGGTAATGACAAAGATCAGGGCCGCACTCCACCAATGCAGGCACCAGATCCACGCCTTTGCTACCGCCTTTGCGAAACGGCAATAACCGCTGCAGTGTTTGCTTAACAGTAAACCGCAACAGCGCCGACTCCTTTACGCCCAGCCGTTCTGAAATCTCTTTTATCTTTTCGATATCTGACTCATTCAACCGTAGTGAAACTGACTTTTTGATCCTCATTGGCTGTCCCCCCCCAGGGTTGGTGTTTACCCGTTATTTATAAGTGTCACAAGTATCCAAATCCGAGGACAAAGCGCAGACTTAAGGTAGCAAAATGCGGTGCGTTGTTGGTGAATATTCGAATACATTTCAATTACAAATGAATGCACAGAATCTGACAACCAGATTTCGCAGTGAATGAGTCTGAGAAACGTCGACTGAAAGGGGTAAGTCTGTGACTGGCGGAATAATGGACAAAAAAAACCGCCTGACGGCGGTCTAATATCTGCGAAGTGTGTGTTTTGCGAAGGTTTTAGTGAAAACTGTATTAGTTGTTTGCTGAGGGCGTCTCCTGAGTGGAGTCCTTCACCAGAAGATCTTCGTTCTTGAACTGATAAGTTTGGATAAGATTCTCTATTTCAACCTGTTTGATTCCGGTAAAGGGCTCGTTTTTTGCCAGCAAATCCCAGAACCCTTTGTCCTCATATTTTCCCAACAGCTCCTGGTTGACTCCGTATAAGGCAAGGTTATCTGTCTTGCATTGTTGAAACTGCTGTGACGCCTGCGCCAACTTATCACTGAGTTCGGTGGATTTGGCCTGTTCCTGGCGATAGGAATCCAGCAGCTCGACGTAATTGGCTCGCAATTCGGTGAACTTCTGCTGATACATATCAAGCTTATTGCTGAGTTTATCGGAGGTGGATTCTTCGGCGGCAATTTTCCTGGCAGTCTGCTCCTTCAACTGCTTTATCTCTTGCTCCAGCTGGGCTACCTTCCCGGACAGTTCCTGCTTTTCCTGGGTTGCCTGACGCAACATGTATTGCGCCTTCGCCAGCGCGTTCTGTAGGTCTTTAGTGTTGGCAATCGCCACTCCCGGCGCGATGACCAAGCATACCACCATGGACAAGAGGTACTTATTCATAATGCTCCCCGGTGCTGACGGCATAAAACGAATCCGGCCGAATCCCTTAACTCCTCGCTGCACACTAACGCCCGGATGTTTCAGTTTTTTGACAGTCGTTGTTTGATGTTACAGGCCACTCCCAGCACGCCCTCCACATAGGCTTTGGGCTGGTCAAATTTTGACTCATCGTAGAAAAATTCTCTGATCTTACCGTCACCGGAATCAAGCAGCTTGACAGTGTGTTCGTAGGCCATGCAACCCTGATCAAATTCCGCAGCACGAAAATAGGTCAGGGCCTTGCCATAACTGGCATTTGCCTCCAGCCAGTCCTCATTCAGCTTATGGTACTGATGTTCCGCCGCAGCAAAATACGATTCGGCCAACCGATAATTCACGGGATCCTGCTGATCCGCACGCATCACAATGTAATGCGCCATACCCAGTAAGTAATTCAAATCCCCTAACGCCAGGGGGTTGTCCTCCTGCTCCAAGGTAGACCGGATCTGCCGGACCAGTTCGGGGTCGGGGCGTTGACCCTCCTCCACTTGCCGGCGTAACTGCGCCAGTTGATCAAACACCACGCCCTGGCGTTCCAGACTGTATTCCGAATTCGGTTGCAGCACCGAACAGGATGCGATCAGAGTAATGAAAGCCATGCCGATGATATGCTTCATAACATTCCCACTCCGGTTAAAAGCTTGCCGACACATCCACCTGCAATGTATCGACGCTGAGATTGAAATCCTCTGAGTCACTGGGGTCTGCATCTATGGCATCCGCACTCAGCCACTTGGCAGAGACTACAGTGTTGTCGTAAATGCCGTACTGGAACTGCAGGATATAACCCTCGGCGTCGGTACCACCCAGCAGAAAATCCGAATCTGCGAATGCGTCCAGCACCGCATCGCCTTCGAGATGTCGGTAGAGGAAAGACACCCGCCAGTCTCGAAGATAGGTCAGCGTCGAGGTCCCCGCCGCTATGCCGAACTCGTAACCCTGATCCCGGCTCGGCACGTCCACTCCTGGATACAAAGAATCAATATAGTCCTGGTCAAAATCCAGATTTTTTACAAAGTCGGCGTGCAGGAATACATAGGTCGGAAAAAAATCCACCATAGTATATTTGACCGTGGCGTTTATCAGTTCGTAACCGGATGCCAGCCCCAATTTCACCGGATCATTGGGATGATTGATCTGAATCAATGAGTTCCCCAGTTGATAAAACTGCGATGCGGTGGCGTCCGTGGCGCCGGTACCCTCAAACGGATTGCGTCGCCCCTGAATCTGGTCGTACTTATAATAGGCCAGACCCATTTCCAGCTTATTGCGGTTAATAAAATCGTAGCTCGCGCCAATCTGGGCTGCGTAAAGGTATTTATCCTGATCGTTGATTTCAGAAATAAGATCCTGAGTGGCCTCCTGCAAGCCAGCTCTGGAACTGTGAATTTCCTGCAGCGGGAACAATCCTATAGTGATATAGGGGTCCCACTGACGCTGGTCATCAAATACCGATTCCTGCCGCAACCAATAGTGGGTCCCATACAAACCTTCAAAGGTCATATCACTGTCGAATACCAGATCAGTGTGCAAGAATGGGTTCTTTACCCTGCCCCCGGCAAACACCCAGTTCTCTTCAAATGAGGTGAATTTGATATAGCCCAAGTCGAAGCTGGCATCCCATTTTTGCGAAAACCGACCCAGGGTCTGGTTCGCTGACACCGGATCGCCCTCGTCACCCGTGGTCAGGCGTACCCCCAGTTCTATACGCTCAGAAGGTTTTGCTTTTAGCAGCACCCTGAATCTACTACGGAAACGATGGCGATCGTCCTCTACATTATTGAAAACCAGTTCACCACTATCATTGATGGCGTTGAGGTCAGGGTAACTGATTGCCGCATTGTCGTCGGGGAAATGATCCCATTGATACCGGATACGTCCATCGCCACTGATCTTTAAACTATGCACCCATCCGGGCGCCTCTTCGATGCCCCAGCCATAAACTCGTGCTGTGCGCACCGCTTCATCCTTGACTTTTTGGACCACATCCACCTCCACCTGATGCTTAATGGATTGCTCCAGATCCCGCCGGATGTAGTCGGGCAGATAGGGCACCCTGACTTTGGACGAGGAATCCGCTTTGGACTCAGCACCCTGCTGCGACGACATCGCCTGTTTTCGGCGCTCCTGTTTCTGCATCAGATCCTGGTAGGCCGACTCACTAATGGCGCCCGAATCCTTTAGTAACTGCAGCACATCCCCCGGGTTAATATCCGGCTGATTGGGATCCGGCTGGGAACGGCGCTGAATCCTGTCCACCAGCTCATCAGCCTGCTGTTCGCTGATTACTTTACTGTCCACCAGCAGATTAAGCAGGTCAGTGCCTGTAATTTCGCTGGCCTGCACGGGTTGCAGAACAGATCCCAGCGCCAATGCCAGCAGTACGCGCCCTAGATTCACTAAAGGTCTTGCTATAGTCATAATAGAAACTCTTTACAACACTGAACTGATGCGCAGTCTGAAGGTTTTGTCGCGTTCCTCAAATGGAACCGCACGATCCAGCCCGCCCATGTTAGCAAACAAATATTGCAGTCTTTCCCGGGCCCGATCGGAACCCTCTTCCAACTCAACGTCCACGGTTTCAAAGCCGCCGTCGGCTCCCAACCGGATACTGACAATGGCGACGTAATCCAGGTACTTCAATTCCTCGTCATTGAGGACGGCTTTATTAAGCTGATTCTTCAGATAGGCGCCGTAGCCACCCCCGCTGAGCAAACCACGTCCACCTTTGCGTGCTGCCAGGCCGAAACTATCGCCACCGGCCACACCCTCCGCATCCAACCCCAGATTTTCACCGGGTGGCTGATCGGACGGTTGATCCGGTAATGGTTCCGGATCATCGGGAATCTCTTCTTCAATTTGTTCCTCTACCTCTTCTTCTATCTCTTCTTCAGGCGGCGGTTCCGGTGGTGGCGGCGGCGGTTTTACCACTGTCACCTGTTGAACCACTTTCTTCTTTTGGGCCGGATCCTCGAGACTGGAGATGAAATAAACACCTGCCGCGATAATTAACAGCAGCACCAGTACTCCGATTAATACTGGAATATATCTAACTGCCCGATTTGACATAAGCGTAAACTTGGGATGGATTCATCGTCGGCCCCGCATTACTTGACCACCTTTTTGGTGACCAGGCCAAGCTGGTTAATCTCGAGGCGTCCCATAAGGTCCAGCACATCCACCACCTTTTGATATTGAATGGTGGCATCGGCTTTGATGATAACGGGCAGATCCGGAGTGACCGCTTTATACTGACGTAACAGCGATTCAAGTTCACCCAGGCTCACCGGATAGGTATCCAGATAAATGGTTCCATCTTCGGTGATGGTAACCGCTTTGGTTTTGGGCTCCGAAAGACTGGGCGCAGCGCTGGCCTTGGGCAGATTCACCTGGATGCCCTGCACTGTGGCCGTAGTCAGAATAATGAATATAATCAACAACACGTAAGACAAATCCAACATTGGTGTCACATTGACTTCGTCGTAAATTTTGCTTTCGTCCCGATATCGCATTTGGTTTACTCGCAATAGTGCTCGGCCAGCTTGGTCACCAGCTCATCGGTGAACATATGCATATCCGCGACCATCTCCTTGATTCGGGTGGCGAGCCAGTTGTAGCCGAACAACGCCGGGATGGCCACCACCAGGCCGGCCACTGTGGTCAACAGGGCCGCCGCCACCCCCGGCGCAATGGCGGCCACGTTGACATCGCCGGTGGAAGCAATGGCCGCGAAAGTGATCATGACCCCCAGTACGGTCCCCAACAATCCCAGGAAAGGCCCGCCGGACACGGCGATGGTGAGCAAAACCATATTGCTGTTGAGAGACTGGATTTCTCTAACCACATAAGCTTCCAGGGCGGAGCGTATGGAATTGAAGGAGGCATCCGACAATACACCACCGGATTTGCGTTTGTCACTGAGACGATGCTTGGTTTCAGAAATACCACGGTGGTAAATATGATAAAGAGGCGAAGATTGAAAATGATCGTGCTTGCCAAACAATGATGCGGCCTGGGACTCGCTGGCCACATCGGCTGAGTCGTCATCATCACGATCCAGGGCTGCTATGTGCATGGCATCCAGTTTGCGGTATTCCGCCATGAACGCATTGTTGTCTTTCTTCACCCGATTGATGAAAAATGCTTTGAATACCATAACGCCCCAACTGATCACCGCCATAATGGTCAACAGCACAATGACGGTCCAGCCTTCGGTACCCGTGCTTTGGAAAATGGTTACGAAATAGGACTCTCCGCCAGCACTGCCCAGCTGTTCACCCTGACCGGCGGTAACAATGGTACTCATCATGCCCTGGGACTGGGAGCGGAATCTCAATTCCCCCTGGGATCGAGCATTCCGTTCAATTATTAGTTCATCCAGGTCAGCCGACAAATACTGCTCTGCAGCCGGATCACCCCCCAGCGTCAGATCGCCGGCAAAAGCGGGGAAGCCTGCAATGGATTCCTGGACAACGGATTCGCCATTAACCAGCAACGCGATGGAATCCGCAGCCACCACCAGCGCCAGGTTATGCCACTGGTCCGGAGCCAAAGCGTTAGTGGCTCTAACTTCAGTCTGCTCGCCGCCGGTGCCCCACGTCAGGGTGGGAATTCCCTGGGCCAGGGAAACCGCCAGAGCGCTGTTGCCATCCCCCTGGTTCAGGACACCGTGGTCCTGCGCTGCGGCCGTGGGCTTAATCCAGAAACTCAGGGTGTAACCGGTGGCAGGGTCCAGGGTCAGGGCCTGGCTTTGCGGTATCACCATTACCCCGGAGCCCGCAAAGCGGGCGCCGCCAGCTATCAGCGAGGACTCAGTAAATTCTGCGGTAAACTCGGCCACTGGTGTTTGATAGGCCGTCTGATCCACCGGAGCCGGGTTGGCGGCGTCGAAGTGAAACACAGCCATAGTATCTGCACCATAGGTTCCTGCGGCATCCTGGCCACCCATGGACTCACTGTTGCCATAGTACATCCAGATTTTTTTGGGGCCCATGGCCTGGGCAATCTGTACCGGCAGGTTAACCCAGATAAACGCAAGCTGGTTTAACAGATCGAAGGATTCAACATGAAATTTCAGGGGCGTTTTGTCATCCGAACCTATAAACCTCAGATCGCTTAAATCCTCCTTCACCAGGAAAAAATCTTCAAAATTTCCTGAATGCAGTCGGATCAACACGGGTACTGACACCGTCTCAGCATCCACATCGGCCAAGGCGCTGGTATCAACTGTGTAGCCCACCCGATAAGACCAGTCCTCGTTCCACCAGGCAGATGCAAGACCGGGTAGCATGGATAAAAACATTATCAGCAATGCCGAGCGCATAGTTCCCCCTAATTATTCAGGCGCCCAAGTAAATCAGAAACGTATAACAGATTAGTGACAAACAGGTTGCACCATCTCGGCACGGCTTCTAGAGCAACTCAATGGTTACAAATGCCGTACTGCGCTGGGCGCGGTCACTGGCAGCCTTTTCAGCGCTTTCCTGTATCGATGATGTGGCTGCATCCACCGCTGCCCCCAACCCGCCAATATCCGAACCGATGGAGGTGGTGGTGGGAACCCCGGTGGATATGCCTCCCACGCTGATATTGTCAGCCCCACTGACTTTCGCCGCACCCAGGAACAGGTCACCGGCGGATTGAATACCTGCTTCGCCGGCGTCAACAATGCCGAGCGGCGTGGCCAGTGAAATGGAACCCACACCTTCGGCAATGGTGAAATAACGCTGGCTTGGTGTCAGTTGCGCCGTAGTGGAAACTGAGCTTGCGCGGGTCTGAATGCCGCTACCCGTGGTCGTCGGTGGCACGATGAAAGTGATAGCGCCGGTGTCAGGGTTGACGTCAAAGCGTGTGGGCGGGGTGGCCACCGCGGTCTTGGCACCGCGACCCGCATCGATATCACCAAACGCGGACCACAGGTTAATGCTGCCGCCGGCGGCGGGTATGGTGCGGGATTCATTGACATTAAAGGCATTGGCAACGATCGAGCCGATATCCCCCCTGGCGAGGGTGAAAATACCCAGCTCACTGCTGGTTTTACCCAAGCCCAAAGATTCCACCAGGGACGCGGAGACTCCAACGTCAGCGCTGCCAGCCGGGGTGAACAGGCTGATATCCCCGCTGGCCTGGGTTTGAATGGTGGAAAATCTTAAATCAATATCACCCCCACCCTGGACCAGAGAATTGATAGCAAAGTCCAGACCGGAATCCGCTTCCCAGAAGCCGAGGACCTGGTTCAATGAACTGGCCTGTGCCGAACCCGGACCGCCCAGATTCGAATTATCCAGTTCCTCAACGCCATCCAACAAGGCGGCAATCTGATCCCCGCTCAAACCCGCGAAACTGACACCACTTACCTGCTGCAGGGTGGCATCCAGTTGTGACCTGTCCAACTGACCACTGGCGAAGTCACCCAGTGCCCGCTGCAGCCGCGCCAGCCCGGCAGTGTTACTCTGTTTGAGCTGGATCAAAGCCGCTTTTAAAGCCATGCCTCGTAGAGCGAAGTCATAATCGCTGCCGAACAACAGTCTTTGCGCCACATAGCCCCGTTCAAAATTGAACACCGCGCTACCGGCGTCCGAACCTTCGGCGGCGCTGGCCTCGTTATGAGCCAACATGACCAATTCAGCCACCAGCAGCTGGCGCGCCGCATCCAGGTTTTCCAGCGCCGCCAGTGCCAGGCTGACCTGTTCACTGGCCGGCAGGCGGGAAAGCTGTTCCAGCGAACTGATATTGTCACTGGCACTTATCAGATCCGGCGCCCGACTCTCGCTCTGCAACCCGTCCAGGGACAAGAAACCGCCGCTGGCGGCAAGGTATTCCTGAAACAGGCGGGTGCGCTCGGCGCCTGCCTGCAGCCCGGCTGCCCCCACTTCGGGAATGCTGAACAGGGTGCCGGCACCGGGCACCACGGTATCCGGACTGACCAACCCGCTCTGCGCCACCAGCTTCACCGCCAACCGCTGTTGCAAACTGGTATCCAACGCCAGGAAATCAGCCCTGGCACCGGCGGCACTGGTAACACTGGTACCGGTGGCGCTGGAGATGAAGCCGGTCAGAGTGTCATAAATATCCTCGCTGTCAGAGGCCCCGGCACCCCGCTCCAGAACCGCCAACGCCAAATCGATAAACGTGGCCTGGTCAATCTCCTGATCGGAGAAATAACGGCGGAACAGTGGTGATTGGCTGTTGCGTTCCATGGCGGTCCCTGCCAACAGCCCATAGTCACCCGAGGTGGAATATATGGTGTTATCAACCCCGGCATATAAATGTACGCTGGCGCCCCCGGGCCCCAACACACGATTATCGGCATTGCCGATGGAGCGAATCCCTCTCGATGCCCCCAGATCAATATCGCCTCCGGTCTGTAGCAGAAGATCCCCCGGACCCGCCACCTGCACTGTCTGCAAACCGGTACCGGTCCCGTCACTGCGCAGGATATAGCGGAAATCATTGTTAGCAACGATAGAACTGAGATCGTTGGCGCTGGAATGTTGCAACAGAAAAGTGGTATTGACGATGTCTTTGCCGGCAAAGACCGACACCGCATGGGGCAACTGATAAGTCAGGATAGAGCCTTGCTTGCCAATATCCCCGGTGAGCGCCACCAGCTGACTGCCAATACCCTGGGGCCGCTGCACCAGATCCGCACTGTGATTGAGTGTGGTATTGCCACTGAGGAAACCATGGGGAAATAACAGCCCCGCCACCTGGTCGGCGGTGTTCAGATTAGTGGCGGTCTGTTCCAGTGAGGGCAGTTCGGAACTGGCGAAATCCGGAATATACACTATCAGATTCTGGTCGCCGCTAAGGATGGAACCGGCGGCCATAATTCGCAGCCTTGAGTCCGTCGCAGGAAACAGAGTCAGGGCATTTTCGTCAATGTTGAATTGACTGCCGGACACTTCCAGCTGCGCGGCCCGACTGTCCAGTACTACATCCGCGGCCAGGGATTCCAGGGTCACATTAGCCGGTAACATATAGTTGGCAGCCAGCATCGAGCGGAACCCCGTGCTCCCCACCCCACTGAAATACTGACTGAATGCGCCACCCCATTCCAGATCGCCTTTCAGTCGCACCTCATCAGCCACACTGCGCAAATGCAGCCGCGTGCTATCGTAGCCGGAAAAATATTTGCCCCCGAAATCGCTGTTAATCGCTTGAGCACCCAGAAAAGGCGCTGCAAAACGGGAGGTATCATAGGGAGCAATGGAGGAATTCACCATGCCTTCCAGAACCATTCGCCCGATGGCCGTCAGTTCCACCTGTGATGAGGCGGCGGAAACCATAGCGGCCGCTCCGTTTTCGTCGGCCTCGGCGATGGCGCCGCGGGCAAGCACACTCACGCTGGTACCGTCATTATGAAATGATGATCCCAGAATATCACCGCCGGCACTCACATTGATCACGCCACCGGCAATGCGCTTTAGATTCTCCCCCTGATTGTTAACAGCATCGCTGTACCAGATAGCCGAATCCGGGGTGGCGAAACCCGTGGTAAGAATATCCCCGGCCGCATCGACATGCAGATTGCCACCACCGGATGACAGCACGCCGTGGTCAATGTCCGCGATGGAGGTATACCAGGTGGTGATATTGCTGTAGTCAATACCGAACACATCCGCGTTGGCATTGGTGGCATAGCGAACGACGTAGTCCGCGACGGACGAGCGGCCGCTGTTACCCTCGATATCCCCCTGCACCCGCAGGTTTACATCACCGGCAGCAACCCCGAAACCACCGAAGTTACCGTAGATTAGCCACAGGGAAGGGTCAGAGCCCGGGTCAAAACCGGAATAAAAAGCTTTGTCGCCCCAAGCGGGAAAACCCGCCTGGTCCAGCGCCTGGCTGCGGCCCAGGGTGGCAACGTAGGCTCCCTCGTTGAGGGTCAAATCCCCGGCCGCCGCAAGCTGGAGGTCACCGGTACCGGTGCGCAGAAACGCATCGCGCTCCAGGGTCAGGCGGGCATCATTAAAAGGATCCACCACGGCACTGGCGCTGTCCGTGAACGCCCCGGCAGTCAGACTGATGTCCGCGGAATCGGTGCCACTGAGAACGGGTGTGCCGGGACCACTGCTATTGATACTGTCCCCATAACTGAATGTATAATCGCCACTGGAGGCATCGAATACGGAAACCAGCTTGCGTATTCCATCACTGATACCCCCGGCCACCTGCATCTGCCCACCGGAACGTAAAACCAGTTGCCCAGGGCGGCCATCGGTGCCCTTAAAACCAAACAGGTCCAGTGGTTGCCCAACCGCGCCCACTGTCAGATCCCCGCCACTGAAGAGGTCCAACCGTGGTCTGACGGAAACCGGTAGCGGACCTGCATCAAGCAGAGAAATATAGTCTGAAGCCAGCGCCTGTTCAGCGGCCAGCATGCTGGCATCCAGGTACTGATCGATATCATTGGCGGTCACCCGGCTGGCTTCCACTTCGGTGGACAAAAACAGGCTGAGCCCTTCACCGCCGCCATTGTCCAACCGGTCAGTGGCATCAATGCGCACTCGTTGGTTAACATCGGTGGCCAAAGCCGCCGGTAGGATGAGGTCTAAACCATGGGACAGATCCAGGGTGGCGCTGGCGGCCAGATCCACCAGACCATTGCCGCCCTGAAGTACCAGGGCCTGCTGGTGATTGTCGGCGGAGTCCACCCGGAGGATGGCGTTGCCGCCCACGCTGACCCCTTGCTCGCCAAACAGAATCAGGTCCCGGGTGGCAGCCCCTGCCACCAACTCCGAGTCCACCGCCAGCCCCCCACGCACGCTGTACAGGGCCAGATTATCCGCCACCAGATCCTGACCCTCGGCGAGCCTCAGCTGGGCGCCGGGTTGCGTAAGGTACCAAGCGAGGACACCGTCGGCGCCCTGCGCATTCAGGCTCACCAGAGCATTCAGCGTGGCAATATTCTGGTCGCCAGTGCCGAGCTCCCCGGCAACCACTGTGAGGTCAATCCCCCCCTGCCCCAACTCCCGGGTTCGCTCGGATTGCAGCGTCAGGGTACCACCGGCAAGCAACGTCATGGCGCCAGCGTCAGCGGGCACAACGGCAGTACCGAACTCGAATATGTCGGCATCGGCTATGGTCAGATCTTCGCTGGCGGAGAGACGCAGTACACCCGCAGGTCCATACAGGGTTTCCTGGGGAAATTCCTGGCTGAATGCCGACAGATCCAACACTGTATCAGAACCGAGCTGGAGGCTGCCGGCGCTGGCCGCAAGCTGGGTCATGCCGCTGCGGTTGCTCACCATTGTGTTGAACTGGACACCGCTGCCTTCAAACGCAAAACGGTTGGCGGGACGCAGCCGCTGCAACCACAGATCGTCGATTGCAGCGCCCTGCTGTTGATCAACGCTGAGCTGCCCCGGTGTGGTAACCTGAATTTCTGAATTGGCTGTGAGTGAGCCGATCAGTGGCGTCTCCAACGTGAAGCCGCCCGCGCTGCCGCCACCCTGCAATGCCAGATCACCACTGAGAGTCAGCACGTCACTGGCCTGTAACAGGACATCCTGCGCTCCCAGGGTGAAGCCGGAATTGCCTCCTTTCGCGCCGCCAATGCCCACCACCGCAGACCTTAGCTGCAGTGTGGAGTTCGCTGCCGGCGCGGAGGCCACAGCGCCGTCGCCGCGACTTCGCAATTGCAGCGTCTCTGCACTGGCCAGTTTCACCGTAACGCCCTCGGCCACCGCCAGCCCTCGGCCGGCAAACAGGCTGGTGTTATTGCTGATATCAAGATCACTGGCAAAAGTGATGACTTCATCGCTGTACAATTCCAGCTCAGCAGCACCGGCAATGACTCCGCTCGCCAGGGAAACGTTATCGGTATCCGAGTCCCCAATCACCAAGCCATCCGCCAGAATCTGCAGGCGGGCATCGGTGGCATCCAGGGCTCCGGTTTGAATGGCGTTCTCCGCTCCGGCACCGGCTGCCACCGAACCGTAAGCGATACCCAGGGTGCCTGTTGCGGCCAGGGAACTGCCCTCGGCGAAGCCCACCTTACCCTGCAGATCACCGATATCGTCAATCTGCAAGCCACTGCCCCCGGCGTTGGAAGCCAGCGCGGCCACGCCAATACCAGCGAGGTTCCACTGATTTCCCCGTACCTGGGTTTCACCGGATGCCACTACCTGTGAATCTGGTGCAAGTTGAATGGCATCGCGGGCAACCACCATCAGCTCATTGACAGTAAAGGACTCTGCAAGCTCAACCTCGGAACTGACCGCATTGGTATCGGCAATACCCCAGGCCCCGTCCTGCCATTGCCGGTTTGCCCCCAGTAAGATTGAAGATACTGAGCTATCTGAAAACAGAGATCCGTCAATGAACAGCCCGGTAGCGGACTCACTGCCTCCAACATGAATGGGCCCCGAGGAAGTAATATCCAGGTAGGAACCGACGGCAGACTGGTCACTGGACACTAAGCGGGATTCCAGATCCAGTACTGCGTCCACGTTAATACTGACACCACCGTTCTCCGAGGTTAACTGACCGGGAGCCAGTTGAACGTTTTTCGCGTTGAAGAAATTATCGGTATAAGTCAGGTTGTAGGTACCATAACGGGAGACCTGAGAGCCAGGCTCCACCATAAACCGGGTCCACAGGCCGGCGCTGGAATCACGGGCCTGCTGCAGCCGCCCTGACACCAGTTCCACCCCGGCCATATCCACGGTGGTAAAACCGCGATTCACATAGTCACCGGATTTGGGGGTAATGAGATAAGCCCCCGGCACCAGCGCATAATTTGCTGGCAATACGGTGTAAGACCCACTGGCCAACTGGCTGGATCCCGCTACCTCAAACTGCAATCCCCAGTTGGAGCCCAGGCCACTGCCGGCAAACTCCACCGGATCATAGGGTGCATAGCCTGAGGTCATGGTGGGAACGATAGCAAAGCGCTCGGTGTAATGGGCACCGCTGAGCAAATCCTCGGTACCCTCCAGCCCCGCTTCAAACTCACGGCCATAGACCCCACCACCGCCGGACAGATCAATGATACTGTTGGCGTCAGCCAATACCCGGACCCCATCCAGACTGACCGTTTTACTTAACGGCATCGAATCCTGGGATGCAATGTCCACCGGCGTGAGCACCGGTGACCAGTCCCAGCGCACGTCACCGGCCTCCAGCCGGCCCAGGGGCACGGCACGGTCAGAGCCCACTTCGAGACGGGCATTAGCGCCCAGAATGATGTCTCCAGGTTGTAGCTCAGCACTTGCCGCGGACGCTACGGCCGGAGCATCCGATGGCGGGGTATCGGATGCCGGTGTCCCCGTGGCCACCACGGAAAGGTCGCCATAGCTGGCCACCACCCGGGTATCGATTCGCACCGAGTCCCCCTGCAACCGCAATGCGGAACCGGCGGCAAGAATATCATCATCATTGTTGCCGGCCGACTCCAGCGCCAACCGGCCCTGGGTCTCTATGGTGCCGTCCGCCAGGGAAGCGGCCCACACCACTGGCGTGGCCAGCGTCATATCGCCGTTGGCCTGCAACAGGGTGGGCGCCACCAGCTCTGCTACGGTCTCGGCTGCCTGATCATTCAAAATCACCGAACGCAGACGCAGGCCCCGGCTCGCCTCCATGGCAATCCGCTCATCCCCCTGTATCATCAGGTCCCCGGCCACGTCCACCAAACCGGCCTTCAGGGTAAGTTCGCCACCGGAGACGCCACCGCCATTCACCGCTGCCTGCAGGTTGTTGGTATTGTCGGTATCCCCCAACTGGATATAGCCGGCCTCCAGCGCCAGGCGGTGGCCCCCCAGATCCAACACTGGAGTGTCCAGCACAATGGACTGCGCCGCTTGCAACGCGCTGTCCCCCAGCACCTCAATGGAGCTCATGGCCTGGCGCGGTGAGGCACCGTCGGTCACATAGCGATTGGTGTTCAGGGCCAGGGAGCGCAAATGTCCATTCTGCAGGGTCTGGCGGCCCAGATAGCCCCGGTAGGCGAGCGACCCGGCCAATGCGTTCAGCGCCTCACTGCCACTGCCCTGATAATCCGAACTGCCCAATTGTGCCAGAGCGCTAAGAGGACTGTCCTCATTCCCGGCCGCGTCGTCACCGATGATCATGGCGTGGGGTTGCGGTTGGTCATCGCTGTTCCAGCGCCGGTTACTGTCATTCAGACTGACCCGGATGGTCCCGCCGGCGTAGCCCTGACCGGGGTCGCCAAAGTCAATACCGGCGTTGATGGCAAAGCCGGATTCCCCATGCAGTCTGAATTCACCCCCGGCCACCGGCCGGCTGAGGGAGCGCAACTCCCCGTTAATCAATTCCTGTCCCTGGAACAGCCCGCCACTGAGGTCAATCCGGGCATTTTCATCCACCAGTACATAACCCACATCCGCCAGCAGACTGAGACTGCCGGCTTCGGTGACGTCGGAGCTGACGTTGGCCAATCTGCCCGGCGCGGTGAAACTGGCCGCCCCCAGTTCAAATGCGGCGTTCTCACCCACGATAATCCGGTTATTGAAATCCGGACGGTCTGCCGTACTTTCCTGGACAAACTGCTCCAGGCCCAGGGTCACCCGCCCCCCGGCGATCTCTACCCTACCATCGAAGACCAGAGACTCATCGCCAATCAAACTGAGTGCAGCGGACCGTGGGCCCCGAAACCGGGCGCCACTTTGTACCTGGATATTTCCCCGATCGGACTGGAAATCGGTGCGCTCCGCCCGCAGGCTGATGGCGCCACCTGTGGCCATATAAGCCGGCAACAAACGTCGGTTATAGGCATCGTCCACCCGGTCGGAACTGGCCACCAGACGCGCATCCGGTGCCGCGTAAAAGGCATTGGGCAGCAACCGGATATCGGCATCCGATTGCACCAGAATGTCACCTTCCTTGGCGGTGATATCGAAGTGACCCACCCGGGTGCGGGAGAAAAACCGGTCGCCAATGGTGGCGCCGGCACCCGCCTCACCGCCTTCGTCAAGGATAAAACGGGACGAGGTGCCATCAATGGTGAGATCCGATACCACCAGGCTCAGGGTGCCCCCCACCCCGGCATCCATGGCCTCAATTTCACCCAGCACCGCCACCGCCGGGCGCTCGCTATCTTCCAGAAACTCCCCGGGTCTGCCGTCTTCAGTGATATCCAGCGCAATGCTGCCGGCCTTACCCATGCGCAATTTTTCATCCTGCCCCAGATAGGCACCCGCGTTGGCTTTGAGACTGGCACTTTGATGCACGATCAGGCTGTCGCCGGCGGCAAAACCCATGTTTCCGGCCTCAGTGACGCTGCCTGACTTGGGGTCCAGCAACTGGTTGGCCCAGGTACCGCTGGTATCCACGGCCCCCAGGATATCCAACGTGGCACTGGCCTCCGCGGTGACATCACCGCCGCGGGATCGTATATCCCCCGCCAGAACAATACTGTCCGCCACCAGGTTCAGGCCCTGACGGGGCCCCAGATCCAGGGTATCCCCGGCCAGCAGGCTGATCAACTGATTGCCTTCCACCGAAAAGGTTTGCGCGCCGCTGTCGGCAATCAGTCCCTTGTCAATGTACAGCGCCGTGGTATCTTCAGCCACAGCCTGGGGCTGATCGCTGAGATAAATATTCTGATCACCTTCCAGACCCCGGATATCCACCCGGATATTTCCACCCCGGGGCTGGTTGGCATTCAATTGAAATTCCCCGGCCCGAACACCGGCCAGCAGTGAAGACTGGGGATCAATACTCTGCTCATTGGCAACCAGATGCATGCTGCCGGCATCGTACCCCTGGTTATAGGCGTCATAATAGCGGGTGGACTGCAACAGGATGCTGATGGGTGAGAAGCTGGAACGCTCCCCCCACTTGGCATCATCGGCGGTGCCCAGGTTCAGTCCCACCACCGCATTAATCGGCGCGGTGGCGGGTGCGTCCGCAATATCCAGCAACCGGCCGTTAACCATCACCTTGGAGGTTTCCACATAGCCTGGCCGATAGGCCACCTCACCACCGGAAACATCCACACTGGCATTCGCTTCGATATCAATCGAACCAGTGGAGGAAAGCGTAACCCGACCGCCGTGCACCGAGCGCTCGCTGGCGCTGCGTTCCACGGTCTCCAGCCCGGCCTCCCAATCGAACAGCTCGGTGCCCTCCCGGATATCCACTGCCACTTCCTTGCGCAGCAGATTGCCACCCTTCTGATTGGGATTATTCTTCACCTCGTTGGAGGTAATAAAGGTGGTCAGGACGTTGCGATCCGCATCCAGCACGGTGTCATCGGTGCCGGAAGCGTCCACCACGGCGCCTTCCCGCAGCGTGATGCTGGCGCTGGAATTATCCTCGGCCACATCACTGGCGCCAGGCAGCGGGTCTTCTCTGGCCACCAGGGTGATCAGGCCACCCTGCTCGCCGCCCTTGGCCCGCAGCTCGCTGCCGCTTTCCAGGGTGATGGTTTTGCCCGCCACATGGAGCCGGGAATCCGGCTGGGCCAGGGAGTCGGTGGCGGTCTTGATCAGATTGCTGACCCCGGTGTCCCCCACCAGCCCCCGTAATTGCCGGATCTGCTGCGCCTCGGACTGCTTATGAAAAGCCACTGGATCCAGATTGTTGCGCTCCAGCACCGAACGCAGTTTTTGCGCATCCAGGTTCTGTACCACCACCTCGGTGACACTGCCCTCGGTAAAGGTGGCAGTGCCACCCTCGCGGCCGATAAACGCTTTGCCGCTGCTGGGCCTTTGCCCCGAGTTGACGGTGCCGGTGACACCATCCCGATCCAGGGATGCCTCTCCTACATCAAAGTTGGCGGCGCTCCAGTATTCCGAGGTAATGCCCAGGGAGCTGTAGTCCCCCACTTCCCGGGCCTGATCCCGGGCCATAATCCGAATGCTGCCGTTCACGTCCACGGCGGTGGTGGCTTTAATCTTACCGGCCTGAATGATCTCGTCGGCCACCAGAGTCACGTTACCCAGCGTGGAAACAATGGCGCCGGCGTTGCTGACCTTGCCCCGCTGCTCGCCGGACCCTGAATCCACTTCCACCAGATAGCCCCGCAGATCCTCATCCTGGTCACTGACCGCCAGATAAACATCCTTGCGGCTGCCCGCCAGCACCACCTGACCGTTGCGGCTGAGGATATCCCCTTCATTGATTACTTCGGGCCCGGCCAGCAGAATGGGGGCGTCGTCGGACTGCAGTTTAGCGCCCTGTTTGACAATAATTCTGGGCAGGTCCGCCACGCCGCGCTTCTGAATGGTCTCCTCATCCACCACCAGCAGTGCCTTGCCATCACCGATCACATCCAGCAGAGAATTTTGCAGAAAGTCCAGCTTCTGTTGTTCCGACAGTTGGGCGACATCTTCATAGCCATTGAGTTGCGCGGCGGCGGCAATCATCCCCCGCACGTTAACCGATGAGTGTTCGCCGAAAATAACTCCGTTCTGGTTCAACAAATAAATTTGACCATCCGCCACCAGGCGGCCGAATATTTTACTGGGCTTGGCGTCGTTGATTACATTGACCGCGGTGGCATCCACGTCCTGTTTGAAATGCACCGTGCTCTCACCGCCGATATCGAAGGTGGCCCACTCCAGCAGCAACTTCGCGGTTTTCTGATCGATAACCAACGTATTGCCGGTTTGCTCCAGGGTGGCCTCGCCCACCCGGACAAAATCGCCGGTCACCGCGCCCGGCAGCGCATTAACCACCGGCGCGGATACATCCGCGCCTTCCGGGATCATGGATTGCAGCACCGCCTGGGGCAGGGTTCGGCCATAGGCCAATCCTGCCGGCCAACAGAAACAGACAATCAGATACGCTATTACTGTTTTTTTCCACATGGGCTGTTCCCGATGTAATACCGTTTCAAAACTCATATCGAATACTGGCGCTGGTGCGCACCTCCCCCTCGTCGATGCTTTCCACGGCTACCAGGGGATAGCCGATATCCAGATCCAGCGACCAGCCGCTTCCCGCTTCACCGCGAGCACCAACACCCACCGCCGCAAGGTCGAACTCGTCCTCCTCTTCCTGGCCGGTGTCCTCGTTCAGCAGGTACGCTCCCTCAAGGAAAGCCAGAAGATTAAGCTTGCCCCAGCTCCAGGACTTGGCGGGGGTATTCAGCTGCAGTCCGACAATGGCGCCCATATCCGCTGACACCTGGGATTCGTAATAGCCGCGCACGCTGTCGACGCCCCCGGCGGACATCTGTTCATTACTCACCAACGGGGAATCTGCCCATTGCAGCGTGCCGAATCCATCCAGACTCCAGCCGCCACCGAAAAACTGGGTACGATCAAAATCGGCTTTTAGCACCACAAAGTTGGGCTCACCCCGGGAACGTTTCTCGTTGAATTCCTCGTTGTCGTTGGCCACACCGCGAACCCCGAACTTCAATGCCAGGGCCAGACTGTCACTCCAGTTATCCTGGCGCTGAAAGCGACTGAACTGACTGCTGAAAATAATGTAATCCAGGGGGGTTTCGTAGCTTTCACTGGCGCCGGCCACCACAATGGATTCATCAAAATCCTTGTAATCCAGACCGAAAATCAGGGTGCTCATGGCAGCACCCTGTTGCCGGAACGGTCGGATATAGCGCCCCCCGAGGATGAAACCTTCCCCTACCACACGGGTATTACCCAGGGTGGCCAGATCGGAGTCCGACCATACGGCATAGAGGGCTACTTTTTTGCCGCTGAAGCCCAGGGGGAAAATATAGGTGCTGGCCAGGACCTGTACTTCATCCCGGTCTTCCGGAGAAACCTGAGCCTGGAATGACCACTCATGGAATTTCTGCCACAGGTTGCTGTAGGCAAGGTCCACGGAGAGCCGGGTGTCCGTGGTATTCTCCGTATTGAAATTATTCAATTCGATGCCACCGGATAACGGCAGCTGATCATCGATATCCACTTCCACGTCGATGAGGTCTTCGCTGGGGCCCTGTTTTAGCATGGGCAAGAGCGTGAGATCCCGGCTGAGGGCATTGGCCTGCTGGATATCCTGTTGTAATTCACTGAGGTTCAGGGGTCGGCCCGGCTCCAGAGTGGGCAGGGTCTGTTTGATCAGGCTGGGCAGGAAATAGTGGGCCCCCTGAATATTCACCCGGCGCACCCGGGTCTCCGTTACTTTCAGGGTGAATACGCCGTTCACCACGGTTTGTGGCGGTATTTCCACAAAAACCGCGGGATAACCGGCCTGTTTATACAGTTTTTGCAGGGTCTGGGCGGCGGTTTCCACGTCTTCAATGGTGCGGGCCGCACCCAGGTAAGGCATCAGATTCTGCTGGATAACCTCTTCACTGAGCAGCGAGTTTCCCTCCACCTGGAATTCCCAGATATCAATATACTTGACCGCCGCCGTCACGACTCCACTGACCATCAGGAAAGCCAGTCCCCACCCCCATTTCAATACGTCTTTCATTCGGTGCTTACTGCCTTAGTTCACTCAACCGCTCTCAGATACTGTTTCATCAATACAAGAACAGGAGCACCCGAAGGGGTGCTCCTGCGTGGTCGCTCTATAATGGTGAGCTAGTGTTGCAACTTAGTTACGAGTGCTCACATCGATGCCGTTGGCGTTGAACGCCGGGATACGGCAAGAGCTTTGGCCGGTGAGACCTTTGTTGAAAGGCATAACCGGGTTGGTGGCATCAAACGGGAAGGAAGGCTGAGTGGAACCCTGGGCAAACACCAGGCTGCCCACGTTGGCCGGGGCAGTGCCGCCAGTGGCCAGGATTTCCGGCGTGTTGAAGCCGCCAGCGGGACGGTCGTCGTTGGTGGTGGTGGGATCGTCAGTCTGCAGGCTGATATTGAAGTCACGCACGTCGTTGATGTTACGGGCGATCCGTACAAACTCGTCGGCCAGGGCAGTCTGGTCAGCAGTCAGGTCACCGGTGCGCCACTGGATGGTCAGGGCCGCCCAGTTCTGATACAGACCGGAAGCCACGTTCTCCAGAGTGGGCTTCACACCGTCGATGGCAACATATTTATATACGTTGCGGTTGGTGCGGCCTTCATCCACTTTCTCCAGGGACTGGATACCAATGGCCCAGCGATCGGCATTGGTGATATTGGTCAGGCAGCGACCCATATCAGAGGAACCGGCGTTACGATGTACGTGAGGGCCGGGAGCCGGGAACGGGCCGATGGTGGGAACCGGAGAATCGTTCTCTTCACCGTTGGAGTCCACCGCGATACCCAATGCAACCGAGGTGAAGTTGCCGGCGCCGCGATAGGCACAACCTGTACCCATGTAGTAGGAGTTAAACTGAGCCTGAGTACCAGAGCCGGGAGTACGAACACACACGTTTACCGCGCCATTGCTGAGAGTGGCGCCGGCTTCGCTAACGATGCTGCCACCGTTCTTGCCCTTCAGATCGCTCCAGTTCTGAACGTTGCCACCGAAGATATTGGCAATCAGATCGGAGGACAGGGAAGGCATATTCTGCACTTCGTCAGATCCCACCGGCAGATCCTGAGCAAATTGCAGGGCATCCCGCAGGCCAGGAGACACCACGATACCAAAGGTCTGGGCATTCACCGTGTTAACGTTCAGATCAGTGGCTTCGTCGATTAGGATGGAGACGTTATCGAAATTGTTTTCAGGCAGAGTGAACAGCTCCGGCTCCACGTCGGAGATACCCACCATGGCGGGACGATCCGTGGTTCCTGTGCAGTCGTACTCACCGGCAGAAGTTGCGGTACCCGGGACAGTCTGGCTGCAGGTGGTCAGGTCAATGGCCACCACGTTGGACTGGTTAACCACCGGGGCAACCCCGTCAATGGAGCCACCGCTTTGCTTCAGGAACAGCACGTCTTTGTCCTCGGAAAACACACCGGTGGAGGCGCGCACGGTGCAGAAGACCGCGGAAGCATCATCGCCCGGCTCGGAATAGTTGTCCTGGGTGCTGATGTCGCACAGGGAAGAGTAGTAGGTTTGTACCTGCTTGTCGGCGGCAGTGGCACCGGAGATCTGGAATACCACGTCCGGGGTGACGCTGGGGGCCAATGCGTAGGCGTGAGACGCCATGGCTGCCGTGACGGCAACCGCAATTTTATTCAGTTTCATGACTTGTGCCTCAAAAAAGATGATTTGCGAATTTTCTATGGTGGCGCCAGGGAGAATCCGCTGACGCCGGATCAGGTGTACGGATTACGCGTTGCGACGACGGCGACGGGCAACACCCGCCAGACCCAGCACGCCGGAAGCGAACAGCCAGACCGCCGCCGGTACCGGCACGTAAGACAGAGTTCCGACTTCCAGGTCCACGGTCCAGTAACCGGGAGATTTCACTGCGTAACCATCGAAGTCCTGGTTGGCGATGTTCTCATACTGGTAGCTGTAACCGTAAAGGGTCTCGCCCACTTCGGCTACACCCAGAGTTTCATCCGCGCCCAGAGCGAAGGTGATACCAGCCACTTCAGGCCCCCATCGGCCGCCGAAACCGGCATAGAAAATACCGCCTTCCAACAGAATGGTGGGATCTTCGTCACCGCTGGTGGGAGACTGGAAACCGTTATCCCGCAGGTTGTTGGCATAGTTCTGATAGGGAGCGAAGGTGGTGCCGATCTTGTCGTAGGTGTAATCTACGGACAGGTTGTCACTGGGGCTGGTCAGATAGATGGACCATGCGGTGGGATCCAGTGTGTTCAGGAACACAGGCTGGTCGTTGTTAGCGCCGGAGACGCCGAACATCAGGCTGGAGGCAGTATCAGCACTGATGTGATCCAGACCACCCTGGTCCAGTTGCCAGGTGCTACCGAT
This sequence comes from Pseudomonadales bacterium, assembly GCA_002701845.1. Taxonomy (GTDB): domain Bacteria; phylum Pseudomonadota; class Gammaproteobacteria; order Pseudomonadales; family Ketobacteraceae; genus Ketobacter. The sequence goes on from NZXG01000015.1 coordinate 53,997, forward strand.
TTCCAGATCCAGCACGTCCACAGTTTCCACACCCAGATCCTGAGTCATGGAGGTTTCAGTGGCGTCGTTCCAGATGGTCAGAATCAGCTCACCACGGGCGCTGGGATCTGACGCGATCGAACCAGAAGTCCAGGCTGCATTGGCACTTACAGATACGGCTGCCAGAGCAACTGAGGCCGCAATCGTCTTGATTTTCATATTCCTTACCCTCGGTCATAAAGAATTGGTTGATTCACACTTCATGCGAAGCACTGCTTCCAGTTCTTTGAGAGAACAGCCCCCGACATGAATCGTTGATACTGCAAACTTCCCCACTGCAGTACCGGGGGCCATATTGAAGGAGAAATATGAACTATTTGTTGATTTCTAAATGAATATTTTCTTTAGGTAATGTGGGAATTTTAATGCATATTTATGACAGCGCTGAAACATTGTGTTGTCTCGGCAGCGCTCTGCTATATGACCGGTAACGGGATGCCAACTAACACGGCACGCGCATTGAATGACACGCCAATATTGACCCTGGTTTGGTGTGCCGGTTCCCTCTCTTTGTGCTGATCACGGTCCATTGGCGGCTAATCATAATTTTGCAAACTACACTTCATCCAACTGTCATATTGTTGCCAAAGACAAGCCTTGTCTGTCAATCTGGGCAATGGGCACACCGCAACCGGAGACTGTTTATGTTGAACCGCATGCCGACCCCGCCGCCCCTGTTGGGCCTGGCTTTTCGGCCCTTTTTCCTGCTGGGGAGTTTATTCTCGGTGGCCGCCCTGGCGCTGTGGCTGCATTTTTGGATCGCGCCTTCCCACTGGCACAGCTACGGCAATCCCCTCTGGTGGCACGGCCATGAAATGGTGTTTGGTTTTGCCGTTGCCATTATCGCCGGTTTTTTGTTAACGGCAGTGCAAAACTGGACCGGGGTACCGAGTGTCAAAGGCTGGCCACTGGGTCTGTTGGTGCTGCTTTGGCTAATACCCCGAATTACCTTACCCTGGGTGACGGCCCCCCTTTCTTACCTGGTGGCATTCCTGGACCTTTTATTATTGCCGTTACTGGCTTTGCTGATGCTGCTGCCGGTTGTTCACCGCCGGCAATGGCGTAACCTGGGATTTGCGCCAGTGCTGTTATTATTTGGCGGACTGAATGGCCTCAGTCATTACGGCATCATCAACCAGCAGCCGGCTCTGTCCATGAACGCGGTGCACGCTGGTATTTTTCTGATTACGCTGTTGATCAGCATTATCGGCGGCCGAGTGATTCCCCTGTTTACCGCCAATGCCACCAGCTTTCAGCAACCCTCGAAATTACCCTGGCTGGAATGGCCCGCCCACCTGGGACTGCTGGCTCTGGGTCTCCTGGCGCTGTGGGGGTTGCGATCCGGGAGCGGAGACTGGAGCGCCGTGCTTTGCCTGTTGACCGCTGGCGTGCATTGGCTGCGCTGGCGCAGATGGGGATTGCGCTATTGCTGGCGCAACCCTTTACTTTGGTCGTTGCAACTGGGTTATCTGTTCTTGCCGTTGGGGTTGGTGTTGCTGGGAATGTATGGGCTGGGGTTGATCCATAATTTCAGTGCGGGGCTGCACGCTCTGCTGGTGGGAGCCATTGGATTAATGATACTGGCCATGATTACCCGGGTGTCCCTGGGGCACACCGGGCGATCATTGCAACCGCCCCGGCTGATGAACTACTGCTTTGCACTCATGGTTTTGGCGGCCCTGATACGTGCCGGTCTCCCGCTGCTGACCCCGGCACTCATAATGGAGGCCATTAACCTTGCCGGGATCGGCTGGGTGCTGGCCTATTCAGCCTTCGTCGTTTGCTACTGGCCCATACTGACCAGCCCCCGGATTGACGGCAAACCGGGCTGAGAACGGCGCTGTGGCCCTCATCCTATATTGTCACCGGTGTGCGCATGGTGACAAACTCCTCGGCGGACGTGGGATGAATACCAATGGTCTGATCAAACTGGGCCTTGGTGGCTCCCATGGATACGGCGATGCCGATACCCTGAATAATTTCCCCGGCCTCCGGACCCACCATATGGGCGCCCAGCACTTTATTGCTGTCGCGATCCACCACCAGCTTCATCAGCGCCCGCTCTTTCTTATGGGAAAAGCTGTATTTCATAGGTGCAAAGGCAGAACGGTAAACCTCTACCTGGTGGCCCCGCTCCATGGCTTCCTGTTCGGTGAGGCCGACGGTGCCGATGGGGGGCTGAGTGAAGATGGCGGTGGGAATCACGTCATAGTTAATGGCCCGGCCACCCTCACCGAACAGATGGTGGGCCACGTACATACCCTCCGCCAGGGCCACCGGGGTTAATTGCACCCGATCGGTCACGTCTCCCACGGCGTAGATCGAGGGCTCGGCGGTCTGATAATGCTCGTCCACTTCAATGGCACCGGCCTGATTCAATGTTACCGCCGTGGCCTCCAGGCCCAATCCTTCCACCAGAGGCCTGCGGCCAGTGGCATAGAGCACCAGCCCGTAGGCCTCCACGCCGTCATCGCTGTCGCGCACCACGAACTCGCCCTCACTGTTGGCGGTGATGCTCTCAACGTTATGATCAAATTTTAGGGTCATGCCTTTTTGCAACAGACAATCCCGCAGATGGCAGCGCAGATCCTCGTCGAATCCCCGCAGAAACAGTGACCGGCGATAACTGACGGTCACTTCCACCCCCAGATTGTGAAGGATGCAGGCCAGTTCAATGGCGATGTATCCACCTCCCACCACCAAGGCAGTGGCGGGCAGCGCCGGCAGATCGAAAAACTCATTGGAAGTAATGGCATGTTCAATACCGGGGATATCGGGCAGAAAAGGCCAACCGCCCACAGCCACCAGAATGTGCCGCGCGGAATAACGGCGGCCATCAACGGCCACTTCATTGGGCCCGGTAATCCGGGCCCGGGCCGGGTGGATGTCCACGCCGGCCTGGGTCAACAGGCTTTCGTAAATACCATTGAGGCGGCGGATCTCATTGACTTTATTATCCCGCAGCGTGGGCCAGTGAAATTCAGGCTGACTCAGGGACCAGCCATAACTGCCGGCCAGGGCCATATCCTCCGCCAGTTGTGAACCATAGACGTAGAGTTTTTTTGGCACGCAACCCACGTTAACGCAGGTACCGCCATAATAGCGCTCTTCCGCAATGGCCACTTTGGCCCCCATGCCTGCCGCGGTACGGGCGCAGCGCACGCCCCCGGAGCCGGCACCAATGACATAGAGGTCGTAATCGAATTCACTCACTGCAGTACTCCTGACATCAAAGTCTGCGGCATACTATTCCACAGACCGGGGGAAAACAACAGCAAGCACGGGCCACCAGAAGGGGGCTCCAACCCCCATCTTGAAAGTTGGCCCGATACGGGACTAATTGACGATCTCGATTTCCACCCGCCGGTTGGCGGCCCGGCCCTGCTGGGTGTCATTGGAAGCAATGGGATAGCGGGGCCCGTAGCCCTGGGCATGCAGCCGATTGGCGGCCACACCCTGGTTGATCAGATAATCTTTGACACTTTGCGCCCGCCGCTCGGACAGTAGCTGGTTGTGCTCAAAACTGCCGGTACTGTCGGTATGGCCGGTGACCTTCACTGAGGTTTTGCTGTACTGGTTCAAAACCAGGGCCACACTGTCCAGGACGTCGTGAAAGCTGGGAAGCAATTGATACTGATCCACCGGAAAACTGACATTACCCGGCATATTCAGGCGGATACCACCGTTCTCCATGCGAGTAACGCTGACCCCGGTACCTTCCAGCTTCTGCCGCAGCAGCTTCTCCTGGTAGTCAAAATAGTAACCGGCACCGCCACCCAGGGCGGCACCGATGGCGGCGCCTTTGGCCCGATCATCCTTACTGGACACTGCCGCACCCACCACCGCGCCCGCCGCGGCGCCAATGGCGGTATTACTGGCTTTCTTCTCCCCGGTATAGGGATCGATAGTACAACCGGCCAGCCCCAAAGCCATCGCCAGGCTGACACCAACAATTGCTTTCTTCATTCACATCTCCTGCTCACCCAGGGAACCATTTCCCCGAGGATGAGCCATTTTATCTGAATTAGCGCTGAACAGCAGAAACGAAGAAAGGCGAAGTGTGAAGTCCTTCGCCTTTCCTGATCGGGGGGGGATGGGACAGTCAGTCGGCGCGCCGGTCCTGTCCGCTGCGGCGATCGGCGTTGGCTTTTGCCTGTTCGGCCGTCTCGCGTTTGCGACGGTCCCCCCCTTTGCGCTCTTCCAGAAAATTCTCAATTTTGTGGTAGATCTCTTTTGATTTGGGATCCATAACTGCTACTCCTGACACCGGTCCTTTCATGATTAAATCATCACCAGATATTAGAAAACGACATCGCCCATCGGGTTCCACCAAAGTATAGACAGCCCTTAAACAAGTTGTATTTTGTGAATGGCTTTTTTTAGATTGAATGAGAATAAACCAATTCTCCCAATGCCCGCGTGTTCTGTGACCTTTTTCACAAATTCGCCAGGCCGCTTAGGTTATACACAGTTTATTTGTACGTATGTACCATCTATAGCCGTCGGTTTGTCCAACAATGGTGCAATTTTTTATAACGTAAAGACGCCACCCCGGGCGGGGGTTTCTCGGGGGATGGTTCAGTATTCATCCTGATAGCACCGCTAATGCCTCCTTTCCCGGTACCGGTCAGCGGCCAGGTCCCGCTGCCTGTGGTAACCTTGCAGGTTTTTCACCCAAGGGGAAAACCTATGCTGGCAGGCCTGCTTTACCTAATCGGATTTCAGCTGCTGGGTCACCTGCTGGGGGCCCTGCTGGGATTGCCCATTCCGGCAGCGGTACTGGGTCTGGTGCTGTTACTCATCTATCTTCTGGTACGGGGCCAGGTGCCGCCTGCCCTGGCGGATACCGGCGCGGTGCTGTTGCCCCTGCTGCCATTGTTCCTGATTCCCCCCAGCGTGGGGATTATCGAATACGGGGAGCTGCTGCGGCGGGATGGTGTGGCCATTGCCCTGGCCCTGTTGGTGAGTCTGCTGCTGACCTTTCTGCTGGTGCCTTATCTGTTCCAGTTTTTCATTCGTCTGTTTCGGCGCTAAGGGGGTTCCGTGTCCCATTTCATGAATTGGCTGGGCGCTTTCCTCAATTCGTTGGCCTTCGCCCCGTTATTTGGCGTACTGATCACCCTGGGGGCGTTCCTGTTTGGACAGAAGCTGTACCGGACCAGTGGCCAGCACCCGGTATTGCAGCCGGTGATTATCGGTATTGTACTGGTGATCCTGTTCCTTTTGTTGCTGGATGTTCCCTACAGCCAGTACTACCAATCCTCATATCTGTTGCACGCCATGCTGGGCCCCGCCACCGTGGCCCTGGCCATTCCCCTGTTTCAAAATGCCCGCCGCATTCGCACGCTGCTGTTGCCTATTCTTTGTACGGTCACAGTGGGGGGCACATTCACGGTGTCTGTGGCCATGGCTATTCTGTGGCTGCTGGACGCCAGTTCTCAGAGCCTGCTGTCCATGCCCACCAAATCCATCACCACCCCAATCGCTGTGATTGTGTCAGAAAAAATCGGGGGCATTCCGGCTCTCAGCGCCCTTTGTGTCCTGCTGACCGGCGCCCTGGGCGCCATGCTGGGCATTCCCATTATGAACCGGCTGGGGATAAAGGACGACGGTATCCGTGGCCTGACCCTGGGACTGTCCGCCCACGCTCTGGGCACCGCCCGGGCCCTGGAGGAAAACGATGAGTGTGCCGCATTCTCAGCGCTGGCCATGAGCCTCACCGGCGTACTGACTGCGCTGGTGCTGCCTTTTGTGGTTGGCTGGATCGCCTTTTAAACCGGCTTCAGGAATTGTCCCGGTTCTTCACCAGCCAGTCGCGGGATTCGGCTCCCGGCTCCGACGTTTGCGGCGGAGCTGAACGGGCTTCAAACCGGCCATCATAAATTTTGAACTGGCGCCGTGAATTCTCGGCGGATAGACGGGGAATGGAGAATTCGCCGTGAATTTCCCCCCGGGCATCCATTTTGATTTCGAGCCGGGCCACGGTGTCTTCGGGAAGGGCGATCGCCTTGCCCTGCAGATCCGAGGCCATGATCTCTCCCCGCCGCAGGTGATAAATACCCGGCCCGGTGTAGCGGTTGACGATCAGCTGCAGGAACTGGTCATCACTCCGGCTGCGAATTCGCAACTGGGTTTCCAGCAGGGCTACGTTTTTCTCCCACCACACATTCTCAGTGGTGACGTAATAGCGGGCTTTGGTGAACTCATCCTGCAGGTGATAGGCCATGCCACCCTCATACTCGTAGGTGGGGCGGTGCTTTTCGTAATAGGCCTTGGCCAACTCCAGTTTTTGCGGATCGCGGATCTCACGGCCTTTGTCGAACAGGCAGATGTGAATCACACCGCCCTCCTGGCTGCATTCCCCCACCCCATGGCGCAGCCCCTTGGAAAAGGTACCCCGGTAACTGCTGCCGTCGGCTTCGGTTTTGATGCCGTGGCCATGGGGCTGGTTGAACTTAAAATCCCCCAGGTAACGCTGGCCGTTACGATAGGTCAACAGGCCCTTGCCGGACTTGTCACCCCTGCTCCAATAACCGTCGTAAATGGAACCACTGCGGTACACCAGCTTGCCCTTGCCATGACGCAGCCCGTTTTGCCAGTGACCCTGATATCGATTGCCATTCTGATAGAGCATGACGCCTTCGCCATTGGGCAGACCCTGCTCCCACTGGCCCCGATAGACATCGCCATTACTGAATTCATAGACCCCGGCGCCGTGCATGTACCCGTTGCGAAAACCACCTCGGTACAGATCGCCGTTGAGGCGCTGATAGACACCCTCCCCATGGGGCTTGTTGTTCAGCCAGCGACCAGTGTAGGTATCACCATTGGCGTATTCCCAGGATTCCTCACCCAGCATTAATTCCGGGATGGTCTCCTGCAGGGCAATGTCGGTCACCGGCTCAGTGATGGCACCCTGGGCAACAGCAATGGAAACGGCTAACAATAGCCCTGTGAGAAGATTGCGAATGAACACCAAATCCCCCTGGCTGCGCCAGATTTATACTCTGTTATGACTGATTTATTAAAATTTCAGGTATCTTACCTGACTGAAAAGTGCCGGCACAATTTGAATTTGTAATGGGTCTGTAAGAATTATTTATTATTGACTAAGTACAAATTACTCTTTGAACAGGCAGTCCTCCACCAGCCGGTCCACCGCGTCCATAAACTCGGGCTGCGGGTCGATGAGCTCGAAACCAGCGTCATAGAAATCTTTGTTGGTATCGTTCTGGCACCAGCGGCTTTCGGCCACGAATTCCACCTCTTTACTGCCTTCCACCGTATCCGGCAGCACCATTTTCAGATGGAAAGCTTTGCCGGATTCGATGGGCTGGTCGGCCACCAACATAATACCCCGGGTGCTGATGTCCACCAGGTTGCCCATCAGTGCACCGGTTGCGGTGTCGAACACCCGCAGATAGTAGATGAGATGGCGACGCGGTACGCTGCGTTGATTGTCGTCTGCTTGCTTGGCTTCCATAAGACACCCGTAAACCAGATTGCCTGCTTTAAGCCTAGACGACAGCGGCGGTATCGTCCGCCTTTTTCTGCGCTTATTGTGCCCAGCGTCCCAGAACGTCCACCGCGAACAGGGTACCGTCCCGGCTCATTACCACCCCGCTTTCAGTGATCTCCCGCAATTGCAGCTCGGGATTCAGATACTGCCCCTCTTTCAACCGCTTGCCATTAATGATCACCGACCGGAACCGCGGCATACTGGAGTACATGTGGGAGGAGAACGTCAGGTCGGGGATTCCATCCCGGGCATAGGCTGGCAGCTCCTCCAGCTGTGGCAGATAGCCCACCGCCGGGGGCACTCCGGTAACATCCTCCGCCGGGGACGGAGCCATAGAGGCTGGCTCTGCCGGGGATGACGCCGCCCGGGATGACAGCGCCTGGGATTGGGTGGCAGCCTGACCGCGGCCGCCACCAGCGACCGGGGCCTCGACGGGGGGATACTCCGGCATTCGCCCGCCGCTGGCGGACGTCGGTGCCATGACCGGGGCCGGTTTGCCACTGCCGGTTGCGGTAGCGCCGCCAGCGTCCACGGCGGCAGGCATCGGAGTGCTGCTACTGGCCCGCTCAGTGACGGCCGGCTGCTGCGGGGGTTCGCTGCTGATGTTGGAGCCGGGCGCCGGCGACCGGGCTACCCATATGATGCCGATAACGACGATACTCACCACCACCACCGCCACCGTCACCCAGGGCCAGACATTGGCCCCGCCGAGACCGGAGTCCGGTTCCGCCACCGCGCTGTGGATATCCGGTACCTTGCCCCGTTGCCGCTCCTGCTCCGACTTCCGCAACGCGTCCAGAATGTAGGACATCAGGAGCCCCTCTCGATATCGTCCAGAGCTGGAATGCTGTCATCCACCCTGCGGGTCAACTGGATCAGGGTTCCGGAACCCACTACCCCGTCGTCGATCTCGCCCACCTGCCGCTGGAAGGCTTTCACCCGCTCCACCAGCTCCGGGTCGTAAGTGGCCCGGCCCGGGCTGGGTTGGGGCCTGTTCTCCCACACATCCAGGTGATAAGACACCCACTTGGTGAGCGGGGCGATGGTGCCCGGCTGCATGGGGCCATGATAGGAAGGCGGTTTCTTCCACAGCAGGGTGTAGTGGCCCCGCCAGTAATTGTCCAGATCCCTGATGGCCACGGTCTGGCTGCGGCCGTTCAGATAGACTTCAGCCCGGTCCTGGTCCAGGCGCCGCACCGCCACATAACGTTCGCTACCGTCCTCCCCAAACAGACGCAACAGCACCGGCAGTCCGTAGTGGCGAATGGAGCCAAGACTACCCAACTTGCTGAGACAGCTGAGCCCGCGATCCTCGGCAAACTGACAGGCGCTGCCGTCCAGATGGGGGGCATAATCAATTCCCCAGGCGGTGAACAGATCCTGGAATGCCTGGGCTTCGGTGTCGTGGGGCGTCCGGGCATAAACAGCCCCTATATCCAGCTTCAGCTCCGCAGCCCGGGCCGGCCCCGTGTTCGCCGGCACTGGATCATTGCCGGGCAGCACCGGCGGTGGTGGTGGCGGTTCCACCATAGCCCCGGCAGGGGATTCCGACGGCGCGCGAATGCCGGTATCGCCCGCACTGGCGGTTACGGTCACGGCGGAGGCCAGCGGTGAATCCGGCTGCCGGCTGACCCCCAGCCAGAGCAGGGTTGCCAGCCCCAAGGTCACCAGGGCGGCGAGGCCGCCACCAATGGCCTTGGGTACCCAGGAGGGCCGGTGGTGGCGGTTGGCCTGGTCAGCATAGACCGGATTTCCCAGTACCTCCTGGGCCGCGGTGGTGAGTATGGCGGTGTCCACCACCCGGGTCTCCCGGGCGTAGGCGCCCAACAGGGCGCGGTCACACACCAGATTAATGACCCGGGGAATGCCTTTGCATATCTGATACAGGCGTTTAATGGTGGGGGCCGGAAAAATGCCTTTGGGGTCCACCGCGCCCGCCACGGTAAGCCGATGATGGACGTAGGGGCCCACCTCCTCCTCCGCCAGGGCATTCAGATGAAAACGGGCGGTAACCCTTTGTGACAATTGCCGTAGCTCCGGTTGCCGGAACATCTCCTGCAGTTCCGGCTGACCCAGCAGGATGATCTGCAACAGTTTCTTTTCATGGGTTTCCAGGTTGGTGAGCAGTCGGATCTGCTCCAGCACATCGGAGCTTAGATTCTGGGCTTCATCAATGATCAGCACGGTATGGCGGCCCTGGGCGTGCTGGCGCAGCAGAAAGCCATTAATGCAATCCACGTAATCCTTTACCGTAATACTGTCACCAATGTAAGGAATGGACAGCTCGTCACAGATGGTGGCCAGCAACTCCTCCACCTGCAGCTTGGGATTCAATACGAACGCCACATCAGTATCTGCCGGGATCTGTTCCAGAAAACAGCGGCAAACGGTGGTTTTGCCGGTGCCCACTTCGCCGGTAAGCAGGACGAAGCCGCCGTCACGCCCCACTCCGTAAATCAGATGGGCCAGCGCTTCGTTGTGCTGCTGGCTCATGTACAGATAATGAGGATTGGGGGCGATGGAAAACGGCGTTTCCTTAAGGTGGAAGAACGACTCGTACATTTACTTCTGCAGCACCAGCTTGGCTGTCACCAGACCCTGATCCCGCTCCGCATCAATGGAAATATTGATGATTTTCACACCCTGCCGGCTTTCCAACTGGTGCAGCCAGCTCATGGTTTTGTCAAAAGAGACTTTCTCCAGCCACACCCGCAACTTGTCGTCGGATTCCGGCTCCAGCCGCTTTACCGTGATGCCCGCCCGCGGAGCCGTGGTGGTGACAATGGTTTGCAGCGGCTGGCTGCTGCTGGCCCGACTGTTGTTACCCGCCCCCGCCGCCCGCGCCAGCGGCTCCTGTTCGCGCATCCAGTGCATCAGCTTTTGCTGCCCGGTGAGTTTCATTTCGGCCCGCTGTACCGCATTCTGCGCCGGCAGAATCAACACCAGGAACACAATCACCAGCACCACCATTAGCGCCACGCCGTTCACCACCCAACGCTCCGATGGGGTCAGGCTGGCATAGCGTCGTCGCAGGGGGTCCAACTGATTTTGCAGGGTTTGCATCGGGCTGCTCATGAACGTTCGCTCCGGATTTTCAGACGGGCTTTGACTCCGGCCTCATCCTGGCTGGCGGAGGCCGTCTCCACGCCCAGCTCAGCCTGTTGCAACTGGTTTTTGAACGCCTCCAGCTGGCTGAAGTCCTTCACCACCAGATCCAGTCGCAGATCCCCCTGACCCTGATCATAACTGACCCGGCGGGGGGCAATGGCCCCCTGATTACGTTGATTGACCTGGTACATCTGTTCCCCCGCCAGGGCCAGCAGAGTCATAAAACCGAAGCCGTCGGCGCCACTCTGGTACTCGTCAATATGTTGCTGGACCTGGCGTTTAACGTTGACGATTCGGCGATCCCGCGGGAACCACTGGCGATACAGGGACTCGGCCTCCTGCTCAAGGCGGGCCGCCTCCTGATTCATTTGCCAGGCCTGGGTGTAGAGGAAACCGGTGTAGCTCAAGACAAACACAGCCACCATGGCCGCCAGGGGTTTCCAGTTAATGGCCGAGGGCCGGCGCCGGCCGCTGCTGGCATAACGGCCCTGCAACAGATCAAAGCGTGGTTTTTTGGCGCCGTAATGGCTGTGCAGGTGGTCGCACAGTAACTGGAAATCACTGCTGTTCACCTCATCGTATTCCACCTGGAATTCCGCATCCGCCACCTGACCGCTGATCTGGGTTCGAATCCAGTTTTTCAGGTTCTCGTTGAGATGCTCCAGGCAGAACAGCACCCGCAGGGCTTCCGGCCGCTGCTGCCAGTGCTCCATCACCGCCGCCAACACCACCGGGGCGGCGTCCATCTCAATAGCCAGGCCGCTCATGGGGCCACGCCGGATCAACAACTGGCGGCCATCGAACATCAGGGTCCACTCGTTTTCCGCCCGGGGCAAACACAACATGTCCGGTAACACCGAGTCCAGCGGCAGCTCAAAGTGCAGAAACAGGCGCCGGGTGGCCGCCAGCAGCTGATGGGGAACCCCAATCACCGGCACCAGGCCGTCCGCATCACGCTCCCCCATGATCAGATGAAACCGGGTCACATCCTGCGCCACCTGATCCTCGATCATATACGGCAGTGCCTGGGCGATGTGACGGGTCTGGCGGGAGGGAATATTCACCTCTGCGGTAAAACTGTTGGCACCGGAAATCAACAGGCTGATGCCGTACTGGTAACTGTGGGGCCAACGGTTGTTCAGCTGATCCACGAATTCGGTAAAAGGGACGATCTGACTGCTGGAGACCTGGCCATCCAGCTCGGCGCTGCACCACTCCACAAACAGCTCCTCCGGAACCGTCAGGGAGTCTTCGCCCTGCTCGTGCTCGCAGAACTCAAGCCATTGTTTTTCATTGATAAAGCGTACAAATACCTTACTAGTCACAGGCCCCTTCCCAGGTCTTTTTCATGTCATTATACCCGTTTCAGCGGATCTTCCAGCTTTCTGGCCAGGGTTTTAATGGTGAAGCGTTGTTTATTGTTGCGGTTATCGGCCTGGTCCTCAAGTTCCGGTCGGTACAGCACCGCCCGCATCAGTACCGGTTTCTGGTTGATCACCGCTTCCGCCGCCAGTTCAAAAAATTCACTGCTGACGGTAAAGTTGCCCACCGGTGTCTGCGGATTGCCCCGGGCTCTGTTGGCTGCATCCTGAGCGGTCAGCGCCGGCGGCTCGCCGCTGGGGTTCGTGGCATCAGCGGTGACGTTCTGCGGCTGGCCTCCGGTTTGCGCCGCCACCCGCAACAGCAGATCATTAAACGCTTTCATATCCCGGAACCCCCCATCCAGGTTGCCCGGATCCTCCTGTTCCCGCGCCTCCACGATCTGGGCGCCGGGAATGCCCAGTTGGTAGGCATCCAATACCAGGGCCGAAGCCGTATTCACATTCAATGGCGTATCCGGCGGCAAGAAGCTGACGTAGTCCGCCAGCAAAGCGATATCATCGGCGGTGAAACCGGCCACCAACATCAGTTCACTCAAATCCCACAGCACCCGGTTGGCGGCCCGGTAAGGTGGATCCTCAGTCAGGTAATCCAAGTCCTCCCGGCCATCAAAACCCGTGGGCTCCTGGTTCGCGTCCAGCCAGTCCACCAGACGCTCCACCAGCATGGGGGTGGTGACATCGGTGTCGCTGGCGCTGGGAATGCCCACCAGATCCATCAGCATCCGTAGCCGGTCCCGTTGTTTCTGGGCCACCTTGGGGTCGCTGGCCAACAGCGAGTTAACATTGAAACGGCCCTGCAGATCCGTAATCCGGCCCTGAATAAAACCGCCGGCCACGGGAAACGGTTGCGGCGGTTGTGCCCAGGGCTCCCCCAGGGTATCGGCGATCACCGGATCGCTGCCGTCGTGGTCGTCCTTCAGATCCCGCACCAGGGACCAGTTGGCAATCTCCTCGGCCCCCAGCAGGTATTGGTAGGCCTGATCCCGGGACAGCAAAGCCGAAGTGCGCTTGATATCCATCTTTTGACGGTAGCTCATATCGGTGACAATAACCGCGGCGATGGCCACCATCATAATGACGGTGATCAGCACGGTACCCCGCTGCTTATGTCCCACAGCCACCCCCCGGGGGTGCGGTGCCCTGCGCAACGGGGTGGTACGCATCCACATAACAGTTGGCAATCAAAAATTTGCGACTGAGCTCCCCCATGTCCTGCGTGGTGATTTTCAGTTCCACAATTCGGGGCAACAGCATATATTCCCGGGCCGGAATGGCGCTGGGATCGCCGCCGGTGTTTTGCATCAGCTCGTCCGGCGGCCAGACATTGGTTGCGGTCAATGTGTTCTGCTGGTTCAGGTAATAAAAACTGAACCTGAGATTTTCCACGCCGTCCAGCAACTCACTGCGATCAGGCACCGTGTCCTCAGCCCGATCCAACACCCGCCAGGCCGCGCGCATCAATTTCTGCTCCTCCAGGTAGTAACCCACCCGTTGCAATTCGGAGCGTTTGACCCGGGAAAACGGCGAGCGGTTCCAGCCGGCGCGACTGAATTCCACCTCCACGCCGGTTTCCGAGCGCAGGGCGTAGAGCGGGGTTTCCGAACCGAATTCATCCCGCACCGGGCGCGGCAGCATCTGCTGAAAATCCCGGGCCATGATATTGAAGCCCAGTTGATAACGTTTAAGACGTTCGGCACCGGCTTCGGTGACACTTTTGCCCTTCTGAAAGCTGTCAAAGGCAATAAACATGCTGGCGGTCATCACCGCAAAAATGGCCATGGCCACCAGCAATTCAATCAGAGTCAGGCCGCGAGCCCTGGCCGGCGTATTCATGGGGTCTCCGATACCAGGCCGGTGAGGCTGGCAAAATAGTTGGGCTTGCCATCCCGTTCCACTCCCACATTGATTTCCACCAGGCGCACCGCCATCTTGCTCTGGGTTTTCTGGACTTTGGTGTTCACCACCCACTGGGTGCCCGCGTACTCCAGCTTGTCGGTACGGTCGGACACCGGCGGGTAGGTTCCAGCGGCTTGCAGTTCCACCATTTTGTTGTTGGCGATCCAGCTGGCGATGGTCTTGTCTTTCAGATAGCCGGCATTGCGGACATTGTTGTGCATGGAGGCACTGAGACTGGCCACCGCCACCGCGAAAATAGCCAGGGCAATCATCACCTCAATCAGGGTGAATCCGGTTTCAGTCTTGCGCATCGGAAGCATCAAACTCATCACCAATCCATAGTCTTCCGGTGGCATCGCCACTGACTTTGGCATGAATGTCGTCATCCTCGCGCCAGTACATTTCCAATTCAAATGGCGACAGTTCGCCACTGGACATTACGAATATGGCCGGTTTCAATTCCTCCTCCTCTTCCTGCAGAATTTTTTCCGCCTGTTTCGCGTCTTCCCGCTCCTGCTGATCCACGCCACCGGTAATGTCAATCGCCTCGTGATCCACTTCCAGCAGGATCTCGTACGCTTCATCCAGCTTGTGGTCACGCAACGCGTTGTCGCTGGTGATCAGCATCCAGCGGGGCTGAGGGCGATTTTCAGTGGTGTTGTTAAGGGCCAGGGAAAGGGCAGCGTTGGTGGCGGCATCGGGGTCCTCGTCACGGCCGGAAAGGGCCGGGTCGGTTGTTGTCATTGCGGACTCCTCCGGCTGTGCCGGCACCCCCCAGCGGGCGAAACGGTAGCCCTCCTCGGTGACGATGACGCCGATTTCCTGCTGGCTGAACAGGGCTTCCTCCTGGGCCATCTGCATCACCGCCAGAAACCGCTGGGCCTCTTTATTCAGGTCTTTCTGCGGATCCTGGGTGATCACATTAATGGCGATCAATCCGGTCATAATGCCGATAATGGTCACCACCACCATGATTTCGATGAGAGTGAAACCGTCATCCGCCCTGCGCACACCAGCCATGGGTTACAGATCGTCGATGGAAATATCCGCCGCCGGACCCTCGCCACCTTCAGCGGCATCGGCGCCCAGTGAATACAGATCATAGGGGCCATCGGTGCCCGGGCTCATATACACGAATTCATTGTCCCAGGCGTCCGTGGGCATCTTTCTCAGATAGCCGCCCTCGGGCCAGTTGCGGGCGTTATCCGGGCGCTCCACCAGCGCCTGCAGCCCCTGGTCGGTGGAGGGATAGCGGTAGTTATCCAGCTTATACAGATCCAGCGCCTGGGACACCGCCTGCAGATTGCTCTTGGTGGCGTTGATATTGGCAGTATCCTGGGAACCGCCGATATTCACCACCACCAGGGTGGCCAGCACCCCAAGGATAGCCACCACAATCATGACTTCGATCAGGGTAAAACCGCCCTGGTTGTTACCCGCTGGCTTGATTCGCATTGCTTTCATAGTATCCAGACTACCCTTTTTGTTCAGTAAGTGTTCAGTGAGTTTTTGTGCCGTAAGTTCAGTAACTGCAGCCTATGCGGTTTGACCCCATGTTACATTCCCGAGAGTGACCACTACTGATAGCGACCACTGTCAGCCACCCACCAGCGAGTTCATACTCAGTATGGGTAACATGATGGACAACACAATGACCATCACCACACCCCCCATCACCACCAGCATCAGGGGCTCAAACAGGGCAACGATGGTGTTGATCAGGTTCTCCAGCTCCCGCTCCTGATTGCTGGCGGCCCGCGCCAGCATGCCATCCAGCTCGCCACTGCGTTCGCCGCTGGCAATCATTTGCATCATCATGGGCGGAAAGTGGCCGGAGCCATCCAGGGCGGCGAACAGGCTGCTGCCTTCCTTGAGTTTGTCCGCGCCGGCGGTCACCGATTGACGGATACAGACATTACCGGCCACCTGTCCGGAAATACGCATGGCGTCCACCAGGGGCACCCCGCTTTTGGACAGGATACTTAACGTGCTGGCCACCCGGGATGCATCCAGGCCCCGGTTAATCCGGCCCAACAGGGGTGCCTTCAGCATCCAGCTGTGAAACCGATAGCGAAACGCTGGGTTCTTGAGTGCTCTGCGGAAAGCGTACACCGCCGCCGCCACCGCCAGCAACATCAACCACCACCAGTTTTGCAGCAGTTCACTGGTGGCGATCAGAATGCGGGTCAGGGCCGGCAGCTGCTGGCCGGAATCCTCGAACACCGTGACAATTTTGGGGACCACGAAGGTCAACATGCCAGTGACGATCAAAAAGGCAAACAGGGTCAGCACAATGGGATAAATCATGGCCCCCTGTACTTTCTTCTTGGTCTGATAACGGGCCTCGGTGTACTCCGCCAGTTGTTCCAGCACCAGATCCAGGTGCCCGGAATGTTCCCCGGCGGATACCGTGGCCCGATACAGCTCCGGGAAAGAGCGCGGGAACTCGTTCAGGCTGGCGGCCAGGGTATGCCCCTCCACCACCTTGGCCCGGATCGCCAGCATCATACTGCGGTTCTTGGGCTTTTCCTGCTGTCGGGACACCGCCTTCAGGGCTTCTTCCAGCGGCAGTCCCGCCTGCAACAGCGTGGCCAGCTGCCGGGTTATCACCGCCAGGTCACCGGCACTGATGGAGCCGCGGGCCACCCGGAAGCGGGGCCCGTCCTGTTTATCCGCCTTCTGGCTGGTGGTTTCCACCGACAATGGCACCAGCCCCTGCTCTTTCAGTTGCTGGCGCACCTGACGCGGGCTGTCACCCTCCAGTACGCCTTTTTTCTGCTTGCCGCGTCCATCTAGGACGACGTAATCGAACGCCGGCACTGATTAACCCTCTCTGGTCACCCGCAAAACCTCTTCAATGGTGGTCACGCCCTCCAGAATCTTGCGCCTGCCATCCTCGCGAATACCGGCGCCGTGTTGACGGGCGCAGCGGGTCATTTCCTGCTCACTGGCGTTGTTATGAATCAGGGTACGCAGCTCGTCATCCACCACCACCAGCTCGTAGATGCCGGTACGGCCCGCGTAACCCAGTTCGTTACAGTGCTCACAGCCCACTGCCCGGTGGATCTGCGGCGGCTGGTGGGGGTCAAATCCCATCAATTCACACTCGCCCTGGTCCGGGGTGTAGGGCGCTTTGCAATGGGGGCAGAGTACCCGCACCAGCCGCTGCGCCAACAGCCCCAGCAGCGCCGAGGAAATGAGAAACGACTCAATACCCATATCCTGCAGCCGGGTCACCGCACCCACGGCGGTATTGGTGTGCAGGGTGGACAGTACCAGGTGGCCGGTCAAGCTGGCCTGCACCGCAATCTCAGCGGTTTCCAGATCACGAATCTCCCCCACCATCACCACGTCGGGATCCTGCCGCAGCATGGCCCGCAGGCCCCGGGCGAAGGTCATTTCCACCTTGGTGTTCACCTGGGTCTGGCCGATGCCTTCCAACTGATATTCGATGGGGTCCTCCACCGTGAGGATATTGCGGCTGGAATCGTTAAGCTGAGTCAGGGCCGCATACAGGGTGGTGGTCTTACCGGAGCCGGTGGGACCGGTTACCAGAATAATGCCGTGGGGTTTCTCAATGATGTCAGTCATCCGTTTGAGATCATCCGGCGCCATCCCCAAGTGGGTCAGGTCCAGCCGGCCCGCCTGTTTGTCCAGCAAACGCAACACCACCCGCTCACCGGCGTTGCTGGGCATGGTGGAGACCCGCACGTCGATCTCGCGGCCCCCGACCCGGATCGAAATCCGGCCATCCTGTGGCACCCGTTTCTCCGCGATATCCAGTTTGGCCATCACCTTGATGCGGGACACCAGCAAGGGCGCCAACTGGCGTTTGGGCTGCACGACTTCCCGCAGCACCCCGTCAACCCGGAAGCGCACCACCAGGCGCTTTTCAAAGGTCTCGATATGAATATCCGAGGCATTGACTTTAACGGCCTCCGTGAGCAGGGCATTGATCAGGCGGATAATGGGGGCATCGTCCTCCTGCTCCATCAGGTCCTCGGTTTCCGGCACGGAATCCGCCAGGCTGGCCAGGTCCAGTTCGTCCCCCAGGCCTTCCACCATCTGCATGGCCTCGCTGGAGTTGTTTTCATAGGCTTTGGACAGACGGCGCTCGAACTCGCTGTCATTCACCTCATTGAACTGAATGGGGAGCCCCAGAAAGCGCCGGACTTCGACAATGGTGGCGGGGGAAATACCACTCTTATAGGCCACCATGGCGTCCACTTCGCCGATTTCCTCGATCACCACCCCGTGGCGTTTGGCGAAGGAAAACGGCAGCCGCCGACGCCCGGGCGCTTCGCTGGCGTCCTCCACCAATGGCATTGATTCAGACATGACACCTTCTCTCCGCGGCTGCGACCCGGTCCGGTTACGCGGGCAGGCACAGCTTCTAATAATCATCTGCAAAGGACTATGATGCCCTTCCCCTGGATGTTAATCAATCGGCAGTAAACCGCCGGAATTATTCTGTTTTTGGGCCTTCGGCCCGGGCATTTTCCGGCCCTGGTGACGCGGGCTCGAACAGCTCCCGTTCCAGCTCCCGCAGCAGGCCCGCGGCGTTGAGAGCCCGGGTATGGAGTTCATCCCCGGGGCAGTCCGACCCGGCCACCGGCGCCGGTGGGGGCCGGCCTTTCAGGCTGCGCCAGCGGGCCCGTTGACGCCGCGCATCCACACAGAATGCCAGTCGCCGATGCTCCCGATATAACGCTGCATAACGCTGATAACGGGCCGCCAGTTGCTCCTGTTCCTCCCGGCACTGGGCGCTGTCACAGCGCACCACCCGCTGACCGGGTCGCCGCGCCAGCTCCCCCAGCAGTTGCGACGGCAGATTCAACAGCTTTACGTTTTCCAGAGTTGCAGGGTCCGGCGGATAGCAGCGTTGCGGATGCTCCCGACTGAAAAAGTGAAAGCGGTACTCCCGGGGAACAGCATCCGACTCCTGCGCCAGGGGCAGACGGCGCAGTAATGTGTCGCCCCGGTATAACCACCGACCGGCATCCCCCTGATAGGCGTTGGGACAATCCGGGGTGTGGAATCGTTCCCGCAGGCGCGGGCTTATGTGATCGAATTCCGGAAAAAAATCACTGAAGTTCCGCAGATTTGGCTGCATCATAGCCAGGGCTGCCCGTTGCTGCTGTTGCTGCTGCTGGTAGGGGCTTTGCGCCAGGTCACCGACCACCTGATCGAAGCCATGCTGGCGCGCTGACTCCAGGTCCCGCTCGGTAAAACCGGCCTGGCGACAGCGGGCCATGTGTGCCGTCAGGGCCCGCTCCGCGGCCACGCACTGTCCGGCGCTGGCCTGACGCACCGCGCAGGACCGGTAATCCGCCGCCAGCTGGGCCAGTCGTGCCCGACAGGGCTCCACCGGGTGCCCCTGGGCCAGCACCGATGCCAGCGCAAGCATAAGTGTGATCAGGGCTTTTTTAATGGACATAGGCTTGATCCTGCGCGAATACTGATGTGAGCAATGGCCTGGTCATCGCTACCGCTATCCCCGGTTATCGGCCACTCCAGCGTTTACTAAAGTCGTCACAGAGCGCATGATATAGTGTTTAAATATTGATTTTTCGGCATTTTATTGAGTGGGAGCACAAACATGGGTGACGCGGGCAAGAAGCGCAGTATTCTGGTGACCGGCGGTGCCGGCTATATCGGCAGCCACGTGGTACGCCAGCTGGGGGAACGGGGGGAATCCGTGGTGGTGCTGGACAACCTCTCCACCGGCTTCAGCAATGCGGTGTTGCACGGTGATCTGGTACAGGGCGATACCGGGGATATGGAGCTGGTGAGCGGCCTGCTGCGGGACAACAACGTGGACACGGTGATGCATTTCGCCGCCCATACCATCGTGCCCGAATCGGTGGAAAACCCCCTGAAGTATTACCGCAATAACACGGCCAACACCCGCAACCTGCTGGAATGCTGTCAGAATCACGGCGTCAGTCATTTCGTGTTCTCCTCCACCGCCGCCGTCTACGGGGAGCCGGAGGACCCCAACATCACCGAGGACTCCCCCACTCAGCCCATTAACCCCTATGGCATGTCCAAGTTGATGAGCGAAACCATGCTGCGGGATCTGGCGGTGGCCTGCCCCATGCGCCATGTCATCCTGCGCTATTTCAACGTGGCCGGTTGTGATCCGGAGGGCCGCATTGGCCAGAGCACCCGCAAAGCCACTCTGCTCACCAAGGTGGCGGTGGAATGCGCCGTGGGCAAACGGGATCAGGTGTATATCTTCGGCACCGACTTTAATACCCCCGATGGCACCGGGGTGCGGGACTATATTCATGTGGAGGATCTGGCCTCCGCCCATATCAAGGCCCTGGATTATCTGCGCCAGGGGGGTGAGTCGATTACCCTGAACGCCGGCTATGGCCACGGCTACAGCGTGCGGGAAGTTCTAGAAATGGTGTCAAATGTAAACGGTAAGCCATTGAAAATAATAGAAACGGATCGCCGGCCCGGTGATCCACCGGCGCTGATTGCCAAGGCTACCAAGATTCGCTCGGTGCTGAGGTGGGAACCCCGTTACGACGACCTGGAAACCATTGTCAGTTCCGCCCTGAACTGGGAACGCAGGTTGTTGGAACGCGATTCCGCATGAACCTGAAATCCCTGTTTCCCGCGGATGTTATCTGGGGCGTGGCGGAAGCCTGGATGTGGGAACAGCCCCTGTGCCCGGATGAAGAGGCGCTGATCGCCAGGGCGGTTGACAAGCGCAAGCGGGAGTTTCGGGCCGGCCGACATTGTGCCCACGCCCTACTGCACCAGGTTGGTGCAAACTGTGACGCCCTGCTGAAAGGCCGGCAACGGGAACCGGCCTGGCCCGCTGGCTGGGTGGGCAGCATCACTCACAGCGGTGAGCAATGTGTGGTGGCCATCGCCAGCAGCCGCCACTACCACAGCATCGGCCTGGACGTGGAGCAGGCCTCGCCCCTGGGGGAGGATATCCGGGACCTGATCTGCTCACCTGGCGAACAGGACCAGATCGCGAAATGGCAATTGCTCAGTGGCCAGGATCTTGCTAGCAGTGCCCTGAGTAAAGTCATATTCAGTGCCAAGGAATCCGTGCATAAAGTCTACTTCCCCCTGAATTATCACACACTGGATTTTCTCGACGCCCAGGTAGAGCTGCATCCTCCCACGGGAGGGTTTGTGGCGCGCATCCTGCGGCCGGAGCCCGCGCCGCAGCAGCCCATTCACGAACTGCAGGGGCGTTATCTGGTGGCTTCTGATTACGTGGCCACCTTTATCGGCCTGCGCCGGGAGGCACCCTGAGCGCCCCGGCTTAACCTGGTGGCATCCCGGCCACCGTTAACGCCATGAATTTGGATATTGAATAAGGAAGCCGCTGTGTCAAAACCAAGTCCCGTCACCGCCACCCTGAAGCAGCACCACGACCGCCTGAGCCGGCAAACCCTGGCCCGGCTGTTCGCTGAGGATGCCCAACGCTTTCAACGTTTCAGTGCCCGTTGCGATGGATTACTGCTGGACTATTCGAAAAACCTGGTGGATGAGGCCTGCCTTGAGGCATTACTGGAACTGGCGGACCAGTGTGAGTTGCAGCGCGGCATTAACGCCATGTTCGCCGGTGACCCCATCAACAACACGGAACAGCGGGCGGTGCTGCACACGGCGCTGCGCAACGGTGGCCAGTATCTGCAGCCGGAGACCCGTCAGGCCATAAACCAGACCCGGGAACGGATGCTGGCCATGGCGGATCAACTGCAACAGGGCGAGCTGAAAGGATACGCCGGACGCACCATCGATACCATCGTCAATATCGGCGTGGGCGGGTCGGATTTGGGGCCCATGATGGCGGTGGAGGCGCTGGCCAGTTACCACCAGAGTGCGACCCGCATCCGCTTTGTGTCCAACATTGACCCGGTCCATATCAGCCGTACCCTGGCCCAGTGTGACCCCGCCACCACCCTGTTTATCATCTGCTCCAAGACCTTTACCACCCTGGAAACCCTGGCCAATGCCCGCGCCGCCCGCGCCTGGTTTGTGGCGCAGACGGCGCGTGAGGATGCCATTCATCAGCATTTTTATGCGGTGTCCACCAACCTGGAGGCAGCGGCGGAGTTTGGCATTCCGGAACGCAATATCTTTCCCATGTGGGATTGGGTGGGGGGCCGTTATTCCCTGTGGTCCGCCATCGGCCTCAGTATCGCGCTGGCCATAGGCCGTGAACAGTTTGAGGCGTTCCTGGCCGGCGGCCGGGCAATGGACGACCATTTCCGCACCAGCCCCTGGCGCCAGAACCTGCCGGTATTGATGGCGCTGCTGGGGGTCTGGCACAGCGACTACTGGGGCGCCCAGTCCCAGGCCCTGATCTGTTACGACCAGAATCTGGCCCAGTTCCCGGCTTATCTGCAGCAGCTGGATATGGAAAGCAACGGCAAATCCGTTACCCGCGACGGCTGGCCGGTGGACTATGCCACCGGTGCCATTCTCTGGGGTGGCGTGGGCACCAACACCCAGCATTCATTTCATCAACTGTTGCATCAGGGCACCCATTTTATCCCGGTGGACTTCATCGTGGGGGCCCGCTCCACTGATCCGGTGGGAGAACAACACGCGGCGTTGTTGGCCAATTGTCTGGCTCAAAGCCAGGCTTTGATGCAGGGTCGCAGTGAAGAGGACTTGAAACAGCAGATGCTGGACCAGGGTAAATCAGAAGCCGAAGCGGCGCTGTTGGCCAGACACCGCAGGATTCCCGGCAATCGACCCAGCAACACTCTGATGTATCCGGTTTTGACGCCCTTTGTACTGGGGCAATTGATTGCACTTTATGAACACAAAATTTTCACCCAATCGGTGATTTGGGATATTAACGCCTTCGATCAATGGGGCGTGGAATTGGGTAAGGAGTTGAGCAAAACCATTACCGGCGTGCTCAAGAATCCCGATCAGGCCCACCGGCAGGATGCATCCACCAATGGGCTGATCGAGTACTATCGTGACAACGGTTTGTAACTACTTCCCGTTCTTTTTGTAAGAATGCTCATACACATAGTTGGTGGCTTCCACAAAGCCGTCAACGCTGCCGCAGTCAAAGCGCTTGCCGTGGAATTTGTATGCCATCACCGCGCCCTCTCTGGCCTGGGTTAACAGGGCGTCGGTAATTTGCATCTCACCGTTGGCGCCGGGCGGAGTCCGCTCGATGATTTCGAAGATATCCGGCGTCAAAATATAACGGCCGATGATGGCCAGGTTGGAAGGCGCATCCTTCGGTTCGGGTTTTTCCACCATATCGCTGACCCGATAGAGATCGTCTTTGATGCTCTCCCCGGCGATGACACCATAGCGGTATATTTCATCGGAGGGGACTTCCATCACCGCCACAATACTGCACCGGAACTGCTTGTACAGACGCACCATCTGCGCCATCACACCTTCATCTTCCTCGCAGATACACAGGTCATCCGCCAGGATCACGCCAAAGGCCTGTTCGCCCACCATTTTCTTGGCGGTAAGAATGGCATGACCCAGACCTTTCATCTCGTTCTGCCTGGTGTACGTGAAGGTACACTTGTCGATGACTTCACGGATGGTATCCAGGTAGGCCTCTTTGCCGGTTCCCTGAATCTGATGCTCCAGCTCATAGCTGATATCAAAATGGTCCGCGATGGCACGCTTACCCCGGCCGGTTACGAATCCGATATCCGTCAGTCCGGCCTCCATGGCCTCTTCCACCCCGTATTGAACCAGGGGCTTGTTAACAATAGGCAGCATTTCCTTAGGCTGCGATTTGGTTGCGGGAAGGAATCGTGTTCCATAACCGGCCACAGGGAAAATACATTTACTGATCATGACCCAACCTTGTGCAAAAAAGTGAACTTGTGCTCCCTCAGTTGATCCGTTTCCGTACAGGGACCAGCGGAGAGATCTGATTCTAACCGTAGAAACTATGCAATATCCAGCCCAGTCTTATGGATACAAGTCTTGCATCACAATGGCATTGGGCGTATTGGTATCAAACATGCTGTACTAAACTGGCCTGTGCATCACGTCGCCCGCTGTGAGTGTGGCCGGGTGCATTGAAACACGTATTGAAACAGGGGTTACGGGGTGAAAGAGTCCAGCAATCTGTTATTCGATCTGGTTTTATTTGGCGGCACCGGGGATCTGGCCATGCGCAAGCTGCTCCCCGCTTTGTACCAGCTTTACCGCACGTCCCCATTTCAATCCGGCACCCGCATCATCGCGGTGGGCCGTTCCATCGTAAGCCGTGACACCTTCCTGTCCCGGGTGCGGGATAAGCTGAAACAACATCTGCCGGAAGCCAGTTGGGATCAGGTGTCCTGGCAACAGTTTGCCAAGCATCTTCACTGTGTCACCATTGAGGCGGACAAAACCGAATCCTACCGCGAGCTGTTTCCCTTACTCAGTGATGAGCAGGATCGCCCGCGGGTGTTTTACCTGTCCACACACTCTTCTCTCTACACGCCCATCGCTTCCAGTCTGGGGGCACTGGATCTGATAACCCCCCAGGCCCGGGTGGTGCTGGAGAAGCCCATCGGCCGGGATCTGGACAGCGCGCGTGCCATCAGCGGCCAGATGTCCAACTACTTTTCCGAAGATCAGATCTACCGCATCGATCATTACCTGGGTAAGGAAACGGTGCAGAACCTGCTGGTTTTGCGGTTTGCCAACCCGTTATTCGAATCCCTGTGGAATCACCACTACATTGACCATATCCAGATCACTATTTCCGAATCCATCGGTGTGGAGGGTCGCGGTGAATTCTACGAGGAAACCGGTGCGCTGCGGGATATCGTCCAGAACCACCTGCTGCAACTGTTGTGTATCCTGGCCATGGAGCCGCCACCCAACATTGAGCCGGATCGCATCCGTGACGAAAAACTGAAAGTGCTTTATGCCCTGCAACCATTACAGGCCGATGACATCAGCCGCAATGTGGTTCGCGGTCAGTACATTGCCGGCAACGTCGGTGGCAAACTGTGCCCGGCGTATACCGAAGAGGAAGGGGTGGCGGAGCAAAGTAACATTGAAACCTTCGTGGCCATGCGGGTGTTGATCGACAATATGCGCTGGTCCGGGGTGCCGTTTTACCTGCGAACCGGCAAACGACTGCCCAACCGGAGTTGTGAGATCGTCGTGCACTTCAAGGATGTTCCGCACTGGATCTTCGATGCGCCCCGGGGCCAGTTGATGAATAACCAGCTGGTCATCACTCTGCAACCGGACGAGTCCATCACCCTGCGGCTGTGCGGCAAACGCCTGGGACCGGGCATCGACGTACGTACTGTGGATCTTAATCTGAATCCCAAGTCCCGGGGTAACAAGCGCTCAGCGGATGCTTATGAGCGCTTGCTGCTGGATGTGATCAAAGGCGATCAAACCCTGTTTTTACGCCAGGATGAACTGGAACAGGCCTGGCGCTGGATTGACCCCATCCTGGCGGATTGGGACCGGAGCTCCAGCCCGCCGGAACTCTATGCCAGCGGCAGTTGGGGGCCTGCCGGCTCCACCCTGCTACTGGCCAAGGACGGCCGTTTGTGGCATGAGGGCGTCAACACCTGAGGAGTAGCAACCGTGGCCAATGAACTCATTATTCCGGCAGTGGATCTGCCCCGGGCTGCCGCCCGCCAGATCGCCGATCAGATCAACGGTGCTATCCTGGCCCGGGGTCACTGCTACTGCGCACTGTCCGGTGGCAGCTCGCCAAAACCGATGTTAGCGGATCTGGCCAGTATGTCCGTGTCCTGGCAGCGGGTCACTTTGCTGTTGGTGGACGAACGCTACACCGAGGACCCGGCGCAGCAGAATCAGACCCTGATGCAATGGTTCGTGCAACAACTTCCCAAACCGCCAGCACAGGTGGTGTGGCTGCTGACCCCGGGTCTGGGACTGGTAGCAACCGTAGACCAGGCCAATACCGCGGTAGCGCATTTCCCCCAGCAGCTGGATGTGGTGGTTTTGGGAATGGGGCTGGACGGGCACACGGCATCGCTGTTTCCCGATGCGGAGGACTATCCCGCCGCCATGGCCTCCCGGAACCGCTATGTGCCGGTGCATCCAACCACCGCGCCCCACCCCCGAATTTCCATGAGCTTTGACTGGCTGGCCGCCACCCGTCACCCCACGCTGTACATTCCGGGCCCGGAAAAGCTGCAGCGCCTGCGCCAGATACTGGCGGAGCCGCAGCCGGTAAGCCCGTTGCAGCCCCTGGATCAGGCACTGGCAACACTGGACGTTTTCAGCAGCGAGGATTGACCCATGACCGATACGGTTCTGCTACAGGTACTGGAAAAATTACAACTGCGCAGCCAGGCCAGTCGCCAGCGTTATCTGGCTCTGTGTGATCAGATGGCGTCGGAGACACCCTCCCGCTCCAGTCTCGGTTGCACTAACCTGGCTCACAGCTACGCCGCCGCCGAGGCATCGGAAAAACATCTGCTGCGCCAAACCCAAACCACACCCAACCTGGCCATTGTCACCGCCTACAACGATATGCTGTCGGCCCATCAGCCCTATTACCGTTATCCGGAAAAGCTGAAGGCGTTTGCCCTGCGCCACGGTGCCACCGCCCAGGTGGCCGGTGGCACGCCGGCCATGTGCGATGGCGTCACTCAGGGCCAGCCGGGGATGGAGTTGTCGTTGTTCAGCCGCGATGTGATTGCCCTGGCCACTGCCGTGGCCCTGTCGCACAATACCTTCGACGGCGGCCTGTATCTTGGGATATGCGACAAGATTGTGCCGGGACTGCTGATGGGGGCGCTGTCTTTCGGCCACCTGCCCGGTATCTTTGTACCCGCCGGGCCCATGCCCAGCGGCATCAGTAACGAGGAAAAGGCCAAGGTCCGGGTGGCTTACGCCGAAGGCGCCGTGGATGCCGATGCCCTGCTGGAATCCGAGGAGAAGTCCTACCATTCCGCCGGCACCTGCACCTTCTACGGCACCGCCAACTCCAACCAGATGCTGTTGGAAATGATGGGCCTGCAGCTGCCGGGCAGCGCCTTCGTCAACCCTGGCACTCCGCTGCGGGATGCCTTGTCCGAGTCGGCGGTGCGCCAGCTGCTGAAGTCCACTCTCACCCCGGGGCGGGGCCTGGGTTATATTCTGGAGGCGGAAAACCTGCTCAACGGAGTGATCGGCCTGCTGGCCACCGGTGGCTCCACCAACCATACCCTGCATTTGCTGGCCATTGGCCGGGCCTGCGGCTGGGAGCTCACCTGGGAGGACATCGCCGAGTTATCGGCGACAGTGCCCCTGCTTACCCGGCTATACCCCAATGGCTCGGCGGATGTGAACGCCTTTCATGCCAATGGCGGGACTCCGGCGGTAATTGATGCCCTGTGGCAGGCTGGTAAAGTGTTCCCTGATATACAGACCGCCTATGGCTGGCCCTTCGAGCAGGCCCGTCGGTTTCCGCAGCTGGAGGACAACCAGCCGGACTGGCAACCGGTGAGCGCCATGGGCAAAGATCCGGCGGTGATGCGCGATACCGGCGAGCCGTTTTCCCCCAGCGGCGGCGTTAAACTGATGACCGGTAATCTGGGTCAGGCCATCATCAAGGTCTCGGCGCTGCCGGAGGATATGCCCACCACACTCACCGCGCCGGCGGTGGTGTTCGAGACCCAGGAGGCTCTGCTGGAGCAATATAAAGCGGGCGCTCTGAATCGGGATTTCGTGGCAGTGCTGCGGGCCCAGGGCCCGGCCGCCAATGGGATGCCGGAGCTGCACAAACTGACTCCCGCCCTCACCTCCCTGCAGAATCGGGGTTATCGGGTGGCCCTGGTCACTGACGGCCGGTTGTCCGGCGCCTCCGGCAAATTCCCCGCCGCCATTCACCTGACGCCGGAAGCGGCCAAGGGTGGTATGATCGGTAAACTGCAGGATGGTGATATGATGACTCTGGACTGGAGCAATGACCGCCTGGTGGTGGACCTGGACAACGCGACCCTTGAACAGCGACCCACCGCCGCCGCGCCGCCCTCGGAGCACACTCTGGGCCGCCTGTTGTTTGCTCACGCCCGTCACCAGGTCAGCCCCGCCAACCACGGCGCCAGCTTTGTGCTCGCGGCCTGCGAGCGGTAACAGGTAGCACCAAGCGTAAGAGGCAGAATGAGGAGAGCCCAATGAGGAGAGCCCCTTGAGCAACAGTTTTCGCAGCCTGATGGAAGGCCGTAAATCCATTGTTCCGGTGATTGTGCTGCCCAACCTGGACAGTGCCCTGCCCCTGGCGGACACCCTCAGTGCCGCCGGCTTCACCACCCTGGAAATCACCCTGCGTACCGACTGTGCCCTGGAAGCCATCGCCCAACTGCGACAGGCCCGGCCGGAGCTGGTGGTGGGTGCGGGGACGGTCAAAAACCCGGGCCAGCTGCGGGCGGCACTGGACAGTGGTTCACAGTTTATCGTCAGCCCGGGCACCAGTCCCGAGCTGATCCAGGGCGCCGCGGCCAGGGGAGTGCCGGTGGTGCCGGGGGTGATGACTCCTTCGGAAATCATGACCGCCGAGAATCTGGGGCTGGACACCGTGAAACTGTTTCCGGCCTCTCTGGCGGGTGGCGTGGACTTTATCAAAGCCATGGGCGCGGTGTTTCCCGGGATCGGCTTTTTTCCCACCGGGGGAATTTCGGAGGATAACGTGGATCAGTATCTGGCCCTGCCCAACGTGGTCTGCGCCGGTGGCAGCTGGCTGACCCCGGGCAGTCTGGTGACAGCGGGCAACTGGGACCGGATCCATGAGATTGCCCATCGCTGCTAAGCCAGACCGGCTGCTACCGGAGGACAAGCCTTGAAACGCTTTTTGGGGTGAATTTTTCTCCGAATTTGGGTAGTCTACCTGCCACTTTACGGGGACTCCCCGCCTCCAATCCAAGTTTTTTCGTTGTGGCTCCTTATTCCTTTCGGCACTGCAAGGCGCCAGGACCCCCGACGAAACCAGAATGACCACGGGGTCGAAACCATAAGCGCGAGGTATGTATGAGCACAGAGAACAATAAGCCTTCCAAGGCACAATGGACCGAACTGGCCACCAAGGAACTCAAAGGGCGCTCCCCGGACGAACTGACCTGGCATACCCCGGAAGGCATTGATGTCAAACCCCTCTATACCAGCGAAGACACCGCCCACCTCACCAGCGCCGACACCATGCCGGGGCTGGCGCCTTTTGTGCGCGGCCCCAAAGCCACCATGTATGCGGGCCGGCCCTGGACCATCCGTCAGTATGCCGGGTTCTCCACCGCCGAGGAGTCCAACGCCTTTTACCGCAAGAACCTGGCGGCCGGGCAACAGGGCGCCTCAGTGGCCTTTGACCTGGCCACCCACCGGGGCTACGACTCGGATCATCCCCGGGTAACCGGCGATGTGGGCAAGGCCGGGGTGGCCATTGATTCGGTGGAGGACATGAAAGTCCTGTTCGACGGCATTCCCCTGGACCATGTGTCCGTGTCCATGACCATGAACGGCGCGGTGCTGCCGGTGCTGGCCATGTATATTGTCGCCGCCGAGGAACAGGGGGTGGCACAGGAGAAGCTCTCCGGCACCATTCAGAACGATATCCTCAAGGAATTCATGGTGCGCAATACCTATATCTATCCGCCGGAAGGCTCCATACGCATTATTGCCGATATCATCGGCTATACCGCGGAGCATATGCCCCGTTACAACTCCATTTCCATCTCCGGCTACCATATTCAGGAGGCCGGCGCCGACGCGGCTCTGGAGCTGGCCTACACCCTGGCGGACGGTAAGGAATATATCGACACCGCGCTGGCCACAGGCCTGCAAATCGACCAGTTCGCCCCGCGACTGTCGTTCTTCTTCGGTATCGGTATGAATTTCTATATGGAAATCGCCAAGCTACGGGCAGCGCGCCTGCTGTGGGACCGCATTGTGGGGCAGTATAATCCCAAGAACCCCAAGTCCCGCATGCTGCGTACCCACTGTCAGACTTCCGGCTGGTCTCTCACCGAGCAGGACCCGTATAACAATATCGTGCGCACCACCGTCGAAGCCATGGCAGCGGTGTTCGGCGGCACCCAGTCTCTGCACACCAACGCCTTCGACGAGGCCATTGCCCTGCCCACGGAATTCTCGGCCCGCATTGCCCGTAATACCCAGATCATCATTCAGGAGGAAACCGGCATCACCAAAGTGGTGGATCCCTGGGGCGGCTCCTATCTGATGGAGTCCCTGACCAAGGATATTGCGGAAAAAGCCTGGGAAATCATCGAGGACATTCAGGCCCGCGGCGGCATGGCCAAAGCCATCGAACAGGGGGAACCGAAACTGCGCATCGAAGAGGCGGCGGCCCGCAAGCAGGCCCGCATCGACCGGGGCGAGGATGTGATCGTGGGGGTCAACAAATATATCCTGGAGGATGAAGACCCCATCGATGCCCTTAACATTGACAACACCCGGGTCCGGGAGAGCCAGGTGGCCCATCTGCAGAAACTGCGGGCCGGCCGGGATCAGGCCGCCTGTGACGCGGCCCTGGCGGAACTTACCCGGTGGGCGGAAACCGGCGCGGGGAACGGCCTGGATCTGGCCATCAAGGCCTCCCGCCAGCGGGCCACCGTGGGTGAAATCAGTGATGCCATCGAAAAAGTCTGGGGCCGCTTCAACGCCAGCGCCCGCACGGTATCCGGCGTCTATGGCAGTTCCTACGAAACCGACTCCGACTGGCAGCGGATGCAGAAAGACATCGAGGCTTTCGAGCAGGAGCACGGCCGTCGACCCCGGATGCTGGTGGCAAAAATGGGCCAGGATGGTCACGACCGCGGCGCCAAGGTGATTGCTACGGCCTTTGCCGATGTGGGTTTTGATATCGACCTGTCGCCGCTTTTCTCTACCCCGGATGAAGTGGCCAAGCAGGCGGTGGAGAACGATGTCCACGTGATTGGCGTGTCCTCCCAGGCGGCCGGCCACAAGACTCTGGTACCGGCCCTGCTGGAGGCACTGAAAAAGCAGGACGCCAGCGACATCATCGTGGTGGTGGGCGGGGTTATCCCGCGCCAGGATTACGATTTCCTGTATGAATGTGGGGTAAAAGCCATCTTCGGCCCCGGCACCAAGATTCCGGTGTCCGCCCGTAAGGTGCTGGACGAAATCAGCCAGGTGGCCTGATTTCCATGGCAGTGGATACCGACAAGCTGTTGCAGGGTAACCGGCGGGCACTGGCCAAGGCCATCACCCTCACCGAAAGCCGCCGGGCCCAGCACCGGGATGAGGCCCAGTTGCTGCTGGAGCGGATATTGCCCCACTCCGGCAACAGCATTCGCGTGGGCATTACCGGTACCCCCGGGGTGGGCAAGTCCACCTTCATTGAGGCCTTCGGTCTGCACCTGATCAAGCAGGGCCACAAGGTGGCGGTATTGGCGGTGGATCCCAGTTCGCCTCTTACCGGGGGCAGCATCCTGGGGGACAAAACCCGGATGGAGGTGCTGTCACAGCAGGACAATGCCTTTATCCGCCCCTCTCCCAGTGGCGGCGCCCTGGGAGGGGTAGCGCAGAAAACCCGGGAAGCCATGTTGCTGTGCGAAGCCGCCGGCTACGATGTCATCCTGGTGGAAACCGTGGGGGTGGGCCAGTCCGAATACGAAGTGGCGGGCATGGTGGACTTTTTCCTGGTGCTGATGCTGCCCAATGCCGGCGATGAGCTGCAGGGGATCAAAAAAGGCATTCTGGAGCTGGCGGACACCATTGCGGTGAACAAGGCCGACGGCGACAACCGGCTGGCGGCGGAGCACACTCAGCGCCATTACCAGAATGCCCTGGCCATACTCCAACACCACAGTTTTTGGGAGCCGGAAGTGGTGCTTTGCTCCGCACTGGAGGGCCAGAATATTCACGAAATCTGGGATATTATCCGCAGTTTCGAACAGCAGGCCCGGGAAAATGGTCATTTTCAGCGCAACCGTGCCGCCCAGAACAAAGAATGGATGTGGCGCCTGGTGCATGAGCTGATTGAAATCCGCCTGAAACGGGATCCGGCCGCCAGGCAGTTGTGCAACGAGATGCAGACCAGGGTCACCCGGGGGGAAACCACGCCCTATCTGGCTGCGCACCGTATCGTGGATGCCTTCTAACTTGCTTAGGAATGGGAACTGGATCACACTGCAATTTGAAGGGGGACACAATCAGGTTACTTTTGAGCTATATAATTCTAACAAAGCGTGACTTTTTTACGTTGAGGCTGCGTCGTGCTTAGTACAAAATGTGAACTAGCAGCGGCATTCAAGGCTTCGGAAGGGCACCTATGACGAGCGATTCAGAACCACGCCACAAACCGACATCCAACGTCTCAACGACCATGCCGACGCTGATCAAGCAGGTCAAGGAAAACGCCTTTTCCATCCTGTCCAATAACTTCAGTCAGTTCTTCAGCAGCTGTGATGATCTGTTCTTCGATCTGGCATCCAAAGCCGGCAGCAACAACGAACAGAACCTCTACTTCGATTCCATGCGCGAGGTGCGCATCAAGAAGCCACAGGTGTGGTCTCTGTTCAAGCAAAAATACGAAGACAACTTCCGGGCCATGACCCGGGAACGGATCCAACCCCGTGCCGAGGCCGGTAACGATCAGTTCAGTCTGGAATCCATCGGCCTGGTGGATAAAGAAGACATGGAGCAGGACGTTGCGGTGACCGGCATCGTCAACCGGGCGCGCATTGAAAACCAGGATCTGTTGTATCAACTGAATTGCCGTTTCGATTATCTGATGCCGGATGTGCGGATCAACGAGGGCAATAACCCGCTGGACCCGGCGCAGATCTGTGCCGCCGTCACCGAGTCGCTGAAAGCCATGGAACTGGACATCAAGTGCAAGGTGATTCTGCTCAAGCATCTGGACCGCACGGTGATTGTCGAGCTGAGAAATATCTATTCCCTGGTGAATGAATTGCTGGTGAGCGCCGGCGTATTGCCGCAGATCCACTTTGACGTGCGTAAGAACAAATCCCCGGTATCTGCCAGCAGCGCTGGGGCCGCCGCCAGCGCCGCGAATGCCGAAACGGGTCCGGCTCTGGAAACCCAGGGTGCGGGTGGCAGCCCCGACCCCTTCGCCGGTCTCGGCGGCCAGCCGTCATCAGGCGCCGCCGGACTGGCCACGGAAACCCCCATGGGGAATTCCGGGGTCACCCTGGGCCAGGTGCTCAATATCTTCGATCAGTTACGGGACAGCGGCATTTCCCTGCCCAACGCGCTATCCCGGCCGCCCCGTGGCAGCTCGCAACCCATTTCCCAGCAAAACCTGCTGGACGCCCTGACCACCATGCAGCTGTCCTCGGAATATTTACAGACGCCGCAGCGATTTGACGTACGTTCCGTGGTGGGCCAGATTCTTGATGAAAACAAGAAATCCGGCAAAGAAGATGCGCTTGATCAGTCCGATGAGGACATCATCAACCTGGTGGCTATGTTCTTTGATTTTGTGCTGGATGACCGCAACCTGCCGGTTCCCTTCCAGGCGCTGATCAGTCGGCTGCAGATTCCCATTCTGAAAGTGGCGCTGAAGGATAAGAAGTTCTTCAGCCACAGCGATCATCCGGCCCGGCGCCTGATCAATGAGATCGCCGCCTCTGCCGTGGGCTGGGATGAGAGCAGCGAAACCACCCAGGACGCCCTGTATAAGGAAGTCAACCGACTGGTGCATTTCATTATTGAGAACTTCACCGGCGACACCGCTATTTTTGAGCAGGCCCTGGCCAAGTTCCAGAATGTCACCAAACTGGACCGCAACAAAGCCACGGTGCTGGAGAAACGCACCCAGGAAGCGGCCCAGGGCAAGGCCAAGGCGGAACACGCCCGCCACGAGGCCAACGAGGTGCTCTACAACCGCCTGAAAGATGCCACCATGCCGGAGTCCATGCTCAACTTTCTGGTAAAAGACTGGCAGAAGGTGCTGCTGTATGTGCACCTGAAACAGGGTGTTGAAAGCACCGAGTGGCTGGAGGCCAGGCAGGTGGTGGAACAGCTGGTGTGGGCATTTCGCCCCCACGAGGATCAGCGCTCTCTGAACCGGTTGGAAAAAATCAAAGACGAGTTGATCAACAAAATATCCCACGGCCTGGAGTTGGTGAATACTCCCCGCGAACAGATCCTCAACCTGTTGAGCGTGGCCCAGCAAACCTTTGAGGAAGTGATTACCCAGCGCCTGGACCCATCCAGCCTGATTTCGATCCAGCCGGCCCACCTGGCCGCCCTGGGTCAGGGCCAGGGCGAGGGGCCGGAGGATTGGGATACCATGACCGCGGTGCAGCGGCAGCAGTTGAAATTACAGGCGGCCGCCAAAGAATACATCGCCAAGGCGGAGAAAGTTCGTCCCGGTACCTGGATGGATTACTCCCCGCCCAACAGCTCTAAAACCTTTCGCTGCAAACTGGCCATGATCACTGATCCGGGTCATTCCTACGTCTTCGTCAATCGCTACGGCCTGCGCGTGTTCGAAAAAAAGCTCCAGGAGTTCGCTCACGACCTGCAACGAGGGTACGTGAAACTGCTGGAAAATGGGGTGCTTTTTGATCGGGCAATGGGTAATATCACAGACAAACTCAAGCAACTGGCCGGGTAACCCAGACCCACCGCAATCTGAATGCTACTGGAAAATGTAACCTTTACCAGCTTCATGGGCGGTGCGTTGCTGCTCACTGCCTTTGCCCTCACCTCCGGCTACTTGTTCCTCAAGCGCCATATCGCTTTTTCCATGGCCCTGGCGGCGGTGGTTGCCGCCGGCTGGAGCGTGGTACTGGCCTGGGACTCCTACGCACCCAGTCTGACTGTACAGGAGCTGATACTCTGCGAAACCCTGCGCTTTGGGGCTCTGATACTGGCTATCCTGCAGCAGCTTAAATTCAGTAACCGCAGCCGTAAAATCCAGCAGGGGCCGTTTTTATTGCTCTACCTGTTGTGGACCCTGGGCGCCATCCTGTTCGTGGTAATCCTGCCGCCCGCCATCGACAACAAGGATCAGGCGTTCCGGCTGTATGTATGGTCCAGCCTGCTATTCACCATCCTGTGTATCGTGGCGGTGGAGCAGTTATTCCGCAATTCACCCCACAACCGCATTAATAAAGTGTACAGCCTGGGGTTGGCCGGTATTCTGCTCTATGACCTTTATCTGTTTTCCTATGCACTGCTGTTTGGCCAACTGGATGCGGAAATCTGGCGTGCGCGCGGGGCCGTCAATGGCGCCGCGGCCATTTTCCTCAGCTTTGCCCTGCTGGCGGTCAGCGCCCAGAACTATCCCCAGCAGAATCGGGTGGCCATTTCCCGCCCCGTGGCCTTTTATACCACCGGCCTCACCACCGCCGGTTTTTTTCTGGCGCTGATGGCCGCTGGCGGCTATTACATTAAACTGTACGGGGGTAACTGGGGCACGGTGATCCAGGTGACACTGATATTCAGTGCCCTCATCAGCATCGGGGTGATGTTCTTTTCCGAATCGGCCCGCGCCAATCTCAGTGTCTATATCGACAAGCATTTCTTCGTCCACAAGTACGACTACCGATCGCAATGGCTGAGTCTGATTCACAGCCTCACCGCCAGCCCCGACTCGGAAGAGGATCCCCACCAGAAAGCCATCCGGGTGATGGCCAATGTGGCGAAAAGTACCGGTGGCATGTTGTGGCTGGACAATCAGTTTGGCCGCTACCTGCCGGTGGCCACCCTGAAAATGAACATGCCCGCCATGGATACCGAGGAGCCGGCAGACAGCGAATTCTGTCGCATCCTGCGGGAGCAGGAATGGATCTTTTCGCCCTCTTCCCCCGGCCATCACGAACTGAGTAACTTCAACGAATATCTGCCGGACTGGACCCGGCAAATCGACGATCTGTGGCTGGTGATTCCCATGCTGGTGGACAGTGACCTGGTGGGCTTTATGCTGCTGAACAGCCCCCCCAAGGACTTTACCCTGACCTGGGAGGATCTGGACCTGTTCAAAACCGTAGGCCGGGAGGTGGCAAGTTACCTGTCACGCAACGAGGCCGCTGAATTGCTGGCGCAGTCGAAGCAGTTCGATGCCTATAACAAATTGTCGGCGTTTGTGATGCACGACCTTAAAAACCTCATTGCCCAGCAGGCACTGGTGGTGGAGAACGCCGCCAAGCACAAAGAGAATCCCGCCTTTATCGAGGATATGATCCGCACCATTGACAACTCAGTACAAAGAATGAGCAATCTATTGAAGAAGCTTCAGCACACACAGCCCACCAATGGCAGGCCGTTGGAGCTGAAACAGGTTGTCGTCAATTCGGTGAAGAAATGCCAGGACCGTATGCCGCCCCCTACGTTGAGAATCCTCGACGATTCGCTTAAAGTGGTGGCCGACGAAGATAATCTGGAAATGATCGTTACCCATATTATAAAAAACGCGCAGGAAGCGACGCCGGCGGATGGCTACGTGGATGTGACCCTGCGCAGTGAGAATGGCATGGCCGTAATGGAAGTTGAAGACAACGGCTGCGGCATGGACAGTGATTTCCTCAAGAACCGTCTGTTCAGACCCTTTGATACCACCAAATCCGGCAAAGGCATGGGTATCGGTGTGTATCAGACGCGGGAGTTCATCCGCAACCTTGGGGGCGAGGTCCTGGTGCGCAGTGAACCGGGAGTAGGCACCACATTCACTATTTCCATTCCTGTTAACGTGCAGCAAACCGATAGCGAAAAAGTTGGAACAGCATGACCGATAACAAACCGGTACTACTGATTGTCGAGGATGACCTGGGTCTGCAAAGTCAGTTGCGTTGGCATTTTGATAAGCACGAAGTGATCGCGGCCCATGATCGCAACAGTGCCATTGCCGCCATTCGCATGCACGAACCTGCGGTAGTTCTGCAGGATCTGGGGCTGCCCCCCGACGAGGAAGGAGTGGAAGAAGGTTTCGCCACCATCCAGGAAACGCTGCGCATTGCCCCCAACACCAAAATCATCGTGGTCACCGGCTACCACGACTATTCCAATGCCCTGCGGGCCGTGGCCATGGGTGCTTACGACTTTTATCAAAAACCGGTTAATACCGACACCCTGGACCTGATCGTGCAACGGGCCCAGCAGATGTGGCAGTTGGAGCAGGAAAACCGACGCCTGCAGGAAACCACACAAAGCCCCCTGCCCGGGGTGATCGCCGCCGACGAACGGATGGCGTCCGTGTGCCGCATCGTGCAAAAAATTGCTCCCACCGATGTCACCTGCCTGATCCTGGGTGAATCGGGTACCGGTAAAGAGGTCGTTGCCCGGGCGGTGCATAACCTCAGCAAACGCATTGAACGCCGCTTCGTGGCCATCAATTGTGCCGCAGTACCGGAAAACCTGATGGAAAGCGAGCTGTTCGGTTACGAGAAAGGGGCGTTTACCGGGGCCAGCAAACGTACCCTGGGGAAAGTGGAAGTGGCCAGCGGTGGCACCCTGTTTCTCGATGAAATCGGCGACATGCCCCTGGCCCTGCAAGCCAAACTGTTACGCTTTCTGCAAGAGCGCGTGGTGGAGCGGCTGGGGGGCCGGGAAGAAATTCCGGTGGATGTCAGGGTGATATGCGCCACCAATAAAAACCTGGTGGAAATGGTCAGCGAAGGCACTTTCCGCGAAGATCTCTACTATCGCATCAGCGAAATGGCAGTGGATCTGCCGCCACTGCGGGAACGGGGTGGTGATAAAGCGTTGCTGGCGCGCCATCTGTTGCAGAAATTCTGTGAACAGCTGGACAAGAACATCAAGGGATTCACGCCGGAGTCCATTAACGCCATTGAAAGTTACGAGTGGCCCGGCAATATCCGGGAAATGGAAAACAAACTGAAGCGGGCCGTGATCATGTGTGACCAGAAAAATATCGCGGTTGCCGATCTGGGCCTGCCGGAGCAGGACGATTTGTCACTGAACCTGCGGACGGTACGACAGGAGGCGGAACAGGCAGCGATCATTCGCGCGATCACCATTTCCGATGGCAACATATCCGCCGCGGCCAAGCTGCTGGGGGTGAGCCGCCCCACCCTTTACGACCTGATCAAAAAATACGGTATACACATTCAGGAAAGTTAATACTATAGGAACCACACATGTTATCGGTTACTCGCCACACTCTTTGTCTGATCCTGCTCAGCCTGTCTGTCCTGGCCTGCTCCGACCAGTCCGCGGAACAAAGCCCGGAGAAGTCCGCTGAATTCCTGGCGCGGGCGGAAAGTTATTTTCAGCAGGCCCAGTACAAGGTTGCCATTATTGAAGTGAAGAATGCCCTGCAGGAAGATCCGGGTAACCTGGCGGCCTACAATCTGCTGGCGGATATCTATTTCCAACAAGGCAACCACCGTGCCTCCATCGGGGTATTGGAGTCCTTACCCACCACCAATGCCGAATCGGACCTGCTGCTGGCGCGTAATCATATGGCGCTGGGCAAGGCCAATTCCGCCCTCAGTACCTTACGGGCTGCCTATGCCGACAACAAACTCACGGATTCGATCGCAGCACAAACACTGGAAGCCAAGGCATTGGTGATCACCAATGATCTGACCGCGGCGGAGAATTTACTCGGCAAACTGGCGACCCGTGCCAAGCCGCCTCAGGAACTGGCCGAAGTGGAGCTTACCAAAGCCATGCTGGCGGCGAAAAAGAATGAGGATAAGCAGCAGTTGGCCGCCCTGGAGCGGGCCGTGAAACTGGATGAGGGCAACATTGACGCCCTGGTGATGCTGGCCCGCTACCACTTCAATCACGATCAGCTGGAATCTGCCGAGGACCTGTTATCCCAGGCACTGTTCCAGCTTCCCAGCGCCGATGGCATGACGTTGCAGCGGCTGCAGATTCTCAAAGCCATGGTGGCGACCCTGTCCCGCCAGGGTCGCTCCGCCGAGGCCATGGTGTATTCCAAGTTGATTGCCGAAGCCAATCCCAAGGCCCAGGAGCTGGAAGTGGAGTTCCAGCAGGCGCTGGAGGCGCTACAAAGCGGCGATCTGGACGCCGCCAACGAAAAGCTGGAGCAACTTTACGCCTCTAACCCCAACCAGATTCTGGGGTCACTGCTGGGGCTGGTGCGCTATTCCCAGGGTGATTTTCTGGAAGCGTCAGAATTATTCCAAAAGTCCATTGATCCGGAAACCGCTTCCAGCCAGGCGTTGGCGGTGTTTGCCGAAACCCAGTTGCGACTGGCGAAACCGGATGCGGCGTTAAAAGCCATCGAAATGAATATCCGCGATAATTCCGACAATCCCGATTTGTTGTCACTGTACGGCCTGGCGCTGATGTTCAGTGGCGAGCAGCAAAGAGCCGGTGAAGTGATGCGGGCGGCCCTGAAACTGGACCCCACCCTGACCCGGACCCGACTGGCGCTGGCAGATCTGCATAACCGGCAGGGTGAGCCGGAAGCCGCATTGCAGCAGCTGCAACAGGCCTATGAACAGGCACCGGACGACCTCGCCACTCAGACCAAACTGCTGCAACAGTACCAGGCCCTGTCCATGCCCCAGGCCCGCCGGCAACTGGTCAATGAATTGGCTGCCAAGCCAGCGGTGGCCAGTCAGGCGCTGGCGGGTATGGCGCTACTGGAAACCGATCCGGAGCGGGCCGAGCAGGTCATCGCCAAAGCCTATGCCAAGGACCCCGCAAGCCAATACACTCAGAACGCCCGCTTGATCAGCGCCATGCAGCAACAGGATCACTCCGCCATCCAGCGCTATGCCGAACAGATACTGAAGCGGGAGCCCAATAATCTGCTGGCACTGGGGGCCGTTGCCTCGGCCCTGTCGAACGCGGAGGATCAGCAGGCGGCGCTGGCCTACCTGACCGCCTATTCCGAGGCCTCCGTCAATCATTGGTCGGCGGACCTGCTGCTGAGTCAATATTATTCACGCAGCGGCGATCTGGAGCAGGCGATCCCCTTGGGAGAAAGTGCCCTGTCCCGCTCTTCGTTCAACCCCACCGCCACCACTAATATGCTGCGTCTGTATCAAGCGGCTGCATCCAGCAACCTGCGCGCAGGTGATGCCACAGCGGCGAAACAGCACCTGCTCAACGCCCTGCAACTGGAGCCGGAAAATGGCCAGATCCTGCACCTGCTGGTGAATGCCGAACTGGCCGGCGATAACCTGGCCCAGGCCCAAAAAATCGCTGACCAGGTGGAGGAGACCGCTGGCAACGAGTACATCAGCTTGTTGATCCGCGGTGACATCGACAAACACCAGGGCAATCAACAGGCGGCTGTCCTGCAGTACCTGGACGCCTGGCGCCTGCAATCCAATGACCGGTTGGCAAAAGTGATCTGGTCGAATCTGGAGCCGGGCAGCGGCATCACCCGCGAAGAATTTTTGGCGCAGTGGCAGGAAACCCTGCCCAACAGCTTTGAGGCACTCACCTTGAAGGGAATTCAGCTGCAACAGCGCAAACAGGAACAGCAGGCCCTGGAAACCTACTCGCGATCCTTGCAGTTAAACCCCAACCAACCCATTGTCCTTAACAATGTGGCCTGGATCCGACTGGAGCGTGGTCAAACCCGGGAGGCGCTGGAGACTGCGGAACAGGCCTACCGTTTGGCGCCAAAGAACCCTGCCATCATTGATACCTACGCCTGGATTCTGTTCAAGAATGGAGACCGGGCCGGTGCCCGATCTCTGATGGAGAAAGCCGTTAAACTGGCTCCCGACAACGAGGATATTGCGGCCCACTATCGGGAGATTAAAGGTTAAGTCAAAACCGATAAAACAGGGTGCCCATAACCGAATAGACTTCGTAATCCCGGCTGGCCTGCTTACCGTCCTGGCGTTCGGCAGTCAGGCCCAGGGAAACGTCGAAATGACGGGAGAAAATACGGGTGCCCAGGATTTGAAATACCTGGTTGTAATCCACCGAGGAACGTGACGAATCAAGCGCGGTTTCCGAACGGCCATAATCGTATTTCAGACTCAACTCAGTGTCCCGGGTCAGCTGTCTGGTATAACCCAGATAAACCCCCTCACGGTCGTTGTCCAGGGTGGAGTCATAGATATCATCTGAATCACGATAAACCAGCGCCTCCACCTCTGAGGATCCGGACAGCCGGTAACCATAGCTCATTTCCACCCGCTTGCGCAGTGTCAGTGCGGTGATGTCAGTGTTTTGATCCAACGGATCGATGCCGCCCACAAACAAATCGCTGTCAAGGCCCACGGTAGTGTCGGTAATGTCGCGGGTGGCAACCACACTGAGACGATGGGGGCCATCCAGCCAGGAGAAGTTCAGGTTATAGGAAAGCC
Source organism: Pseudomonadales bacterium (assembly GCA_002701845.1). Classification (GTDB taxonomy): domain Bacteria; phylum Pseudomonadota; class Gammaproteobacteria; order Pseudomonadales; family Ketobacteraceae; genus Ketobacter. The sequence continues at coordinate 95,141 of NZXG01000015.1, forward strand.
CATCCACCGTCTCACCGGTGGCGGGATTGATGGCGCGTCTCCCCGCTTCCATCGCAACGGAACCCCGCACCAGCTGCCGGCTGAGGGTTAACAGACACTGAACACTTTCGTAATCCTCGTTGTCCTGGTCGCGGAAATTCACATCTTCGCCGGTGCAACTGAATCCGCCGCTGGTGAGGCGATTAAACCGGTGTACCCAGGATGCATCGGCGGAATAGCGGTCACTGCTGCCATCGGTTTCCCGAAACCGGACTGCTGTGGCCTCCACCCCCAGGCTCAGGGTGTCACGAATGCCACTCACCAGATTGTAATCCACACCGGTGGAGACGGTATTGCGCTGGTCGCGGTTATCGGGATCATCGGGGCCACTGCTGTTTCGCTGAGTGACACTGGAAACAACGGTGCTGTTCCAGAACAGACGCTGCGGTAGCAGCTCCACGTCAGCGTAGCCTGCGCCTTCAAGATAGTTGGTGCCCCCAAATGAATCCCGCAGGTACTCTTCCCGCGTGAACTGGTATTCCATACCGTATTGGTGGGGGGAGCGTTCGTCGTTGCTGAAATCCACCCCCACAAACAATTCACTGATGAGATCGTGACGTTTGTCGCTGGAGGCGAAGTACACGTTGTCGGTCCACTCTTCGGTGATACCCACACGGTACTCGGAATTAATAGCCGCTGACAGCGGCTGACACCAGAGCAGAGCTGTCGCCGCGGTGACCGCACCGGGCCGATTGATTAATGGCATACCCCAAACCTTTGCCTTAATTATTGAAAATCATTCCCGCCAGCTTTTCTTCGCCGATGGCATCCACCGCGGCTTCCACCTGCGCCTCGGTCACCTTGCCGTAAGGCACCACCAGCACGGTAAAATCGCTGAGTTCGGCCAGAATTCTGGCTTCCGCCTCCAGACCAATGGGTGGCACGTCCATAATGATGTAGCGATCAGGATAACGGTCTTTAAGGTCTTTAATAAAGCCGGACATGCGCTCAGACGCAAAGTATTCGGCCCCCACCTCTACGTGGGTACCCGCTGGCACCACCCGCAAACGGGGTATGCCACTGGCATAGATGATGTCGTTAATATCCAGGTGCTCCTCGGCCAAGTAATCGGTAAGGCCGTAATCGGGCTCCACGTCCAATAACTGATTGAGACTGGAATCATACAGATTACAATCGATCAGCAGCGCGGTTTTGGTTTTATCCAGGGCCAGGACCGCGCCCAGATTGCTGGCGATAAAACTGGAGCCGGCTTTACCGGTAAGGGATGTCACCATCACCACGAAATTACGTCCCCCGCTGATCCTTAACAACTGGGTCCGGATTTCGCGAAAGGTGTTGAGCACTTCCTTATTGGCCATCCCGGGGTGCAGAATCTTGCGGGCGGACAACTCATCCGGCGTCATACTGCCCAACTCCGCCATGTTACGAATGCGGGATGAGGCATTCTGACGACTCAATTCTATAACCTGGGACTGTCCCGGCACTTTCTTGGATCTGGTATCTTTATCCATTAGAACACTCCTGCCCGGTGGGCAAATGCGATGGCAAGATACACCGCCATGACCACAATCACAAACAGGCCCAGCAGAATGACATCGGTGCGCATGATGCGCTTGGTGAGCGGCGTGGACATGTGTGGTACCACACCCAGTATCGGTACTGAACTGATGCTTTCCAGCGAACTGGCAAACCGAATGCGGGGATCAAAATACACATACACCACCAGCAGCCCCAGGGGGAATAAAACCCCGAGTAGTGGACCCGCCATCACAAAATGAAGGAATCTCAAGCCATCCGGTTGAATGGGAAAATTGGCGGGTTCCTGCACCCGGAAGGTGACCCCCTGCCCCTCGATATCCAGAGTCATGGAAAGCCGGGCCCGCTCCTTGCGCTCCAACATGTCCTCATAGATTGAGCGGGTCACATCATAGTCCCGTGTCAGCTCCGCCAACTCGGCCTGACGCTCGGCTATGCGCTCCATACGTTTGCGCTCCTCCTCCAGTTGCTGCTCGGTGCGCTGCAACCGGCGCCGGGCGGCATTGACGTCCACCTTCTCCGTGGCAATCATTTTGCGCAGCTCTTCATACAGCGGGTTCACGTTGGCTTCGGAACCCGAGGAACCGGTGGGGCCGGATACCGGGGGCGCTTCCGAATTGCGGATCGCGAACTTAAGATCCCGGATCTGTTGCTTGAGCGCCACCACATCCGGGTAGTCGTCGGTATAGGTGAGCCGCAGGGTATCCAGCCGGTTTTGCGCCTCCACCAGGCGGGTTCGCAGTTCATCGGCACGATACCGGTTCTCCACAAACCGGGATTCACTCACCAGTTCCCGTTCCAGAGTATCAATGCGGGTATTGGATTCCTCGATCTGCACTTCCAGGGCTTCGATCTGATTCTCCAGCTCCTGAATCCGGGCTCGGGCCTGTGCCTCAGTGCCATCATAGTTGCTGGCATTGAACTGTTTCAGGCGCTCCTCGGCCTCCACCAGCTGATCTTTGTAGTTTTTGGCCTGTTTGTCGATAAACAAAAAGGCTTCCCGGCTCTCCCGGCGTTTGGATTCCGATGAGTTCTTAATGAACAAATCCGTGACGGTGGAGACCACGTTATAAACTTCTGACGGGTCTGAACCACTGAATCCGATTCTGATCAGGCCGGGCCCGATACCGCTCACCTGCAACCGGCCGGCAATACTGCGGATGGTGTTCTCCAGTGCCACCGGATCCTTAGGGTTGTCCACCAGGGACAGTTTCTCGATCACCTCCCGCATCAGCCGGGGCGATGTGATCACCTCACGCACGGTGCGCACATGATCCGACACCGACGTGGTCGCCGCCTGGCCTTGCAGCAAAGGCCGGATGATATTCTGACTGTCAGCGAAAATCTTGGTCTCGGCACTGAACTTCTTGGGAAACTGCGTACCCATCAATAATACCGTCAACGAGATGACGGCAAAGGTGAGTGCCACCAGCGACTTGTGATTGATGGCTTCGCGGATCACCACTTTGACAAAGTTGATGACGAAGGACAGATCGAGACCGGAATTATTCATAATGCACTCAAGCTATCAAAACAGGCGCTCGGGAACAGTAACTATGTCACCGGGCTGGAGTTCATAATTGGTGGCAATATTGCCCTGCTCCAGGATATCGCCAAGACGGACCCGGTAAACCTTCGGCCCCTCGACGGTATTACGATACAGCTTGGTTTCATTGGCTTTGGCAAATTCAGTCAGGCCGCCGCTCACCAGCACCACGTCCATCACCGTCATGCCATTGCTGTAGGGGATGGACTGGGGTTGATTGACGGCACCGGTCACCCGCACCCGATGCAGATACTCCGAACTCACCGCATTGGTCACCACCACCGTGACCTGGGGATTCTTTATGTAATTGGCCAGTTCATTTTTGATCTCATCGGCCAGCTGCTCCGGCTCTTTATCAGCGGCATCGATGTCACCGATCAAGGGTACCGAGATCATGCCATCGGGTCGCACCGGCACATTTACTGACAACTCCGGATTACGCCACACCGAAATGCTCAGGGCATCGCCCTTGCCCACCTTATACACCTCGCCCTTGCTGGTGGCGGCGGGTTTCGGTTTGTCAGTGGGATTATGTCCCGCTGCGGTACAACCCACCAGAACGGCCCCCAGAATTACCAGTGCTAATGTTTTCATCAGTTGCCCCTTGTTATCACGATCAATAATCTTCAGATCCATTCAACGCACCCCCTTGCCCAGTAATACCACCTCCACCGTCTGGATCACGATCAGGATATCCAATAACAGACTGTGATTCTTGGTGTAATAAAGGTCGTATCGCAACTTCTGGGAGGCGTCCTCCACTGAGGCGCCATAGGGATATTTCAACTGCGCCCAGCCCATCAGGCCTGGCTTTACCCGGTGTCGCTCAGAGTAAAATGGTACCTGTTTTTCCAGATCCTTGACAAACTCAGGCCGTTCCGGCCTGGGTCCCACAAAACTCATATCACCCCGCAAGACATTATAGATCTGGGGCAGCTCATCGAGCCGGGTGTTACGGATGAAAGCCCCCACCCGGGTAACCCGGTTGTCATTCTTCTGCGCCCATACCGCTCCGTTTTTCTCGGCGTCCTTGCGCATACTGCGAAACTTATACAAATCGAAACATTTCCCATTCAGGCCTACCCGGGTCTGGCGGTAGAGCACCGGCGTCCCATCGTCCAGAAACACCGCCAGGGCGGTCAGCAGACTAAATGGCCAGGCCACGGCGATCAGGACCAGGCTGATCAGAATATCAAACACCCTTTTGGTGGCATCCCGCAGCCCGGAATAACGGAAACCGTCGGAAAACAACATCCAGCTGGGATCCAGGCTCTTCAGTTCAATCCGGCCAATCTCCCGTTCGCAAAACTCCAGGGAGTTCATCACTTCGATCCCGGACAGCTTGCAATCCATCAGTTCATCCAGGGGCAGATTACCCCCCAGCTCCCTGCGCCGCTCGTCGAGGGCCACGATGATTTCATCGATCTTGTGCTGTTTGCAGTACTGCGCCAGCCCACCCGGGATCTCCATCAGCAGCTCAGCGGGGAGCTCCGGATGCAGGTTGGGGGAAGGCCCCACCAGGCCCACCACCTGCAAATACTTCTGCAGTCCGCTGTCCTGGATATTTTTGACCACCTCGGCGGCCTTGGTACCGTTACCCCACACCAGGATGCGCCGGCGCAGCTTGTTGGAGTCCACCACCAGGAAAAACAGCGCCCGCACCAGTACACACAGAGCCAGCGCCGATACTGCGGAAATGGTCAGCAGCCCCCTGCCCAGTTGCAGCTGGGGAAAGAGATAGTACAGCACCGTAAGACTGCCGCAGCCCAGCAGGAAGAATGCCACCACGGAACGCACTGCCACCCCGGAAAAGCCTTCGCGGATCTTGGCTTCATAGACTCCCAGGGCCAGGGTGCAGCACAACATGACCACTGCGAACACATTGGTTTTCAGCGCCGTGGGATCGTTGTAATCCAGCACCGACACTTCCACTTCCGGCAGGCGGATCAGGTGTGCCAGGTATACGGAAAACACCAGCACCCAGTATTCCACCAGAGCCAGAATGACATATTGCAACGGTACATAATGGTTGAAGATGCGTATATGAAACACGCCAAACCCTTTGTTTCCAGTGATACTCTGTGGAGATAGTAAGAAGTGTAGCAACCACGCCAGGTTCGGCGCGCTGCCCGACTACTGCTGAACACCCGGGAATACTACCACAGTCAGTGCGGCCAGCAGTGTAATATTACCTAAACTATTATAGTAATTTTGTGTCTGTAAAACGCCGGACGAAGGCCCGTTACAGCCGTCGTTTCAGAGGCATCATCCCCATAGCCACCAGCGTGTCTTCGGCTTTATTCATTTTTGAAACGTTCTGGAACGGCCCAACATTGACCCGATACCAGGTGGACCCATAACGGTCTCCGGCAGCAGCGAAGGAGGCGGCCAATCCCTTCTTCCGCAACCGGTTCACCAGATCCCTTGCCTCGCCCGGATGACGCAGGGAAGCCGCCTGCAGCAGATAACGCCGCGCCGCTCGCTTGCGATCCTCTTCGGTGTAGTAGACCCCACGTTGCACCGGTACCTGCCACGGGCTGGTTTGCAGTGAGTCGTAAAAACCATAAGCCGGGGTGCTGCTACCGGTCTGTTGCATCGCCGCCTCCAGCCGGGCCAGCTGCTGCGCGTCGGCGGAAGTGCTGTTATCACCGGCTTCGGTGGTGGCACTTTGCGCCGCCTCGGGGCCTGCCAGCAGGACCTCGTCACTGGCCGCCGCCTGCAGGTATTCCCGCCTCGCCTCGTCACCGGGGCCAGCATCAGCTTCGGGCTCCGCCGCCAGCAACAACCCGGACACCTTCCAGACCGTGCTCACACCCAGCAGCAGTGCCAGTATCAGCCAGCCCCAACGACGTCCGGCCGGAGGCCGTCGGCGGGCGGGGCCGGTGTCGCGAACCATGGCTGGAACCCTGGGTGTGGTGGCAAAATCATGAATCATGGCGTATTGACGTTAATAATCCGGTTTTCGACAGGCTGAGCGCACGGCGCATGCGCTCAGTAACTATAGTTCAAATACACAGATAGTGATGAAATTATTCCCATTAAATTATTAAGTTACAACCTATTTTTGATTTCTCAATTAAAAACCGGGCGTAATTCCGGTTTTAGTGAGGTCAAATTGCCAGCGTTCCGGTCACGATACCGGTCGCCGGGGTTCAATGCCTTGAAATTTCTGCATTTTTGAACCAGGCACATTGAATCGCGGGCGCAACCCCGGAATAATTGCGCCCCAGATAACAAGGTGACCATTTGGGAGCATCTCTACTATGAAAGCAAAAACTATCCTGCAATCGCTTATCAGCCTGCTGAGCCTCTGGGTAGCCAGCGCCGGCGCCCAGACCATTGACCTGAACATCAATAACGATGCGGTGGCGCTGGACTATACCACTCGCATCAGTCAGTCGGAGCTGAATCTGGGGGCCGGGCTGCTGCATCATCAGGACCATGGCGATGTCTATTACGGCAGCCTGTTTGTTGCGGACAATGTCAATAAACAAACGGCGCTACTGGCAGGTATCGGCGGTCGGGCCTATTACCTTGACGGTGACGAGAGTGACCAGTCGGGCACCGCGGTGGGCCTGGGGGGGTTCGTCAACTGGGAAATCCCCACCGTTACCAACCTGAGCCTGCGCACCGATATCTACTATGCACCGGATGTGCTGGCTTTTGACGAAATTGAAGGTTATCTGGATTTCAGTGCCCGCATTCAATACCGCATCATCGAACAGGCCTGGGTCTATCTGGGTTACCGCAATGCGGAGGCACAGGTGGAGGCGCCCGGCAAAGCCAAACTGGACGAAGGGGGCCATGTGGGAATCATGCTCTGGTTCTGATTGCGCCGGCCTGAGCCACCGTGACCGGGGTGGCTCAGCTCCCCCGGCAGTGGTAAACCCGCACCCGGTTGTGCTCGCGGTTTTCCGCATAATCGGGAAAGGTACTGGCAAAATAGACCTGAGTCAGATGAAAACGCGGATCCGGCATGGATTTCAACCGGGAATCCGCCAGCACTACCTGACACCCGTAGCCACACATCAGATCCAGCAGCGGGAGATTGCCGGACTCATACAGGACATCGGCCGCCAGTATCAGATCGACGGGCTTGGCAACCTGCTCCAGCTCCGTCACCGGTATCACCGCCACACCGTTGTGTCGGGCGTTGATCACACTGGCGCCCAGGCAACGGGTATCCCGATCGCAGGCATAGACCTCGGCGGCCCCCGCCATGCTGGTGGCGATGGCAACGACCCCGGATCCGGCACCCAAATCCACCACCCGTCTCCCCCGCACCGGGATCTCCCCCGCCAGCACACGGCGGGCCAGGGCCCGGCCACTGGCCCAGCAGAACACCCAGTAGGGTGGATCGTCACTCAGTAACTCTATCTGCCATTGTTCCAGGCTGCGGGTCTCCAGCCCGGGGGCAATTAAGAGCAGTTCCAGGCCGGCGCATTCCGGTAGCGACTGAAATTGCAGCCGGGCTTGCGGCAGGTAGCGGCGCAACTCCCGCAGCAGTGCCTGCCGGTCCCAGTGAGCCGGGTTGTCAGACATAGGTGCTCCCATTGTCAGTCGGAGTGAAAAGTGGACGGAACCGGTACTCAAACATACACTGAATAAAACCCTAGCCGTGCCCCTGCAGCCTGATTTTATGTCCCGATTTCGCCCAGTACCGGTTCCTGCGTTGACGCTGCTGTTGGCGGCCCTGCCCCCTTGCGCCTGGAGCGGGCCCACCGGCGGCAATGTGGTTTCCGGTGCCGCCGATATTACCTATGGCGCCACCAGCACCAGCGTGGATCAAAGCAGTCAGCATACGGCCATTGACTGGACCAGCTTCAACATCGGTGCCGGAGAATCCGTAACCTTCAATCAGCCCAACGCCGACTCAATCGCCCTCAACAGAGATTTTTCCGGCAGTGCCAGTCAGTTGTTTGGCAGCCTTAACGCCAATGGCAATGTGTTTTTGGTCAACAGCGCCGGGGTTCTGCTGGGAGCCGGCGCCAGCATTAATGTTGGCGGCCTGTTGCTGACTGATCTGGCGGTGACGGACGAAGATGCCGCCGCTTTCGCCACCAACGCCGCTGCGTCGGGCTGGTCTCTGGCGTTAAGCGATCAGGATCTGGCGGCGGGCGGTATCGAAATTCTGGGTTCGGTGTACAGCTCCGGTGCCAATGGTATCACGCTCGCGGGCCAATATCTTTATATCGAAGGGGAAGTGATCAGCACCGGTGTGGCTGACGATCCCGGCGGCAATCTGCAGCTGCTGGCAGCCGGCAGTACCGTACTGGTGGCCGACGCCAGCGGCCTGTTGGGCATGGAAATCACCGGCCCGGTGGCGCAACTGCTGCCCGGCCGGGAGTCCCTGTTTGAAATTCCGGACACAGTCACCGGCACGGCTGTCCAGGCGGTCAACGGCGGCGTCACTCTGGAGGTCGCCTACGAAGAAAATGCGCCGGTGGCGGCAAGCCCCTGGGCGCCCGGTATCAATTTTCCCGGCACGGCGGTGTCCAGTATCGGGGACGGAAGCTACATTACCTACTCAGCGCGGGCCTTCCCCCGGACGGTGACGTTATCACGGGAGGATGCCGATGCCCTGGAAAATATCGTCGACGAGGCTCAGGATCCCAAAACGGAGGGAACCGGAGCCGTCAGCGACAACCAGATTACCCCTACCGTCACCGTGGACCAGCTCCTGGGCAACTGTGAACCCCAGGCTGAGCAGGATGCCGACTGCAGGCGCCAGAATGCCATTAAACGTTACCTGGGTCGCTTGTTGATTGGTGGTGGTCTGCCCTAGGGCCTGTTCACACTATATTGGTAGTCACTGTTGCGGCTAAAACGCCGACAATCTAGGCGCGAGGAGCGCGGTTTGGCCAGGCCAAA
>NZXG01000016.1 GCA_002701845.1 Pseudomonadales bacterium
CTTCAAAAGGTAATTTGCGGGTATCTATTTTTTTAGTCATCCGCGCATTATATCAGAGATATTACTAAGCCGGGTTAATAATAGCTCTTTAACTTCTTCAAAAACACAGAAACAGAACGGTATTTCTTTATAATCTCATCTCTTTCAGCGTCAGACAGCTTCTTCACGTCTGAACGAGATGACAAAGTATTTCTGTGCTTTTCGATTATCGGGCAAGGAGTGTGAACGTCAGAAGTTAAACTGTTTTCTTCTACATTAGTAGAGATATTCGGCGTAACCTCTCGGATAATCTCACTTATATCAGGAATCAGTATTTTAATATCTTTCTCACTGAACTCATTTAGATGATTCACAGTAAAGTTAACTGCAATTGCTCTCAAACTAGGCACTATTTTATGATCTTCATAAAATCCACCTATATATTTTTTCATCCTCAAGATCATTTCCTGTTTGTCAAAGTCGTCATCAAATGCAGCTGTTATATAGCCATAATAAGAGCCAAAATGAGCAGCTATTTGATCTAAGCCTACACCCTCTAGACAATTTTCTACTTTTGAAATATCTGGAATTGACTCATTTAGCTCTTTGTACCGTCGCAGCTTTTCCAATAACAATTCTCGACTATTGAGCTCCAATTTCATATTCTCGATCAATTCGAGGACTTTCGCCGCCTCTTCACTATATTTGACATCCAGTGACCCATCATGAAAAACACTATTTACATCCGGCTCCTCCATATCATCAATTAGATTTTCTTTATCAACTGGCATTCTATCAATAGACCTAGAAAGCTCTTTCACCTCGTTAAGCCTCTCTAGAGACCCTACAAAATCCAATACATGAACATAGTCTTTATTAGGTGTTTTTCTTAATCCACGCCCTAACTGTTGAAGCCAAATGGTTCTAGAGCCCGTATACCTCATAAAAATGAGTAGATTGGTTTCTGGAATATCAATTCCCTCATTAAATAGGTCACACACCAATATATACTTATAATTTCCCTCTCTAAAACTTCTAATATTCTCTCTTCTTTCCTGATCCTGCATTTTTGAATGTACGAGAGTAGCTGACCCGAGCTGAAAAAATCCTATAAGGTGGTGCATGTGGCGAATGTTTCTACAGAATACGATTCCCTTTACTCTCTGTATCCCCTGTTCTTCAACAGTTTTCTCAACAATACGAACAACTTCCTGATCTTTTTTATGCAAGAATAATTTTTTATCCAAATCAGAAATGGATAGACCACTTTCTAATTGATTAATTTTATCCTGATCAAGATCATCAAGAAGGACGAGATATCTAGGAAATGCCAACTTCCTATGCTTTAAAGCCCAAACCAAATCGAATTTACCAATATGCCCATCAGCCCCACCAAAAAAAGAGATTACATCTTTGTTGTCTGCACGATATGGCGTGGCAGTTAAACCAACCAGCAGTTTAGGCTGAAATAGGCTGACCACTTCGGAATAAGTTCTTGCTGCCGTGTGGTGCGCCTCATCGACAACAATAAAATCATATGAATTTTTGCATAGATCACCCAGTTGGCCATATAACGTATCAAATGATGCAAACACAAAATCTGTGTCCTCAGGTCTCGTTCCAGAAAAGCAGGCAGAGAAGCTGTAATTTCCAATACCTAAGACGTTTTTGAATGCTGTAACCGACTGAAGCAAGATTTCTACTTGATGCGCAAGAAAGAGAATCCTTGGTCGCTCAGCAGACTCTTGAATTAGCCTCTTTATTAGATGAGCTACTGTATAGGTTTTTCCCAAACCTGTAGCCATCTCAATCAAAAGCTTGTTTTTTCCTGCATTATATTTGTGCAAAGCTTCATCAATGACATCTTGCTGGTACTTTCTTGGTTTAATATCCCGACCAATCTCTGAGTGTTTTACCACCCAAAGATTCTGCAACTCATCTCGATCAATAAGCTCTACACCCAAGCGCAATGCTCGTGCTTTAACTTCTGAGGTGAAGTATGAATTGGTAACTAATATCTTGTTAGACACGTTTGCTAATTTAGCGCCTGTAACAAGTTGGTTTAAGGCTTTTACGTCAACGGTAGCGCTCAAGTTCCGTTGTTTAACTTCGATAGCAAATTTTCTCTTTCCTTTGTAAGCAAAGATATCCACGCCACCATCACCGTGTTTAAATTCTCTCCCAACTCTTGTAATTTCAGCATCCGACCACCCGGATGCAAGAAATAGATCTCTAACAAAAATCTCGAAATCTGCAGGTGTTAGCTGGTCAATATCTTTAAAGTCTTTTACCATTTCGATAGCCTCTTAGTAGGCCCAAACCGTTTAATCACATTATTCAATTTCAATGGCAACGTTTAAAAACGTCGTCACAGCTGCTTAGGGTTTAGCCCGGCGGCTTTCAAGCGCTGAGTCAGATTGCGCATTTTGCTAAATTCGGTGCCAAAGCTGCTCCGCAGACCTACTCCTTCACAGAACTCTTTGGCGGTGATGTTCTTCAGTTCATCGGCATATTTGATCATTTGCAGATGAAGTTCAGCGGTGTATTGATTGCGAGGGGCATCTGCCAGGACCTGCTTGATGCGCTCGTAAATCTCGTTTTCGTTCATTTTTTAGCCTGCGCGACAATGACATCTAGATAATTTAGCTAATTTATATAGATAGAATGAATTGTACAAGGACAAAAAGGCAGTTTTTGATCAATGCCATAATATCAACTGCATGCTTGACCACGCCCAGGAGAAACCAGGACTTACTAAGGTATGAGATAGAGTTAAGCCATATTGTTGATTTTAAAACCAAAGAATTGGCTTAGGCTTGCTGTGCTATCAACGTCGGCAGCAACGCTATACTGGAGTTCGCCACTCTGCATAGCCATAACAAGTTGGACAATTGAGTACCCCTGGCGCTGAACACCAGCCATAGATAAGGCACCCGAAGGAGGCTCTGACTTGCGAGCATTGCTCCGCAGTACACTAATCAGGTCCAGGCAGCCTAGTTTATCGACAACCCAGTCGCGATTCAGGCTATCCGGTTTCTGTATTGCCCGGATAGCTCCTGCATCCAGGAGCTGTTTGAGTTGGTACCGAGTTACCTCAAGAGCTTCGCAGGCTTCCGCCATCGTCCAGTTTGAAGATATTTCATTCGCGAGCGCTTCCACCTGATCCCGCTGATAATGCGCCTTACCTTTGAAAACAATCGGCGTGATACGTCCCTGCTGAACAAGCTTATCAATCCTTTCGAGGCGAGATCCCAGTATACGGGCAGCTTCTTTTTTGGAGATAATATTTCGCGCTGTTGACGCTAGCTGTATTCGGGTGATCCGCTCCGGCTCCAAAACGCCAGGCCAATATTCCTCGATGTATCGATCAAATTCAGCCTTAATGCGAGCGATACCCCGATTCTCTTGTTGCCGATGTAAACGTTCGTAAAGATCTCTAAAGTGCTTGTTTAGGCCAGCTTGACCTTTGCTGCTCATTGGTCGGTCAACATACTGGCTTAGCAGCGAATAGAAGCTGTCTGGCCAAGCTTGCAGCGTTTGCCATACATTTTCGTAAACATGGGCCAATTCATAGCTTTGCAGCGCAACAGGGTTAAATGATCCGGCCAGCAATCGAGCTTGATAATGTGCGATAAAGTGAATCAGGCTAAGCACTTCCCTAAACTCCAACCCCATTAGCACAACAGGGCTTGAGCAGCCTGGCTGTTTACCAGCCAGTAGCGCTTCGATGTGCAGGCATTGTTGTATTGAACTCGACGGTGCATGTGCTCCGGCCGTTTTTATTGGGCAATCTCCTCCATCAAACCGGTTTAGATACTGACGGTACCAACCGAGGTTTTTGCCAGTAGCGGGGTTTTGATCTACCAAAATACTTTTGTGTCTGGAACAAGCCACCACAGGAAGTAAAGCCCATTGGTATTTACAGTAACCTAGCTCTTCTAGACATTCCGGACAAACTCGTGGACTCTTTACAAGGATATAGGGGGTATCTATAACTCGCTGAAAAGAACGATACACCGGTGTAATTTTTGATTGGTATTCCGACAACCCTAAAGTTGATAATAGTGGCGCTGCATCACATTCCCCAGATAACAACTGATGGATAGGTGCGCGATTATTTTTCCAATTCAGCCCTGCATAATGTAAAAGATGTCCGATATGCTTAAAGCCATTTTGCTCAGATACTCTTATGAGATAGCTCACCAAGCACTCGTCGGATCGCGGCGCAGGTTTTGCCAAGAGCATGAGAATTAAATCTCTACCTACACCAACCGACCTGCTGTTAACAGCAAGTGGCGCTTAAATTCTTGTAAAAGCTCGATGAGATGCATATATCCTTGGTACGGACTCTTCATCTCGCTCTTCTTTTGACAGAATATCAGCATAATAAAGCCCCTCCTTTAAAGGCGAAAAATTCAACCCAAGCTTCTTTACAGAACACATCATCAGCCCACAATAGCTTGCTCTGTTATCTTGGAACTGGTTCCGTGGTGAATCAAACAAACCCCGAACTGAAACCAACTGGTGGCATCTGGCCTTATCAGGAAGGTCCCAGTCCCAATTCTTCGGTTCCATGTACAAGCATCGAAAGCATTGAGGCCTCTGTACCACAGCTGATGGGACATCATCAATTCCGAGCTCTATAAAACGGCCGGAAATAATTCTTACTAAACCACTATAACTGCAACAAACGTAGTACTTTTTCTTTGACGAATTGATCAAGAATCTTTTAAATCGACCAACATCATTAAATCCATTCTTATACGACAAATCACTTAGATAATCGCCAAACCCTTGCTGATCATTTGGCTTGCTTCTATCCAGTAACATTTTTCCTCACATGAAATATTTACATACGCGGGCTAATCAGCCTGTCAAACAATAGATTTTGTTGTCTTTCAGTATTCCATATTCAATGTACTCAGCGTTTACTATTGCGTTTTTATTTGCACGACTGCCAAAACTCCAGTCCGAATGAACCACCAGCTCCCTCAATACAAGCTTTTCTATTGGCAACTTGAATGCATTGAAATCATCTTCAACGCCATAACGACGAACTACATTCGCAAATAGTTGAATGCTGATCTTTTTACCCTCCATATCTGAGAGTATAAATGCATCACAGACCAGATTTGCTGTAGCAGCCAGATTACCGCTGGTTGCAGCAAAGCATCGTAATGCAAAGGAAACGTCTTCTATTTTTAAATTTTTCGATATTCCATAGTGGTCGCCCAAAAACTTCAACAGTCGCCTGTAATCATCTCTCGTTTCTTTTTGACTTACTCGATATGGCGGAATAACGTAATGATACGCAATCCGACGCTTGAGCTGCCGATTCGAATCAACCAGATATCTACTCCAAGGCATCCCCATAAAAACAATCGGAATCTCTGTGTCATTAATCAGATCTTTAAAAAGGTCGGCAATTCCAGTAACGACTTTGGCACTACGTCGTTCAATAATCACCTGGATTTCATCAAGAATGAGCAACTCAAGGCCAACAGTATTTATGAGAATAATCAACCGTGCATACAGCTCTCCCTTATTTCTTGCGCCGCGCCCTTGCTGGGGATCGCCTATAGCTACCAATAGAGATCTCAAGAATTCTTCTGGCGTTGCTACTGAGCGCAATTCATAATGAAGGACTGGTATGTGTGTTCTTTCTTCATCCTCAACAACCGGATGATTTTTCACATAGTTTTTCGCCAATTCACTTTTTCCGCTTCCTGACTCACCGGTTAACAACAAGCACGACGCCACCCCATAGTGCTTTTTCTTATGGCGCAGCGAATCAAAGAGATTGATCATGTCAGTTAAAAAAGGATTTTTTATGAACGGGCGCTCTAGAATTTTATGAGCCATCATTCTACGCTCCAACCACCCAGATCAAGATCATCATCAGAGCCTTCGAACTCCACTTGCATAGCTTGCCTGGAATTATCTACCACTAATTTTATGTCGCTGACACCAATTTTCTCTGATCTGGCAGCTTTCGACGTCGTCACCTGGTTTTTTCTCCGGGAATTTCTGGCATGAAACTCCTCTCGTTCTTTCGACAGCTTGACCCTGGCTTTCTGAAGATCCAGGTTATCCAGCTTGGATTTACCGGTTGCCCTGGCTGCCTCTCTTACCTTCCCATGCTCGTATGCCGATAGGCCTGATGCATATTCAAAATTTTCACTTTCGATCTTCAGATATACTTTGTTGACAGAATCGAGCACCAAAATATAACCGATATCAAAGGGGTTATACTTAATGGTGACTGTTCCTGGACCATCCCTGCGGTACAGATCTTTTAAAAGATTGGAGTTGTAATCCAGCACAAACTTTCTGATTCCACCTTTGCTTAGTTCGCGCGTTTCGGTCGCCATGAGAATTGGCGTAATCTCCATTTCATCCTCAACAGGAACCGGAAAATCACGCTCTGAATCTGTCCATAATTCATACGGTGTCATGCCCAAACTCTCGACCGGAATGTGGTGGTAGACTTTGGTTATCCAGTCAACAAGATATCCTTTAAACTCCGAGAACGTAATCGTTGCTTCCTGTCTGCCATCATAAGTATCGCCGCACTTGCCTACCTTTCGAACCACTCCAGGCAAATCATCCAATACCATAGAATTCACAATGCCAAAGAATCGTTCTACTCGACTTTTATAGTTACCCTTTCGTATTGGGCAATACTGAAACAACGAACCTATTTCATCTGCGACAGCGCTGAAGTTTCTTCCCCAAAATTCATTGCCATTGTCCGTTACAAGCGTAGTGGGTATTCCGTGGGCAGGCCATGCGCCATCCGAACCGACTGCTTCCATAAAAGCATCTTTCGGTAAAAATGCATTGATACAAGCGATACAAACTGATGCAAACGATGGCTTTTCAAACGATAGCTGAAAGCCTAGAACCATATGAGAGTAGTGGTCGATGAGAACGGTAATATTTGGTCTGCCCAACAGGGTTTTGTGATCGTCATGGAGCACGTGAATATCTAACAGGGTGTGATCTATTTCAACCCGTTCAAGGACTCTGGTAGTTTCTATTCCACTTTCGGAGCTGGCCAACTCCGCCTGTAGAGTTCTTATTCCCTGTCGCGCTTTCTGCTTTGACTGATAACTTGCTTCTAAAACACGAGATTGTACAGTGAGATAATTTGGAACCTTCAGCTGCTCGCCAGGATGATCCAAATTGTGCTCGATAATTTTATCCTCAACATTGCGATAGACTGATGCCATTGAAGGCTGGCTCTTGTTGAAATATCGCTTGGCGGCCTCTTTTATAATTTGCAGCACCTTTTGATCAATTTTAGGCTCTCGATCACCTTTAAAACGGTGCCGTGGATACAAACCACGCATCTTGCTGCCAGACTCGACAAAACTCTTATACCAACTTCTTACAGACTGCCAGTGTGGCGGTTTTTCACTAAGCTCTGACGCGACTTCAAGAATGATCTGCCCAGAACTCTTTTCCGTTATTTTTGTAACGCCGCGCTCGGTCAATCTCTTGATGTATTTATATTTCCGGTTGGTCTCTTTCTGTTCTTTTTCGGTGAGATCCGTAAACTTCAGTTCACCAAAGTCACGCGACTCCGCTAGAAACCTAGCACCACCAGACTTATAAATATCGTCAAGATCTTTTCTGCCAACGCTAATACTTGCCCCAGTTGATACATCCGCAAGAATTACTTCGCTTTTTCCAGCAGATCTGATGATCGCCCGGTGACAAGGTTTAGCGCCGCTGAACTCGACAATGACACCTTCTTCCCACAAATCAATGGACATTGAATCTCACCTCCGTCGACATTGTCAGTTCTTCCGAGCGCATATCAAACGTTAAGAACCCTAATGCTAGCCAAGAGTAAATTTCTCTCAGGCTTGCCTTATCTCCGAGCTTCGCAATTAAGCGGGATAGAGGCATCGCCAAACTTATGAGTTCAGCGCACCGATGAAGATTTCGTACATCCAAGGTGGGACGCTTTCTGTATTGATAAAGCTTTTCGTAGTTTGATAGTAGTGGTCTCTGGTAGATCTCTGTTTCATCAACCAGCAAGAAACTTGCACCAGTGTTTTCTAGCGATTCTTCGAAACCAGCGAAAAGTTCTTGGTAATGCTCGCTCTTGGCTCGCTCAGATGGTTTCACCTCGACATATTTTCGGCCACCTGATACGTATCGCACTTCAAAATCCGGCGTGTAGGTACGTAGTTCAGCGCCGACGGAAACCGTGAATGTTCGAGGCTGTGGAAAATATTCCTCAACGCTCGAATCAAATTCGAGATAGAGGCAATATTTTGATTCCAGAATGGATTCTACGAGGATGGATTTTCCACCATTCGCCTTAACCGGCGGAAAACGAACGATGTTTTTGACAGCAGATCTTTTGAGCTTGCGAGCTGGGGTGTTCATGTAAAGGCGTATCCAAAGCATCCTTGCTCAAACTATACGCCACTTTATAAGGTTTCCCTAAAAATATTTATAAGGTAGTCCTATAAATTTATAGGTTTTCCCTACAATTCACAAACTCACACCACATCCGCCAGATTCCCCTTGCTCTCCAACCAGCTTTTGCGATCCCCCGCCCGCTTCTTCGCCAACAGTAAATCCATGGCATCGTTGGTGTCGTCCCCCTGCTCCACCACCAGTTGCACCAAACGGCGGGTATCGGGGGCCATGGTGGTTTCCCTCAGCTGTATCGGATTCATTTCCCCCAGGCCCTTGAAGCGGGTGACCTGGATATTACCGCGTTTTTTCTCCGCTTTGATGCGATCCAGAATGCCCTGCTTTTCGTCTTCGTCCAGGGCGTAATACACGTCCTTGGCCACGTCAATGCGGTACAGGGGTGGCATGGCCACGTAGACATGGCCCGCCAGCACCAGGGGCCGGAAGTGGCGCACGAACAGGGCGCACAGCAGGGTGGCAATGTGCAGGCCGTCGGAGTCGGCGTCCGCCAGGATGCAGATTTTGTTGTAGCGCAGGTTGGCCAGATCGTCGGAGCCCGGTTCCAGGCCGATGGCAATGGAGATGTCGTGCACCTCCTGGGAAGCCAGAATCTCCGCTGAATCCACTTCCCAGGTATTGAGGATTTTACCGCGCAGGGGCATCACCGCCTGGAATTCCCGGTCCCGGGCCTGCTTGGCGGAGCCGCCGGCGGAATCCCCTTCCACCAGAAACAATTCGGCGCGGTCGGAATCCTGGCTGGCGCAGTCCGCCAGTTTGCCCGGTAGTGCCGGCCCGGCGGTGACTTTTTTGCGCACCACTTTTTTGCTGGCGCGCATGCGTTTTTGCGCGTTACTGACCGCCAGATCCGCCAGGGCATCCCCCTCGGCCGTGTGCTGGTGCAGCCACAGGCTGAAGGCGTCCTTCACCACGCCGGAGACGAAAGCCGCGGTTTGGCGGGAGGACAGTTTTTCCTTGGTCTGGCCGGCGAACTGTGGGTCCTGCATTTTCACCGACAATACATAGCTGCATTTATCCCACACATCCTCGGCGGTGAGCTTCACCCCACGGGGCAGCAGGTTGCGGTTCTCGCAGTATTCCCGCATGGCCTCCGCCAGGCCGCTGCGCAGACCATTGACATGGGTGCCACCCTGGGCGGTGGGAATCAGGTTGACGTAACTTTCGGTGATCAGCTCGCCGCCCTCCGGCAGCCATTGCAGGGCCCAGTCCACTGCCTCGGTATCGGCGCTCATGCTGCCCACGAAGGGTTCTTCCGGCAGCAATGCCCATCCCTGGTTGGCGCTCAGCAGATAATCCTTAAGTCCGTCTTCGTAGTACCACTCCTCGGTTTCGCCACTGTTGTGATCCGTAAAGCAAACCTGCAACCCGGGGCACAGCACCGCCTTGGCCCGCAACAAATGGGTCAACCGGCTTACGGAATATTTGGGGGAATCAAAATAATGGGGGTCCGCCAGAAATCGCAGGGAGGTGCCGGTGTTGCGCTTGCCGCAGGTGTCCACCACCTCCAGCTCCGAGACTTTTTCGCCCCCTTTGAACGCCATGCGATAGACATTGCCGTCCCGGCGGATGGTCACCTCCAGCATTTGCGAGAGGGCATTGACCACCGACACCCCCACCCCGTGTAAACCGCCGGAGAACTGATAGCTCTTGTTGGAAAACTTGCCGCCGGAGTGCAGGGTGGAGAGGATGACTTCCACCCCCGGCACGCCTTTCTCCGGGTGGATGTCCACCGGCATGCCGCGGCCGTCGTCCACCACTTCCAGGGAGCCGTCTTTATGCAGGGTCACCTCGATTTTTTTGGCGTGACCGGCCAGGGCCTCGTCCACGCTGTTGTCGATCACTTCCTGGGCCAGGTGGTTGGGGCGGGTGGTGTCGGTGTACATCCCCGGCCGCTTGCGGACCGGATCCAGGCCGCTGAGAACTTCGATGGATTCCGAGGTGTAAGCGTCGTTTGCCATAGGCTGCGTTTATTCCGAAACAGGTAAATTGAAAAACTCAAAGATGGTGTTGAGGTGGCGCTCAAAGCCGTCGAAACCATGGCTGCCACCGGGCTCCACGATCTGACGGCAGGGGGCGTACTTCTCCACCCCCTGACGATAGTCCAGGGTCTCGTCGCCGGTCTGGGTCAGCAGCAGGTAGCGTTCCGGCCGGGTGATGCGGGGCACATCCAGCGACCGCAACAGGTCGATATGGCGTTCGGTAAACTCATAGCGCTCACCGGTGTAGATGTTTTCGTTGGTGCCCAGGTAATCCCGCAGCAACTCAACAGGCTTTACCGCCGGATTCACCAGCACCAGAGGCAGATTATAGTGCTCCGCCAGCCAGGTGCCGTAAAAGCCGCCCATGGAGCTGCCCACCAAACCCACGGGCTGGGGCAGGCAGGGCTCCACCGCCCCCTGCAGGTTGGCCAGAGCGCCTTCCGGATCATAGGGTAGCGCCGGCACCTGATAATGCACTTGCGGCAACGCTTCCGCCGCCGCCCCCAGAATGCGGGCTTTGGTGGACTGCGGGGAACTGTTGAAGCCGTGAATGTAGAAAAGATGGAAGCTGTGGGACATGGGGCAGAGATTAATAGCCTTTGACGCTGTAATCCACCACAAATTCCACCCCGGTCACCCGGGACACACCGGTATCCAGGGAGCCGTCGGGGAACAGGTCCAGCCAGCGGTAACCGGGGTTGGCCTTATCCACGGCGAAATCCTGGCTCTGGGGCATAAACTGCACACAGGTGGAGGGCACGGACATCAACTGCACGCCGTTGCGACGGGTCTCAAACACCTGATGCACGTGGCCCCAAATAATGGCCTGCACATTGTCAAAGCGGTCCACCACCTGAAAGAAATCCGCCGCATTGCCCACGATCTGCTGATCCAGCCAGCGGCTGCCCACGGGTACCGGCTGGTGGTGCAGGGCAATCAGCACGTGGCAATCGGTGGCAGCCTGCAGGGCCTGCTCCAGAAACTGCAGTTCAGCGGGGGCGAAACGGCCCGGCACTTTGCCGCGAATGGTGGAGTCCAGCATGATCACCTGCCAGGGGCCCAGATCAATGACGCAGGGGCTCATGCGCTGGGCCGCCTGATGATTCTGCATGATATCGGTGAGATCGTGGTTGCCGGGCAGCCAGTAGACCGGGCAGGAGAACGCCTCCATCCAGCGGTGAAACCGGGCGTAAGACTCGTCGGATCCATCCTGGGACAGGTCCCCCGTGGCCAACACCAGCTCTGCGTCCGGCTGCTCCAGTTGAATCAGGTCCATCACCTGGGACAGGCTGTGCTCGGTGTTGAGACCCAACAGCTTACCCTCTGTGGTGCGGAACAGATGGCAATCCGAGAGCTGGACAATACGAATCGGAGGCTGGGAAGTGTCTCTAGCCAAGGGTCAATCCATTCTAGTTGTCATTAGCGCCAATAAACCACATCAATCGCAGAGCACTCACCCTGAGAACGCCCTTAACCCGGGCGTTACTGAGGTGAGTATAACGGGTTTTTGCGGATGGGTAAGCGAAGACTGTGACAAAATCCACCCCAAATGCCCGTGAATATTCACAATTTTGCCGTCTTTGACCCGGATTTCCAACATTTTCAGACCCGCTGCAGGACCCGGCCGGCACGCAGGCAGAACTCCAGCCACTCCCCCAGAAACGTATTCAGCTGGGCCTTTTCGTCCGGCTGGAACATCTTTTCATTGGGATAAGGGTAACTCTGACGCAAATGCCGGTTGCGTTGGAACGACAGCACTTCCGCCATCTGCGCATCGTGATAGAGGCGCACAGTGATCACGGGCTTGGGCACCCAGTCGTCCAGCAGGCTTTCCTGCGCCACATTGACGGTGGTGGTGTAACGGCTGCGCTCCACCACATGGATGCGGACTTTGCGGGTCTTTTCAGGGTTGCCATCCACCCCAAACAGCCAGTCCTCCTGCTGCTCCAGTTCCGGCAACAGGCGCATCAGCCGATGGTAATTGATCTCACAATCACTCATCAGCTTGCTCAGATTGGGCGTGTAAGCCTTCTTCACAGTCATGGGTGCACTACTGCCATTGTTGCTGCAACCGTTGATAGTTCATCTGCAGCCACTGCAGGGCGATGATGGTGGCCGCGTTGTGAATGTAGTTCTCCTGCAATATCTGCCAGGCCTCTGCCCGGGGGAAGGTCTGTACCCAGATATCCTCCCCTTCCTCCGCCAGCCCATGAACTCCGCCCACATTACTGGAATCAATGCCGCCGCAGAAGAGATAGAACTTCTCGTTGGAGCCACCGGGGCTGGGGTAATACTCGTAGATATACTCCAGGGCCAGCACGTCGCTGCCGGCCTCTTCGATGGCTTCGCGGTGGACTACGTCTTCCGGCGTCTCCCCCGCTTCGACAATACCAGCCACGATCTCCAACTGCCAGGGGCCCTCATTGGCCTCCAGGGCGCCGATCCGGAACTGCTCCCCCAGCACCACCACATCCTTGTAAGGATCGTACAACAGCACCCCCACCGACGGGCCGCGGTCAAAGCATTCCCGCTCCAGCAGCTTGCTCCAGCCCCCCTCCACCAGCCGGTGGCGCAGACGGTAGCGTCGCATGTTGAAAAACCCCTGATACACCAGCTTGGATTCGGTCACTTCCACATCAGCGCGACTGAAACAGGGGCCCTCTTTTCGATCCATGAATCCGCCTTTTTGAGTGAATGTCTGTCTGTGTAAGGCTAGTCAGTTTCCGGGCCGGGGACAATGCCATCCCGGCGGGCTGGCACCGCTCCCGGAAAACATCAGACTTTCTTATAGATTTCAGCACCTTGGGCTTTGAATTCCCGGGCCTTTTCGAGCATGCCCTCTTCCGCTTCCCGGGCTTCGGACCCCGCCTGCCCCTGGGCGGCGGCATAATCCCGCACATCCTGGGTGATCTTCATGGAGCAGAACTTGGGCCCACACATGGAACAGAAATGGGCCACCTTGTGGGCTTCCTTGGGCAGGGTCTCGTCGTGGTAAGCCTTGGCGGTATCGGGATCCAGGGCCAGGGCGAACTGATCCTCCCAGCGGAACTCGAAGCGGGCCTTGGACATGGCGTTGTCCCGAATCTGGGCACCGGGGTGGCCCTTGGCCAGATCCGCCGCATGGGCCGCGATCTTGTAGGCAATCAGGCCTTCCTTCACATCATCCTTGTTGGGCAGGCCCAGGTGCTCTTTGGGGGTGACATAGCAGAGCATGGCAGTGCCATACCAGCCGATCATGGCCGCGCCGATGCCGGAAGTGATGTGATCATAGCCGGGGGCAATGTCGGTGGTCAGCGGGCCCAAGGTATAGAAAGGTGCCTCGCTGCAGTGCTTGAGCTGCTCTTCCATATTGGCCTTGATCATGTGCATGGGCACATGGCCGGGGCCCTCGATCATCACCTGGGCGCCGTGCTCCCAGGCCTTGTGGGTCAACTCCCCCAGGGTGTGCAGTTCGCTGAACTGCGCCTCATCATTGGCGTCCTGAATGGAGCCGGGCCGCAGACCATCCCCCAGGGAGAAGGTGACGTCGTAGGCGGTCATGATTTCGCACAGCTCGTCGAAGTGGGTGTAGATAAAGTTTTCCTGGTGATGGGCCAGGCACCATTTGGCCAGGATGGAACCACCCCGGGAAACGATACCGGTCAGCCGATTGGCGGTCATGGGCACATAACGCAGCAGCACGCCGGCGTGGATGGTGAAATAATCCACCCCCTGCTCCGCCTGTTCGATCAGGGTATCGCGGAAGATTTCCCAGGTGAGGTCTTCCGGTACGCCGTCCACCTTCTCCAACGCCTGATAAATGGGCACCGTGCCAATGGGCACCGGGGCATTGCGCACAATCCACTCCCGGGTTTCATGAATATTCTTACCGGTGGACAGATCCATCACGGTATCGGCGCCCCAGCGGGTGGCCCAGGTCATCTTGGCCACTTCCTCTTCTATCGAGGAAGACAGCGCGGAGTTACCGATATTGGCGTTCACCTTCACCAGGAAATTACGCCCCAGAATCGCCGGCTCCAGCTCCGGGTGGTTGATGTTGGCGGGAATCACCGCGCGCCCGGCGGCCACTTCCTGGCGCACGAACTCCGGGGTGATTTCATCGGGGATTTTCGCCCCGAACGGCTGGCCCGGGTGCTGTTGCTGCATGACTGCGTTCTGTCGGGCATCCTGCAGTTTCATGTTCTCGCGGATGGCGATAAATTCCATCTCGTCGGTGATGATACCCTGGCGGGCATAGTACATCTGACTGACATTGGCGCCGGCTTTGGCCCGCAGGGGTTTGCGAATATGATCGAAGCGCATATTGGCCAGCATGGGGTCATTCTTGCGCCGCCGGCCGTACTGGGAACTCAGGTCCGGTAACTCCTCCACATCCCCACGCCGGGCCAGCCAGCCTTCCCGCACCGGGGGCAACCCCTTGCGCACGTCAATGCGGGCGTCCGGGTCGGTGTAGGGGCCGGAGGTGTCATACACATACACCGGCGGATTGGTTTCGCCACCAAAGTCGGTCGGGG
Source organism: Pseudomonadales bacterium (assembly GCA_002701845.1). GTDB lineage: Bacteria > Pseudomonadota > Gammaproteobacteria > Pseudomonadales > Ketobacteraceae > Ketobacter. Next base: position 14,924 of record NZXG01000016.1, read on the forward strand.
TATCACTCAGGCTGATCTCGCGCATGGGCACCCGGATATCCCCCTGGCTACCCTGCACATACACTTTGCGGGATTTGGGAAACGGCTGGATGGAGGCCTCGTCGACCTTAGCACTGTGGCTGAGAAAATCGTCTGAATATGCGCTCATGCTGATCTCTGTGGTTGGCTCGTTGAGTAGAAAACCGTTGGAAAATCACGGTTACTCAAGAAAATGAACTGGGGCACGGCTCGCCGCGCCGAGAACGACAACTATAACCAGTGAGTCACACAGCGGCAACCGGGGTCAGCCAATCTGCCGGCAAATCAGACTGAACAGTCGATCCATGGCACCACGGTTATCTTCCACCACGCCACGGCCGCGTTTGGACAATGCATAACGTTGCTCATCGTGGGTGAGCAGGCGCTCCACAGCCTGCCCCAGCCCCACCGTAGTGGTGACCGTCTCCAGCACGTTCAGCTCGGTCAGCAAATCCGCCACCATCTGGAAATTGAACACATGGGGCCCGGTGAGCGCCGGCGTACCCATGGCCAGCGCCTCCAGCATATTGTGCCCCCCCACCGGTACCAGACTGCCACCAATAAAGGCCACATCCGCCGCCCCCAGCATCTTCAGCAACTCGCCCATGGTGTCCCCCAGCACCACATCGGTATCCTCTGTCACCGGCTGCTGCTGGCTGACCCGACTCAGGGTCAGGCCCCGGCCTTCAACCAACCCCGCCACATCCGCGAACCGCTCCGGATGTCGCGGCACCAGCACCAGCAGGGTGCCTGGCAGTTTGCTACGGATATAAAGATGCGCCTCCAGCACCTCTTCATCCTCTCCCTGGTGGGTACTGGCGGCGATCCACACCTTGCGCTTGCCACCCCAGCGCTCCCGCAGCGCCCGCGCCTGGTCATGGGTCTCGGGTTTGATGTCCAGATCGAACTTGACCGTACCGGTCACCTGCAGATTGCGCGGCGGCAACCCCAGCTCCACGAAACGTTCACCATCCGCATCACTCTGGGCGGCAAGCAGCGCCAGCTCCCGCATCATGGGCCGGAACAGGGGCAACACCCGCCGGTAACCGTCTGCGGATTTTTCCGAGAGCCGGGCATTGGCCAGGACAATGGGCACCCCGGCACGATACGTATAGTGAATCATATTGGGCCACAGCTCCGTTTCCATGATTACCAGCACCGCCGGGTTGAAACGCTTTAGAAACCGGTTAAGGGCATCCGGCAGATCGTAAGGCAGATAGACGTGCTGGATACGGCCACCGGCCAGCTGGTCGGCATAGGCCTGCTGCACCCGGTCCGAACCGGTGGGGGTCATGGTGGTGATCACACAGGGGCGGTCCGGGTAGTTATCCAGGATCCGGTCGATCAGGGGGCGGGCGGCCAGGAACTCGCCTACGGATACGGTATGGAACCAGAGGCTGTTTTGCAGGGGAGTTTGAAGCGTATAATAGCCGAAGCGTTCCGGAATACGCCACGCATAATCGGAATTCTTCCTTGCTCTCTTCCAAAGACGAAATAACAACAAAGGAATGGCAAGGTAAAACGTCAGGGTGTACAGCAGTCGGGCTAGCATGTCGCTTCCGTTGTTCTTTTACGAAGAGTACCCACCGGAAGCGGTTCACTACAATGACTCCGGTGATAGCTTAAACTAGGTTTCCAGCGGGTGCCTGGCTCCAGAAGTAGTTCGGGAAATTCGCGATAGACTAATGATTCATCCGGAACGGTCAATATGCTTTTGCCTTGTGGCTGTTGAAGCTCTTCATCTCTCCACCCGCCTGCGCGCCACACCTGCTGTAATGCCGCCCAAAAACTGGTATTCTGATAGCCGACATGATGAAGAGATAACCTCATGAGTTTCAAAGGAATTATACTCGCTGGGGGCAGCGGCACCAGGCTACACCCTCTGACCCACACAGTCAGCAAACAATTGATGCCGGTCTACGACAAACCGATGATATATTATCCCATATCCACGCTTATGTTAGCGGGTATAACGGATATTCTCATCATTACCACCCCCCGGGATCATCAGTCCTTTGTGGACTTGCTGGGGGACGGCTCGCAATGGGGGGTGAGCTTCACCTACGCCGTGCAGCCCTCGCCGGACGGCCTGGCCCAGGCTTTCATCATTGGTGAACAGTTTATTGGCAATAATAATGTATGTCTGATGCTGGGTGACAATATCTACTACGGGGAAGGGCTCTCTAAAAAGCTGCGTAATGCGTGCCAACAAACCACTGGCGCCACAATCTTCGGATACTACGTCACCGACCCTCAACGCTATGGAGTGGTCAGTTTTGATCGGACGGGCAAGGTGCTTGATATCGAGGAAAAACCACAATCCCCCAAGTCAGCCTATGCCGTCACCGGCTTGTACTTCTACGATAATCAGGTGATAGATATCGCGAAATCCGTCAAGCCGTCCGCCCGCAACGAATTGGAAATAACGGATGTCAACCTGACTTACCTGAGGCAGGGCAACCTCAATGTTGAACTGCTGGGTCGGGGCACCGCCTGGCTGGACACCGGGACCCATGATTCCTTGCTGGATGCCGCCAATTTCATAAAACTCATAGAAGAGCGGCAGAGCCTGAAGATCTGCAGCCCGGAAGAAACCGCTTTTCGTATGGGTTATATTGACGCCTCGGACTTGAGCAAGCTCATCGCTCCCCTGGCCAAAACCGGGTACGGTGACTATCTTAGCCGGATCCTTAGCGAGAACGCAGGCAATCAGGAAGAGTGACCCATGGAAGTAGTAACGCTTAAGCTTAACGATGCCTTTTACATCGAGCCGAAAGTGCATGGCGATCACCGCGGATTCTTCATGGAGACCTGGCGCGACAGCTGGTTTGAGGATCTGAGCCTGAACTACCGGTTCGTTCAGGACAATCACAGCAAGTCTGTACGAGGCTCCCTGCGAGGCCTTCACTATCAGATCAGTCACCCCCAAGGTAAGCTGGTGAGGGTCACCAGCGGCGAGGTTTTTGATGTAGTGGTTGATCTACGGGTTGATTCACCCACTTTTTCCCAATGGGAGGGCATCTATCTGTCCGCGGAAAACAAGCGCATCATGTGGGTGCCTCCTGGATTTGCACATGGCTTCTATGTGGTTTCCGATGAAGCGGAGTTTGTTTACAAATGCTCAGAGTATTTTTCTCCCGAGGATGATCGAACACTGCTGTGGAACGATCCCGATATAGGCATTGAGTGGCCAGTTGAGGACTTCGACAACGTTATTCTATCCGCTAAGGATAAGGCTGGAACCCCGTTGAAAAAGGCCGACGTTTACAGGGCGATGGGCTGATGAAAATTGTAATCACAGGTGCTGATGGCCAATTGGGTCAGACCCTCACCCACTGCCTGGCTGATTGCGACGTCACCCCCTTGAGCCGGTCGGCACTTGATATCACCAGTGATGACCTTAACAGCCAGTTACAGGCCCACCGGCCCGACTGGGTTGTCAATACGGCTGCCTATACCGCCGTTGATAAAGCCGAATCTGAAGCATCGTTAGCAGACCACGCAAATCATATCGCCGTCGGCATGCTGGCTGCCGCTTGCAAGGAGCTGGGTAGCAGACTGCTGCATCTGTCCACTGACTTTGTTTTCTCAGGCTCCGGTAATATCCCCTATGCGGTGGACGCTGAATGCGACCCGGAGAACATCTATGGAAAAACCAAACACCAGGGTGAGCAGGCTGCATTGGCAGCCCACCCTGCAGGCGTCTGCATTGTGAGGACAGCCTGGCTTTATTCCGCCAGTGGCAATAATTTTGTCCGCACCATGCTACGCCTGATGCAAGAACGTGATTCACTTGGGATTGTAATGGATCAAATAGGTTCACCCACTTCAACCAGCACCCTGGCCACCTGCATTCGCGAATTGATCAAACAAAGTGAGACGGGCATTTTCCATTGGACTGATGCCGGTACCGCCAGTTGGTATGATTTTGCGGTGGCAATTTACGAGGAAGCCCAGGCCGCCGGCATCCTCAGTCGCCCAGTGAGTATCACCCCAATCCGTAGCGAGCAATTTCCAACGCCTGCAGCACGACCCCATTACAGCGTACTGGACATCTCGAAAACCTACTCTCACACTGGTCTGCAACCGATTCACTGGAGAGTTCCGCTGCGAACTGTGATAGGTAAAATTGCAGAGATGGAGAACAACATTGTCTAACCTGCTTGTTACCGGCGGTGCCGGTTTTATTGGTTCTAATTTCCTGCATTATTGGAGCAAGCACCACCCCGATGATCAATTAATCGTACTCGACGCCCTAACTTATGCGGGAAACCTGCCCAGCATCCAGCCCCTGCTGGACCGTGAAGCCGCGGTTTTCGTCAAAGGCTCAATATGCGATCAACCGTTAGTGGAAAGGCTGTTTCTGGAATACGCTGTTGACGTGGTCGTTAACTTCGCCGCAGAGAGCCACGTTGACCGATCCATTACCGGGCCGGATGCATTTATCGACACCAATATCGTCGGCACTCACACCTTGCTTAAAGCCGCGCGCAAGTTTTGGCTGGGACAAAATACTCTTGACCAGCATCGGTTCCATCACATCTCCACTGACGAGGTTTTTGGTTCCCTGATGCCCGATGAAGCACCATTTAAGGAGTCCAATAAATATTTGCCCAACTCTCCCTACTCAGCCTCAAAAGCCGCTTCCGATCATCTGGTCCGTGCCTATCACCACACCTATGGCCTCAATGTCACCACCAGCAACTGCTCCAACAATTACGGTCCCTTTCACTTTCCGGAAAAGCTGATTCCGCTTTGCATTACTAACATTCTTAAAGGCAGAACACTGCCGATTTACGGTGATGGCAAAAACATACGGGACTGGCTGTTTGTGGAGGACCATTGTCGCGGCATAGACCTGGTCCTGACTCAGGGCCGCGCCGGGGAGACCTATAATATCGGAGGCAATAATGAATGGGACAACCTCTCTCTGGTTAAGCTGATTTGCGAAGTTGTCGACCGCGCTTTTAGTGAGAACGGCAGCTTAAATACCGTGTTTCCTGCCTGCCCCGCTGTACAAGGCTTAAAATGCCAATCTCTAATAGAATTTGTTCCTGACCGCCCCGGGCATGACCGGCGGTACGCCATATCCACCGACAAAATCGCAACAGAGCTCAATTATCGCCCCCAGACCACTTTTGAGGAAGGCATCAAAAAAACGGTTCAGTGGTATCTGGACAACAGGTCCTGGTGGCAGCCTCTGACCAATGACTAAACTTTGTCGCCAATTGATGATATGACTTTATGACACAACAAGCCGAACTCACCGTCGCCATTGTTTCCTACAACAGCTATTCTGTTATCACTGCCTGCCTGGATGAGTTAATAAAATCCGGCGGGTTTCACGTCATCATTGTCGATAATGCTAGTACTGACGGGTCCGGTGACAAGCTCAAGCAAACGTATCCTGATGTTCAGGTCATCCAGGAACCGGTGAACCTTGGCTATGGCCGAGCCGCCAATGTTGCCATCAAAAAATGTATCACACCCTACTTTTTTCTGGTTAATCCGGACTTAAAAGCTGACGTGGAAAGTACTGGAAAACTTTTGGCAACCATCAGATCATCGGCCCCCAGCACCGCCCTGGTGGCCCCGGCAACGACACGCAAAAAGCATACAAAAACCGGACTGGTGGAAAAACAATGGGTCATCGGCGCGGCCATGATGTTCAGCATGGAACACCTGAGGACGGTAGGCCTGTTCGACGAGCAAATATTTCTTTTTTCGGAAGAGTCAGACCTGTGCAAGCGCATCATTCAGGAGGGCTACAAAATTTATCTGGATACCGACATATATATCGAGCATTTATACCGGCAATCCAGCACGCCAAGCCCGGAGACACAAGCACTTAAAGACTGGCACAAGGCCTGGTCTAAGCTTTACTTGCATCATAAGCACCAAAACATCAGTGGAAAACATCGACCTTCGAGAGTGGCACTGGGCTATGCCATAAAGTGGATGCTCGCCACCCAACCAGAAAAGCGGCTGCGCTATAAGTATCGCTTTCAGGGAAGCCTCGCGTTTCTGCAGGGAAAACCCGCAATTTTGGAGTCGGGGGCCCCTTTCCACCCACTCAAACCAAAGCAACACTAAGCTATCCGGCTTCAGCTTGAAAACTCCGACTGATAGAGCTGAGAATAGAAGCCTCGCTTGTCCAATAGCTGCTGGTGTGTACCCATCTCCACGATCTTACCATCCTTCATTACCAAAAGTCGGTTTGCCTTAAGAATCGTCGAAAGCCGATGGGCAATCACTATCGTGGTGCGGGTCTCCACCAATTCTTCAATCGCCTGGGTGATTCTGGCTTCAGACTCGTTATCCAAGGCCGAGGTCGCTTCATCCATTATTAAAATAGGAGCGTTCTTTAAAAACGCACGCGCAATTGAAATTCGCTGACGCTGCCCCCCTGAGAGCTTAAGACCATTTTCACCAATAACGGTATCTATACCATCAGGCAGCTCATTAATAAACTCCATGGCATAAGCTTTCTCCAGAGCATCAATTACTGCTGTTTCAGGCACATCCAGATCGCCGTAAGCAACATTATTGCGAATAGTATCGTCGAACAATGCGATATTCTGGTTAACCATCGCTACGTTGCGACGGAGGCTCTCCAGAGTGATCTCATTGATATCAACCCCATCAATGAAAACTTGGCTTTCTTCCACTGGATATTTTCGGCATAAGAGGTCTGCCAGGGTTGATTTTCCGCTACCTGATTTGCCAACCAAAGCGACCATTTCACCAGGAGACACATGAAATGAAATATCGCTTAATACAACGCGCTCACCTCTAGGATAGGTGAAACGGAGTTTAGAAACCTGCAGCTCTCCACGGGGGTTAGCCAGCACAATTGTCCCATGGTCTTCCTCGAGTGGTTCATCCAGAATACCAAAGATAATCTCTGAACCAATGGCGCCCTGCTGTATCATAAGACCTACGCCACTAAGCTGGCGTATTGATTTTGGCAGCAAAGCGATAGCGGTGAGGTAACCCACCAAATCCCCAGTGGAATACTGATCCAGTATAGACGGGCTAAGCAACAGATATATAATGCCCGACATTGCGATAGCGATAATCAGCTGTGATACCGGAGAAAACAACGCTGTGATCCGACGCAACTTAAGGCTTTGCGCAAATACCTGATCAAGGTTTTTATAGTAACGATGCTTTTCGTAGTCCTCTGCGCCGAACCCCCGAACAATGGCGTGATTGCCGATTAGCTCTTTCGATACCTGACTGGTTTGCCCTAGAATTCTCTCGTTAGAGCGAGCAATCTTTTTAAAACGCCGGGTCACGTAAGACACGAGATACGCCAGAACGGGAGCCACAGCCAGAAACGTCAGAGATAGTCTCCAGTTAAGATAAAAAATCCAGCCCACTAGAAATATCACCGAAAACCCTTCTCGAATGACAATTTTCAAAGCTGACGTAATAGCACCCTGGATCTGGCCTACCCCGCTACCAAGGCGGTGCATAATCTGACCCTGATTATGGCGATCATAGAAATCCGCAGGCAGGTGAATCAAGTGATCAAACAGCTGCTTTTGGATTTTTCTGATGACGCTGGCGGCAAGATAAGAATTATAGAAAGTGCCCATAAAAGTGCCCAGCCCCCTGAAAAAAAAGATTCCAATGGCCAACAGCGGCAGCACTAGCCTCTTATCGGTGTCCTTTTGTTGGATCGCTTCGATCATCACTTCCATCAGCTTTGCCATGGCTGGCTGGGTAGCCGCAAACATCAGGAAGCCTAAGGTGCTCAGCAAAAATGCCCACCAGTATCCGTTAAGAAACTGTAGCAACCTAAAGTATGAGCGGATAGACTCTAACATAGTGTCCCTGGCCAGGGGGTCCCATCTTTGGTGAAACAATAACGACTGTTTATAATACTGGCAATGCTAACATATTAGTCCGCACAAATACCTTATAATTCTGGATACTTGCGCAAACAAAGCTGGGGTGTCAGAAAGGGCATATTTAGCGACTAGCGCTTGCCTCGGCGGCACACCCCTATACAGTTCACAAGTAGTTTTTACCAGCGCCCCACTGTATATTTAACCAATAGCCTGAAGTCAGAATGACTGAAGAGTTAACAGATTGCAGGAAAACCTCTTATAAACGCCATAGGTTTTGAATGGCTCTCTACATAAGATACTGAGATAACTGTTCCGCTTAGCAATTACGACCAATAGAAGGTGATCCGTTTCAGGCAGTCGGGTAGAGGCACACTCATGGAAAGCTCAAATAAGTATTCAACAGTTCACCGAATTCTGAGTGACTACAACCGAGCCAGAAAAAGCGCTTCAAGGAAATTCTCTTTGAAGATATTGAAGCACCTCAGCAGCTACCAGTTCAGCATTATATACGCAAAAGATTATTCCGCGAGCAATAACATACCATCGATCACTCTAGCACCGGAAACCAAACTGAAGCTTCCTGGCCCTGAATTCGCTGACGAAAAAAAATATCCTGTCTATACCGAGCGGGACTTCATACTCTATCATCCAGAAATAAATGCATCGATTTACAGAGACTGCGTGGTCACTGGCGGCTCGACCCTTATCTTTTCAGGCAACCTCGCTATCACGCCAAACAGTTTTGATTTAACCAAGTACGTTACCGCGCTGGAATCCTCTGATTTGGCAGAATTTCGCAAGCAAAGCTCAAAATTTGTGTTCTGGGGAAAACCAAAAAAAAATCCCAGCGGACAAACTGCGATTCGTGGAATTAATCTTATAACCGAACATGCCGCCAACTACGCCCATTTTATTACAGAGGTCCTACCAAGATTTACTCTAATTGAATCTCTTCCGGAATTTAGGGACTACAGTTTGATTTTGGATAGCTCAACTCCAAAATCGTTCGTTCAGATACTAAAAGATAGCGCCACTTTCCCCAGAACCATTCATTATGTAAAAAAAGGCGAGCGACTTAATCTGCGTTACTGCATAAACATAGAACCTACTGCCTTTACTCCAACCCACCATCGCACTACGTGGAGAACTGGGCCAATAGCTCCACCTTCCCCACACTCACACACCTTCTCAAAACCAGCCCTTGAATATACGCGAGAGAGAAAGCTTTCTTCAATCATTGATTCACAGACCACAAGCAACGATTCTTCGAGGCTACTCTTGGTAAGAGACAAGACTAGCTCATACAACAGCAGGTACGCCGTCACCTGGCATCAAATAAAAGACAGATTCATAAAATACGGATTTCAACCTTATAACCCCGCATCAGATAGCTTTGACAAGCAAGTGACCCGGTTCTCTAAAGCCGAATTGATAGCAGGAGAAGTCGGGGCTGCGCTCGTCAACTCAATGTTTTGCGCCAAACCTTGCACGATTTGGTGCCTAGCTTCGTATTACGAGAATGCGGACTACTACTATTTTTCTAATTTGGCACAATTATTAGGACACACTCTTGTTTACTTTGTTGGCCCACGATCTATTTCAGACACTAACAAGCCGAAGGAGGTAGGCACGTATTGGATTTCGCCGAATTGCTTTGATGACTTTTTGGCAAGACTATAGTATCACCCCTACAAGCCCCTGGGATTCTAGGGCAAACAAAATATCCCTGAACTAGACATGCAATTTGTTGGAGATTACTTCCTCACTTAGCCAGCAATCCAATAACCTACTCCGACGCGCCTCCTCGCCGGCACCAATAGCGGTCTCAGATCGCAAAACAAGACACTTCGGAAGCAATAATATCTATTAAATCAGCAGAATACACGATATACTCTAGGCACAGAGAATTCCAACATTATTTACAGCCGACGCGCGACAACTGGCATATGAGAAAAGCTCTACTTGTGGGCAGCAGCTATAGCTCTGCGCCGATTTTAAGCATACTACGTGAGCGTGGTTTCCAAATTTCAGTGTGTGGCGTACACCGTGACGACCCCTGCCATGAGTACGCTGATAAATCATATTACATTGATTATTCAAACTCTGAAGCGCTCAAGCAGCTAATAGACGCTGAACAGTTTGACTTCATAGTACCAAGCTGTAATGACACTGCGTATATGTCTACAGTTCAAGCCACACAACAAAATCCTTATCCAGGATTCGACACCTTGCCAACGGCGAGAATATTACACACAAAAAATTCGTTTAGGGAATTCACAAAAGATAACGCCATACCAGCTCCTCGCTGGTTAAAGGCAAGTGCCCAGAAAGATTATTCGTCTCTGACTTTACCGCTACTGGTAAAACCTGTTGATGCTTTTAGTGGTAGAGGCATCACCAAAATTACGGATTATAGTTCTCTTGGTCCTGCCATCGAAAATGCCAGATTAAGCTCTAAAGATGACGGCGTGATTGTTGAAGAATTTGTTGAAGGCAGTCTGCACAGTCACTCGGCCTTTGTCGTAAACGAAAAGATAATGATCGATTTTTTCGTAGATGAGTATTGTAGCATTTATCCTTACCAAGTGGACTGCTCCAATCATCCATCATTTCTTTCACAGCATATTCGCAACTCAGTTCGCGCAGCGATTGGCACGATTATCAGCAAGCTCAAGATATGTGATGGCTTGATACACTCGCAGTTTATAGTTAATGATGACCAGATCTGGATTATAGAGTGCATGAGAAGAGCGCCTGGAGACCTCTTTGGCAATTTAATTAGTTACTCCACAGGCCACGATTATACTGAACTCTATACTCTTCCATTTATAGGGGGAAAGATAAAAGCCAACAGTTCATCCGAACGCTACCGGCTCATAGGCCGTCACACTATTTCCGTGGTGAAACCAAAAACCCTATTTTCTTTTTCCCAGTCGCTTCCATCACCGAAGGTAAGTATCGTCCCCTTGAAACGCAGCGGTCACCCAATTACTGATGCGCCTTACGATAAAGTAGCAATATTGTTTGCTGAGTTTGAGGCCGCTGAGACGCTTAAGTCAATTACACCTTCTATGGCAGATTACATGAGCATAAAAACAATTGAGGATAATCATGCTTTCTGATAACCGACTAGATATCCGGCCAATACGGGCGGCCTTTCTGGGCGGCGGAAAGAGTTCTGCTGTTGGTCGTGCACACTATGCAGCAATTCATTTGGATGGTCTGTTCAAACTAACGGCCGGTTGTTTTAGCCGCAATAGAAAAGAGAATATTGAAAGTGCACATGTTTATGGCGTACCGGAGCAGAATTGCTGCAGCTCCTATGAGGACCTGATTAAACTACATAACACCGAATTTGATGCATTAATTGTTCTAACACCCACAAACCAGCATTATGCAGCAATCTCTAGCTGCCTGGCTCATGGAGTTACCGTGATTTCCGAAAAATCGCTAGTGACTTCTTTGAAGGAGGCCAAAAAACTAGCAGAGTTACAGGCGAAGTCGAACAGTTATCTGTGCGTCACGTACAATTATACGGGCTATCCGATGACTAGAGAGCTGCGTGCACTCGTCCAGCAGGGGGCGTTGGGTGAAGTACAACAAGTAATGCTGGAAATGCCTCAAGAAGGCTTTATAAGGCTAGATACCAATGGCAATCCGGTGATTCCACAGAAGTGGCGCTTAAGTGACAGCACCGTTCCAACAGTATCACTTGACCTTGGCGCGCATCTACAGATGTTTATTGAATTCTTAACGGGGCAAGACGTTCAGGAAGTTATAGCCACTACTAACTCCTATGGGAATTTTACTGAGATAGATGATTCAGTATCCTGTATAGCACGCTATCATTCCGGGATGACCTGTCATTTCTGGTATACCAAAGCCGCTTTAGGATACCGCAATGGTATGCGTATACGGCTGTTTGGGTCCAAAGGCTCCGCCGAGTGGACTCAAACTGAACCAGAGATTTTACATTTAGCGGACTCAAGCGGCCGCCGAAGCACTTTAGATCGTGGGAGCCCCGATGTTAGTGAGTGCAATAAGCTGCGCTATACAAGGTTTAAAGCCGGGCATCCCGCTGGTTACATAGAAGCTTTTGCAAATTATTACGCCGATGTAGCTTCGGAAATCAGTCAGCTGACCAGTGGTGAACCGGTTTCTTCCCCATACGTGTTTGGAGTTGAAAAAGAAGTGAAAAGCATGGCGCTGATGGAAGCAATTCATCTTTCCTCGGCATCAAGAAAATGGGTGGCTGTGGATGGATGATAAGAGTCTAATTTTACCCGTCAAAGGTGAAGCCGACAAAATAAAGAGCTTAAAAGACTTTTATGTTAGCTTTAGCAACCCCGGCTCGCGCCCCTGCTATCTGTTTGGATATAACAGATACGCTGGGTCGATTCTAAAGAAATTCAAGATAGAAGGGATCATAGACGACTTCACGTCATGCTCTAGTATCGCAGAGAAGCCGATAATCCGTAGCTCAGAAATACCGGCCAACGCACTGGTTCTTGTATTGGCGGGCGGGAAACCACTGACGGTATCCCGCTTTCTTGACCGCTTAAATATTGAACATCAACATTATTTTTCATTGTTTAAGCTATGGAAGAAAGATCTATGTCGCATTCATTTTAATGAAGGGTTCGAGTCAGATTTTTTGAGCAACCGGGAAAAATATGAGTGGACCTATCAATTGCTTGCTGACAGAGAGTCCAGGCATTGCTATCAAAATTTAGTTAATTTTCGACTTCAGTATGATTTTGATTTTCTAGAGGGATTTTCGGATCAAGAGAGCCAACAATACTTCGAGCCATTTTTGAACCTGCGCCGTGAGGGTGAGTGCTTCGCGGACATAGGTGCTTTCGATGGTTACACCAGTGAAATGTTTATATCACTCTGCCCGGCTTACAAGCAGATTCATGTATTCGAGCCCGACCCAAACAACTTATTAAATGCAAGAAAGCGGCTAAGCCACCATAACCATGTTTACTTTTACCCAATTGGGCTATCAGACAGGGCAGAAACCCTACGACTTAGTTCAAGCGGGTCAGGCTCCAGAGTTTCTGATACGGGAGACATCACTATCAAAGTGGACGCTCTGGATGACGTGACGAACACTGATTTCTCCTTCATCAAGATGGATATTGAAGGCGGGGAAATTTCGGCCTTGAAAGGCGCAGAGAAAACCATCAAGAGATGCCACCCCAAATTAGCTATTGCTATTTACCATTGCATCGAGAATTCAGGCCCTTTTTGGGAAGTACCCAAGAAGGTACTTTCGATACGCAGTGATTATGATGTGTACGTTCGCCATTATACGGAAAGCATTTACGAGACAGTGATGTTTTTTGTTCCGAGAGCATCAAGAGCGGGCATATAATGCATATAGATAACTGCAAAATTATTGAATTGCCAAAAATACATGATAATCGGGGCAATTTAACATTTATTGAACAGAGCCAGCACATTCCCTTCGATATTAAGAGAGTTTATTACTTGTATGATGTCCCTGGAGGCAGTAATCGTGGGGGGCATGCTCACAAGGAGCTGGAGCAATTGCTTATCGCCGCTGCAGGAAGTTTCGATGTAGTGCTTGACGATGGGCAGTATCGGAAGACCGTAACTCTCAATCGGCCTTGGCAGGGCCTCTATGTTTGTACGTCAATTTGGCGCGAGCTTCATAATTTTTCTTCTGGATCTGTGTGCCTTGTGCTTGCTTCCCAAATTTATGATGAGTTGGATTATTTTCGAGATTATGAATCCTTTGTAAGGCACCGTTTTCACAATGGTTAAAGTACCTTTTTACGATATGAGCCGATCCTACGAAGAAATAGGTGAGGCCCTGGAAGCCAAGGCGATTGAGGTTTTGCGGTCCAACTGCTATATCGGCGGGGCTCAAGTGGAAGAATTTGAGCAACATTTTGCAGATTATGTTAATGCTCATTACTGTTGTGGCGTATCAAGCGGTCTTTCGGCTTTACATTTGGCGTTGATTGCTGTGGGAGTGGGTCCCGGTGACGAAGTGATCGTGCCATCAAATACTTTTATTGCCACCTGGTTAGCAGTGTCGCATTGTGGAGCTACTCCGGTACCAGTTGAGCCAGATATAAAGTATCACACAATGTCAGCCGAATACGTGGAGCGAAGCATTACTAGAAACACCAAAGCGATCATACCGGTACACCTTTACGGCCAAAGCGCGGACCTGGCTCCCATCATAGAGCTGGCCAGAAAACACAATCTTTCTATTATAGAAGACGCCGCGCAAGCCCACGGAGCGCGATACAATGGTGATCGTATTGGCAGCCATTCAGATATTGTTGCATGGAGCTACTACCCGGGAAAGAATCTGGGAGCCGCCGGTGATGCTGGAGGCATTACTACCAATCAGCCGGAAATTGCGCAAAAAATCAATTTATTACGCAACTACGGCTCCATCCTAAAGTATCAAAATGATATTATTGGCTTCAATGCCCGGCTGGATCCGATCCAAGCAGCTTTACTTTCTATTAAGCTGGAGAAGCTGGATTCATGGAATTATTCACGCCAGGAAATCGCCAATGCATATAGCAATGGAATAACCAACTCTTGCGTAGTGACACCCTCCACCCCCTCTTGGTCTACGCCAGTTTGGCATCAATATGTTATTCGATCTCCTTATAGAGACAAACTTAAGCATTGGCTGCATACTTGTGGAGTAGAGACCTTAGTTCATTATCCAATACCTCCTCACAAGCAAAAAGCTTATGAGAGCTTCAATTCTTTACATCTGCCTGTTTCTGAGCTGCTAGCCGATGAAATTTTAAGCTTACCGGTGTCCCCGCACCTTTCTCCTGACCAGGTTAAAACGGTGGTTGATGCCATAAACGATTTCGATCCAACAACGTAGTTGCCATGGCCTCACCTTCTGTCACTCTGATAATTTGCAGTTACAATCAGGCGGCTTACATAAAGGAGTCCGTTGAAGCAGTTCTCAAGCAGACATACTCCCCCATCGAAATCATAATCTCTGATGATTGCTCGACGGACAGCACTTTTCAGATCATTGAGCAGACGGTGGCGCAATATACTGGACCAAACGAGATTGTTCTAAACAGAAACGACATCAACCTTGGCTTAATTGAACATGTAAACAAGGTGTTCAGGATGGCCAAGGGTGACCTTATTATTGGCTCCGCCGGCGATGACGTATGCTTGCCTGAACGAATTGCAACAATGGTAGATCTGTACAAAAAGCGCAATGGAAAACCGACACTGTTTCATGGTGACGTTATAAAAATTGACAAAAATAGTAACGAGCTTGGGGTATTAGAAGCATCTTGGGGAACCAATTCTGTCGACTTGTCTGATACAGCTGTTCGTGGCTCTCTCTATATTGGCGCTTCTTCGGCTTTCACCAGAAGTCTTTTGGACGCCTTCCCTCCTATTCACTATAAGAATGCCTACGAAGACCTGGTCTGGGGCTTTAGAGCCGCTTTGCTTGACGCGGTTGTTTACGTGGATACACCATTGGTCAAATACCGAGTCGGCGTTGGTATTTCCTGGACATCGAATCATAAAACGAACAAGACTTTAAATGAGCTATTAGACCAAAAAAAGTCCAAGCGGAGGGTTTTTATAGATGTCTATTCCCAGCGACTACTAGACCTTGAATATGTTGACCCAAACAAAACTTACAAATGCTTAAGGAAAAAAATACAACGCAAAAAGCTTAAACATGAAATTGATTTCCTGCTCATTGATAATCCACGTCAGGCCATACAGCATGGCTGGAATTCACCCATACTGTTGCTAAGTCGTTATTTTGCATTGCGAAAAGTAAAGGCACGCTTTACTGGATAGTCCACTCAATGTGTCAGACCAAACCATTGTTATTTTTTAAGCCAATGAAATGCGATAGGCACTTGAAGACAACTAGATTCATGACGATAGCCGGCAAATTGAATTGCTACAACCTAGCTTAGCTCGTCCGTCGAGCATTAATGGCCCGCATTTTGCTTGATCGCGGTTAGGTACTCCTATTCTAGCGTGAAGACAGTTTTTTCACCACGTTATCAAACCTGAATCTCACGTATGATTTGAGCGAGGCAGCAAAGTTGATTTACGAGCCATCCCAATTAGAGAAAATTTTTGGAGATGATATGCATCTGTTGCGTATCATTGGGAGACGCTTGCTGGCTTTGGTGGTAGGCGTTATTCCGTTTAAGCGGTGGCGGGTAGCACTACGGAATAAAATAGACGCTTGGTTGATAGCGCTATATCGTCCCAAAATCGAACGTTTCATCGCAAACTATCCCAAGGCTGTGCGACCCGAACCGACAATCGAAAAAATCCGCGCAGGCGCCAGCCTTGCAAGATTAAATGACGGTGAATTTAATCTGCTACTGGGTAAAGACAAGCGTGCCTACCAGAAGCTAGAGAAGAAACTGGTAACGAGACTGCAACAGATCCTGAAATCTGACGAGAAAAATATTCTGGTGGGCATATCCGGCATCTATGAATTTGAAACCCTCGGCCCCATTTGGAAAAAATTCATCATTAGAAAAGGCAACAGAACACTCAGACTTTTCGATCCGCAGAAAACCTATTACTCAGGGACCATTTCCGGCCTTCTCTGGGCAAAGGGAGAGCAATTTGATCGCAATGTGGCGCTTTTTAAATCCATATGGGAAGACCGGCGTGTTCTCTTCGTGGTTGGGAAGAAGAGCCGATTTTTCTTTGTCGAAGAATTATTTGGCAATATAATTGAACATCAATTCGTATTTGCTCCTGCCAAAAATGCATTCGCTGAGTACGAGACAATTTTGAATAATGTTCGGCAATACGAGAAAGACTGGCTGGTGCTGATTGCGCTGGGTCCCACTGCCACGGTATTGGCCTTCGATCTGGCACATGAGGGTTATCACGCCATTGACCTGGGGCAGTTGCCCTCCATTTACCATAAAACCAAATTCGGTGAACGGTACCCCGAGGATCACTGGTTGCGGAAAGAAACCGAACGAAGGCGTAACGCCATCTTCAAGTAGAATTCTTTTTACAACACCAGAGGCCGACTGGTAGAAGTCTTCCATATTATCCATAACCCAGCCGATGTGACGGGTTGAGGGTGGAAGACACAATTTGTCCATAGTAATTCATGGCATACCTGTATATCCTTCGGGCTTTAGCGGGCGGCAGCCCCATTTCGATTGGTAATTCACACCACCTTGAAGCCGGGTGGTTCAATAGCAGTTAATCAGAGCAAACTCAGGGGTTTCGGCATGAAAATCACCGTATTCGGAACCGGTTACGTCGGCCTGGTCACTGGCGCCTGCCTGGCGGACGTGGGCCACCACGTGGTCTGCGTGGATATTGATCAGAGCAAAATAGACAAGCTAAAACAAGGGGTTATACCCATCTACGAACCCGGCATCGAGGATGTTGTTAAGCGCTGCGTGGCCGAGGGTACCCTGAATTTTACCACCTCCGCCGAGCAGGGCGTGGCCCACGGAGTGCTGCAGTTTATCGCCGTGGGCACCCCGCCGGACGAGGATGGGGCCGCGGACCTGCAATACGTGGTGGCGGTGGCACGCACCATCGGCCAGCATATGGCGGACTACAAGGTCATTGTGGATAAGTCTACGGTGCCGGTGGGTACCGCCGAGAAAGTGGGTGCCGCGGTGCAGGAAGAGCTCAACAAACGGGGTGAAAAGCTCAGTTTCGATGTCTGTTCCAATCCGGAATTCCTCAAGGAGGGTAGTGCCCTGGAGGACTTCACCAAGGGCGCGCGGATTATCGTGGGCACGGATTCCGATGCGGTGCGGGATCTGATGCGGGAGTGCTACGCACCCTACATGCGTAACCACGATAAGCTGATGTTTATGGATATCCGGGCGGCGGAGTTCACCAAGTACGCCGCCAACGCCATGCTGGCCACCAAGATCAGCTTTATGAATGAGCTGTCGCAGATGGCGGAGCGTCTGGGGGTGGATATCGAGCACGTGCGGGAGGGTATCGGTTCCGATCCCCGTATCGGTTATCACTTTATCTATCCCGGCTGCGGCTACGGCGGCTCCTGTTTTCCCAAGGATGTCAAAGCGCTGGCCCGTACCGCTCGCGATATCGGCTATGATCCCGAGTTGCTGGTGGCGGTGGAAAATGTCAACGAGCGGCAAAAATCCATTCTTTTCAACAAGTTAAACAAGGCCTTCGACGGGGATCTGCAGGGTAAAACGGTGGCGGTTTGGGGCTTATCCTTCAAACCCAACACCGATGACATGCGCGAAGCCCCCAGCCGTAATCTGATGGAGTCCCTGTGGGCCGCCGGCGCCCGGGTGAAGGCCTATGACCCGGAAGCGATGAAGGAATGCCATCGCATCTATGGCGACCGGGACGACCTGGAATTCTGCGACCACCGTAACGATGCCGTGGCCGGCGCCGATGCGCTGGTGGTGTGCACGGAGTGGAAAGCCTTCCGCACCCTGGACTTCGACTGGCTGAAAGGCCAGCTCAAGTATCAGGTGGTGGTGGACGGCCGCAACCTGTATAACCCGGCGGATGCCCGGGCCGCCGGCTTCCTTTACTACGCGGTTGGCCGCGGGGATTCTCTGGCCCCCATCCAGTGACCGGTTCCCGTCCGCTGACCATCGTCCAGGTGCTGCCGGCCCTGAACGCCGGCGGGGTGGAACGGGGCACCGTGGAATTTGCCCGGGAGATCGTCAAACTGGGGCATCGCTCCATTGTGATCTCCAATGGCGGCGGCATGGTGGCGCAGTTGCAGGCCGAAGGCACTGAACACCTCAGCCGCCCGGTGCACCGAAAGTCCCTGCGCTCGTTGGGGCAGGTGCGGCCCATGCGCCGCCTGCTGCGAGAACTGAGGCCGGATATCGTCCATGTGCGCTCCCGCATGCCGGCCTGGATCACCTGGCTGTCCTGGCGCAAGCTGCCCGCAACCAGCCGCCCCGGGCTGGTAAGCACTTTTCACGGCATGTATTCCGTCACCCCCTACAGTGCGATCATGGCGCGGGCGGAACGCCTGATCGCCATTTCCGATTGTGTGCACCAGTACATTCTGGACAACTATGCGGTAGACCCCGCCGCGATCACCCGCATCTACCGGGGGCTGGATCCCGCCGCCTTCAATCGCCAAGCCTGCACCGAAGACTGGCGCCGTGAACTCTATGGTCAGTACCCGGAGCTGGCGGGCAAACGCATCATTCTGATGCCGGGCCGACTGTCCCGCTGGAAAGGCCAGGAGGCGTTTTTGCAGGTGATGTCACAGCTGATCCAGTCACAGCCGGACTGCCACGGGGTGGTGGTGGGCGCGGCGGAGCCGAACAAGGAACATTATCTGGACGAGTTACTGCAGCAACGGCGGCAGCTGGGCCTGGAGTCGCACGTCACGTTCGTGGGCCACCGCAGCGATATTCAGGCGTTTTACGGGTTGGCGGCGGTGACCTGCCACCTGTCCAGCAAGGCGGAGCCCTTCGGCCGCACGGTGCCCGAGGCTCTGGCCTGCGGCTGCCCGGTGGTGGCCTACGACCGGGGTGGCGCCAGCGAATCCCTGGGTGCCGGTTTCCCCCAGGGCCTGGTGGAACCGGACAACATCCCCCGCTTCGCCCGTCGTATCAGCGAACTGCTGGCGCAATCCCACCGCATCGAGTTACCCCGGGCGTTTTATCTCGAAACCCAGGTGCGGGAGACGCTGGCGGTCTACCACGAGCTGCTGAGCGCCCGGGGGCAGCCCTGAGCCCAGAACAGCCCTGAGGTTTATCCCGCCGCCGGCGCACTGTTATAATCCCGCCCCTTACCAGCCCGGGTGATTGAGGCCAGCCGTTCATGAGAATACTGCACATCGCTTACCAGCAATTGCGCCGCTACGGCAAAACGCGGGTAAGCTGGGCCCAGAAACTGACCTTTGGCCTGATCAAAAACGATCATTACGTCCAGGGGTTCAGTGATCGCGACGTGGCGGCCTTTGAAGCACCGTTGGGCATTCGGGAGTTGGGCACCAAAAAAGCCAATGTCCGCCTGCTGGACACCGTGGACGCCTTCGAACCGGACCTGGTGATTGCCGGCCACTGCGATATGATCACCAATGCCACCCTCAGCGCCATCAAACAGCGATTCCCCCGGTGCGCGGTGATTCACTGCAACAACGACCCTTTGTTCGTGCCCAGCAATGTGGAGCGCATCAAACACCGGGCAGCGGTCGCCGACGCGGTGTTTGTATCCACCGGCCGCCGGGAATTAGTCCAGTTCGAAGGTATCGGCGCCCGGATCTACCACATGCCCAACCCGGTAGACCCCGCCATCGAAAATCTGAACAATGCCGAGCGCAGCGACCTGCCCATCGATCTGCTGTTTTGCAGCAACAGTGATGAGTTTACGGAACGACTGCAGATGGTGAAGCGCATTAAAGACGCCGTGGCTGGTGAGATGAATTTCAAAACCTTCGGCAGTTTTGGTGAGCCACCAGTATGGGGGCGCGACTATGACCGGGCCCTGGCGCAGAGCAAAATGGGGCTGAATCTGAATCGTCAGGAAGGTCATTACTGGTATTCCTCCGCCCGCATGGCGCAGCTGGCGGGCAATGGTATTTTGCAGTTCAGCCATGCCAGCCCCCGGTTTGATGAGCTGATGCCGGCGGAGTCCCTGGTGTATTTCAACGACGAGGCGGAACTGCTGATCAAGATCCGCGAATTCCACCACGACGACGCCAAACGCCGGCACTGGGCGGGGCGGGCCCGGGACTTTTTTCATCGGGAAATCAATTCCCGCCTGTATGCCCAATATATTGTGGAGGCCGCACAGCAAATGCCCTTCAGCCACGATTATGTCTGGGCCCGGGACATCCAGGCGGATGGCACGCTGAAATGAGCGTCCGGTTGAAGGATCAAAAGCCCTTCGCCCAGGGTGGCAACCGACTCTGTTTTGTCCAACCGACGCAACCGGACCGCTGCATCAAAGTGCGGCGGCCCGACTTCAGCCTGGAAGCACTGCGCGCTAGCAAAGGCTTCCCCAAAAATCTGCGGCCACTGGCCAGTTTCGATGACAACCTGGAAGAACGGCGGGTGATGGGCCAATTGGATCGACGTCTCGGTGCTGATATTTACGCCCATGTCAGTCATTGCTACGGCATGGTGGACACGGACCTGGGGCCGGGATTGGTATCGGAACTGATTCGGGATAGCGCGGGTCCTATCGCCCTATCCCTGAAACAGATGCTGTGGGAACGGGGCCTGACTGACGATCTGCAACAGGCGCTGGATGACTTCTGCAGTTTCTGGGAGCGCTCGTGCATTCCCTCCCGCCAGCTACTGCCACACAATATTGTCGCGCCCCGGGATCAACAGGGCAACGTGCAGCGTCTGGTGGTGATTGACGGCTTGGGTGAGAGTACCCTGCTGCCCCTGCACTGGCTGCCCACCCGCTGGCAGCAACGCCGCTGCCGTAACAAAACCGGGCAACTGCGGGCCCGGGTGGATCGCTTTCTGGCAGAACTCAAGGCGGGCAAGGTGCCCAGCAATATGGGCCGGCTGCTGCACGACGGGAGCCCGACTTCCTCATCATGACCCACTTGAACCCGGCACCACGTCCCCCCATGCGCTTGATGCAAATACTGCTGTCCCAGGCGGAAGCCGGCGCCGAAACCTATTTTGAAAAAGTGGCGGCGGCCTTTGCCCGCCAACCGGGGATAGAACAGCAACTGGTGATCGAGGCATTACCCGCGCGGGAAGCCCGGCTGACCGCGGCCGGGGTGGATTATCGCAGCCTGCCCATGGGTCTGTTGTCCCGTCCGCTGTTTTACGATCTGCGGCTGAAGCAGGCGGTCAGGGATTTCCGCCCGGATCTGATCGTGACCTGGGTCAACCGCGCCTCCCGCAAGTGCCCCCGCACCGACGCCGTGGTGGTGGGCCGCCTGGGCGGCTATTACGACATCAACAATTACCGCAAGTGCGACCATCTGATCGTGAACACCCCGGACCTGGTGCGCCATGTCACCGAGCACGGTTGGGAGCCGGAGCGGGTTTCCATGATTTCCAATTTTGGCGAGCTGCCGGACACCCTGCAGACGCCACAGCCCCTGCCGGAGATCCCCCCGACGCACAAAGTGCTGCTGGCCCTGGGCCGCCTACACCCGAAAAAAGCCCATGACACCCTGATCAAAGCCATGCCGGAGATTCCCAACGCCACCCTGCTGATCGCCGGTAATGGCAGTCTGCAGAGCAAGCTGCAACAACTGGCGCAGGACCTGGGCGTGGCGGACCGGGTCCAACTGCTGGGCCTGCGCAAGGATGTCTTCAATCTGTTTCAGCGAGCCGATATCTGCGTGTTCCCCTCCCGCTTTGAACCGCTGGGCAACGTGGTGCTGGAGGCCTGGGCCACCGCCACCCCGATTGTTGCCGCCGCCAGCCAGGGGCCGTCCTGGCTGATTACCGACGAAGAGGACGGCCTGTTGTTCCCGGTGGACGATGTGGCCGCCTGCGCGCGCCAGGTCAACCGCCTGATTCAGGAGCCGGCCCTGGGGCAGACCCTGGCGGAACATGGGCAGCGCCGGTTCCAGCGGGAATTTTCCATGGAGGTAATCATCGGCCAGTATCGACAGCTGTTTTCAACACTGGTGGAGCAACACAGGAGTGATTCACCATGCGCGTAGCTCAGGTTCTGGCAGGCGCCGAGCAAGGGGGTGCCGAAAATTTTTTCGTGCGGCTGGTGAGTGCGCTCAACGCCCGGCCGGAGCTGGAGATCAAAGCCTTTATCCGCAATCACGAACACCGGTTGCAGGCATTACAGGCCAACGGCGTCACCACCGCAGGTTTCCGCTTCGGCGGGCGGCTGGACTGGCCGGGACACTGGCAGTACCGCCGGGCACTGAAACAGTTTCAGCCGGACATCGTCATGACCTGGATGGGCCGGGCCAGCGGCACCACCCCCCACTCCAGGGATTATGCCCTGGTGAACCGGCTGGGCCATTACTACAACCTGAAGTACTACCGCCATGCGGACTACTGGGTGGGCATCAGTCGGGGTATCTGTCAGCACATGATCGACGGCGGCTTCCCCGCCGAGCGGGTGTTCTACATCCCCAACTTTGCCGACGAAACCCCGGTCACCCCCCTGCCCCGCACCAGTTTTGCCACCCCGGCGGAGCCGCCATTGATCCTGGCCGCCGGCCGCCTGCATGAGAACAAAGGCTTTGACGTGCTGCTGCACAGCCTGCAACAGATCCCCGACGCCACCCTGTGGCTGGCGGGCTCGGGTCCGGAGGAAGCGAGTCTGAAAGCTCTGTGCCGGCAACTGGGGCTGGAGCAGCGGGTGCGCTTTCTGGGCTGGCGTAATGACGTCACCACCCTGATGGCCAGCGTGGATCTGTTTGTCTGCCCCTCCCGCCATGAGGGACTGGGCTCCATCGTGATGGAATCCTGGGCCCACGGCTGTCCCATCGTGGCCACCGCCTCCCAGGGCCCCGGCGAGGCCATCACCGACGGCGTCAGCGGATTGCTCACTCCCATTGACGACGCCGATGCCCTGGCCCGGGCCATTCAACGGGTGCTGGACAGCGAGGAATTACGCCAGTCACTGATCGCCGGCGGCGAGCGGGTTTATCGGGAAGGTTATTGCCGGGACCATATCGTGGCGGAATATCTGCGACTCTATCAACAGATCGCCAACCAGCGCGCGGCGTGAAATTCGCCGGCATTCCCACGCCGCACCGGGTCCGACACTCGATTCCCGATCACCTTTAGCCCAGATACTCCAACAACCAGCGGGCGCCCCGATCCGCCTCCCACAGGCGTTTTTCCGTGATCGGTAGCGGCTGGCGCAGATCCCAACCATTAAAATCCTGCAACCAGCCCTCGCCGAGCAATTTATCCATATCCTTCACCACCCGCGACTGCCGCAACCGCGTCATGGCCAGTAACCCGGTGGGGGCACCGGAGGTCAGACATTCATACACCATGGACACACTGTCCCGGGTCACCCACAGCTGTCCGGTGCGATCCAGTTGCTGCTTGATAAACCCCCGCGGCGTATCCCGGTGGCTGATCAGTTCCAGATTGGCCAGCCCCAGGGCCTTGAGCGCCGGCAGAAAGCTGTCCGGCGTGCGGCGGGAGTCCGTCAATACCCACTGCACATGCGGCTGCCCCTGACACACCTGCACCACCTGCCCGATAATCTCCCCATCATCCCAGTGGTAGTGCTCGTTGCTGCCGCCAATCAAGAAAGTACCGGTGGTGTCATTGCGGCCAAAATAGCGGGGCACCACCGGATTCATCACCCCGATGGTGGGCAGCACATTGGCCCGTTGGGGCGGGTTGTCGTGCAATGGCGTGATGTTGGCATCGAACAGCGCCATGGGAAAGGCCCCCCGCATCAGCAGAATGGTTTTGGCACCAAAGCGGTATTTCAGTTTCAGGATTAAGGCGTGAGTCCCGGCACCGGCACCGAGAATCCAGTCCGGCGCCGGCAGCTCCGGGCGCACCGGGCGGCGCAGCAACACATCCATCAGACTTAGCTGCAGGTTCTGAATATTCAGCCAGTGCACATCGAAGGGCGCCAGGGTCTGCAGCCGCTCCACCAACCCTTCCTGCTGGCTGCGGTGACCCGGCTTTTCATCGGTGACCACCCACAGCACGCGGGCGGGGGTTTCAGTCATAGCGCGCCATACTGTGCCTTTATGAATGAAGGGTGGAGCTCAGACCAGAGTTATCCAGTCGGTATGCTGTTCCGCGCGGCCCATCACCTGATCAAAATATAGGGTCTGCAGCTGCTCGGTGATAGGTCCCCGTTTGCCGGAACCAATAATGCGACCATCCAGTTGCTGAATGGGCAGTACCTCCGCGGCGGTGCCGGTGAAAAACGCCTCATCCGCCACATACACCTCATCCCGGGTGATACGCTTTTCAATCACTTCATAGCCCAGCTCCCGGGCCAGGGTAATCACCGTGGCCCGGGTGATTCCGTCCAGGCAGGAGGTCAACTCGGGGGTGTAGAGTTTGTTGTCGTACACAATAAAGATATTCTCACCGCTGCCTTCCGCCACATAGCCTTCCGGATCCAGCAGCAGGGCCTCCTCGGCACCGCAGGACAGGGCTTCGTTCAGCGCCAGCATGGAGTTAATGTAGTTGCCGTTGGCCTTGGCCTTACACATGGTGATGTTCACATGGTGGCGGGTGTAGGAGGAGGTGCGCACCTTGATCCCCAGTTCCTTGGCTTCCGGCGTCATGTAGGCGGGCCACTCCCAGGCGGCCACGATCATATGCACCTTGAGATTGTGCGCCCGCAGCCCCATGCCCTCGGAGCCGTAGAACACCATGGGCCGCAGATAGGCGTGGGGCAGATTGTTTTCCCGTACCGCCGCCAGTTGCGCCGCGTTCACCTCGTCCTTGGAGAAGGGAATTTTCATATTCATGATGTGGGCGGAACGGAACAGACGATCGGTATGCTCGTGGAGACGGAAAATGCCCGGGCCGTTGACGGTTTCGTATGCGCGCACACCCTCAAACACACCCATGCCATAGTGCAGGGTATGGGTCAGCACGTGGACCCGCGCATCGCGCCAGGGTACCATTTCTCCGTCAAACCAGATAAGACCGTCGCGGTCGGCCATGGACATGATCTACTTCTCCTATCGAGCAGTGTAACAATTTGCGCTGTGTCACCATCGGATGCGCCGGCAGCCCACAGCAGGCGCGGCTCCGGGACCCGCAACTATAGCATATTAAGTAAAGGTTTTACGCCAGATTTCACGCACCTGGCGGCGCTGCTGTTGAAACTGGTCGGCACTCACGTGCTTGCCCGCGTTCTGCAGCGCCAGGGTATGGGTCTGCCCGCGATACAAAAGATACGCTTCCTGCAGCGCCGCCACCGCCTCCGGTGGCAACAGCGCTTCATCCCGCACGGTATCAAGAATGCGCATATTGTCCGTGTAGGTGGCCATGGTGGGCTTTTCCGCTGCCCAGCGCAGCACCAGATACTGAGTCAGAAATTCGATATCCACCATGCCCCCGGGATCCTGCTTCAGGTCGAACCGGTGTTCGGCGGTCATATGCTCCGGGTTCAGTTCCAGCTCTTTATAGCTGCTGAGGTGCCCCAGCATCTTTTCCCGCATGGCCACCACTTCCTGCTTCAAAGTGGCTTCATCCCGGGGCCGGGCCAACACGGCTTCCCGGACCTGGGCAAAGCGCTCCGCCAGTTGCGGGCAGCCGGCCACCACCCGGGCCCGCACCAGGGCCTGATGCTCCCAGTTCCAGGCCTTGTCCTGCTGGTAATCCGCAAACGCCATGAGGGTACTCACCAGCAGCCCGGAATTGCCGGAGGGGCGCAGCCGCATGTCCGCCTCATACAGCTCGCCGGAGGCCATTTTGCTGGTGAGGATATGAATAATGCGCTGCCCCAGGCGGGCGAAGAACACACTGTTGTCGATGCTCTTGTCGCCATCGGTGGCGCCACTGGTGGCGGCATCGTGGATAAACACCAGATCCAGATCGGAGCTGTAACTGAGTTCGATGCCCCCCAGCTTACCGTAGCCGACGATAATGAAATCCAGCTCACAGGAGCTACCGTCCTGGCGTTGGGGCCGACCGTATTTGGCCACCATCTGGTGCCAGGCCAGTTCCAGCACCGCCTGCAGCAGGGTTTCCCCCAGCCAGGTCAGGTAATCGCTTACCTTCATCAATGGCAGGGTACCGGCGATCTCGGACGCCGCCACCCGCAGCACGTGGCTGTGCTTGAACTGACGCAGCGCGTCCATCTGCCGCTCCAGATCGTCCTCCGGAATCCGCAACAGAATTTGCCGCAATTCGTTTTGCAGGGTGGCCACGTCCAGGGGGTTCAGCAGGCTGGCCTCGTTCAACAGGGTATCCAGCAGCATGGGATGGCGGGCGATGGTCTCCGCCACCCAGGGGCTGGCGCCGCAGAGCAATGCCAGGCGCTCCAGGGCCTTGGGGTTCTCCACCAGCAGGGCAATATAGGCGGAACGCCGGATAATGGCTTCCACCAGCGGCAGCACCCGCCGCAGGGTCAGATCCGGATCCGGCTGCTGGGCACTGGCGTTGAGCAGCAGAGGCATCAGCTTGTCCAGCCGCTCCCGGCCCACCGCCTGCAGATGCAGTACATCGCGGCTGGTTTTCAGTTCATGCAGCAGATGCCAGGAAGTCTCCGCATTGTCGAACCCCAGTGCTTCCAGATCCTGCCGGCCCTCTTCCGAATCGCTGTCACTGAGCCAGAGGGCCACCGCCTGATCCTCAACGGACACCTCGTCCTGATCCTCCGGCGCGGCGATCAGGGCGTCAAAATGGGTGCGGACGCGACCGCGCACGGACTTCAACTCGGCGTAAAACGTTGCCCAGTCCGCATACCCCAGGCCCACGGCGATGCGGGCCTGTTGCTCTGCATCCCCGGGCAGCGACTGGGTCTGGCGATCCTGCAACGCCTGCAACCGGTGTTCAACGTTGCGCAGGAATACGTAGTCGTCGCACAGGGAACTCACCACCGGCTCCGGCAGCAGGCCCAGATCGCGAATCACTCCCATCACCTGCAGCAGATTACGTTGCTGCAGTTCCACATCCTGCCCCCCGCGGATTAACTGAAACACCTGGGCAATAAATTCCACCTCACGGATACCACCGGCGCCGGTTTTGACATTGTCTTCATTGCCCCGCCGCAGCACCTCCTGATTGATCAGTTTTTTCAGCTCCCGCAGGGAGTCGATCACGCCGAAATCCACGTAGCGGCGGTAAACGAAGGGCTTAAGCCGTTGCAGCAGACGCTCGCCATCGCCGTTGTCGCTACCGATGGCCCGGGCCTTGATCATGGCGTAACGTTCCCATTCCCGGCCCTGTTCCTCGTAATAGCTTTCCATGGCGCGAAAATTCAAAGCCAGGGCGCCGCTGGCCCCATAGGGCCGCAATCGCATGTCCACCCGGAACACAAAGCCGTCGGCGGTCTGTTCATCCAGGGCCTTGATCAGGCGCTGGCCCAGGCGGGTGAAAAAGTCCCGGTGCGCCAGCGCCTTGCGACCACCGCGGGTCTCCCCCTCACCGGCATAGGCAAACATCAGATCAATATCCGACGACAGGTTCAGCTCCCGGGCCCCCAGTTTGCCCATTCCCAGCACCACCAAAGGCATGGTTTGCTCGGACTTGGGGTAATAGGGCAACCCGAACTGGGGCTCCATCCAGGCATAGATTTTTTCCAGCGCCAGATCGATGCAGGTGTCCGCCAGCTCGCTCAGCTCCCGCACCGTCTGCTGAAAGCTGGCCAGCCGGTTACAGTCACGCCAGATCAGCCGCACCATTTCCCGCCGCCGGAACCGCCGCAGCGCACGACCCAGGGTGGCATCGTCCGCCACCGCCTCCAGCTCCGGCCGCAGCCGTTGCGCCATGGCACCGGGGCTGTATTCCCGCTGCAGATCGCCGCTTTGCAGCAGCGTCACCAGCCACTGCGGGTGCCGTACCCATTGATCGGTGACAAAATCACTGCACAGCAGGCAGGTTTGCAACTGCTGCTGCAGTTGGGATTCCAGGCCCAGCAGTGGGTCCAGCAAATCCGCCTCCCTCAGGGCTTCTTCCAGCCGCTCCAGGGACTGACTCAATGCCGGCCGCACGGACTCGGGAAAGCGCTCATCGGGAAGGTGATCAGAGCTAAATAACGTCATAGGAGAACCCATTTTGCATCAGGGAATCGTGCCAGAAAGTCGTTCTGCCCGTCCATTGCGTGCGCCCCGACCTGTTCCGCAAGCAACCTACGCCGGCCCCGGCGCCGATGCAACCGGAATTGCCACCAGCGGGACCGTGGTCAGGGACCGGCGCAGTGCTGTGAGTCCAGGCGCAGCTCGATGGAAGTGCCCGGCGGCGGTAACACGCAGACCGCCACCTTGCCACTGTGCCAGTGATAGAAGGCGTAGCGGTCGCTGTGGAGGGGGGCATCGAATTGGAATCGGGCCCGTACCGGCGCCCCCTGCTCCGTGGCCAGCACCGTGATCACCAACCCGGACAGCCGCACCTGATCGCCCACCGCAAACGGCGCCTGGGGGCCCCGCAACACCCCTTCCTGTACCGCATCATACAGGCCAGTGGCGGCACTCAATTCCAGACTGTGTTCGTCGATGACCGTCAACTGCAGAGGTTTCATGCCGGACGCCAGCAGCCAGGTCTGGGCGGTCACCGGCAATCCATAATAGGCCCGCACACCATTGATATAGCCACCGGCGCTGGACAGAGGGGGGTTGATCAACACCGGTGTGGTCCCCGCCGGCAGTGCCTCCAGCTGCCAGTTGCGGGCACCGCTGTTGAGGTAGGTGTCCCCCAGCAGGCGCATGGAGACCACCTCCAGGGGCAGCAGCAAAGCCGACATCCCCAGGTGCAAGAACAGTAGCAGTCCCAGCATGGGTGCCACCAGAAAACGGGGCATCAACCCCCGGGCCAGTTCTCCCTGGCGCCAGGCTGCCAGCAGCAAACCCAGAAACCCGGCGGCTCCCAGGCTGGCGGCAATCAGCAACCGGCTGTGCGGCACGGTACTGGCCACAGGCACTAAACACAACAGGGCGCCGGTGAGCCAGAACCGGGCCCGGGCATCCCGCCGCAGCAGGGGCCGGGCCACCGCCAGCAACAGCAGGAACAACCCCAGGTAAACCCAGCGTCGCGCCGCCGGCAGACCGGAGCCCAGCTCCGGCGGCACCACCCAGAATAATCCCCCCAACAGATCCGCGCCCCGACCGGCAAAAGTCTGCAGAAACAGCAGCGGGTTCTGCAGCGGATCCAGATAGTGACCGGAGCCACTGGCGCCGTAACCCAACAGCGCCCGCATGCCCAGCCAGGCAACACCAATCACCAGGTAAGGGCCCAACGACATCAGGCGCTCCCAAAGCGACCCCCGCTCCAGCCACAGGGCGTATGCCACCAGATAAGCGCCGGTGCTGACCGCCATCTCGCCACAGAGCAGCCCCGCAGCGAAACAGAGGCCGGCGCTGAAATTCAATACACCCCGATCCCCCTGGCGCCAGCGGTGGTGGGCCAGCAGGGTCAACACCAGAAACAGGGTGGCCAGCACCGCATTGCGATTGGCCAGCCAGCCGGCGGGAACACCGTGGGTGTAGGAGACAACGAACAGAAACAGGGCCCAGACCCAGGCGGCGCTGTCCCCCTGCAACCGGCGCAACAGGTGGGCGCTCAAGCCCAGCAACAGCAGCAGATACACCAGGCTGTGCAGATGCATCAGCCAGGGTTGCCGGGGCCACAGACCATAATCCAGGATATGGGTTAATTCCGTGATGGGGCGCCAGAAGGCGTACTCCACCTGGGGATAGGTCCACCAGGGCAGCAGCCCCAGATTCACCAGGTCGGAAACCCGGTTGGGATCCCCATCCACGAAACTGAACAGGCCGTAGGGGCTACCCGGGCTTTGGGTTTGCAACACCGGGCTGTGCTGGGTCACCAGCCCCCAATGAAAATAATCGTCCAGCTGCAGGCCCACCCACAGGGCCGGCAGGGTCAGTACCAGGCCCAGGACCAGCGCCGCCCACACTCTTTTATCCGCCCGTACCGCCGTCATATCACTTCCGCAGATTCATAATGGGCCGCTCCACCAGCATGTAAATCAGGAACGCCCCCAAAACCGTGGCCACAGTGGAATAAAGACAAAGCAGGCTCATGGCCTCCCAGTGGCTGTAGTCATAGCGCTCCGGATACTTGGTCATGGCGTTCACGCCCATCTGCACCGCCAGCACAATGGGGAATACATGCAACAGGTACATGGAGTAGGAGAGCTGAGCCAGGGGATACCAGATACGATTGCCGAATATCAGATTCAACACCCGGCTCAGGTAGCTGCGCTCCAGGCATACCAGCGCCACGTAGGCCACCGCGCCACAGAACAGGTTGCGGCTGACAGTCTGGTACAGCACGCTGAACGCCGTCATATCATCAAAACTGCGGCTTAACACCGGCAGCCAGAGAAACAAGATAATCAGACCAAAGCTCACCAGCTCCAGCACCTTGCCCCAACCGGAATTCAGAAAACGCCGCAGTGCGGCCTCGTGATGGAAATAGTAAAAAGCGGCGATACAGCCACAGAGCAGGGAACCGAAGCGGGTGTACAGATTATCGTAGAGCACCGAAAAATGATAAGCATGGGCCTCGGGGCTCATCACCAGCTCGCTGCCGTTGGTGGTGAGAATGCGCTGATCAGTGATGATGATCAGGAACCGCACCAGGAATGAGGCTAGTAGCAACAGCCAAAGCCCCAGCAAGGGCCGCTTCAGATACTGCACCAACAACATCAGAATCAATGGATACAGCAGATAGAACTGCTCTTCAATGGCCAGGGACCAGGACCAGTTCATGGCCTGCTCCTCATAGGGCAGGAAATTATTGATATAGAGGATATTGGCCCAGATATTATCGACGTTGGGCAGATTAAGCAGGGCATAAAGCCCCAGCACCAGCCAATAGGCCGGACTCAGTCGCAACAGGCGGCGATAATAGAAATTACCAAAATGAATGCGCCGGTCCTGATCCAGCTGCCGCAGCAGGATGCCGGTGATCAGAAACCCGCTGATAACAAAGAAAACATCCACGCCTTTATCGCTGTTCCAGATCCAGGCGGACCAGGTACTGGCCTCCACCATGTCGATCAGCTCGATATCCGGGTGAAAGGTGCAATAGATGGTAAAGGTATGAAACACCAGCACCATCAGCATGGACAGGGCCCGAAAGCCATCCAACACCTTGAAATTGGAGGGCGGACGCACAAACAGGTGCTTGATATTGCGTACCGGTGAAAACGCCGACAACAGGGAACTCATTGCGCTCACTTCTTATTGTTATGGTCACCGCCGGCGTCAGCCCGGGCCCCTCGGCTGAGTTTTCAAATCCAGGCACACAACTGGCGGAATGCCGCATTCTAGCAACCGAATGCCCGCAAAGGGAGACTTGACCCGGTTTTTAGCGGAGCCCGGCCGACAAAGGGCGGATTGCTTCAGAAATCAGCGTGGTTAGTAACTGCCCACTACCGGCGCAACCCGCATCACCTCCTCGGCGGTGGTGACCCCGGCAGCCACCTTCTGGGCCCCGCTCAGGCGCAGGGTGCGCATGCCCTCTTTCATGGCCTGCTTGCGCAGGTCGGACAGTTCCGCGGCACTGCTCACCATATCCTTTAGCTGCTGGGACAGGGGCATCACCTCGTAGATGCCCACCCGCCCCAGATAACCGGTCTTGCGGCATTCCAGGCAACCCACCGGGGCCTTAATCCGCTCCGGCTGCTTGCCCTTCCACGGATGGATCAGGTGGTGCCACACATCCGGATCCACGCGGGTATCCCGTTTGCAGTGGGGGCACAGGGTGCGCACCAGGCGCTGGGCCATCACCCCCAGCAGGGTGGCCGAGATCATATAGGGCGGCACCCCCAGATCCAGCAGCCGCACAATGGCGGAAGGCGCATCGTTGGTGTGCAGGGTGGATATCACCAGGTGGCCGGTTAACGCCGCCTGGATGGCCATATTGGCGGTTTCCAGATTACGGATCTCCCCCACCATGATGATGTCCGGGTCCTGCCGCAACAGGGATTTCACCCCATCGGCGAAGGTCAGGTCGATATTGTCCATCACCTGCATCTGGTTGAACGCCGGCTCCACCATCTCGATGGGATCCTCAATGGTACAGACGTTCACTTCCCGGGTGGCCAGCTGCTTAAGGGTCGAATACAGGGTGGTGGTCTTGCCCGAGCCGGTGGGCCCGGTCACCAGCACGATGCCGGTGGGCTGGGTGACCATATTGTTCCAGCGCTCGTAATCGTCATCCGCCAGCCCCATCTGGGCAGCGGAGCGAACCAGCACCTCCGGGTCGAATATCCGCATCACCAGCTTCTCGCCAAAGGCCGTGGGCAGGGTGGACAGGCGCAGTTCCACCTCCTCCCCTTCCGTGCTCTTGGTTTTCAGACGACCGTCCTGGGGCCGGCGTTTCTCCGCCACATCCATGCGCCCCAGAATCTTGATCCGACTGGTGACCGCCGCCATCACCGGCGCCGGCAGTTCGTACACATCGTGCAGTACCCCATCAATGCGAAAACGAATATTACCGTGCTCCCGGCGCGGCTCCAGGTGGATATCACTGGCCCGCTGATCAAAGGCGTACTGCAGCAGCCAGTCCACGATCTTGACGATATGTTGATCGTTGGCATCCGGTGAAGTGAGCTCCCCCAGTTGCAGCAGCTGCTCGAAGTTGGTGACGTTGGAAGGCCCCTTGCCACCGCTGGCCCCCTTCACCGAACGCGCCAGATTGTAGAATTCCAGGGTGAAGCGCCGGATCTCGGCGGGGTTGGCCACCACCCGTTTGATCAGCCGACCCCGAATGATCTGCTCCAGGCCCTGTTCCCACTCGTTAAGGAAAGGCTGGCCGCTGGCGATGGTGACACTGTCATCGTCCACCGCCACCGCCAGAATCTCGTGGCGTTCGGCAAACTGAAACGACATGACGGAGGTCACCTCGGTCACATCCACTTTCAGGGGGTCGATGTAATAAATGGGCTGCCGGGCCCGTTTCGCCAGCCATTCCGTCAGCCGCTCCAGATCCAGCTTACGGTTCTCGTTCTGCTGGTCATCCAGGTTGAATTTGGCCACAAACTGCAGCGGGTTCCAGTTCAGCTCGGCTTTTTCCCGGCGCTGGCCGGAGACAAAATTCATGTCCCGCTCGCTGATGCGGCCATCATCCATTAACCCGTCCAGCACCCAGCGCACGTCGATGCGGATGCTGGGCTGCATAAAACTGGCTTTGCCTTTTTGAATACCGGTCACGTTGCTCGCTCTGTGGGTGGTGGTGTGTCTGGGCCCGTCAGGGGGTGGGAGTCGGGTTTCGGGGCGCCCACCTCCTGACTCCGAATTAGAGCCACCAAATTCGCGCTGTCTAAGCAATTGTAGTCGCAAGCCTTTCCCCAAACCAACCGCCCGCCACCGGAATCGTGACCCGGCCCGGAAATTCCGGTATCTTTAGGGCCGTCATAACGGTGTTCAGGTAGTCAGAACCATGATGGAATCCATCCTCGAAAAGACCCTTTACGCCAGCCGCTGGCTGATGGCCCCGGTGTATCTGGGCATGAGCCTGCTGTTGCTGGTGCTGGCCTTCAAATTCTTTCAGGAAATGCTGTATATGGTGCCCATTCTGTTCGAGATGAGCGAGCAGACCCTGATTCTGAAGATTCTGACTCTGGTGGATTTGACCCTGGTGGGGAGCCTGGTGGTGATGGTGATGTTCTCCGGCTATGAAAACTTCGTCTCCAAGATTGACATCAGTGAGAACAGCGAAAAGCTTTCCTGGCTGGGTAAGATGGACTCCGGTTCCCTGAAGCTTAAAGTCTCCTCTTCCATTGTGGCTATTTCCGCCATTCACTTGCTGAAAAATTATATGGAGTTCAAACCCGATGCCGAGGGGGTAAACGAAACCAAACTGATGTGGCTCTTAATCGTGCACATTGGCTTTGTACTTTCGGCGTTGTGCATGCAGCTGATCGATAAAATTGATCGCAGCAGCAAGGCCGCTCAGCACTGATCATGCAGGGCCAGGGTCGCTGGCCTCAATATCCCTGTTTCTGGCGCGTTAAGCGCTGTCCGGGCCGGCGGCCCGCCGTTACCATACATTCTTTATAAGTGAACCACTGCAACGGCCTGAGGCCGGGGGATAGACGTGCTAGCCAGACGTTGGGCCCATTGGGTCATGGACCACAGGATCAGCAGTATCTTACTGACCGTTCTGGGGTCTGTCATATTGGGGATGGGGTCCTGGGGGGCCCAGTTTTCCGCCGATCAGCGGGACTTTTTCAAACCCAGCAATCAGCACCTGCGGGACCTGATTCAGATTGAGGAAGCCTACACCAGCGACAAAAACGTCATGATTCTGGTGGAGCCCGCCAGTGGTGATGTATTTGATCGCAATGTGCTGCGGGCGATTCAGGCACTCACGGAGTTCGGCTGGACCATCCCCTACTCGCAGCGGGTGGAGTCGCTGACCAATCACCTTTACAACCGGGTGCAGGGTGATGAACTGCAGGTGGAGCCCCTGGTGGAGGATCTCAGCGCTCTGAGCGACGCCGATCTGAAGGAACGCCGGGAGTACGCCACCAGCAAGCCAGGGGTGCGGGATTATCTGATTACCCCAGACGCTGACTTGTCGCTGGTGGCGGTGATTCTCAATTTCCCCGAGTCCAATGGCGGTCAGGCGGCGGTGGAGGTAATGCGGTATGTGCGGGACTTCGTGCAGCAGCTGCAACAGCAGTACCCCGCCATCAACTTTCGCATCGTGGGCGGGGTGGCGGTGGAAACCACGCTGCCGGATATTGTGCAACAGGATGGCCAGACCATTTTTCCCTTTGCTCTGGTTTTGGTATTTCTGTTTCTGACCTTTACCCTGCGGGACCTGATCGGCAACCTGGCCTGTATTGCCACGGCCCTGCTGGCGATTCTGGCGGGCATGGGCGCGGTGCTGTGGACCGGCGTTAAAGTCTCCCCCATTCTGGTGAACACCCCCGCCATTATCGTTATCATCGCCATGGCGGACTGCATCCATTTGATGGTGAATTACGCCCAGGGGCTGGGCCGGGGCCTGGACAAGAGAGCCGCCCTGGAAAACAGTATCGAGGTAAACTTCTCCCCCATTATTTTCACCAGCCTGACCACCGCCGTGAGTTTTTTCGCGCTCAACTTCAGTGAGTCTCCGCCTTTCGCCCATATGGGTACGGCGGCCGGTATCGGCATTCTTTACGCCATGGTGGCTTCCCTCACCTTCCTGCCGGCGGTGGTCTATTACCTGCCCAGTCGCGCCCGCGGCATCACCAAGCTCCCCACCATGGGCAATCTGCTGAATCTGTATCGGCCTCACGCCAACAAGATCATTATCGGCTTTGGACTGGTGATGGTGGTACTGGCCGCCCTGATCCCCCTTAACCGGCTGGACGATAATTTTGTGGAGTTTTTTGATGAGGACCTGGAAGTCCGCCGCAACATGGATTTCATGATCGAAAACATCAGTGGTTCGGTGGTGGTGAATATCAGTTTGCCGGCCACTGAAAGCGGCGGCATCTATGACCCGGAATATCTGGCGCTGCTGGCGGATCTGGAGCAACGGCTGCAGGAAAATCCCAAGCTGCGATTCACCAACTCCCTGCTGGAAATCATGAAGACCCTGAATCGTAATCTGCACCAGGACGATCCCCAATGGTACCGCATACCAGATTCACGGGAGCTGGCGGCGCAGTATCTGTTGATGTATGAAATGTCGCTGCCATTTGGCCAGGATCTGAATAATCTGATTAATTTTGATCGTACCGAAACCCGGGTGATCGCTGTCTACGATCAACTCTCGGACAAACAACTTATCGAACTGGAGCATCGCATCCAGGACTGGCTGGACGACCACGCATTTGCCACCGACGAGGCCACCATCGGCAGCGCCAATCTGGCCTTCGCCCATATGCAGTATTCCAACGTAAACAATCTGTCCAAAGGTTTTGGCCTGGCGCTGATCATCATTTCATTGTTGTTGATTCTGATGTTTCGTTCCTGGCGCCTGGGCCTGATCAGCATGGTCCCCAACCTGTTCCCAGCGGCCATGGCTTTTGGTTTGTGGGCGCTGATCAGCGGCAAAATCGGCTTTGGCATGTCCGTGGGTATCACCATCACCCTGGGCATCGTGGTGGATGACACTATTCATTTTCTCGCCAAATACAAATACGCCCGGGAACAACTGCACCTGGACAACACCGGTGCCGTGCAGTACGCCATGGATACCGTCGGTGTGGCCATGCTGCTCACCACCGCCATGATGGCCATCGCCTTCACCTCATTGTTGTTTTCCGATTTCAATCCCAACCAGGACCTGGGACTGATCACGATTATTACCATTGTGTGCGCGGTGCTGGTGGATCTGGTGTTGTTGCCGCTTCTGCTGTTGCGGATATTCCGGTGAGCCCCTCCAAAAACCTCACAGACCCGGCCAACCTGTGCCAAAATGAATGATGAAACTGGTAACAGCCGAGGTCATTAGAAAACGCCGTGGCACGCTGTAAAGCCCCCTCCACCATGGGGCTGGAATTTCCGCTTCCGGACATTTTACTCGCCCACTACCTGCGCAGCGAGGAAGACGCGGTGCAGGACCTGCTGATGGGCTACACCCTGGGGGACGACACCCGGGAACGGATTCGGGCGCAGGCGGCGGAGTTTCTGATTGTCATTCGTAATGCCAAACCCGGCATCCGGGTGGAGACCCTGCTCAACGAATACAGCCTGGACAACAAGGAAGGCATTACCCTGATGTGTCTGGCGGAGGCGCTGTTGCGGATTCCGGATCAGGCCACGGCGGAGCGCTTTGTGGAGGACCGCCTGCGCCAGGGCAATTGGGCGGAGCATCTGGGTCACAGCGATGCCCGCTGGGTCAACGCCTCCACCTGGGGCCTGTTGCTCAGCGGCAAGCTGTTCACCCGCCATGAACTGCCAGGCAATTGGCTGGCCGATGGTATCAAGAGCCTGGTGCGACGCCTGGGGGAACCCCTGGCCCTGAGCGCCATTCGCCAGGCCATGACCGTAATCGGCCAGCAGTTTGTGGCCGGGGAGACCATGGAAGAGGCGTTACAGCGGGGCGAAAAGGAGATCAAGCGAGGGTATTTCCACTCCTACGACATGCTGGGTGAAGCCGCCATGACCCTGGCGGATGTGGAACGCTACACCGAGGCGTACGAGCACGCCATTCGCTGTCAGGGGGAGCGGCTGGAAAACCGGCGGGATCACGGCGGCATTTCCATCAAGCTGTCGGCCCTGCACCCGCGCTTTGAATTGCGCCAGGAGGTGGCTCTGGACACCCTGTTTGAACGGCTGATGGAGCTGTTGCTGCTGGCCCAGGAGAAAGACATCGCCGTCACCATTGATGCCGAGGAAAGCTGGCGCCTGGAACCCACCCTGATGCTGTTCAGCCGGGCCATGGGGCATAACCGGCTGCGGCACTGGGGCAAGCTGGGGCTGGCGGTGCAGGCCTATCAGAAGCGGGCCCCGGCCCTGATTCAGTGGCTGATGGATGTCAGCAAGACCCTGCATTGTCAGATTCCCGTGCGTCTGGTGAAGGGCGCCTACTGGGACACCGAAATCAAACTGGCCCAGCAGCTGGGGCTGGAGGAGTACCCGGTTTATACCCAGAAGGATCATACCGATCTGAGTTTTCTGTATTGTGCTCAGACCCTACTGGCCAGCCGCCACTTTCTCTACCCCCAGTTCGCCACCCACAATGCCCATACCGTGGCCAGCATTCGAATCCTGGCGGAGCAGTACAAGGCCCAGCACTATGAGTTCCAGCGCCTGCACGGCATGGGGGAATCGCTCTACGATCATTTGCTGGACGGTTACGAGGATGTCCGCTGCCGGATTTACGCGCCGGTGGGACCTTACCGGGAACTGCTGCCCTATCTGGTGCGGCGCCTGCTGGAAAACGGCGCCAACACCTCGTTCGTGCGCCAGATTCAATTGGCCAGAAGCGATGGCAGTTGGCTGATTGAGGAGCCCAGCGCCAATATCCGCGCCATGGAGCGCCTGCGCAACCCCAAGATTCCCTTGCCACGGCGGGTGTTTCAACCCCAGCGTAAGAATGCCCTGGGTTGCAACCTGGAAAGCCTGCAGGCGCTGAAATCCCTCAGTAAAGCCATGCAAGCGCAGCTGCCCGACGCAACCAACGACCAAACCGAGACCGATTCCAACCTGACGCCGGTGCGGTCACCGGCGGATGACGACGAGATTGTCGGCTACTACCGCCCCGTCAGCCGCAAGGATTGCCTGCAGGCCTGCGACCAGAGCCGTCAGGCCTTCGTCAGCTGGCGCCGGGTGGCGGTGGAGGAGCGGGCGGCCCTGCTGGAAGCCACCGCCCAGCTGTATGAAGAGCATTATCCCGAGCTGATGCTGCTGGCCATGCAGGAAGCGGGCAAGACCCTGGACAATGCCCTGGCGGAAGTGCGGGAGGCAGTGGACTTTCTGCGTTACTACGCCCACCAGGCCCGGCATTTGTTTGACCCCAAAGTCCTGCCCAGTGTGACCGGGGAGGAAAACCGTCTGCAACTGGAAGGCAAAGGACCGGTACTCTGCATCAGTCCCTGGAATTTTCCGCTGGCCATTTTCACCGGCCAGGTGGCGGCGGCCCTGGCCGCCGGCAATACGGTGCTGGCCAAGCCTTCCCTTTTGACCCCCCTGATCGCCCAACGGGCGGTGGCGCTGTTCCACCAGGCCGGCGTGCCCCCGGAGGTGCTGCAACTGGTGCTTGCCGCCACCCGGGAGGTGGAGGAGACGCTGCTACAGGAGAACGCCCTGCGGGCGGTGATGTTCACCGGCTCCACCGCCGTGGCCCGCAAGATCAATCGTCGGCTGGCCCTGCGGGACGGCCCCATTATCCCGTTGATCGCCGAAACCGGCGGCCAGAACGCCATGATCGTGGACAGCTCCGCGCTCACCGAGCAGGTGGTGCGGGACATGGTGCAGTCGGCCTTCGACAGTGCCGGCCAGCGCTGTTCCGCTTTACGGGTGTTGTTTGTGCAGGAAGAGGTGAAAGCCAAAACCATTGCCACCCTAAGCGGACACCTGGAACACCTGAGCCTGGGCGATCCCCTGGACTGGGCCACGGATATCGGCCCGGTGATCAGCGCTGGCGCCCAATCCGAGCTGCTGCTGCATATCGAACGCTTCCGCCAACAGGGCCGGGTGCTGTACGAGGCACCGCTGCCACCCCTGCGGGGTCACTTCGTGCCCCCGGTGATTATTGAACTGGAGCACATCAACGAACTGTATGGCGAGGTGTTTGGTCCCATCCTGCATGTCATCGGTTATCCCGCCGGGCAGGAGGAAGCCGTGCTGGAACAGATCAGCAGTACCGGCTTTGGGCTGACCCTGGGGGTACACAGTCGTATCAACGGCTTCTGTGAGGACATCGCTCAGCGCGCCCCAGTGGGCAATGTCTACATCAACCGCAATATGATCGGCGCCACCGTGGGCTCCCAGCCCTTTGGCGGAGTGGACCTGTCCGGCACTGGCCCCAAGGCCGGCGGCCCCCACTATCTGTTGCGACTGGCCAATGAAAAAACCATTTCCGTCAACACCGCCGCCGTGGGCGGCAACGCAAAATTACTGACCGATGATTGAGCCCGGCGCCGTGGCAGGGCTAAGATAGCAGGCATCAGCACCCGATCAGCGGTACCCCATGCAATCAGATCAGCACACACCCAGTCAGGATTTCGTCAACTGGTTTCGTAACAGCACCCCTTACATTAATGCCCATCGGGGCAAGGTTTTCGTGGTGGCGTTTCCCGGCGAGGCGGTGGCGGCGCCGGGCTTTCCGCAATTAATGCAGGACGTGGTGCTGCTGCACAGCCTGGGTATCCGGGTGGTGCTGGTGCATGGGGCGCGCCCGCAGATCGACCAGCGGCTGCAGGAGGGTGGCCTGCCCATTGTGATCGAGCACCATCGCCGGGTGACCGCCGCCAGCGCCCTGCCGGCGGTACTTGAGGCCATCGGCCGCACCGCCATCCAGGTGCAGAGCCAACTGGTGCAATGGATGGCGGCCGCCCATCTGCACGGCGCCGCCAGCGTGGTCTCCTGCGGCAATTACGTGGTGGCCAAACCCTTCGGTGTGCGCCATGGGGTGGATTTTCAACACAGCGGCGAGGTACGCCGCATTCAGCAGCAGGCGGTACGTCAGCAACTGGACGATGGCCATCTGGTGTTGTTATCGCCACTGGGATATTCCCCCACGGGCGAAGCCTTCAACCTGCTGTGGGAGGAAGTGGCGGAAGCCGCCGCCACCGCGCTGGGGGCAGAAAAAATTATCTACTTTAACGCCGCCACCGGCGTGCTGGATCCACACCAGCAATTGCAACGGGAACTGACCGTGCCCCAGGCCCGCCAACTGAGCGAGCAGCTGGATTCCCCTCACTACACCCTGATCAGCGCCTGCAATGCGGTCACCGCCGGAGTCAACCGGGCCCACGTGGTCAGTTACGAGCACAACGGCGCCCTGTTGCGGGAACTGTTCACCCTGGACGGCACCGGTACCCTGATCACCCGGGAAACCTATGAAAAAGTGCGCCTGGCCACGGTGGATGATGCGGCCAACCTGCTGGAACTGCTGGAGCCTTTGGAACAACAGGGGGTGTTGGTGCGCCGGTCGCGGGAATTACTGGAAAACGAGGTGTCGCATTTTACCCTGATTGAACGGGATGAAAAAATCATTGCCTGCGCCGCCCTCTATCCGTTCCCCGACGCCCAGAGTGGCGAGCTGGCCTGCGTGGTGGTACATCCGGAATACCGCAGTGCGCAGCGTGGTGACCTATTGCTTCAAGCCATAGAGCAGCGGGCCCGCATGTTGGGTCTGCGATCACTGTTTGTACTCACCACCCGCACGGCCCATTGGTTTATGGAACGGGGGTTCAAGAGCGCCGAAGTATCCGAGCTGCCACAACAGCGGCAATCCCTGTACAATTACCAGCGCAATTCCAAAGTGTTCATCAAGCCACTGGCAAGGGAAGCGTAGTCTCGCTCGATCAGCGGGTGCCGCAGGCGGCCCCGAGGGGGAAGACCAAAAACCACCATGACTTTAAGCAGATTGCTCATGCCATTCCTGGCCCGAATGGTCACCAGCCCCAAGACCCGCAACCTGCGCCGGGGCTGGTTCGAAGTAAAGCGGCGACTGCGGCCCTCTCTTAACACCGTCATCTTTTACCATCGGGTGGATGACCCCTACTCGCTGCTACTGTTGCAGGCCCTGCCCCGGTTTCTGGAGGATTTCAAGGTGGACCTGCAGATCCGCCTGGTGCTGGATTTGCCGGCGGAAGCCAACCCTGTTCCGGAATTACAGGCCCGCTATGCACTGACCGACGCCCGCCGGCTGGCACAATTGCACGGTCTGGTGTTTCCTGCCAACGCCAGCCAGCCCAGCCCGGAGGACGCCCTCAAGGCCAGCGCCATACTGCTGAAACACCAGGATCGCCCCCGCCTGTTGCATCTGGTCACCGAGGTCACTGCCGCCCTTTGGGGCTGCAGCACCACCACCTTCCACAGTGCCGCCAAACGCTACGGCAGCCTGAAGGACAGCGAGGCGCGTCAGCTGCTGAGTCAGAACAGCGCCGAGCTGGTGGCCCGGGGCCATTATCAGTCGGCCATGCTGTATTACGGCGGCGAATGGTACTGGGGACTGGACCGGCTGGCGCACCTGGCCGACCGCCTCAACAAACCGGGCATCCGCCGGGCCAGTGGCGACCTGGCGGATTATCAACGTCAGTACCGTCACGTGTTGCAAAGCTACAACACACTGCGCCCCCGGCCAAAGCAGGTGAAGCCCCTGGATTTTTATTTCTCCTTTCGCAGTCCCTATTCCTACCTGGCGGCGGATCGGGTGTTCAAACTGGCTGACCTGTATAAAATTCCGGTCCTGCCAAAACCGATCATGCCCATGGTCAACCGCGGCATCCCACTGCCCAAGGCCAAACGCCGCTATATTCTGCGGGACGCCAAACGGGAAGCGGAAAAATACAACCTGCCTTTCGGTAAAATCTGTGATCCCCTGGGGGACGGCGTGCGGAACGCCATGGCCCTGTTCCCCTTTGCCCAGGAACAAGGCAAAGATCAGGAATTCGTGGTGTCAGTGCTGAGTGGCATTTGGGCCGAAGGCCTGGATATGACCCGCCCCAGCCACCAGCGAAAAATGCTGGAACGGGCCGGGCTGGACTGGCCCCAGGCCCGCGCCAGCCTGGATAACGACAACTGGCGCCGGCTGGCGGAGCGCAATGGCGGGGAGCTGGAACAGCTGGGCCTGTGGGGTGTGCCTGCCTTTCGCTACGGCAGTCTGATACTGTGGGGTCAGGACCGCCTCTGGGCACTGGAAAAAGCCGTACTGGCCGGCACCAAAAACGGAACTCAGGAATAACTCGGATATCTCGGATATGATGGTACGTACTCTGGTTTGCAGCGGGCTGCTGTGGCTGACGATGACCGCTACGGCGGCCACAGACCCCGCGCCCGAGCAGTCCTCCCGCCCCGCCAACGCGGACCCGGCACAACAGGTGGCGCGTCTGATCAGGCTCACGGGACTGCAGCAGCAGCTGCAGTACATTCCCCAGGCCCTGCGGGAAACCGCCAACGCGCCGGATAATCCCACCGGCAGCCTGCTCAAGCCCCTGTTGCAGCAGCTGATGCAGGTATTCGATCCCAAGGAAATGCTGGCGATTCTCTCCACCGACCTGTTGCAACGGCTGGATGTGAGCACCCTGCTGGATGCGCTGCAGTGGTACCGCAGTACCGATGGCCAGGCCCTGGTGCGGGCCCAGCAGCAGGCCGCCTCCCCCGCCGTGCTGGAAAAAACCACGGCGGTTCTGGAATCGCAGCAACCGGCGATCAGTAACCAACGGCAGGTTCTGATTCGCGAGATGATCCAGGCCTCCAGGGCGGACGCCATGGCCCTGGATCTGATGGTCAACCTGCAGGCGGCCTTCACCAGTGGTCTGGGTAACATGATCGCCCCGGCCCAAACCCCGGACTTTGCGAGGCTGCACGAGCAATTCGCTGGCACCCGCGAGCAACTGGCGCCGCAACTGCAACACCAGCTGCTGTTGCAACAGAGTGTGGCGCTGGAGCAGCTTTCGGATGCCACGCTGGCGTCGTTTGTGCAGTTCGCCCGCTCCGGTTCCGGCCAGCGCCTGTTTCAGGCCCTGCGCGCCGCCATGGATCACACCGTGCAAACCATGGCCCGGCGCATCCCGCAACAGATTCAATCCTCCCGCGCCGCCCCGGCGCCCTGAGCAGCCACCCCGTGCGTCAACCCTCGGTGGTATCCCGACTGGTTATTCCCCTGCTGCTGATCGCCGCGGGTTGGGCTGGGATCAGCGCCGCCGGTGCCGACACCTCCGACGCACCGGCTGCCCAGGCTCCGCCAGCCCTGCCGGAATTTCACAGCTGGCAGCAACTGGCGGACTGGGCCCGCCTGCGCTACCCGGAGCCGCCGGCCGAGAATGCGGCACTGGATACGGTGGTGAACGCCCTGCGCCAGCAGGCCGACTCCGACGACGGCCGTATCAGCGCCGCCCTGCGACTGGTACAGGACCGGATCGAAACCCTGGATCAGCCTCTGTGGCAGACTGCCATCCAACCGGCCCCGGTGACCCTGCAACAACAGTCCGGCAGCAGTGAGGATAAGGCCCAGCTGCTGGTGGTGTTGTTGAACCGGCTGGGGGTGGAGGCCTATCCGGCCCTGGTGAACACGCAACCGGACCCCGGGGTGGCGTTGTCCCCTTCCCAACCCGGCCTGTTTGATCACGTCCTGGTGCAGGTGGTCACGCCGGACCGCCACTGGTGGCTGGACCCCCGGCGCCAGTACC
This sequence comes from Pseudomonadales bacterium, assembly GCA_002701845.1. Taxonomy (GTDB): domain Bacteria; phylum Pseudomonadota; class Gammaproteobacteria; order Pseudomonadales; family Ketobacteraceae; genus Ketobacter. The sequence continues at coordinate 59,161 of NZXG01000016.1, forward strand.
AGCGGGGGGCACTGGATCTGATCAGCCCGCCAGACAATGGCCGGGCCCTGGTACTGCGCCCCGGCAGTGACAGCCTGACCCCGATCAACGCCACGCCGGAACCCCACGGCCTGCAGGTCAGTGATCGTTTTGTACTGGCGGCGGATACCAGCGAGACAGTGCTGTTCACCACCAGTTCCCTGTATCAGGGCCGCCAGGCGGAGCGTCAGCGCCAACAACTGGCCAGCCAGGGGGAGGCAGCGCTACAGCAACGTTATCTCGACTTTTATCGCTACTTCTATCCCACCATCGAAGTGCGTTTGCCCCTGGTCATTAAAGACAATCAGGCGCGCAACACGCTGGCGATCACCGAATATTACCGGATCGCCGGCTTCTGGGAGTTACAGACCGACGAACAGCGCTGGATCGCCAATTTTTACCCGCATACCCTGAACAGTTACCTGAGCCCGGAACCGGTGCAGTCGGACGCGGCACCCCTGCCCCTGCACCACCCGGAACAGGTTCGCCACAGCATTGAAATTGAGTTCGAGAGCCGGGACTGGCAGTTTGAGGATGAGACAGTGTTGCGGGAAAACCCGTTTTTCCTGTTTCAGTTCCAGGCCCGCTACTATCCGGTGGTGCGCCAGTTGAAGCTGGATTATGAATACCGTCCCCGGGTGCGGCAAGTGGCCGCCGATGATCTCCCGGCTTACAACGCAGCGGCGCAGGCAGCGGCGGAACTGCTGGGCTATGGTATTTTTCAGAGTGCCGACCCGTCGCCCTGGAGCCTGGAGCAGAGTGCAGAAGAACAGGCCATGACGTGGGGGTTGTGGGGGTTGTGGGGGGTGTTAGCGATACTGGTGAGTGGCCTGGGATTTTTGCTGTGGCATCTGCTCAAACCCGGCCGGGGCCGGCCGCCCGGATCTGCAGCCAACCCGGATCGCGGCGCAACAACAGCGCCACCCCCACAAAATAGCCGTTAAGCAGCAGCGCCATCCACCATTCGAACGCGTCTTCCATGGCGTCGTAACCCCGGCCCAGCACCAGGTCCAGAATCACACTGAGCAGGCCGATACCCAACAGCAACAGTTGCAGGCTTAGACTGCGGCGCCACCAATGAGTCCACCAGGGATCGCCGTTACGCTGAGCCAGTCGCCGCAGCAGCCGGGTAAACAGGACCTGGGCCAGAAAAGTAAACGCAAATGCCAACACCACACCGGTGCGACGCAAGGTGCGGTAGCCCTGCCCCACCTCCCCCAGGGCCAGGGTATAGAGTATCAGTGCCAGCGCCGCCAGAGACCCCAGCACCGGCATCCACCAACCGGTGCCAGCCTGATGTTGGCGCCCCCAGCCCCACAGGCACCACCATAACGCGGCGGTGAGCAACGCCGCCGGAATCATCCCCAGCTTGAAGACATACTTGGCGGGCAGTTGCCGGCCGGTGGCGCTGATGGAAGTGCAGCTGTCCCAGTAGGGAATACACCAGTCCACCTGGCCATGACTGGCCGCCAGCAGGTAACAAATATGGGTAGTGACAAACGGCAGCAGCGCCGCCAGCCATGCCAGCCAGACCAGCGGCAGCCCCTGGGATGGAGCGGACGAGTGCGCACCAGTTTGATTCATAACCAACACCCCTGCCTCATAGCCGGGCATGGAAACGCAAATTCCTTCGTCAAGTACAGAGATTTTCCCCAAATTAGCGGAAAAAAGCCATGGCACATGGCTTGCTAAGAAACTTACCGAGTGTTTCATGCGAACACCCAGAGGATTCAATGGCGCTTGCACTGGCTATTGGCTCTGTCTACAATCTGGCGCACTACCAATGGATCGCTAGGGTTCCGATCAGCCAAAGTCGGTTGGTGACTGGTCCAAGAGCGATCGACCTCACGCTGCTGGTCGGCCTGGGGTTACACGGCGGGATAAAAGCCCGGGAGGCATGCATGGCACTGCAGAAGTTGCAGCAAGAGTGCCATTGAATCCTCTGACATTTTATTCGTGTAACCTTTGGGAGGTTTACCACCATGACCAAGCGTCTTATTACCGCACTGACGATACTGACTGCTGTTTTGGGCTTCGCCCCTGCTGCCAACGCCAAGGATTCCTTCAAAATCTGCTGGTCCATTTACGTGGGCTGGATGCCCTGGGATTACGGCGCCCAGAAAAAAATCGTGGAAAAATGGGCGGACAAGTACGATATCAGTATCGACGTGGTGCAAATCAACGACTACGTGGAATCCATTAATCAGTACACCGCCGGCCAGTACGACGGCTGCTCCATGACCAACATGGACGCCCTCACTATTCCCGCCGCCGGCGGCGTGGATTCCACCGCGCTGATCGTGGGGGATTTCTCCAACGGCAACGATGGCGTGGTGCTCAAGGGCAAGAGTGATTTCAAGGCCATTGAAGGCCAGTCCGTGAATTTGGTGGAGCTCAGTGTTTCCCACTACCTGCTGGCCCGGGGACTGGAATCCATCGGCATGTCCGAGCGGGACGTGAATGTGATCAACACCTCTGACGCCGATATGGTGGCCGCCTACACCACCGACGATGTTACCGCCGTGGTCACCTGGAATCCGCTGCTGAGTGAAATTGCCGCCATGCCCAAGAGCCATAAGGTTTTCGATTCCTCGCAGATCCCCGGCGAAATCATTGACCTGCTGGTGGTGAATACCGACACGCTGAAAGCCAATCCGGATTTTGGTAAAGCGTTGGTGGGCGCCTGGTATGAAATCATGGGCATCATGAGCGGCGATGACGAAGCCGGCAAAGCGGCACGGACGTTCATGGGCAAAGCCTCGGGCACTGACCTGGCGGGCTATGAAGCCCAACTGGCCTCCACCAAAATGTTTTACACCCCGGCATCCGCCGTGGAGTTCACCACCAGCGAAAAGCTGAAAACCACCATGAAATACGTGGCGGAGTTCTCCTTCAAGCACGGTCTGCTGGGGGAAGGCGCCGCCGATGCCAGCTTTATCGGTATCGAAACCCCCGCCGGTGTTTATGGCGACAAGAACAATATCAAGCTGCGCTTCGACCCCAGTTACACGCAAATGGCCGTGGACGGCAAACTGTAATTCAGGCGTTATCCGCCGGCCAGGCTCACTGGCCGGCCCACTTACTCCTTGATTCTTTTTTTGCTGATTTAAGCCGGGGCCGCCATGAAAAAACTGATCAATCAACAGCCCGCAAGACCCGCCCGCTGGATGCTGGGCACATTGCCATTTATTCTGCTGATCTTTTTTTACATGGGCGCCTCCAACGCCCGGTTGGAGGAAAACCCCAACGATAAACTACTACCGGCGTTTGGCAGTTTTGTGGACGCCATCGACCGTCTGGCGTTCCAGCCCAGCAAGCGCTCGGGGGAATATGTGTTCTGGCAGGACACCCTGAGCAGCCTGCAACGGCTGGCCATTGGCGTGGGAATCAGTGCGCTGATCGCATTGGTGCTGGGGGTCAGTAATGGCACCATTCCCTATTTACGAGCCGGGTTGTCACCGATGATCACCGCCATCTCCCTGGTGCCACCCATGGCCATTCTGCCCGTGCTGTTTATTGTCTTTGGCCTGGGAGAGGTATCCAAAATTGTTTTGATCGCCATTGGCATCACCCCGTTTCTGGTGCGTGACATGCAACAGCGGGTGCTGGAAATTCCCAGCGAACAATTAATCAAGGCACAAACCCTGGGGGCCAATACCTGGCAGATTATTCTGCGGGTGGTGCTACCCCAGGTGATGCCGCGGCTGCTGGCCAGTGTGCGTTTGTCCCTGGGGGCCGCCTGGCTGTTTCTGATCGCGGCGGAGGCCATTGCCTCCACTGATGGTCTGGGTTACCGGATCTTTCTGGTGCGCCGCTACCTGGCCATGGACGTAATCCTGCCTTATGTACTCTGGATCACCCTGCTGGCGTTTGTGATCGACTACCTGCTGCGTAAATTATCCCTGTGGCGCTATCCCTGGTTCCACGATCAGACTCCGGAGGGCAGCTGACCATGAGTTACATCACCATTAATAACGTCTGGAAAGAATACGGCGACCAGGTGGTGCTGGAGCGCATCAACAACCGGGTGGAACAGGGGGACGTTATCACCATTGTCGGCGCCTCCGGCTGCGGCAAGACCACCTTCCTGAAAATGCTGCTGGGTACTGAAGCGCCGAGCCGGGGTGATATCTGTATCGAAGGTGAGCCGCTGCGTTACGAACCCGATTCCCAGCGGGGCATTGTGTTTCAGCGGTATTCCGTGTTTCCCCATCTCACCGTTCTGCAAAACGTCTTGCTGTCCCGGGAATTTGAAGCCAGCCCGTTACTGGCCCGGTTGTTTGCGGGCCGCCGACAAAAGGCCCGCGAGGAAGCTCAGGAGATGATTGACGCGGTGGGGCTGGGCGCCGCCCTGGATAAGTATCCCCACGAGCTGTCCGGCGGCATGCAGCAGCGTCTGGCCATCGCCCAGGCGCTGATCAAGAAACCCCGCATTCTGTTGCTGGATGAACCCTTTGGCGCCCTGGATCCGGGCATCCGCGCCGACATGCATCAACTGGTGTTGAAGCTGTGGCGTGAATACCGCCTGACGATCTTTATGATCACCCACGATCTGAAGGAAGGTTTTTATCTGGGGACCCGGCTCTGGGTGTTCGATAAAGTGCGCGTGGATCCCCAGGCCCCGGGGGCATTCGGTGCCCGTATCACCTATGACATGCCGGTGGGTTCCATCGACGCCAGCGCCGGCAATAAAATCCACCAGGCCCTGGCGGAACCCCCGGTTACCGAGCAACCTGCCATTACGGAGTAAGCCCATGACCGAAATGCTTTACCAATACACCGTGCCCGGCGCGGCACACTGGTCGCTGCGGATTCGCCGGGGCACCAGCCTGACACTGACGGACGTGGAGGGCGGTGCCAACCTGGGTATGCTGTTATACAACCCGGAAGATCTGCTGGAAAAATACAATGCCCCCGACACTTTGAAAGGCCAGCACACGTTCAAACTGACCCGGGGCAATTGCCTGTATTCCGATATGGGCCGGATTTTCTGTTCCATTACCGAAGACAGTTTTGGCTGGCACGACACGGTGTGCGGCAATATTCATCGTCAGCAGGTGGCGGAACGCTGGGGCGATCGGGACTATCAGCATGACCGCAACCAATGGCACCAGAACGGTTATGACAGTTTTCTGGTGGAGCTGGCCAAGTACGGTCTCAACGGTAAAGACATGGCGGCCAATCTTAACTGGTTCAGCAAGGTTACCGTGGATGACGCCGGCAACCTGAGTCTGGACGCCAGCGCCGCCCGGGCCGGCGCCAGTGTCACCCTACGCTTTGAACTGGATACTTTGGTGTTGCTGCACACTTGTCCGCATCCGTTGAACCAGGCGACGGAATATCCCTTCAAACCGGTGCTCTGCCAGTTGCTGACCAGTGCCCCGGTGGCGGAGGACGATTACTGCCTGAACTTCCGTCCGGAAAACCGCCGCGGTTTCGAGAATAACCGTCTCTACCAATTTTTCCGCTAGGAGGGCCGAACATGATCGTGGAAAGCCAACGCTCAGTGGACAACGCCAGTTTCCGTCAGGTGGTGCCGGCGGGGGACTATTTTTTGCGGGTGGTGCCCCAGGGTAACACCTTCCGTATTCTGGATCTGGAAGGCAACCAGGCGGCGGACACCCTGTTTTATAACGCCAACGACGTCTCTGAACGCTACAGTGCCATGGATACCATTCGGGAGCAGGGCAACGTCTACCTCAGCGCCGGTACCCGGCTGCTGTCCAACCTGGGCAATGAAATGCTCAGCATCGTCGCCGACACCTGCGGTCGCCACGACACCCTTGGCGGCGCCTGTGCCACGGAGAGCAACACCGTGCGCTACGACCTGGAAAAGCGCTGTATGCACGCCTGTCGTGACAGCTGGATGCTGGCCATTGCCGAACACGAGGAGCTGGGACTCAGCAAACGGGACATCACCCACAATATTAATTTCTTCATGAATGTACCGGTGACGGCCCAGGGCGGGCTCACTTTTGAAGACGGTATCTCGGCCCCGGGAAAGTATGTGGAAATGACCGCGGCCATGGATGTGATTGTACTGATTTCCAACTGCCCGCAACTGAACAATCCCTGCAATGGTTACAATCCCACACCGGTTGAAGTACTGATCTGGGAGCAGTAACCACGGCCTTCATCCAACCCTGAGCAGGACGGCCTGTCTCAGTCACTGCCCGCGGGACGACCCGCCAATGATTGGATATGTTCGATAAAATTCTGATAGCCAACCGCGGCGCCATCGCCGTTCGTATCATTCGCACGCTGCAACGGATGGGGATCCATGCGGTGGCGGTTTATGCCGAAGCGGATGCCGATTCACTGCACGTGCTCCACGCCGACAGCGCCTTCAGCCTGGGGGACGGCAGCGCCCGGGACACCTACCTGAATCAGGACAAACTGTTTCGCATCAGCCATGAGCAGGGAGTGCAGGCGGTGCATCCGGGTTACGGTTTTCTCAGTGAAAACCCGGATTTTGTGGAACGCTGCGCGGCGGAACACATTGCCTTTATCGGCCCCACCGCGGAACAGATGCGTCAGTTCGGCCTGAAACACCGGGCCCGGGCCATCGCCCAGGCCAGTGAGGTGCCTTTGCTGCCGGGCACCGAACTGCTGACCTCCCTGGAGGAGGCACTCAGCGCCGCCGCCAACATCGGTTATCCGGTAATGCTGAAAAGCACCGCCGGCGGTGGTGGTATTGGCATGCAGACCTGCTATGACCCGGGCCAACTCAGCAAAGCCTTCGACAGCGTCAAGCGGCTCTCCGCCAATAACTTCAGTAACGATGGCCTGTTTCTGGAGAAATATATTGAGCGGGCCCGGCACATCGAGGTGCAACTGTTCGGCGACGGCAACGGCCAGGCCCTGGCCCTGGGGGAGCGGGATTGTTCGGCCCAGCGTCGCAACCAAAAAGTGCTGGAGGAAACCCCCGCCCCCAATCTGCCGCAGAGCGTACGGGAAACCCTGCATGCCACCGCCACCCGGCTGGGGGCGGCGGTGCAGTACCGCAATGCGGGCACCGTGGAATTCATTTACGACGATCAGGCACAGCAGTTTTATTTTCTGGAGGTGAACACCCGGCTGCAGGTGGAGCACGGCGTTACGGAACAGGTGTACGGCGTGGACCTGGTGCAGTGGATGGTGCAATTGGCCGCCGCTGAACTGCCACCGCTGGCCCAACTGCAAGCGAACCTGACGCCCCGGGGTCACGCGGTGCAGGCCCGCATCTATGCGGAAAATCCCAGCAAGGATTTCCAGCCCAGCGCCGGCCTGCTGGCGGCGGTGGACTGGCCCGAAGCCGATGGCCGCCACCGGCGCATCGACCACTGGGTGAGCCCGGGGTTGGAGGTGTCACCATTTTTCGATCCCATGCTGGCGAAAGTGATCTGCTGGGCGGAAAACCGGGACCAGGCCATCGCCGACCTGGATGCAACCCTGTGGCAGTGTACGTTGCAGGGCATCGAAACCAACCTGGAATACGTGCGCCATATTCTGCCCACGGAAGCCTTTCGCCAGGGCCGGCTGCACACCCGTTATCTGAATGATTTCCACTACGCCCCCGCCACCCTGGATGTGATCAGCCCCGGCACTCTCACCACGGTGCAGGACTACCCCGGTCGGGTGGGCTATTGGGATGTGGGGGTTCCCCCCTCCGGGCCGTTCGATAACTATGCCTTCCGCCTGGGTAACCGGTTGCTGGACAACCCCGTCACTGCCGCCGGCCTGGAAATCACCGTGCGCGGCCCCAGCCTGCAGTTCAATCATGCCACCCAGGTGGTGATCACCGGCGCCGAACTGGAGGTCACGCTGGAGCAACAGCCGGTGCCCATGTGGCAGGTGGTGCCGGTGGCCGCGGGCCAGGTGCTGCGTATCGGGCAGGTCAAGAATCAGGGCGCCCGGGCCTATCTGCTGGTGGCCGGGGGCTTGGATGGCAACCACTACCTTGGCTCCCGCGCCACGTTCACCCTGGGCCAGTTTGGCGGCTTCAGCGGCCGCGCTTTGCGCACCGGCGACGTGCTGCATCTGCTGGACCCCGCCGCCCGGGCGCAGCCACAGGCACTACCGGCGCAGCTGATTCCTCAGCTACCCCGGGAATGGCGGCTGCACGTCACTTACGGCCCCCACGGCGCCCCGGACTTTTTCACCGACGACGACATTACCGGTTTCTTTGGTAGCCAGTGGGAGGTGCATTACAACTCCAGTCGCACCGGCGTCCGCCTGATCGGCCCCAAGCCGCAATGGGCTCGCAGCAGCGGTGGCGAAGCGGGTCTGCACCCTTCCAATATTCATGACAACGCCTACGCCATTGGCAGCGTGGATTTTACCGGCGACATGCCGGTGATTCTGGGGCCCGATGGTCCCTCCCTGGGGGGGTTCGTCTGCCCCGCCACCGTGGTTACCGCCGATTTATGGAAACTGGGGCAACTGAAAGCCGGCGACAAACTGCGCTTTGTGCCCGTGACCCAGGCCACCGCCCGGGCCATGGAACAGGCACAACAGGAAACTCTGGCCCGGTTGCAGGAAAGTTCCTATCAAGCGGAAGCCGCCGACCTTGCAAGCCTCTCTCCCATTCACAGCGAACTGCCCGAGTCCGAGCATCGGGCCCGGGTGGTGTATCGTCCCGCCGGGGATAAGTATCTGCTGGTGGAATACGGTCCCCAGCAACTGGATATTGAACTGCGGTTTCTGGCCCACACCCTGATGCTGTGGTTGCAGGATAACAGAAGCAAAGTGCCCGGCCTGGACGCGCTGCTGGAACTGACCCCGGGGATTCGATCACTGCAGATTCATTACGACAGCCTGCGACTACCGCTGGATGAGCTGGTGGCAATTCTGCAACGGGCGGAACAGGAACTGGAACGCCACGACGATCTGGAGGTGCCTTCCCGTATCGTGCATCTGCCCCTGTCCTGGGACGACGAGGCCTGCCGTCTGGCCATTGAAAAGTACATGCAGTCGGTGCGCCGGGACGCTCCCTGGTGCCCCAGTAACATTGAATTTATCCGCCGCAGCAACGGCCTGGAAAGCGTAGAGGACGTGAAACGCATTGTGCTGGACGCCCACTACGTGGTGATGGGGCTGGGGGACGTGTACCTGGGGGCGCCGGTGGCCACGCCTCTGGACCCCCGCCATCGACTGGTGACCACCAAATATAATCCCGCCCGCACCTGGACCGCGGAAAACTCGGTGGGTATCGGCGGCTCTTACCTGTGTGTGTATGGAATGGAAGGCCCCGGGGGATATCAGTTCGTGGGCCGTACCCTGCAGATGTGGAACCGTTACCGGCGAACCCCGGAATTTACCCAGCCCTGGTTGTTACGGTTCTTTGATCAGATCCGGTTTTACGAAGTCAGCGCCGAGGAACTGAAACGCATCCGGCATCAGTTTCCCCGGGGCCAGTACCCGCTGCAGATCGAGCACACCCGCTTCAACCTGAATCAGTACCAGACGTTTCTGCGGGACAACGCCGCCAGCATTGACGCATTTACCGCGCAGCGTAACACCGCCTTTGAGCAGGAACTGCAACGCTGGATCGACAGTGGCCAGTTCCATTTCGACGCGGACTCGGTGGCGGCGGAGTCTGGGGATGAAGAACAGGCCCTGGAACCAGGCTGTGTGGCCATCGACAGCCACGTGGCGGGCAATCTGTGGCAATGGCAGGTACAACCAGGTGACCGCATCGACGCCGGTCAGGTGGTGTGTGTGCTGGAATCCATGAAAATGGAAATCGACATCACCAGCCCGGAAGCGGGTGTGGTGCACAGTCTCAGTCGGCAACAGGGCCAGCAGGTGAGCGCCGGCCAACCCCTACTGATCATCAAACAGGAATGACCATGCTGGATCTAACTCAGGTCAACATGACCATCAGTGGCTTGCAGCAACATTACCAGGCGGGAGACTTTACCCCGGCACAATTGTTGGAGGCATTGCTTGCGGCCAATCAACAGGCCAGCCAAAGCAATCCCATCTGGACCTATTTGCTGTCGGCCGCCGAACTGCAACCCTACCTGGATGCCCTGGCGGGGAAGGAACCCACCAGCCTGCCCCTGTACGGGGTTCCCTTTGCCATCAAGGATAATATCGATCTGGCGGGAATACCCACCACCGCCGCCTGCCCGGATTTCGCTTACACCCCCGCAGCGCACGCCGCGGTGGTGGCGCAGTTGCTGGCCGCCGGGGCCATTCCCCTGGGTAAAACCAACCTGGATCAGTTCGCCACCGGGCTGGTGGGGGTGCGCTCTCCGGAACCCTGGGGGCCGTGCCACAACGCCCTCAACCCGGAGTATATCGCCGGCGGCTCCAGCTCCGGCTCCGCCCTGGCGGTGGCCCTGGGGCTGGCCAGTTTTTCCCTGGGCACCGACACCGCAGGCTCCGGCCGGGTGCCCGCTGCCCTCAACAACATAGTGGGGCTGAAGCCCAGCAAGGGGCTGCTCAGCACCCGGGGGGTGGTACCCGCCTGCCGCAGCCTGGACTGCGTCTCCATCTTCGCCCTGAATAACGACGATGCCAACCGGGTATTTGACTGCGCCGCCGTCTTCGATCCCCAGGACCCCTACGCCCGCCCCAACCGTTACGAAAACGGGCCGCGCTATTATCAGCCACAGGTGGGGCCGCTTACCGTTGGCGTGCCGGCGCCGGAGCAACTGGCATTCTTTGATAATCAGGAAGCCCGCGCATTGTTCAATGCCGCCCTGGACCAATTGCGGCAACTGGGAGCCGAGCTGGTGCCCATTGATTTCACTCCTTTTTCCCAGGCGGCGCTGCTGCTCTACGAAGGCCCCTGGGTGGCGGAACGCTATCTGGCCACCCGACCCCTGATTGAGCAGTCGCCGCAATCACTGTTACCGGTGATTCAGCAGATTATCAGCGGTGGCGCCCGCCCCTCCGCCCTGGACTGCTTTCGGGCCCAGTACCAGTTACAGGCCTTCCAGCAGCAGTCCCGGGCCCAACTGGCCGCGGTGGACGCCATTGTCACCCCCACCATCGGCACCATTTACACCCTGGAGCAAATCGCCGCCGACCCCATCGCCCTAAACAGCAACCTGGGTTACTACACCAACTTTATGAACCTGCTGGATTGCGCGGCGGTGGCCGTGCCCACCGGTCGCTACGACAATGGCGTGGGCTTTGGCGTGACCCTGTTCCATCAGGCGGGCAACGACAAACGCCTGCTGTCCCTGGCGGCAGCCCTGCACCAGGCGGTGGATCTGCCCCTGGGCGCCACCCCGTTAACGTTGCAGGCTCGCGCTCCGGCAACCCGGGTGCCCCGGGATTACGTGGATGTGGTGGTCTGCGGCGCCCACCTGGACGGCCTGCCCCTGAACTGGCAACTGCGGGAACGGGGCGCCACCCGGTTGCAGCAGACCCAGTCCGCCCCCTGCTACAAACTCTATGCCCTGGCCGGGGGCCCGCCATATCGCCCTGGTATGGCCCGGGTGGAGGACGGTGGCGCCGCCATCGCGGTGGAAGTCTGGCGGCTGCCCCTGGCCCGGTTCGGCAGCTTCGTGGCGGAGATCCCCCCGCCCCTGGGCATCGGCAAAGTACAACTGGCGGATGGCCGCTGGGAGAGCGGATTTATTTGTGAACCCTACGGGCTTGACGGTGCCAAAGACATTACCGAACTGGCGGACTGGCGCCGCTATCAACCCTGAACCTGAAAACCTGACTCCGAAAACCAAGGCCAAGCCATGATTGAACTCTACACCGCACCCACTCCCAATGGTCACAAAGTGTCTGTCGCGCTGGAAGAAATGGGCCTGGCCTATCAGGTGCATCCCATTGACCTGTCCGCCGGGGAACAAAAACAACCAGCCTACTTAGAGCCTGCTCATAAAGTTACCGGCTCCCGATGTGTGGTGCCGGTACTTGCTGCTGGAATTCATGTGGCCACCACTTTTAAACACGCCTCGTGATTA